>NZ_QKZK01000035.1 GCF_003254275.1 Breznakibacter xylanolyticus | reverse complement strand
GGATTGTTGGCCTATTGGCTGGTAAACACGATCCGACATCAACTAAAGCCACATGGCATCAATAGCGGTTGGCGTGAGATCGTTCGTACCATGAACACCCAAAAAGCGGTGACCACATTGGCGCAAAATCAGCAGGATCAAGTAATCATGATTCGTCGATGCTCTGAGCCAAACCAAAATGTCCGCAAGCTTTACGATGCCCTAAAATACAAATACGCTCCCTTTACAAAGCGAAAATCTGTAGTACACAAATCGGAACTTGAAAATGAACAATTCATTGAAATACAGGCGATGGCTTTGGGATAGCTGCAAAGTGGGTTAAGAATCCAAAGATCATCTCCAAAAATAAAAGGGATACATCAACGATGCATCCCCTTTACTAACCTAACCTTAACCCTTATTTTTATGAAGAAATCTACAACTTAAAACGTTATTACCACAAAAATGTTACATCGAAAACACACATTTAACATCAATTAACAGCGTCTTTAACGTTTTACCACCTTTTGCCGATCAACACGCCCCTGTGATGTCACTGAAATTAAATAAACACCACTTGAGAATGCGGACATATCCAAATAAACATTCGAATCGACGGCAACCTGATGAAATAACTTTTTCCCTTTTAGATCAAAACATTCCACAACAGCTCCATATTCACTAACAATGACATCAGCCCATGTGGTTACTACAACCGGAGAAACAGTAAACAACTCAGTACCAGATGCAGTCACCGAAGTTACAGCGCATGACGAAGAAACCCCACCCGCCTCAGTCACCTGAAGCGTTGCGCCGGATCCACAACTCCGCGTCACTGCAGCCTCAACCTCCAACGATGGTATCGCGCGATATAAATAGCCTGGAGCAGCAGGTAGGGTTGCACTATTTGAAAGACCACTCCCCATACAATCTACAAACTGAATATCAGGAGTTCCACCGTAATTCAACTTGGCATACACTCCAGTGGCTGCAAAAACGGAACCTTCGACATAACAATACGTTCCAACACCCCCCGAACCATCTTCGAGCCCAATGCAAGTCTTCGACACATCACTATTCCAATAACAATTCAATAAATGTAATTGGGCATTGCGTGCTCTCACCTGCCGCTCTACGCATCCCTGTGCCCACCAGCAATACTGCCAGGTCATGCTAAACTGTTTGTCTGTCGGACAATCTGAAGAACTGGAACCAATCAAATTGGAAAAACGATGATCTGGCGTCCCATCCACCACATAATCAGTCGTTTTAGGTGCCTTTAAATACGAAAACTCACACCATGAAATGGTGATATTATCGGAGTTTCCTTTCGTATCTAAATTTCCATCCATCCCATCCTGAAAATCACAATGATCAATCCAAATATTGGTAGCGCCATCGAGCGTCAGCAAATCACGCCCATTAACATCCCAAGCCCCAGGCCCAATAAATGTCACATTACGCATGATCACATTATTGGATCCCTCCTTTAAATATAAAATCCCAGAGCCCCCGCTCACCTGCACATTGGTATATAGCGATGACCCAGGCAAGCCAAGAATCGTTTTATCGGACACCTTCAAGCTCAAATAATCAACCTGAATAGCTCCCTTAACAATCACCACACCGGCACCACTGGCCGAAAGAGCCGTTTGCAACTGTGTCTTGGTTGTCACAACTACCGGTGTTGCATTCCCGCCTCCAGTTGTGGCGGAGCCATATCCAACTGGTGCTTTCATACAATAATCCTGCGCATTCATCAATCCCATCATGCCTACAAATAGCAACGCAACAATAATCCTCATCTCTATCTTTTTTTAATATATCCAACAAGTCCATCCAAAATCCCAATGGTGATTCACTCGAACAATAAAGCCCGATTTGACATCCATCAGCAATGGTGTCACTTTCAAAAACGTGTATCACAAAGTTACCCAACAATCCACGACACGGGGGTGAACTATTTGCCGTAAGAAGAGGAATAATTACCGAAAAGACTGCGCGCAAATGAAAAATAAAAGGGACACATCAACGATGCATCCCCTTTACTAACCTAACCTTAACCCTTATTCTATGAAGAAATCTACACTTGCTTTAACGGTGCACACAACCGAAGAGTTTCAAAAAAACAGATCATTAACACCTATTAAGCATTCAAAACAAAACCAAACAACCCATAAAAAAGGGACACATCAAAGATGCATCCCTTTCTAACTTAACCTTAACCCTTATTCTATGAAGTAATCTACACATGCTTTAACGGTGCATGCAACCAATTTGTTTCAAAAAAAGTGGAAATTTTAAGTCTATCAAACAAGAACACTCATCCAGATAAACCCACAAATAAACCCACAAAAAAAGGGACACATCAAAGATGTATCCCTTTCTAACCTAACCTTAACCCTTATTCTATGAAGAAAACATTGCAAAGATAAAGTCATCTGACCAAACCACCAAATTATTACAAAGAAAAATACTGCAATAATTTTAAAAAAACAGAACACTCACTATCAAAAACCTAATAATCTTACCACTACATCAATACAAGAAAGCAACAATATCCAACTCTATTCATGCCTCGTCAATATGCTTTTCGGCTCCTACCCTCGAAATAAATTTCGCAGTTGAAATACCATTAAAAAAGGGAACGCATATAACTATGCATCCCCTTTTAACCTAACCTTAACCCTTAATTCTATGAAGAAATCAATACTTATAACGTCACAGCCAAAATAATGTTTCACACAAACAATTCTTTTAGCTTTCTTTAACACTTACCCATCAAAACCAAAAAAAGGGAACACATATTGCTATGTATCCCCTTCTAACCTAACCTTAACCCTTATTCTAAGAAGAAATCTTGATGCAAATATACGTCCTTTTTCATAAAATGCAATAGTCGGGACAAAAAAAATGAATTATTTTCTAACGCCAACGTACCAAGTCTAATCATCACGCATTCCGCTCCCACAGTAGCCGAGCTTGTTTTAAACAAGCCTTTAAGAATGCTCGACGAATCTTGCCGGATTCAGTTTGGGGCAATGCATCGACCATATATATCTTACGTGGTCGCTGATGCTTATCGATGTCTGCAAATAACGTTTGTGGACAAGGGAACTGAACACCGGACTCGACCACCAACACCACTTGCTCGCCCAATAATTCATGAGGCTCAGAAGTGATGGCAAAAGGAGTTTTTATCAACGGAGCCAATAAAAATTCGATTTTGACTGGATGAATTTTAATGCCGCCACTATTGATCACATCATCGGCACGACCCAACAACCGAAAATATCGCCCATCACTTAACGCAACCATATCATTGGTCACCACCGGCTGCGGCGTCACATGGGGCACATGCACCACCAAACAGTCTGCATCGGTGAGCGTAAAGTGCACACCCGGCAATGCTTCAAAATGGTCGGATGCGTCTTTGCCTGTCAGACATCTGACGGCGACATGAGTGAGCGTTTCGGTCATTCCATAAGTCTCCCACACATGTGTATCAAGATGAGCCAGCTTGCGCCCTAAAGACAACGATACCGCCGCCCCCCCGATAATTAAACGACGAAGCAGTGAAAATTTCTCAGGCGTTTCGTTCATGGCTCGCTCGACCTGCAAGGGCACCATGGCCGCAAAGTCAATGGCGCAGGTCAATTGCGCCAAAGGATTCCCCCCCGGAGGTACCATCACCAAATCGAGCCCCCCCACAATGGCTCGCACCACCATCAAACGAGCTGCCACATACTGACCCGGCAAGCACAATAAAACCTTATCGCCGGGCAGCAACCCAAAGAACTTGATGGTCGCCCTGGCCGATGCCACCAATGCCGTTTTGGGAAATGTCATGGCCTTGGGCACGCCCGTTGAACCGGAAGTGTGCATTAGCACATCGGCAGACGGGGAAAACCAGTCGTGCATGAAGCCAAAAATGGCACGCTCCCAATCTTCGCCACCACGCATTTTCTCGTCAATGAGGGCGCGTAGGTTAGCACCGTCGAATACCTGATGATTGATGATCATTTGCATGGCAATTCACTTAACGGGCTCAAATCCCACCTCCCATTGGCATCATGATACAAACGACCATTTGAAATATAGAGCGGTGACGGAATGTTATTGCTAAAAACCTGCCCCGTACCCAATCCCTGAGGCATGGCAGGGTGTAGCGTATAAGTCCACTGGGCAATGGCATTTAGCCCGATGTTGCCCTCTAGCGCCGATGTAACCCACCAGCCAATGCCACGCGCTTGCGCCATAGTAATCCACTGGCTACTGATGTCGAACCCGCCCAACAGACCGGGCTTCAGTATGATGTATTGAGGGAGAATGGCATCGAGCATGGATCGCATGGTCTCGGGGGCGTGAATGCCAATCAACTCCTCGTCGAGCACTACAGGCACCGGAGAGTTGCGACACACATTGGCCATCAATTCCCATTGCCCCGCCCGAATGGGCTGCTCGATGGAGTGCACCTGCAATGCATGCAGGGCATCGAGCTTTGCCCACACCTCGTCGGGGGTGAAGGCACCGTTGGCGTCGACACGTATCTCCAAATCGTCAACACCATAACGCTGGCGAATGCCCCGCAAAATGGCCATTTCGTCGTCAAAACCAATGGCGCCGATTTTCATCTTCAAACAGCGGTAGCCATCTTCAAGTTTTTTCGCAATCTGCGACAACATATACTCGGGCTGCCCCATCCAGATGAGCCCGTTGATGGCAATCCCATCGAGCCCTTGCGTGAAGGCAGACGGAAATAAAAGGCGACGCCCGCCCCTATCCAAATCGAGCAAGGCCGTCTCGATGGCAAAACGAATGGAAGGCCAGGCCGCTAACCGCTGATGAAAATCGGGAAGATAATCATTGATATTCCCAACAACTTGCGCCAACATTGCGGGCAAACCATCCACATCGTCGGCACTAAGCCCAGGAATGATGCAACACTCGCCGTATCCGGCCACCTCTGGACTGTCAACCTCATAAAGACGAATTATCCAACCGGGGCGCGTGGTCATCACCCCCCTCGACGTCCCGCCGGGTGTCACAAATTGAAATTGGTATGGTTGATATTGTGCAATATATCTTTTCATAGGAAAAAGTATCAAGTCGCAAGTATAAAGACACAAGACTTGGAAGGACACAAGCAGTTTTAGAAGTAATAGCACCAATAATCATCAATGATTGAATTGCTTACATACACGTTACGCCCATATCGACATAGATCATCCACCAAATAATTGTGTTAACAGTTGCCCCGCCACCAACAACATGACGGTAAAAAAAGTGGCCAACGACAGGCGCTTCAGCTCCGGATCGATGGCAGCCGGTTCGCGGTGGGTGATGATGACTCGAAGATGCCTGATAAACAATGGCAGGGTCAACACAAACAACCACTGCATCCACGAAGATGCCTGAGTGGTCACAAAAGCGACCAAACACCACCAGGCAAAAGCCAACAACAGCACATGGTACCGCACCCCAAAGTCACGCCCGCCAATGACCACCAACGTTCGCTTACCGGCTGCCCGATCGGATGCTTCGTCGCGAAGATTGTTCACGTTCAGCACCCCCGCACTCAACAGACCTATGGCAACAGCCAGCTTTACCACCGGCCATGAAAAATGAGCCGCATGCAGGTAATATGAGCCATAAACGCCCACCAATCCAAAAAACACGAAAACAAAAAAATCACCCCATCCCTTATATCCATAAGGATTGCGTCCTACGGTATAATTGATGGCTGCCCCAATACTCAACACCCCGGCAGCCAAAAACATTAATCCACGCATCGAAAAAATGGCCGGCAAAGCCAGAGCCAACAGCAACAGCCCCGAGAGCAACGACAACCCGGCAAACACAACAATCATTCTCAACATTTGCTTTTGGCTGATGTGGCCGCTCTGAACCATGCGCTGCTCACCCTGTCGGTGGCGGTCGGTACCGGCCACCCCGTCGCCATAGTCGTTGGCCAGGTTCGAGAGAATTTGCAGAAAGAGCGTGGTGAGAGAAGCCATCACCAACACATCCCACCGAAATACCCCGTGCATGGCAGCAGCGACGGAACCGGCAAAAATGGTCGATAACGACAGAGGGAGCGTTCGCAGCCTGAAAGCTGCCATCCAATATTTAGGGTGCGGCATAACCTATTTTTTGGCCAAAAGTAACATTTTTTGTCCCACGTCGCCTTGTCAACTCACCCGAAAACACTACTTGGAGGCCTGCCGGTGGTGTATTTCGGGATACTGAATGCGAGTGTGGTACATGATTTTTAAACGTTGCTTAAACACTTCCTTCACCTGCGTCATCTCGCGAAACGTGAGGGGAGCATCGGCAAACTGCCCCTGCTCTATCTGGTCGGCCACGATGCGTTCCACCAGGCGATCAATCTCCTCGTCGGAATAATTGACAAGGCTGCGCGAGGCGGCCTCCACCGAATCGGCCATCATCAGCACCGCTGTCTCCTTGGAGAAAGGAATGGGCCCCGGATATTGAAAATGTGTCATATCCGGCTGTTTATCGGGATGCCGGTTCACATAGGTGTTGTAAAAATATTTGGTGCGGGTGGTGCCCTGATGCGTCACAATAAAATCGATGATTTGCTCGGGAAGCTTGTGCTTGCGCGCCAGTCGTGCCCCGTTTTCGATGTGGCTGATCACCATGCGGGCTCCATCTTCCAGATCCATCTCGGTGAGGGGGTTGAAGCCCGAGAGTTGATTTTCGGTAAACATGGATGGCGCCTCCATCTTGCCGATGTCGTGATACATGGCACCGGCATAAACCAACAAAGGATTGCCCCCAATTTTTTTCACAGCCGCCACCGCCAAATTGCCCACCTGGATGGAATGATGAAACGTGCCCGGTGCCATCTCGGCCATCTTCAGCAACAGGGGATGATTGGTATTAGAGAGCTCGGCCAGAGTCACATCCGACAAAAAACCAAACAGTTTTTCGATGATATAAATGACCAGATAGGTGAGCAACAGCAAACCGCCATTGAAGGCAAAATGCCCGTAAACCACCGGATTAATTTTGCGAATGTCGCCCTCCTGCCACAAAAACAACGATGTGTACAAAAGCATATACACCAACACAATGAGGATTGATGTTTTGAGCAACTGGCTTCGACGCTCGATGCGATAAAGACTGAAAATGGCCGTCACCCCTACTAAAATCTGAATAAAGGCAAACTGAAAGCCGTTTTGCGCAAAAAACGAGGCCAGCAAAATGGTCATGATATGAATGAAGAGCGCCAGCCGCGAATCGAAAAAGGTACGAACCGTGATGGGCAGCATAGTAAAAGGAATCACAAACATGGGGATATAATAAAAGGTGCTCGACACGCGTGCCAAAAACACCATCCCCACCATCATCATCAATATAAACAGCACACTTTTATTACTCTGATACACGTCGTGGCGAAAGAAATACAAAAAGAGTAACACCCCGGTAAAGAACGACACCACAATGAGAATCTGCCCAATAAGAATTTGCGTGTAGCCGGCATCACCCAACAAGTTAGCTTCAAAAGCAGCCTTGTACGAGTCGAGAACCTGCATCATTTGATCATCGACCATTTCGCCCGGGCCAATGATACGCTGCCCCATGCGCACCGCCCCCGAGGTGGTGGAGAGCTGCTTTTGCAGATTCTGCCGCTCAACATCACTGCGTTGCTGATCGTATTTCACCGAAGGATTCAGATATCGATTGAGCTGCAACCGCGACACAAACGAAGCATACTCCGACGAATTGGCCGAGACATCCAACAACAGCGAATCAACCATGTAGCGACGCACCTGATCGGACAACACCCGGTAGGCATTTTTGGGCGTGTACATCTCCGAAAGGCCATAAGGCTCGGCAAAGTTGCCACGAATGAGCTTGAACTCAAAATGCTCATCGACCGAAGCCATTGACTCGGGCAACTCAATGATACCCCTTTGGTATAAGTTTTTAAGCCGATTTTGAATGTGATGCCCCAGCTTGAGCATCATCACCCGTTCGGGATAACGCCCCCCGGTGTGCAAAAACCGGTAATCATCCCTGAGCTGTGGCACCAATTGCTGATAATCGGCATCAAACCGGCTCAAATCCTGATCCCACAACGATGAATCGAGTACAAAATAGGGACGAAAAAAACGAAGCACACTGTCGCGTTCGGTCTTGAGCTGCTCCGGCGTTTTGATGATGGGAAAATCAAATCCGGCAATCAACACACTGTGCTTCCAAAACCGCCCCTTGGCATACTCATAACGAAACTTTCCCGATCGTGGAAACATATACAACACCAAGCCTGCCGCCACCATGAACAACAGGATTTTGTACGTGAGCTTGCCGTAAGCCGTCAGAGGGGTCAAAATTCTTTTCACAACAAATGGTTTTTTACAGAACCAAAATAGCGAAAAATCAATGAGATTAAAAAACATCGTTGCCCGCCCGTCTTTTACACCCCCTGCTGGGGTCAAATCATGATTTTTTGACCAACGAACCGCCAGCATCCATTAACCCTATCCGCTCTGGCGAAAAAAAGGCTATCTTCGCCGTTCAATTTTTCTTAAACCAACAATGACAGGAAGTATTTGCACTGCCGGATTTATCCCGGTTAGGGCTCACGCGAGCGAAACAGCCGAAATGGTCACTCAAATTGTGTTTGGCGAAACCTACGAGATTCTTCAAATGGAAGAAAAGTGGGCACGCATCCGCATGGACTACGACGGCTACGAAGGTTGGATTGATGCCAAAATGATTGTGAACCTCCCCGAACGCGAACTCGACAGTTGGCGCAATAAAGAAGCCTGGATGGTGCCCTCCCCCCTGGTGAAGGTCATTTCGGATCACGACAAATCGTCGCACACCCTCACCGGTGGCAGCCGCATTGTGTTTAATGGCAGCAACATCAACAGTTTCACCATCAACAACTGCGACTACTACCTGACCGGGAGTGCCACCCCCGCCAAAAAGATGCCCAACATACAGGAAATCGCCATGAACTACCTCAACACCCCCTATCTGTGGGGCGGGCGTACGTTTTATGGCATCGACTGCTCGGGATTGGTGCAGATGGTTTATAAAATCATTGGCGTGCAGCTGCCCCGCGATGCCTCGCAACAAATTGAACACGGCACCACCGTTGAATTTGTGGAAGAGACACACACAGGCGACATCGCCTTTTTTTGCGACGACAACGATATAATCACCCACGTGGGCATTTGCATTGGCAAGGGTGACATCATTCACGCCTCGGGCGTTGTGCGCATCGACAAGCTCGATCATCAGGGCATTTACAACACCCAACTGAAAAAATACACCCACAAACTTAAACTCATCAAACGGGTCATTTAACCATGTCCTATACCTACGACTACCCCCGCCCAGCCGTCACGGCCGATGCCCTGGTGCTGGCCGGCGACAAAGCCCATCTTCACATTCTGCTGATACAACGGGGGCATGACCCTTTTGCGGGTCGATGGGCGCTGCCGGGTGGCTTTGTCGACATGGACGAAGACCTGGATGCGTCGGCCGAACGTGAACTGCAAGAGGAAACAGGCCTGCAACTCACCGGCCTCACACAACTGCACACCTTCGGAGCCGTGGGTCGTGACCCGCGCCATCGCACCATCACGGTGGCTTATTATGTTTTTATTGATGCCCCCCTTCCCGTGAAGGGGATGGACGATGCCAGCGATGCCCGCTGGTTCCCCATCAATCAACTGCCGCCCTTGGCTTTTGACCACGACAGGATTATTCAAACGGCCATGGATAAACTGGGACTATTAGAGTGTAGAAGTTTAGGGGTGTAAGAGTTTAGGAGGGCTTTGCGATGAAGCCGGCAAAAAAACGTTAGTGAGTGCCGACAAGGCCTTACCGGCATGTGAAAAAAATTTGTGGTTCTATGTCGAATCCTATGGGTAAACAAAATATGAAAGCACGAAATCAAGCAAGGTAACTAAGCCGCCTTCGGAAAATGGCGTTAAGAAAATCATAGGACTGAGCGTTAAAAAAGATGCGCTGTTTGAGCTTGCGAGTTCGCAGATTTTAGCGAAGGCCTATGATTTTTAGCCATTTTACGTCAGCGGCGGCCTTTTTTAGCAAAGCTGATTTTTGCAACGTTCGGCATTGGCAAACCAGTTTGCACACTACTCTCACTTGATGCAAAAATTGCTTACTTTTTGGGGCTGTAGCCAATTCAGTGGAGCTCAACGACGCTTAATCATGAGGGCAAATGAAAACAAACCCTTTCCGAATAAAAAGTAAGAGCCCGCCCGGCTCGAGGGCACGAAAAAATGGTTTGTGTGAATTGAGACTTATGATTACCCACACAAATCAGAATAGAGCCAAATTTTTGCAATATCCGTATAGGTTCCTAAAACTCTGATTCTCTACGTCATCTACTTTATATCTCTTTTGAGTTATCTGCATTGTTATTTAAACGCATAGCGTAACAAAATAACTCAGCGCCTTCGCGCCTTTGCGTTTATTTTGACTCAATGAGTCCATGCGTCATCTTGGTGCTTCTCCGTGCAATTTATTATTTGACAGAAGATAAGAACCACAAAGGAGAACAGGCATATTTATGGATATTCATAAACCTTTTCAGGGCTGCCCCATTGAATCGCGCAGCACCAGATAACTCTCGGGGCCCTTGTTAAACAACAAATCCACAATGCTCAAATTGGGTAAAAACCCCGTCTTGGCCTGAAACAACTGTCGGTAAGGTTGCAGATGAAACAGGGCATCGGGTTGTGCGCCATCATATTTGGGATGAATGATGTGCCGCAGGTCGGGCGCCTCGCTTACTGCCGTTTCATAACCGGTGGTGAAGGTGTAATGAAAGGGCATGTCGATGCATCGGCACACCAGCTCGGTGAGCTGTAAATCAAAATCGAACAAAAACTCGAACCTCCGGGTATAAAACGGCTCAAAGTCGTCCATATAATACTCAAAATAGGGCGACGACTGATAGGCCGACACCAGCGACCGCCAATGCAGCGTTTGCCAGGGGGTGTCGTAAGCAATGCGCACATCGCGCGTCAGGGGCGTCACACCACTTTGCTTTACAACAGGAATGGTGAGGGGTAGCTGTCCGTTGGCCGCCACAATGACGCAACGGTTGCGAAAGGTCTGACGCTCGTATCGGCAACAATGCTCTAGTTGCACCTGCCGGGCATGGAGCAAACGGGCATAATAATGCACCGGCCCCAAATAGGTAATGGGAAATATCATCGGATCATCATAAAATGAAAATGTCACATTCAAATGGGATCAAAATCACAACTGTCATATGGTTGAAAAATCGTTAGCCACAAAAAGTGGCAAATCGAAAAGCCATGCCATCATCATTCATGGCCATCGACATGAAACTGCAAAGGACTCACGCCAATGATGTGGTTAGCAGGCAAAAAACCCCAATAACGGCTGTCGAACGAGTGGGGCTGGTTGTCGCCCATCACCCAGTAATAGTCCATCTTACAAACATACGACCGGGTCACCTGCCCATTGATCAGCACCTCATCGCCCCGCACCGACAGTTCGTTGCCTTCGTACACATCAATGAGTCGGGCATACAATAAAATATTGCGCTCATTCACATCCAGTCGCATCCCCCTGGCGGGCACCACCACCGGGCCGTAGTGATCGACATTCCAACGGAAATCGTGAGGAAAAACGTACGGATCGGGCTGGTCGGCCGGCACCCGCAACGGCACCACATGAGAGTCCAAAGCCGCATGTTGCGCCACCTGCCCCACCGACAATTCATAAATGGGGGTTTGCTTTTGCAGATAACGGTTATAGGGACGGATGTTGAGCGCCTTCAGCAACGAATCGCCACGCCCTGTAGCATCGACATACTTGCGCACCGAAGTGGGCGGCACACTCACCTTCCGGTGATTGACCCAAAGTGTGCCGTCGCGCATCTCAACGGTATCGCCCGGCAAAGCCACCACCCGCTTGATGTACTTGGGTCGGCGCGTCACACTTTTATAAGCCGTTTTGCCCAACAGGGTTTGCCCCCCGGGCGTTTTCATGTCGCCATATTGTCGCTTGAGGGAGTAATAACTTTCGAAATACCGATTCACCAGCAAGGTATCGCCCTCTGGGAAATTAAACACAATCAAATCGTTGTGCCGCACCTTTCGGAAACCCGGAGCCCGGTAAAAGGCATCGGGGTCGTCGGGTCTCATGCGCGGCCCCAAAATAAGCTTGTTGATCACCACCATATCGCCATTGCCAATGGTCATCTCCATGGAGTTGGATGGCAACCGAAACACATCCACAAAATAACTTTTGAGCCCCACCACAATGGTGAGCGACACGACCACTACAAAGCCCCAGTCACAAATCATCCGCCCGATGCGCCCAATTTGCTGATGCTTTTTGATGAAAAATGCCCGCACACGCGGCACAAACGTCAGCACAGCCACCCCCACAGTCACCATGGCCAACAGCGGCCACCGCACCCAGGCGCAAAACAGCAGCACAAAACAAAAAAAGAGAATCCATCCCCAATCGGGTCGTAACATGGCTTTGGTGTTTGATGAACGAAATGCTTAGAACAGTCTACATAAGAATTAACCGTAAAGGAGCGGAGAGAAAAGAACGCAGAGGGTGCAATGTTCTTTTTCTTAGCGCACTTGGCGACACCTTAGCGTCTGGACGGTAAAAAAATTAACCGCAAAGGCGCAAAGAAAGGAACGCAGAGGGCTATGTTCTTTTTCTTAGCGAACTTGGCGACACCTTAGCGTCTTGGAGGTAAAAAAACGAACCGCAAAGTTCGCAGAGATCATCGCAGTGAACAGGAAAAAGGCAAAGATGTTGCCCCCATTTTCTGCAAAAAACTCTGTGCCCTAAGCGGTCATTTTTTTGATGATTCTTTGGCGGCGTGACGACAAAAATTTACTCGCCGTCGCCCATCCACTTAAAGAAACGATTCCAGCGAATGCTCATGGGGAACGACTTATCCTTGTCGAGCGATAACCACACCAACAGGGGTTTGCCCACCACATGATCTTCGGGCACAAAACCCCAGTATCGGCTGTCGGCCGACTTATGGCGGTTGTCGCCCATCATAAAGTAATAATCCATTTTAAAGGTATAGGAAGTGGCGGGCTGGTTGTTGATGAAAATCTGCCCCTCTTTCACGTCCAGACGATTGCCCTCGTACGAGGTAATGATGGCCTCATAAAGCACCAGGTTGTGGATGTCGAGTGCCACGGTGGCTCCTTTTTTAGGAATCCACAGCGGCCCAAAGTTGTCGCGACTCCAGGGATAATCGGGACTGTAAGGAAACACCGAAAAGCCCATGGAATCGGGCTGCTGCTCGTCCATCTGCACGCGCACCACCGACCGTACCTTGGCCAGCGAGGCCGATTTTTCGTCGGTAAACGGCAACAGGTAGTGAGGAGCGCCTCCCCCCTCGCGACGATCATCGTCGGAGATCCCGTAATTCTTAAAAAACTCAGGGCTCAAATTATTCCCATCGGTGATGACGTGAAACAGATGCTGCACTCCTGCATGTTCCACCACTTCCTGCCCGTTGATGTACATTTTATTATGACGCAACGTGAGCGTATCGCCGGGCAAAGCCACGCAACGCTTCACGTAATTCTCGCGCCGATCGACGGGACGGTACATGATTTCACCATAAATATGCGGATTCTTGGCAATCTCTTTCTTACCTACTTCACGCAGAAAACGGTTGCGTTCCCAAGCAGTGGTAAACTGCAGGTTGTCATACGCTCCGGGATTGCTGCCCACAATGTAACGACCGGCATCGCGACACAGGTTATAATAATCGGGATTTTGCATGGCAAAAGCGATGGTATCGCCCGCCGGAAAGTTAAACACGACAATGTCGCCGCGCTCCACTGGGCCACATCCGGCCAAACGACGATAATCCCACGCCGGCCATTCAACGTACGACTTGCAGTTGAAAATGGGAAAGGTATTTTGCACCAATGGAAACGCCAACGGCGTGTTGGGGATGCGAGGCCCGTAGCTCACCTTACTCACAAACAGGTGGTCGCCCACCAACAACGACTTTTCGAGCGATGACGTGGGGATTTTGTAATTCTGAAACAAAAACAGGTTGATGAAATAAACCGCAACCAGGGCAAACACAATGGCATCAACCCATTCGACGATCTTGCTTGGCTTATCGCCCTCTTTGGTTTTTTTCCAAAATGTCCATGGCACCTTTTTGGTCAGATACATATCCACAATCACGGGCAAACCCAGCAAGAGCCAATAGTTGCCCACCCATATCACCCAAAGCAGGTAAAGGATAAAAACGATGCCAAACTTCACCCAGGCAGAAACCGGTATATTCTTCATCTGATAGAAATTAAAAATGTGATGCACCCCACCAACGGGACACGCAACATCAGGTTAAACGAAAAGTTACTATTCGAGGCACAAGAGGTCGTTCATTCCCAGCCATCCTTTTTTGCCGGCAGTGAACTCGGCAGCCAGCACGGCACCCAGAGCAAAGCCCTTGCGCGATTTGGCGCTGTGGTGTATCATGATTTCGTCCACCTCCGAATCGTAGGTAATGGTGTGAATGCCCGGCACCTGCCCCTCGCGCACGGCCTTAATGACCAGGTCCTCTTTCTTGTCGGACGACTCAAGCGCCCACGCCGACTTGCCGTTGTAGTTGTCGATGATGCCCTCGGCCAGCGTGATGGCGGTACCGCTGGGTGCATCGAGTTTTTGGGTGTGGTGCACCTCAACCATCGACACGTCATAGCCATCGGCACGATTCATCAATTTGGCCAATTGCTTGTTGATGGCAAAAAAGATATTCACGCCCAGGCTGTAGTTCGAAGCGTAAAAGAAAGTCTGATTTTCACCGGCCACGCACTGGCGAATGTCGTCCATCTTATCGAGCCATCCGGTGGTTCCGGCCACCACGGGCACATGGTACTTAAAACAGTTGAGGAAATTATGGTAGGCCGCCTCGGGCGTGGTGAACTCAATGGCCACCTGAGCCGAGCGAAAGGCATCGCTGTCGAACGTGTCAGGACTATTGATGTCGATGCGGCATACGATTTCGTGTCCGCGCTCTAGGGCAATCTTCTCGATTTCCTTACCCATTTTTCCGTAACCAATTAACGCTATCTTCATTTCTAAAGTGTAAAAAGACACCAGACTCAGCGATCAGGATTAAACATGCTCTCTGTCGCATTAAAAGCCTCGACGTCAATAATTCATATCTGTTTTAATCTCAATTCACTCATTCATTTCTCACCAATGAAAGAACACAAAGATAAAAAAAGAGGGCATTCATGGTGCTTATTTCTTTGATGGCCTGAAGGGCTCATCCCCAATAGGTGTGCCATGCACAAAACGATCCAATTGAGCCAGAAAATCGGAAGCATTGAT
The DNA here is from genome assembly GCF_003254275.1 of Breznakibacter xylanolyticus. GTDB lineage: Bacteria > Bacteroidota > Bacteroidia > Bacteroidales > Marinilabiliaceae > Breznakibacter > Breznakibacter xylanolyticus. Next base: position 18,538 of record NZ_QKZK01000035.1, on the reverse strand, counting down.
CATGGGTTTTACAGCCCCTTCATCCTTCAAAAGGGGGTACAAGAAAGCTCACGTGCTGATTCCTTACCGCATCAGAATCAACAGTCTGAAAAGGTCTGATTGTTACTGAACTGATTTCATTGTGGATTTTTACAACAAGCGACCTGAAAGTATATTGACAAGCCCCAATGTGGCGCCAGCATTTGAGTAGGGCATTGCCCTGCTTAAATCAATGTCGATAAGTTAATAGAAGAAGACGCCAGACGATGAGACAGATGATGGGATAAGGAAAGATATTTAGATCTCTCTTCTTCATCTTCACAGTCTCATCTATCTGTCTGCTGTCTAATATTCTTCTTGTCTTTTATTCAATTGTCACTAACTAAACGACATTGCTACTTAAATATTAAGAACGACCACAAGCCCTCGCCTGTTTGTACAACGATTCATTCCCCTTTCGCGCGCGAATTCTTAACTCGTAACCGATCTATTTACCTCGGCTCAGGGCGGTTTAAGTCGCGTGATTAAAACAAACCTTATCAACAACAAGAACACAGTAGGAAATGCGGTAAAAGTTTGGCGAAAGACTTTTTTGCCAGGTGCAGTAATTCATAAAATAGCCGCCCGATTGTATCGCGCTGCTACGGGGAAGTAGGAGTATTATGGTGAGTCTCTCAACGAAAATCACACCAAAATACCCCTCAGGTGCAAATAAGCATCTACATCGCAATCAACGCATCAGGAACTTTTTGCCATTTTGGATATAAATTCCTGCCGGGAGTATCTCCAAATCGTTGCCTAAATTACGACCATAAAGATCGTAAATGGGTGCCGGAGCCTGGTTGTTTGAATCGATTATGATGCGGTCAACGCTTGTTGGGTTTTGGGGTGCTCCCAGACCGCGAGCAAAACCAGCGTAGGTATGCTTGCGATACCAGTCGAGTGTCCACAATCCTACAGGCAAGTCTGCCCGCCAACCGCTGTTGGTCGGAGCATCGGTGGCACACCATTGGCAGATGCCCCACTGCTGGTTAGCGGGAACAATCTCAAAATATTTCTTAATGATCCACTCGTAAAGATCTGCCATACGCTGATGCATTTCTTCTGTCACATTGGCTGTCGCCACGTCATTACCACTAGCATCGACCATACCCATATCCAATTCACTGATGCGAACCAGTTTACCGGTAGCCGCCATGAGCTTAAAACTGTTCTCAATAGCATTTTTCTTGCTGGTCTGGGTCGCGTCATTCATGTAACACGAAATGTGCATCTGAGAGCCGATGCCGTCTATCGTTGTGACACCGTCTTCTTCCCAACGTTCGATCCACTTAATGAGCGATTTCAGTTTTTTGTTGCCGTCCCAGTCACTTTCCAGGTTGTAGTCATTAATAAACAGTGTTAGTTGACCATCGTCACCACCTTTCGAAGCCATTGAGTTGGCATAGTGCAGACGAGCCAAACGCACTGCCTGACGTGTATATTCCAAATCCCCCATGTGATCCTGCCAAAAGAAATTGGCGTCATCGCCATTTTCATGCTGAAGGTCATAAAAACCATCGCCGTCGGAATCGCTTCCTGAGATAGCCTCGTTGACCACGTCCCACGCTTTCACTTTACCGCCGCAGGCGTTCATCATACCGGCAATCCATCGATCCATGGCATCGACCAGAATGTCATGCTTTTCCTGATCTGACAATGGAATGCTCTGAGGCAAGATAACGTAATTATAGTTTGCAGTGATGGTGGCACTCGCAACAGAAGCATCACCGTAGTGCCTCCATGCAAACGATGAAACATCGGTTCCGTCTAAGTTACCGTTGGTCACACGTTCCACCCCGTTTACTTTGAAGCTGATATTGTCGAAACAGTACTTGTTGGCACCGGAAAATTCGTTGAGGTTGAAAGCGATGGACTGTCCGGCATTCGTGAATGATCCTGTTTTGGTCACTGTTTTCCAGTCTGTTGTAAAGTTAACATCGCCAATTGCCTGATAGGTCACGTAACTTCCCGGAGCGTTATGGGTTTGAGTTGAAGCCTTAGCGACATTGTCGGCACGCACTTCGGCAGAGAACTCATAGGTATCACCTGCATTGAAACTGCCTAACTTGATCCAGAACTGGTTATCCCATGTATTCGCATTCTTTGCTGTGGCATCCATCACGATACAGCTACGGGTAGCCTTCTTACCTCCCACTGATTTATCAAATCTGATGTTCTTAATCCAAATGTCACCTACGAAGTCTCCGTGCTGGAAAAGCAGAAAACTGTTATCGATCGTGCTGGTGTAGTTGATGACCACATCCTGCCATTCCGTGGTGAAGGGTATTTCCGCGTTGGCGCCGCCACTCCAGTTTCCAAGTTTGCTGTGGATATTGCCGGCAGCCGACCCTTTTACGGTGATGGTCATTTGGTAGGTCACGCCCGTAACTGTGGGGATATTGTCCATTACGATGTACTGAACATCATAGGTGTTGGTGGTCTTCTTGGTTGTATTCACCTGAAGACCATCGGTGACGAAAGATGTTGAAAAACCATACGTTGTTTTGTTCGATGTCCAACCAATGCTTTTATCCTGTGTGAAGTCCTTTGACTTCAATAACGTCCATACGGTTATATCACTGTCTGCAAAAGGTACCGGATCCTTGTCCTTGATTAAGCCGTTCAGATAGCCGGTGGGCTGTTGGGAATGCCATGCCAGCGTATGTCCGAAAACGTGAACACCGGCTGTTGATGCAGCATTGACAAAATTGGTAACGGTAGTGAAATTCATTGCCCCGTTGCTACTCACGCAGCTTGACATCTTCATTTCATTGCCTGCAACGGTCTCCGTGAAATAGCCGTTGACAACCGCCTTTACGGTGTTGTTGTTCAGGTAGTCATTGGCACTGACGGCAAGTCCCAGTTTGAAGTTAGGATACTGCACATGATTAACATATTGCTTGAGTGGCAGATAATTCTTCAGGTATCCGTAATTTGTTTCATTTGCCGGATTAAAAGTTGTGTAGTTCTGCGCACCTGATGTCATTGTGCCGTAAGCGGCAAAAGCAAGAAAAAGAAATCTCAGTTTCATATTGTATCGAGTGAGAGTGATATTCTGACTTTAATTTTTAATGGTCCATGAATCAATGTCGTTAAGTTAGTGCGATTCACAGAAGAGGATTAGACAAAAGACAGATAGATGAGACTGAAGACAAAGAAGACAGATCTAAATATCTTTCCTTATCGCATCATCTGTCTCACCATCTTCGTCTTCTTCTCTTAACTTAACGACTTTGATTTGTAAGTATTTAATCAAATGGCTTTTGACGAATTTTCACGCAAATATACATTAGTTTTCATAAACTCCACTGCCTTGCGATAATTTCCGGACTTGCCCCATGGAAATCAGCTCTTTTACATGTTGTTCCAATCAATGCCTGTAACGAAGTAATGGCCTGTATTCACCGCACCAAGGGGCAGTTTTGGCAATCGCATCTGAGTTTTCCACTCAATCTCTTAGGTAAAAGCGTATCGGTAACACGAAAAACAAACCATACAACCTACACAATAAAAAAGGCCGCCTTGCAGAACAAAGCGACCTTTCCCTAATTAAACTCTATGCATGAAAAAAAGGAGTTCTTGAATATATTATCGAACAATCCCCCACAGTAAGCAGCCCCGTGAGGCAGCTTCTTATCGGGTGCTTGAAAAAATTAGTTACTCCATCCAGGATATTTTCCCTCACCATTCTTAAAGCCGGGGATTTGCTCAATCAAACCGTTGGCCAATCGGATTTCAGATTCGGGAATGGGGAAGAAACCTTTGGTTTCATCATAACGGGCACTGTACCCTTTGGGGTTGAGACCGTTGTAAACTGCCGGCTCTCCAAAGTTATAAACGGGAGCCCCAATCTGGGTTTCCAGAGCCGCTTTGGCATAAGCGTCCCCCCAACGGCGCATGTCGTTCCAACGCAACCCCTCAAAAGCAAGCTCATAGCGACGCTCCTTCTGCAAGTTCGCCAAACTATACGATACAGCAGGAAGGCCAACACGAGCACGAACCCGGTTCATGTACTGGGCATCTTCGGTCAACTCTGACATCATCAGCAACACATCGGCAAAGCGAATAAGGATCAGGTCGTCGCCATGCGCTAACTGGGCATTATCTTTGCTACCATACATTATCACTGCATAACTGTGCTTTGGCTCTCCAGTTTTCGGGTCTTTGGCGGTAATACCATTGTATTTTTTACCCCAATAATTGCTTTCGAGTACAAAATCCCATTGACCTTTGCTATAATTTGGCAACTCTGCTTCAATATCAAGCACCGAAGCCCACAATCTGATATCATTGGGTTCGTCAGCCTGCCACTGATCAACCAATCCTTTGGGAATAGAATTGCCCTGTCCCCAACCACCGGAATAAGGAAATGTGTTATTCAAGGACTGCAAACCGCGCAAAGCAAAATAAAGCTGATACATGTTACCGTAACCCTTACGAATGTCCCAGTCAGTATAGTTTGAGAACTTAAGGGCAAAAACGGTTTCTGGATTTCTGGCACCATTATCACTGGCATATTTCAACTGTTTCCCGGTTTTGGCCATGTAAGCTTTTGTATAATCATATTCATTAACAGTCAAAGAGTTGGTATAAGGCCACAGTTCGTGAAAATCACCAACCAAGTCATGCTTACTATTGGTAACGCAATCACCCAACCAAGTCACTACATTGGCTTTGGTCACCTCACCACCGCCTACCATGGGGAGCGAAGACTTTTGATAAAAACCAGTATAGAACAACCATACGCGAGCCATCATGGCCTGAGCTGCCCAACGGGTCACTCGTCCATCTTCAGTCGTTGAATATGGGATATTAGGCAACAACTCAATGGCTTCTTTCAAATCAGATGCAATTTGAGCAAAAATGGCTTCGGGCGTCGCATTGCTCAAATCGGCACGAGGTGTGGAAATTTTCAATGGTACATTACCAAAAAGAGTAGCCAAACGATAATAGAAGAAAGCTCGCAGAAATTTTGCTTCACCCATGTACTGGTTTTTCAATTCAGGACTCACCACGGCATCGCTCAGCAACACCAGATTCTCAATGGCAAAATTCGCACGGTGAATGCCTTCATACGAGGCCTCCCAGGTGTGAAACAACATTTCAGGGTCTGACGACAAAAATGCCTCATAACCTTGAGCTTTGATATCGTTCACCCCACCACCGCCCAACTTATCGTCGCTGGCGATTTCACACACAAACATGTGGCTCCTGTCGCAATCGCGCTGCTCATTGTTCATGGTGGTGTAGATACCGGCCATCATTTGCTTGGCATCTTCGGCAGTTTGCGGAAAGTTCGCTGAAGTCTTTTGCGTGAGCGGCTCCACGAGTAAAAAATCCTCGCAACTACTCAACATCAAGGCAGCTATGAATAAATATCCAATTTTTTTCATCTGTAAATTATTTGATTTTTATTGGTCAGATGGAACTCGCAATCAGCATCGCATATACATGGCTAATATCCTGATGGCTCGTTTCATATTTGTCATAAAAATAAGTTCTTAGAATTTCAAATTAAGACCCACCAAATAGGTTTTTGCCGAAGGGTAAAAGCCCAAATCAACACCTTGCACAAATGGTTGGTCATCGCCATAACCCACTTCAGGATCCATGCCCGAATAGTCGGTAAAAGTCCACAGGTTACGACCGGCCACATACAAGCGAGCTTGCGACATGGGCAACTTGGGCAGCAATTTCTTAAAGTCGTATCCCAGGGTCACGTTCTGAATTTTGATGTAGTCACCATCCTCAATATACAATTCTGAAATGTTGAGACGGTTGGTTCCGTTACCGGCGGTCATGCGGGGAATTTTGTTAGAAGTCCCTTCTCCATGCCAACGACCCAGGATGTCGGTGGTATAGTTATGGAATTCGTTATCGGCAAACGAACGATACGACTGAAGAATTTGCTGCCCAAAAGCTCCTTTCCCGCTCAACGAGAAATCAAAACCTTTATAGGCAAAGTTGACCCCAAAACCGATGCGGAAGTCAGGATGTGGATTTCCAATCATGGTTTTATCATCGGTATTCACCTTTCCATCACCGTTTACATCAGAGAATATCACGTCACCGGGCTGTGGATTTTCTTGCAGAAAGCCATGTTTCCAATTGGCAATTTGCGCTGCGTTTTGGAAAATGCCCTCCGTTTTATAACCACGGAAGTAACCCACAGGATATCCTTTTTCGACACGCCATATTGGGTCGGTTCCCTGAGAGATGATGCTAGGGTTACTTTCACGAAACGTATCTGTTTCGCCCATTTTGGTCACCTCGTTGTCGTTTTTCGAGATGTTGAACTGTGCGCCATAACTAAATGCACCAACATTATCGTTCCAACGCAGCGCCAATTCAATCCCTTTGTTGATAATTTCACCGGCATTCACAAAAGCCCCTTGTGGCCCCTGAACCGCCGACAGCGTGGGACGTACCAACCAGTCCTTGGTAGTTTTGGTGTAATAATCAAACGCCGTTTGTAATCTTGAACCTAAGAAATAGGCATCAAAACCGATGTTTAACTGTTCTGATGTCTCCCAGCTCACATAGGGGTTCGGAATAAAAGCAGGATAACCGCCCAATTGCATTTTATTACGATCGTTTCCAAACGTGTAGTTGTTTTCACGGTCAAAAGCAATCAAACTCAGGTATTGCAAAGCTGTAATATCGGCATTCCCGTTTTGCCCCCAGCTGGCACGCAGTTTCAAGAAATCAACCACGCCATTGTTGGCCATAAAACCTTCTTCAGTGATGACCCAACCGGCAGAAACTGATGGGAATGTCCCCCAGCGCTTGCCTTCATTAAAATTTGAAGAGCCATCAGCACGCATTACCAAAGTCAGCAAATACTTTTCGTTAAAGTTGTAGTTTACACGACCAAAAAAAGAAGCCATGTTACCCTGAGTGTTCGGTTGTCCGCCAATGTTGGTAACACCAGTGGTCAAACCGTCAGTATTGTTAAGGTAAGCATAATCAAACCCGATGAAGGTAGGATTGGCATTGGTTGCTTCCATTTTGCTTCCATATCCCCATTTTTCGGCCGACTGCCCCACAACCACATCAAAAGCGTGTTGATCCAGCTTAAACTTGTAGCTCAATGTATTTTCAATGGTCCAGCTATAACCACTACCAGCTGTTTGAGTAATTCGTCCAGGGGTAAACGTTGCATCTCCGGCCAAATCGAAAGCAGGCTGATAACTACGGTAAGCATTGGCATTCATTTTATACCCGAAGCTTGACTTGAAAATCAAATCCTTCATGGGCTGAATTTGCAGATAAGCACTGCTGTTGAGATCATAATTCAGAGTTTCGTTCATCCCCCGGTTCAATTCCATTTGAGCTTTAGGGTTATATAAACGCGATGACAAAGCCTCGAGGCCGGAAGCTTTCACATCAGCACGGGCAAAATACTCGCCATTACTATTATAAACAGGTACCAACGGGTTTCCTTGCAACATATTGCGAATGTCATTATAGTACATTCCACCAATGGCAATCCCCGATTTATCACGAAAACTATAAGTCATGGTTTCACCAATCTTAATCACGTCCATCCCGTCTTTCTCATAAAGCACGTGATCGCTGTTCAAACGAACGGTGTAACGGTCGTGTTTGGGTTCAACCGGTTTTCCGAAAATACCCTCTTGGGCAGAATATGAAAAACCCAACGCGAAAACCGATGTTTCAGAACCTCCGGAAATGTTGAGCGAGTGGTTTTGAATCGGGGCATTTTTGTTGCGAATCTCTTCCATCCAGTTGGTTCCCTGCCATCCATTTTGAACATCCTGATAGATCCCGGGAATCACAGTGGCAAAATCCACAGGAGCTTTACCGGAAACAACCCGTTCTTCGTTGTAGATTTCCATAAATTGCTTGGCGTTCAACAACCCAGGCATTTTTACAGCATCCTGCACACCATAAAACCCATCGTATGTCACCACGGTACGACCTTTGCGCCCCCCTTTGGTGGTTACTAAAATCACCCCGTTGGCAGCACGCGCACCATAAATGGCGGCCGAAGCAGCATCCTTCAATACGTCGATCGACTCAATGTCTGAAGGGTTCAACGTGTTGATGTCACCACCGGCAACCCCATCAATCACATACAATGGCGCTGAGTTACCAATGGTTCCCAAACCACGAATGTTCACCTTAAAACCTTCCCCGGGCATCCCCGATCCCTGAGTGATGTTCACACCCGGAGAGATGGACTGAATCGCGTCCAAAGCTTCCGTTGAGTTTTGGCGTTGCAATTCATCGGCATTCACCGAAAGGTTGGCACCGGTGACCAACTTCTTTTTCTGAACACCATAACCGACCACCACCACTTCATCGAGGTCGGACATGTCAGATTCCAACACCACATTAATGGTCGACTGGGCACCAACAGCGATTTCCTGGTTTTTCATCCCTACGAACGAAAACACCACTACCGAATTGTCTCCGGCAACAGACAACGTGAACTTCCCATCGATATCGGTCACGATACCGTTAAGCGTTCCCTTTTCGACCACCGACACACCCGGCAGCGGATCTTTTTGCGTGTCGACGACCACCCCCGAAATCCGCTTTTGGGCGAAGGCGGTGAATGCCAACATCATTGCAACAATTAAAATCAGACTTCTTTTTTTCATAGTCCTCAATCGTTAATTAATAATTAAATAATAAAACACACTGATTATCATTTGAATTTTGATTATACACGGTTCATCACCTAAAAAACAAAGCCTATCTCATTGTAAATATGCTCACTAACACCCATAACCTTCATCAATAATGAGACAATACAAAGCAGCCCGCCTTTTTAACTGCCGGGGTTACCCCCGACAGAAAAAAGCGTCATGCCCATTGGCATCAAAAACAAAAACAAAAACAAAAACAAATTCAGAGAAAAGTGCGACTCCTAAATACATGGAGTCATCTAAGAAGAAAAGAATGAATGAGACTACAACCAGTACACTGGCGTACATAAGGTTTATTGCCATTGCAACCCTTTGTGCAACCATATTGTGAGCAAGTGAAGCTATATCGCAAGATGATCCGAACAAGCCTTTTCGTCACAAAAAAAGATACTTGAATTGGAAAATTGCGAGTCATTCAAACTTTAGTTCCATCATCGTCAATGTCTATAATTTTAAATATTCAACAATTTAACTCATTCACAATGCGTCTATTTCATTTATTTCACAAACACAAATTTGAAAATTAAACATTGGCATTATCATGATCCTCTTTGGCTTATCGCACACAGAGGCAGGATGGCCGACCGGTTTGTGGTTTCATAGGAGATAACAAATTAAATATCTGTCATCCCCCATGAATATTTTTATTTCTTCACAACTTTAATTGTGGTTTGAGAATCATTGTTTTTAATCTTAACCAAATAGGTTCCTTTAGGAAGATCCTCGAGGGATAGGGTATTATTGGAGACACCATCTATCGTTCTATCCAAATACAAAACACCTAAAGTATTAAACACCTGAATTGAATAGATTTCATCTTTTAATCCAGAGAGTGTTATTGTGTTGAAAGTTGGGTTGGGAAATACCGTAATGTTCGACAGCGAATTAGCCGAACGATCTGACTTAATAGATGTTGCAGTTGCATTACTTGACACCCATGCTTTGTATTGCCCTGAAAGATGCAACATACTGAGCATCTGCAGCATACCATCATAATAGCGGTATCGGCCTGTTGTGGGTTCTCTATCCCAAAGAGCTTTGATAAACTCCCATGCGACAGCATCGGTTGAGGCCAGCGAACCAACGGCATTGCAACTCATCAAACTCACAGCCTGATCGACGGATCCGGATTGTGGTCTGCCATCTAACTCATATTTTGTGACGTAAGTGTATATCCCTTGAGTCTTAAAAAATGACTGGATTCTCATACAGAGCTCTTTCTCTCTCTCATCCTTTTTAAACCAGCTGTAGTCTGATGCAACATTCATAATTACACGCATCGCATCGTTGGAAAATTTATCGGTTTCCGAAGATCCTCTCACAGTTCCATTATAGTTCGAATAATCAGGGGTTAATCCGGTTTTAGGATGAGCTACGATCTGTAAAAAATCACGGGCCACATTAGCAGCATCAGCCCAATAATCTTTTTTATCCTTTGCCATGATTGCCCAAACATCTAAAAATCCGGGAAGATAGTAAGATGGATCAGTGAACTCAGAGGAACTTGCATAAGGGACAAAACATATCTGCTTATCAGGATTAAACATATTAGTCACAGATCCTGGAATGCTATTATGAGGCCACCCCTTGTTCATGATTTTGGTCAGAATTTCGTCGGCTTCAGCTCTGTAATTAAAGATACCACCATGGTCGCCAAATCGTACTGAGGCAAAATAGAGTGCTGTTACAAAATACATTTCACCATCCGAAGCGGTATTTTCATCGAGTTTTGTGCCTGTAGCACTACATTTCCAAGCAAAATACCCTTCTCTATAGCCACTTTGATGCTGCATATTTGTTTTGGCAAATTTCCAAAGTTTATCAAACTCCGTTTGTTTATTCATTTGCACGGCTATCATCATCCCATACGATTGACCTTCAGATCTCACATCATTATTATTTACATCTAAAATGTAGGCTTCATCCACTCCTTTTTCGTAGTAAACCTTTTGATCAGCTGTTCCATAAAAGAGTTGTTGAAAGACACTGTTAACCTTTGTATCGATTTGATTTTGTGTGTATCCAGCCTCCAGAAACATGTTGCGATAGTTGCCTGTATAGACAGCACCGCGAGCTGGGATTACAGGAGGTGCGGGCGGAGGGGGAATATTGCCCGTTCTTGTAAAAGCGAGCCAGTCGAGATAGATGTCGCTAGCGCCATTATCCGTTTTCATCAAAAGTTTTAAATCGTGATTGCCTGCAGCACCCGCTAATTCAATTGATTTTTTGATAGTTGTGGCTACTGTAGAGTTGTAGGTAAAAGTGGCTATTTCGGTTCCATCAAGCAACAAACTAACCGTGGCATTATTATTATTGTTTGATGCGCCTCTTAGTTCAACATCAAAAACACCTGGCATATTTGTGATGTTTTGAGTGATCGTGCCTGCATCATTATTGGCATAAAGTGCAATTCCTTCAAATGGATTCGTTATTTTTCCAGCATAAGGACCACTACAAGTCATTGATTCTGTCTGCACGGTAAAGTCAACAGCAAATGAGGGTGCTCCGATGAGCAATAAACACGTCAATAAAATTAATTTCATCATAATTGCATTGTAATATGTAGTATAATAATATAATTAATAACAATCAAAACACTGATAGCATGATAACTAGGCAGCATTCTACTAATATATTTTAAATCTATTTCATGATTTTGCGGGTAACAGTCTCGTCATTCACAACCTTTTTGACAATGCACATTCCTGCGACAGAACTGTGTATATGAATTACGTTATCTCCCGATCATTGCACGTCGCATCTTGTTGATATCGCATTCGCCGTCATCAGCGTATACCTTACTTTAATATATTCAATGTAAATCGTTTAAATTGACACTTCACATTGATGTAACAAGTAACAACAAACCAACACTTCGCATATATTAAACCTGATTTTCGATGAGAATAACTAAGTTTAGAATAATTCCTTGGGAGTAGAATTAATGTTTCACACTTATTATTTGCAGGTATTTTTATATTCTATTCATCCATTTGTTATCTCAAATGGATGAATAGAATGACTGTATTTTAAATCTAATTAGTCGAGATTATTTAACAATCTTAACTGTTTGTAATCTACCGTTAACTACTGCTTTTATTACATAGACTGAACCGTCTCGCAATGAAACCTCAACAGAGCTTGTGTTTTCGGCACTTACTAACATTTGGCCGGTGATATCAAACACCATTAAAGAACTAGCCACTTGAGATAACTCAATTGTATTTGATGAAACAGTTGCGCTAAAAGTCTCTGCTTCAACTTCGCTTAATGCAGTTGCACTTTTCTGAACCAGTACGATATTGTCGATGTAGTAATTTCCTTTATCAGTAGTTATACCCAAATCCAAATCAAAAGTGTTGATCGCCTTCAAATTTGATAATGTATACTCTTTGGTAGTCCATGTTGCAATTGGTGCTTGTATAGTATAGTCTGCATCTTGATATATAACATCATTACCTGCATACACCATCATCTTCTTATAGTCGTCTAAAGGATGTTCTTGATTCAAATAGATGTCAAACTTGATTTTGTTGTAATCAGTCAAATTTTTGCCGACAGGTAGGGTTACATTAATTTTTAGGTGTGCGTCATAGTTACTCGTAACTATTAAAGCCGATTTCTGAGCTGCATCAGTCGGATTGGCTTTTACGATTGCTGTTCCGTCTCCAGCATTCCACTCTCTCATTGGTAAATCTTCGTTCAAGGCTTTGGCTTCGAAGTTTTCTACGGTAAAAGTTGTTTGTGAAAACACATTAAGGCCACAAACTGCAAAAGCGAAAATGAATAGTTGTTTTTTCATGTAAGTAATTTGTTAATGATTAATAATTAATTATAGATAACCTATCAGGCGCTATAAAAGCATAATATCACAAAAGTTTTCGATGTAAATAAAATACCCAAAGTCTGAATTAATTGACATGGAAGAAATTGACATGGATATATTCAATACTCACAATTAAAGCATCGACTAAAAAGCTGCTTCAAAAAAACCATAATCGCCACTAATTACGGTGATGTAAAAGTTGGTTGCTTTGCGTAACAGGCAGCTTTAATTAGCCTGATCTTTTTTGTGATTTTAAGAATAGTATTGCCAGCGAAATATTTTACTCTTAGAATTAGAGTTCGGCAACTTTCGTTGAATTCGCATTAATAACGGAATGGCAAAAGTACGTTTCATAAATTTCCTTTGGTTGAGATTTCAAATTTGCACAACAATGATTCACGTGTGAATAATTGTAAATGAATCTTCACAAATCTATATAAACGCACTATTGGCAGCTTGGACACATCTGCCAACTATTTGGACATGCCTGCCAATGGGCTATTTGTCCCGTAATTTGACGGAGAAACGCCAAATTCTTTCTGAAAACATCGACTAAAATAAGCAGGATCATTAAATCCCGACAACTGGCTCACTTCCGATACATTAAGGGCTCCATTGGCCAATAAACCTGCGGCATGTTTCAATCGCAATGACCGAATAAACTCAGTGGCCGTCAAATCGGTCAATGCCTTAATTTTTCGAGCCATGGTACGATAGCTCACGTGCATTTCATCACACAACTCCTGCACGTCAAACTCCGGGTTACCCATCTGATCCTTCATCACGGCCAGCAATTTTGAAAGAAACTCCTGATCGACATGATTGACCGACATGCCAGAGGGTTCAACAACGAGTTTCTGACGGTATTTGGACTTGAGACGTTCGCCTGATTCTAAAATATTACGGATATACGAGAAAAGGATTGGCATTGAGAAAGGCTTGGTCAGATAGGCATCGGCACCACTCTGAACACCCTGCAAGTGATGTTCGTCGTACCCTTTGGCCGTAAGCATCACAATGGGGATATGACTGGTGAGAATATCCCCCTTAAGCGCCTGCGTCAGGGCAAAACCATCCATCCCGGGTAACATCACATCGGTCACCACCAAATCGGGGTTTAGCTCTCGGGCTTTCTGCAGCCCTTCTTCGCCCGTGCCCACCGCAACCACCTGATAATATGCCATCAACTGTTGGCACAAATAATCGAGTAACTCAGGATGATCTTCAATTAACAATACCAACGACCGCCCTGTCGCAGACGTGTGAGAAGAGTAAATATCCGTCACCCCGGGAGTGAAATCTCCTCCAAACACGAACTCCACAGGCGTGTTCGTTTTTAAAAATGCCTGCGCCCCTTCGGGACGATTTGCTTCTGCAGGAAAATTCACTTCAAAAATGCTCCCTTTGCCCAGCTCACTTTGCACGGAAATAACACCGGCATGCAACTCAACATACTTCTTGGCCAGACTCAACCCAATGCCTGTTCCTTTTGCCATTTCCCGATGCATGTGATGATCACCCCTGTAGTAAGGATTAAAAACCAAGGGTAATACCTCGGCAGGAATACCAATGCCCTTATCGGCAACTCGAATCACGACCCGTTCCCAGTGCCGAGCAGCATCCTTGCTTTGCATCCCTTCAAACCGCCCCTTCACATCGCCTTCACGCCCCACAGAAACCGTCACCATATTGTCATCACCACTGTATTTGAGTGCATTTGAAAGCAAGTTATACAACACAATCATCATCTTATCGGCATCCAACCAAGCGTGAAGCTCGGCCTCGTTAGCGTCTAAAACAATGCGACCAGATTTCCCCGACGACTTATACATAAAAGCCTCCACCACCTGCCCCACCATATCGATGACATTGACATACGAGGCATTCAATCGTTCCTGCCCCTCCTCAACCTTACGAAAATTGAGCAGCTGATCAATCAACATCACCAACCGCCGCGTGTTACGATAAGCAGGCATCACCCGCTCCTTCACCTCCGGGGCAACCCGCTCGTCGTGTACCAAATCATCAATGGGCGCCTTGATCAACGACAAGGGGGTACGAATTTCGTGTGACAAATGGGTAAAGAAATCAAACTTGGCCTGACTCACCTCCTTATCCTTCATGTGATTAAACTGATCTACAATCAATTCGTGCTTACGATTGGCCTCAATAAGCGAATAACGGCGAAACAGATAAATCAACAACAGCACCATCAAACCGTAGATGGCATACGCAACATTCGTTCGCCACCAGGGAGGCAAAACAATCACATGCACACTGGCAGGGGTATCGTTCCACAAGCCGTCGTTATTGGCAGCCCGCACCTGAAAGCGATACTCCCCGGGGCTCACATTGGTGTAATTGACTTCGCGATGTTCCCCGACCTCGTTCCATTGCTGATCCAAGCCTTCTAACCGATATGCAAATTGATTATGCCCCGACGACACAAAGTTCAGTGCCGCAAAACCAAACCCAAAATGATTCTGATTGGACTGCAGAACCACAGTATCGGTCAACGACATTTGAGCCATCAATGGAGAACCTTCACCCCCCACCAAAACCGGTTCGTGATGAAAAAACAAATCGGTAATCACCACCGGTGGCACATAAGGATTAGATCGGATGTCAGAAGGCATGAAACGGTTCATACCATGAATACCTCCAAAATAAAGCCCCCCCCTTGAGGTCTTCATCACCGAACGCCGGTTAAATTCCTTGCCCTGCAAACCATCACCAACGGTATAATTGGTAAAGCGACAACGCGTGTCACCACATCCGGCATCGACACGCGAGAGCCCATTGTTGGTTCCCAGCCAAAGATACCCTTCATCATCTTCCTCAATACTCTTGACCGAATTGTTGGGCAAACCATCGGCGACCGTATAACGGAATCCCTGACTCCAATCGGAATTTAACACAAACAAACCAACCTCGGTTCCCATCCACAAACAACCGGTTCGGTCTTTCAACATGCAATAAACATAAACCCCGCGCAAATCAATCTGCATTGACTCGGGCAATAACAACGGACTAAACTGCCTGTCGGACTTACGAAATACCGAAATCCCATTAATATTGGCCAACAACAATACGTCATCGGACCAAGGCACCACAGCTTCCACATAATTGGTGGCAATATGGGAATTTGAAAGCTCATAGGCGGTAAAACGATTCTTTGCCACGTCATAATGCACCAACCCGCCCCCCATGGTTCCGAGCCATAAATTGTCATCATCGTCTACCAAAATTGAAAACACGTTCTGACAATTGACATGCTGTCGCACAGCCTCGTCCATCAGGTTTACAAACCGCCCACCCTTTAAATCATAATAACTCAATCCACCACCCCAGGTACCAATCCACATCCGTCCCCGACGATCTTTGGCCAACGCCCAAATGGAATTGGACAACAAGCCATGAGGTTCCCCCTCCCGAAAAATGAATTTTTCCGAACGCCCCGTTATCGTATCATACCTGTTAAGCCCCCACTCCGTCCCAATCCACACAGCTGATCCATCCTCCAAAAATGTATTCACATGGTTATTACTAAGAGAGGCTCCCTGATTCACGGCCGTCGACACCTTCACAAACCGTTTTTCAGCCGCATAACTCACACAAACCCCGGCCGCATAAGTACCAAACCAGAGGTTACCCTGTCGATCTTCAAAAATGGTTTGAATCGATTGATAAGCAATCGTGGTTGGTGACAAGTTATCAATGGGGGTTGCAAATCGCTGAAACCAAAAACATCCATTCCCATCTTCATGCAACAAATTAACGCCGCCATTTTGCGTCCCCACCCACAAGCGTGATTGCGAATCACAATAAATCGACAAAACAGTCCCGCCCGACAAAGAAGTGACATCGTTTTTTTGATGCGCAAAGCGCTTAAATGTAATCTCATTCTGATCCAAATCGAGCATATTTAGCCCTTTGGACGTACCCACCCACAACCGATGCAGACTGTCCTCGGCAATGGAATGAATTTGATTGCCTAACAAACTGCGTTCATCACCGGGCATCTCATAAATTCGCTTAAAAATGCCCATCTCAACATTAAACAAATTCAGGCCATGCTGCGTCCCTATCCAAACATTGTTTTTACTGTCAATAAAAATGCAATTCACCAGCCCGTGACTAATAGAATTGGGGCGGTTGTCATCGGGAAAAAACTCCAGAACTTTGGGTGTCCCTTTCGCCCTCTCGACATATAAATTGTGTGATCCAAACAACATGTTACCATGCCTATCCTGTGCAATCCGATAAATATTCAGCAACGGCAAATCATGTCGGCGGATAAAATCGTCGCGCCGTTGGTCATACACATTCACCCCCTTAGATGTTCCCACCCACAAAACCCCATCCTTGTCGAAAAACAAACTATTGACCCAATTGGAAAAAAGCGATCGTTCATTGCCTGGCTCACTTTTATAATTGATTCAACTTTCGCAAGTACGATATATGACTGATTTACAACAAAAAAGCAGCACAATAATTTGGTTAAGATCCTGATATTCAGTATCTTTATGTCGCCAAACAATCCCAAACGATTATGCTGCGGTTTAAAGATACTGTAATACTTTCAGAGATTAATGGCTTTTTTACTTCAAGTGAAAAAGCGATGGATACAATTTTTACCACGATACGTTCATTGACATTTTCGGATACAAAATTTGGGTTTTCACAAGCCTGTAATCATAAGTACACCAATCACGGAAAACTTGCTTTATTGCTGTTGTTTCCTTTTTTTGAAGTTAAAACATCATGGCATTATTCGAATTCCGGTTTAAGCCGTATTCTATACTGCGGTAAAGATGTATTTTATCGACTCCTGAACGATTCCTCCATCAACTGGCGTAATTTGGCATATAGCCTGAATATGCAATTGATACGTAAGGTGCAGAAAAGTACGGATTCGACAAATTTAAACCCGACCTGTTTGATTTTCGATGATACTGATTTGCCCAAGACTGGTCGCAAGATTGAGTTGATTAGCAGAATTTATTCGCACGTAAGCCATACGTTTAATATCGGGTTTAAAGGGCTTTTCATGGGGTATCACGATGGAAAGAGCTTCTTCTCTCTTGACTTTAGTTTGCATGGCGAGAAGGGTAAAAATCAAAGCAAACCTTATGGATTCACCCCGATCCAAATCAAAAAGCAATACGCAAAGAAACGACACAAGACGAGCATGGGAAGTGAACGCGTCAACGACTACCATTTGAGTAAAATTGAGTCCATGATCAAGATGATTCGCTTGGCTATCACCAAAGGCATTCGCTTTGATTATGTGCTTACTGACAGTTGGTTTACCTGTTTTGAATTGATCAAATTCATTGTTACTCGCCGTATCGGCTGCCACTTCATTGGCATGATCAAAATGGGAAAAACTCGATATGAGGCCTTCGGCAAAAGCCTGACATCGAAAGAAATCATTGATTTACTGCGGCGTAAGAAAAAGACCAAACGTTCTAAGCTTATCGGTTACTATTACGCTGAAACCATTGTTGACTTTAAAGGGGTTCGCGTAAAGCTCTTTTTTTGTAAAGCCTCCCACAAAGGCAACTGGAATGGCATGATGACCACCAATACAGAACTAACTTTCGAACAAGCGTATAAAATCTACTCGACTCGCTGGTCTGTGGAGGTTTTTTTCAAAGAAAGCAAGCAGCACCTTGGCTTGGGTAAATGCCAGTCGCAGGATTTTGATGCACAAATTGCATCGACGACGCTTTGTATGGTTCAATATAACATTCTTTCGGTCATTAAGCGGGTCAATGACTATGAAACACTCGGTGAACTATTTAGAGCATCACAGAAAGATGCCCTAAAACTAACCATTGCCGAGCAGGTATGGCTAATAATCACGGAGATATTGAGTGAATTGTCCGAAATGTTTAATGTCGAAATCGAATTGTTAATGGAAAAATTATTTGCTGAAAATGATAAACTTACAAGATACTTAAATCTCAACAGCCTATTACAGGCAGGTTGACAGAGCTTGCGAAAGTTGAAT
>NZ_QKZK01000034.1:18596-37385 GCF_003254275.1 Breznakibacter xylanolyticus | reverse complement strand
TCTTACCGCCAAGACGCCAAGCCCACGCCAAGCTCGCCAAGAAAAAACCTTTGCGCCCTTTGCGTTCCTCCCTTCGCGCCCTCTGCGGTTAACTCTTCTTACCGCCAAGTCGCTATCCCTTTTTATTTATTTTCCACATTCCTGCTTTTCTCGATCCTTCTCGACTGAGGAGGCCTTCTTTTTTCATTTCTGCAAAATGATATTCAACGCCTTTCGGGCTCATGTTTAATAATTCTGCTATTTGGGGGATCGTGATGGTTGCTTTACTGTTGATAATGCTGATGATTCTATTTCTGGTATCGTCAGTTTCTTTATCCCCTAGTTTATCCCCTAGTTTATCCCCTAGTTTATCCCCTAGTTTATCCCCTAGATCTTTTGTTATCTGGTGAGGGCGATGAAGTGTGATGGTAAACATACCTTCTGTTTCATATTCAGGAATTAGCAATCCGCAATCTTGCATCAATGCATTCATGCGGATAATGCCTGAACCGACTTGCTCAACCAATCGCATTCTCGCAAACAGACCAAATATTAATGGATTTCGAGAGTAACTGCGTTTCCCAAAATCGGATCGGTTAATGGCTGCTGCTAAACCTCCCGGATTACTGATCACTATCCTGTCGTCATAGAGTTCTATCATGGTGCAGGCTCCCTTGTCTAAATAATCACGATGTGCTAAACAATTGATGATCGCTTCTTTAAATACCGTTTCCGGTATTTCCCATATCTCTTTTCTGGGGCCTGAGCCTTGTCCTTCGATGTCATAGCCAATGTTGATTTTTTCCTTGATCCATTGTATCGACTTGGTATATTGTGAATAAAGCAACCCTCCAAATATTTTGTCATCTACGATAAACCTTTTGTCTGTTCCTTTAAATGCCACGCACCGCACGACCGCCTTCTCGAATTGCTTTTCCGGATCTTTTCCAAAAAAAAGCACTGATCCATTTTTGAAATGACCCGATTCGGTGGTCAGCTTTAGATTCTTGAATATTTGTTCATCCGGTGTGTTCTCAAATAAATGAGCTGTCTCTTTAAACTGTTTGACAAATTCATTATCAAGATCTCTCTGGATATCGAATTGTCTACATTCCGTTTCGTCAAAATAGATCTTCCCCGTTTGATGAAAGAAATCTCTCATCTGCTCGGCTGTTGTCAGCTTTTGTGAATTGGGACCAATGCGAATGTACACTGCTCCCGATAGGACGTATGGCTTATTGTTGCCCGAAGGGACTTCTATCACGCAAATGGGGATGCCTTTGAAATCTATTGTGGTGATGCTACATGGCAGATGTGGCGTGATCTCATTGATTGAATTTTGGATCGCCGAGCGTTTGGCATTGTCTATGGTAACTCCCTTTAGTTCATTGTTGTCATTGATTCCGATGAGGATGACACCCCCCGAGGCGTTGGCAAAAGCACATACTTCTTCGCTCAATTCCCTTACTTTGGAAGGAACGCTCACCTTAAACTCCGCATTGTAGCCTTCTCCACTCGCCACAATTAATTCTATATCGGAAACTGTCAGCATTTTTTTGCTTATGTTTTATTCTCCTTTGGGTTGATTCATTGATAAAACCTCTGTTTGTAGCTGGTTTGTCTTTGATTATTTTTACCGCCAAGGTGTCGTTAAGCTCGCTAAGAAAAAACCTTTGCGCCTCTACGGTTAACTCTTCTTTACCGCCAAGACGCCAAGCCCACGCCAAGCTCGCCAAGAAAATACTTTGCGCCCTTCGCGTTCTTCCCTCAGCGCCCTCTGCGGTTAACTCTTCTTACCGCCAAGTCGCCAAGCCCACGCCAAGCTCGCCAAGAAAAACCCTTTGCGCCCTTCGCGTTCTTCCCTTTGCGCTTTTCGCGGTTAACTCTTCTCCGCGCCCTCTGCGGTTAAACTCTTACCGCCAAGACGCCAAGCCCACGCCATGTTCGCCAAGAAAAACCCTTTGCGCCCTTCGCGTTCTTCCCTTTGCGCTCTTCGCGGTTAACTCTTCTCCGCGCCCTCTGTGTTTAAGTTTTTTACCGCCAAAACGCCAAGCCCACGCCAAGTTCGCCAAGAAAAACCCTTTGCGCCCTTCGCGTTCTTCCCTTTGCGCTCTTCGCGGTTAACTCTTCTCCGCGCCCTCTGTGGTTAAGTTTTTTACCGCCAAGACGCCAAGCCCACGCCAAGCTCGCCAAGAAAAACCCTTTGCGCCCTTCGCGGTTAACTCTTTTCCGCGCCCTCTGTGGTTAAGTTTTTTACCGCCAAGACGCCAAACCCACGCCAAGCTCGCCAAGAAAAACCCTTTGCGCCCTTCGCGTTCCTCCCTTCGCGCCCTCTGCGGTTAACTTTTTACCGCCAAAACGCCAAACCCACGCCAAGTTCGCTAAGAAAAACCCTTTGCGCCCTTTGCGTTCTTCCCTTTGCGCCCTCCGCGGTTAAACTCTTCTCCCTTCTCCCTCTGCGGTTATCCTCTTCTCTCATAAAACCTCCCATTCCCCAGCAAACTCAACACTATCACCAACTGTATCGTAAACGGGTTCAACGAGGCCGCCAGCCACGATTCTACTGTGGTGGTGAGCAACAAACCAAACAACACCGCCCACACCAATGGAGAAAAAGCCGCTGCCCGCATGAAGTTGCGCAACCACCCCCAACAAAAAGCAATCAGTCCTAATAACCCGGTATCGAGCCAGATGGTGAGGTAGCTGTTGTGCACATTCCCCTGATGCCCCTTGTTCAAAAAGTAATCCTTAAACTTGTGCATCAAGTATTCGGTGTAACCAAACCCCTTGCCCATCCAATACTGCGTTTCAATGTGTTTCCAGGCAAACTCTCGTGCCACCAGGCGGCCAGAACCCGTTTCAAGGGTATCTAATCTGAAATAATCCTGAAGACCCATTGACGTAACAATCTCTACAAAGTTGGCCGTCACCAATTGGTACGAAGCAAACACCAACGTCATCACCACAAAGCCCAACGTGACATTGTGGCGGAAGAGGAACCATCCCGCCAAAAACAGGGCAGAGGAGAAGATGCCTCCCCTTGATCCGCACCAAATAAGCGACAGGGCGATTATTACGTACACCACTATTTTTTCACCTCGTTGAAACAGGGTGGGGTGGTAGGTGAAGATGAGCGTGGTAAGGCACAGAAACATAAACGAATAAATACCCAAACCATTGGGGTTGCCTAGTAACCCCGAGAAACGTTCGCCTTTAAAAATCACAAAGCCCGGATAGGCAAAATGCAATACGATGCCAATGACCAACACCAATGCACCCAACAAGATAAGGTGACGCAGCATGCTATCCCGATCTTGTTCCAAAAGGTTGGATACCAACCAAGGGATGACCAGCAACAGCAACGAATAACTGACCGTTTTTTGTAGCGAATCCATGGCTACCGGGCTGTCGAACCATGCCCATCCGGCTATGATGAAAAAGGGGATAAAAGGCGTTAAAAAACCATGTTGTTTGTGCGCATCATTGCCTGTAAAGTACAATACGCCTGCCAATGCCATCAGGATGGGCTTCACCGACTGGGCAAAACGAAACATACCCTGTCGGCTGTCGCTGAGCGTGAATATCAGCCACAAACCCAACAATACTATCAGCCATTCCCCTTTTTTGTGTAGCATAAGCAAGTGCAGGGGAACGACCACATACACCAACGGGCCGGTAAAGATGCCTACGGCAACCCAGAACAGCAATGTCCAATAAAGTTTTTTCTCTTTCAATAATTGCTGTATCATTGGGTGTTGTTGTTGACCATGTTGTCGATGATTTTGATGGTGTCATCAATGATATCGTCCCATAAGAATTTTGATTTCACTTTATCGATGGAGGCTTGTTGCATGCTTTGTAATTCGGTCTTGTCCATTTGTATCATTCTAACCATGGCATCCTTGAGTTGTTGTTTGTTGCCGGGAACTATCAATATGCCATTATCTCCCCCCACCTGATCTCGTACTGCCCCTACATCGCTGGCAATGATGGCACAACCACACGCCATGGCTTCGAGTATTACAGTTGGCATCCCTTCGCTCCATGAAGGACACAACAATACATCCGTTTCTCTTAATATGCTTTTAATCCCTGATTCCTCTCTTATGGAGCCATGATAAACTACATTTGAATCGTTGTGTAGTCGTTTCTCTTCTGGTATAGGACCAATAAAATGACACGTGAATGAATTCGGATGGGTTGTTGACAACTCTGTTAAAACGGAGGTCAGTTCTTCAATGCCTTTACGTCGCTCATAGCGACCAATAAATACGAACTGAACCACTGTGTTATTTTTTTTTGAAACTGTTGTGGTGATCCAACTATCCGATATCCCATTAGGAATATCAATGATTATAGAGGAAGGTGCTATACTTTGTTGTATAGGGGTTAACCGTCCTCCCAACGAAAAAATGACATCAGCCATTCGTAAGTTCTTCTTTACCCATGGCCGCAACAATAAATGCTCTAGTTTCACACGCAAGTTGGGCGCCTTTTGAAACATTTCCAGTCCGTGAAAATTAATCCCTACAGGAATATCATTTTTTTTCCTCTGCCTCATTGCGCCTTTGCGTTTATTTACCAGCAACCTCCATCCCGAGAACCCCTGCGCATAAACAAAATCAACAGCCTGTTGCTTAACAAACTGTTGATACACCTGTTTGGAGTATAGATAACTCTCCCAAATATAATGCCCCGGGAAATGGTGGTTGCGGGGGAAATGAATCGGAATAAAATGGAGGTATTTTAATTCATCATCCGAAAATACTGCCGTTTGGTTTTCTGTTAGCGTTCCATTAGGGATGGCATGATACACATCGACTTCAATTCCTTTACGTGCGAAGTATTTCGCCAGATAATAACTGTGTTTTTGCATTCCACCCATGATGATGGGGTAGATGCCGTCGGTAAGGAGGGCGAGACGCATCATATTATTCTATTAGATTCTAAACCAATCGGACTACCCCACAATTTTGACTTGAATTGTTCATAATCTGGAAATTCATTGTTATCAGAACTTAGTTCTTTACATAGGTTGAAGAATTTTTTTCTTCCTTGCTCAACTATTTCTAAAGTTTTCTCTCTGATTATGTCTGGATTAATGTTTCGTGAAATAATGTTATTAACTCCATTTAAAACAGCAAGAGGATTATCTTTAACAATTATTGAATAGTCAGGATGTAAATATAAATCTCTACCTCCGATGGAATTAGTTGAAACAACAGGTAAACCTGCATACAGATACTCCATTACAGCTAACATTGCACCTTCTTTTTTAGATAATGCTAATCCACATTTGCTTTCATTTAATTTTTTGTTTATTTCAGTAGCATCAATGCGTTCGTTATTGAAGTCAGCATGTTTAATTGCTGGTTCAAATTTATGTAGATCCCATTTGCCATTTTTATCTCTAATATCTGGCCAAAAATAAGTGACAATATAAAGACGCTTTATTAATTTTGCTAGATGAATACGTTTATATTGTTTTGCGGCAGCTATATAAATGGCATCATATTTTTTTTCTGCTGGTTTGATTCTGAATTGATGTTCACATACATTAATATTTTGATTTATAAAAAAAGATTTAAATCCCATTATTTTAGCAAATAGATGTTCTCTTTTACTGTTGTTCAGAAGAATCAATTCAATATTTCTTTGTTTTAAAAGTATTTTGTGTTTAAAAAAAAGAGGTAAACTGGTCCAACTGAAAAACCACATTGGATGTGTTAAGAGATATGCTTTAGTTTTGGTTTTATTTTCTAGTTTATGCCAATTCAATGATCCAATAGACAACCATATTTGTGGATTCTGTTGAACTTCATAAATGCAATTGACTTTCTTTCATATATTAGTTATATGTTGTTGATAATGTGTTGGAATATTAATTCGGATGCTTTCCCATTACCATAAGGATTTGTTGCTTTGGCCATTAATTCGTAATAATGCTGATCTTCGATTAAAGAAGTTGATTCTTTAATTATATTAGTTTTATCAGTCCCAACAAGTTTTACTGTTCCTGCACTTATTCCTTCTGGTCTTTCTGTCGTATTTCGCATTACTAATACTGGTTTTCCAAACCCAGGTGCTTCTTCTTGTATTCCACCACTGTCCGTAAGTACGAAATAAGATATATGCATTAAATAAATAAAATGTAGGTATTCAAGTGGAGCCGTCAAGTGTATATTCTGAATATTTCCTAGTAACTTATTGACCGGTTGTTGAACATTCGGGTTTAAATGTACTGGGTATATTATTTCAACATCATCGTGTTGACTTGCTATTTCTTTGAGTGCTTCGCATATATTTAAAAAGCCACTACCAAAATTTTCTCTTCGATGTCCAGTAACTAATATGATTTTCTTATCCTTTATTTTTTCAAAATTGGGTATCTCTTGTTTAAGTAGTTTGATAATATCGGTTTCAATTATGATATTATTTTTAATTCTATCTATCGCAAAATGTAGAGCATCTATTACTGTATTTCCCGTGATAAAAATGTTATTAATATTAACATTTTCCCTTTTGAGATTGTTTGCAGCCCATTCTGTAGGTGCAAAATGAAATGTCGATATTCGCCCAGTTATTTGCCTGTTCATTTCCTCTGGCCATGGAGAATAAATATCGTTTGTTCGTAAACCAGCTTCAATGTGTCCTACTGGAATTTGTTTGTAAAAAGCAGCAAGTGCTGTAGCTGTACTTGTACTAGTATCTCCATGTACCAAAACCAAATTTGGTTGGTACTCCTCTATGATGGGTTTAATACCTTTCAGAATTCCAATAGTGATATCAGTCAGATCTTGCCCGGGTTTCATTAAATCTAAATCAAAATCTGCTGTTAGATCAAATATTTTTAATACTTGATCTAACATTTCTCTATGTTGAGCTGTAATGCATACCTTAAAGTCTATTAAATCTTTGTTTTTTTCCATGACTTTTATTAGTGGAGCCATTTTTATTGCTTCAGGTCGGGTTCCAAAAACAATTAATACTTTTCTTTTCATTATTGGAGTATGTATTTAGCTTAATAGTACTTGATATTCTTTTTTAAAGTTTTCTTTTGTGAAATATTTTTTTGCTAATTCATTCATTCTTACCTTCTCTTCATAATTTGGTTTTAATAATTCGCCAGAACTGATGCTAAACGATTCATTAATAATTAAACCCGCATTCATTTTTTTTGTAAATTCACTGTAGTCTCCTACTTGATTGCTAATAATTACTTTCAATCCACATGCAAGATATTCTGCGTATTTTGTTGGTGCAGCTACCATATTTGTAATTGATGACTCTCTAATTAGTGTTCCATAATCACATAATTGCATATATTTTTGTACTTCATTATAGGCAACATGTATAACATTAACTCTTTGAGGATATTTATTATACAGTGATATTGAATTTGGTAGTGCATCTGTTAAAAAGAGAAATTTAAAACTTATATTTTCACTCAGTAGTACTTCAAAATAACTTGAAAGAAGGTCTAGTGATTGCCATCCGGCAGAAGAACCTGCATAGCAGAATATTATATCATTATCATTATATCCTAATTTTTTTCTTTGAATTATTAGTTCTTGTTCTGTTGGTAGTTTTGAAACAAAAATCTGATTTAGCTTACAAGGGATGACAACAAAATTTTGTGGTGTGAAATTTAATTGGTTTTTCCAGTATTCTACCATTTTTAAAGATACTGTTCTTATTTTATAAGCACCCATGAGTGCATTTTTCTCTAAGGAATATGCTTTACTTTTTAAGTAATTTGAACTTACAACATTATATTCATTCCACTCAGCTGCAGTTGCTCCTTCTGAATCATATATGTATGTGTTTATAAGTCCCAATTTTTTTAACCACTTAGCAAAATTACCTGCTATTGGACTTAATGCGATTACTTTTCTTGAACCAAAAAAAGGCCATAAAATAACAAGAGTTAATATATTTAGCCACCATAGTTGCTGTTTCGGTAATTGTGGTAGTATTATTGAATTTCTGTATAGATTTTTTCTCTCTTTTCTTGTTTTTATAAAATTTCGTATTGAAACAAATGCTATGATTTTAACATTAACATCGAATTCTTCTTTCCAATAATGACAGACGTCTGTTACGTAACTTGAATAGACTCCTGCGGATTGATTGCCATAGGTTAGATAAATCATTTTTATTAATGTTTAATTAATCTTTTTGTTTTGTTTATGATAAGATTAGAAAATTTAAAACCAATAATACGATGGATATAAATATATTTCTTAGATGTTGCCGAACTGATTATAGGATTGTATTTACCATTAAAAAAACCTTGATACATTTTAATAGATTCATTTGAGTCGTATAAATACATTTCTCTAACTACATCAAATAATGCTTGTTCAATCTCTTTAATTGAGCTGGACGAAATTGAACTTTTCTTTGTAAATTCTAGAATTTGATTTAATAATTTTGCCCTTCGAACAATGTTGTTTACAATATTTTCCGGCTTTCGAGTGATAGAATTTTCAACCTGGTTTATAATGGTTAATGCCTCGTTATCATATCTAACTCTGCAATTCTTCTTAAGAATCCTAAACATCAAGTCATATTCCTGGCTACTTTTTAGTTCTTCATTCCAACCGGAAACTTCAATTAGCCACTTTTTTGAAAATAAATTACAACAAGTATTTCCAAGATGAACTTTTGCAAGGTTTTCCCAAATATTGGCGTTTTTATTTGGAATAAATTTATTCTCAGAATACTTACTTTTATATATGCAAGCGCCCACAATAAACGAAAATGAATCATCAATTAATGAAACCTGGTGCTCAATTTTGCTCGGTAATAATAAATCGTCGGCATCCAAAAATTGAATCCATCCCCCTTTTGCCAATGTTAACCCTTTATTGCGGGCGGCAGACGCGCCGGGCTTAAATTCCCGGTCGATAACCAAAAACGGATATGTGGTCCTCAATTTCTCCAATTTCGCCAAGGTTTGATCGGAAGAGTTGTTGTCGATGCAAATGACTTCGATGTTTTTGAAGGTTTGGTTGAAGGCAGAGACCACGCATTCCACAATGTAATCGTCTACATTGTGGCATGGGATAATGATAGAGATAAGCATATTATATTTTTGAAATAAAGAGTTCTGGATTATTGGCATAGATAAGTGCTGATTTTAATATCTCATCACTCTTTTCCCACCAACGAGATAATTCAATTCTCTGAATCATGTCATCTGAGAATCTATATCGAATAATCTTAGCCGGAATGCCTGCAATTATCGCATAAGGAGGAACATCCTTGGTAACAACAGATCCTGCTCCAATAACCGCTCCACGGCCAATGGTTACACCATTCAAAACTATTACGTTAGCTGAAATCAAAACATCATCTTCTATGATAACGGTTTTAATATCCTTTTCATCGAATGTACTCTTTTGACACCAATTCCTATAGCTACTATAAAAAACTGGTGATGTACTAATATAATCCAAAGGGTGATTCCTCATCCCTATTTTTACATTGGAAGAAATTGAACAAAAAGCACCAATACAAGAACAAGAATCTATTTGAGTATTGTTTCCAATATAAGTATGCTTACCTATCTTGATGTTTGGATTTTTAATAATCACGTGTTCTTCTATAAAAAGTCCGGTTGTTTTTTTTAAAAGATTAGGATTGATCAAAGATCTTATTTTTCCACTACGGTAATTCTTCGGATAATTTATTTCAATAATCCATTCTATACGTAGCAGCTGAATTAAATGTCTGCAATACTTAATGATTGATCTCATTGAGTTGATTGGAAAAAAGCTGATAATTGGTGTTTGCATTGAATGTCCTTTGCCAATAAAGGTACACACTTTCACGAAAATTGATATTTCTGGCTTTTTGTTTCAGAAATGATTTTAATGAATTTGCAATTTCATCAATGATAGGATCTTTAACTAAAAGTATTCCAGTTTCCTTATTTGCAATTTCTGCCGTGCCTCCTACATTGGTCGCAATTACCGGAATACCATAACTAATTGCTTCCATTAATGTAACTGGTAATCCTTCGGATGAAGAAACGTTGATAAAACAATCAGGATGATGTTCTTGATAAAACCGATATATATCTTGGTTATCAACATGCCCTGTAAATTCCCATTCCACATTTTGGGGCAACAGCTCGATAGCCATTTTTTTAGTCTCTTCAAACAACTCGCCTCCCCCAAAGTGTACCCATTTAATAGGTATTTCATGAATAAGAGCCAATGATTTAACAATCAAATCGACACGTTTAATATCTACCATTCGTGAGCAACTTACAACTAAATATTGCGGATTGGTATTCACTTCAGCCTTAAATGGTAACCAATTCTCCACGCCCAAGTACGATAATTCATACTTATCCTTGTATTGCGGATAATGCATTTCCATATAATTCTTTCCATCTTGCGAAATAAGCACAAGTTTGGAAACATGATTCAATTGAAACAAACGGTAAGGGATGTATCCATTTATTCTTCTATCATGGTATAAATCAAATCCATGCGCTCTGGAAACATAGCCTTTAATGATCCCATTGGATACTAAAATCGAAAGGCAGGTGCTCCAATCGTCAAACCAATAGGTGTAATGGACTGCATGGGTCAAATGATTAGTAGTCAAATATCGATGTAATACTTTTGCAGAGTATGCAAAACGCAAAAGATTACTCCAAGCCATCTTTTGATTGTTTTGCTTTAAGGTATCGCTCAAACAGCTAAAAAACCATCTACCTAATGAAGCAACACCTTTGCTTGTGGAATAGTTTTTTGTATTCTCAAGTTGGATCACCTTTACATTATCGGGCAATGCTCTTTGGATGCCTGCTCCATTTGCAGCGAAAATCAATACTTCAGTATATGCTGCTGCTAGGTATTTGATTTCGGTTTCAATAAATTGCTCTCCAACACCATAAGGGTATTGGGCTGTGTAGAGGCAAAGTGTTTTCATTTCACAAGGTGAATTATTTTATTGATTATTCTTTTTGTTAAAAAGATAATTTTATTTTTACTTTGTTGAAATTTGAACCATATTGCGTTAATCGTATTTAATTTCAAATTAAAATTTGCAATCCATTTATTGGCATTTAATATCTTTCTGTTAATTAGTATTTTCCCTTCAATACTATTGCTTATGTTGTTGTTGTGCACAAACTGCACCCAATGATTACCATGGATTTGAAAATTGGCATTTAAAGAAGTATGATCATGCTCAATTATTGTGGTTATCTTATTTTCAATATTTTCTATTTTAGATACAAACGGGCCGTTGATATATTTGTATTTAGAAAATAAATGTTTTTGCAAATGGTAACAAATTCCACCATCAAAATTGATAAAACTATTGTGTATTGGGTTGTAGTTTTGCTGAATTAAATCGATGAAAAAAGGCGAAATAATGTCATCATTATCTAAACGTGAGGTAATGACAAATTTTGAGTTATTATCACATAAACTTAATACATCATTGCTAACTTGCTGCTTCATAACATCAAAGGTGCTAACTTTTATTAAGTAAGTATTTGATCTTATTTTTGATTTTAATTTTTGCAATGCCCAATTAGGTGTTTGGGTGTCTAAATATATAATCCAATTATAGTTAGTATTCGTTTGTTGATAGACACTTGGCAAGCAATATTGAAAAAAGAGATCCATTCGATTTTTTAACCATATATCATCAGGGCTTTTGCCATTTACCCATGGCACGTTGAAACGAGTTATTAATATGTGGCTAAATGTATTCTTTTCTTCCATTATTTAGTGAAATTAAAAACATATTGTAATATTATGTAGATATATTGCGATTATCACAAAAAATTACGAATTATAAGTTGTTTTCCGAATCCTTATTCAAGAGTAAACTATATATATTTCTTGCCATCCCTTGGATGTTGATTCATTAAAGAATATATCTCTTATTGTATTTTGAACATTATTTCGGCTCTCTTCATTGCGGAGAGGTGAATAGTTTAAGAAATGAATTATATTGAGCAAGTGCTTTAATGTGCTATTAATTCAATTCAGTGAAGAGTGAACCGATAAAACCATCGGTTCCGGTAATTTATACTTTCATTTTTTATGTACTGGTAATAGTATTATAAAAGATCGTTGTACTTCATTTCTCCTTGGATATTGCCTTTCTCTATTTTAACAATACGAGTACAGTATTTAAGGGTCGATTTACGATGGGCAATAATAATAAGAGTCAAATTACCATCGGCCAAAGAACGAATGGATTCTGTAATTTCTTCTTCCGTTTGTGTGTCAAGCGCCGAAGTTGCTTCATCAAAAAACAATACATCGGCTCCGGCGTAGAGTGCTCTGGAAATGCCTACTCGTTGACGTTGTCCCCCCGATAATTTGGTACCTCGTTCACCAATGTTGGTATTCGTTTTTTCAGGTAGTGATTGTACAAACTCCCACAAGCTGGCTTGTTGAAGTACTCGTTGCAGTTTATCTGTGTCAATTTCTTCGTTAGTCAATCCAAAAGCCACATTTTCTGCCACTGAGGCATCAATGATGTACACCTCCTGCTGCACGTAGCCTATGCGAACGCGCCACGATTGCAAGGTTGATGGTATCAGTTGTGTCCCGTCAATGGTAATATTGCCCTCTGTGGGTTGCCAAAATCCCAACAACAGGTTCATCAATGTGGTTTTACCTGAACCCGAAGTGCCAATGAATCCAATTGATTCGCCTTTGTTGATCGTTAGGTTGATATGGTTCAACACATTGTTTGAGGAGTCTGGGAAATGGAATGAGAGGTTGTTGATATGGATGGCCTGTTCAAATAATATCTTTTCAGAAATGGTTTGTTTTGGTGTAAATCCTTTTACTTCGTTAATCACATCAAAAGTGAATTGATACCCTTTGATGCTGATCAAAGCCAGCATAATGCGGTTCACGGATGGAAGAATCCGATAGGCTGCTAATGCAAATATTCCGAGCAAAGCAGTCAATCCTGCTCGGTCGGGTAGGAAATAAAGCCCGTAAATTGTAATGGCTAAAATGGTGATCACCATCCCTGTTTCTATCACCTTGGTGGGAGCCGCATTATAAACAGTACGCTTGATGTTGAGTTGCACCAGTTGACCAATGTAATCGGATATTCTTTTGCTGAAGCGTTTTTGTGTGTTGGTGATCTCCACATCGGCAAACCCATGTACGCTTTGAAAAATGCTTTGTGTGAGCTTCGGTGCGATAGAATTTGCTTCATTCTCTAATCTCAAAGATCGTCCTTTCACCCAATTGTAGAATATCAAGAAGATAGGTAAGATGGTTAGGGCTAACAAAAAGATGGCTTTTGCATCGTACAGCAATAATCCAGTGAGTATCAATAGCAAAATCATCAATTCAGTCAATAAATTAAACATGGGTAACACCATTTGGTTGGCAAATTGCGAGGGAATGGTATTGATGTTTCGTAAGATAATGTTAGAATTGATTTTCTTGAAAAACGGAAACCCTTTGCTGTAATAGAATTGGTGCAACCGTTTGGCAAAGTATTGATAAAGTGTAAGTGAGAATTTTGCTTGCGTCCGCACAATAAGAAGGGATGCCGTGTTTTTAACCGTAATAGAAAATACAATGATACCAGCCAAAGCCAGAATAAACTGATTGTCTGAAGTAAAACCGATTGTATTGTAGATGGGGCTGAGGAGGCGATGTGAATGTATCATCCCAGGTTGTAATATCACGGAAAAAAGCGGCAGAAAGGCTGCCAGACCCACCATTTCCAAAAGGGAGTTGAGGAACAACAATAGCATCATGCGTACCGATTTTTTGCGGTAGTCGTTGGGCAGCACATCTTTTATTTTGATGAGCGTACCGATAATCAGATTGTTCTTCAGTAAGAGCTTTGTTTTGTTGAGCATTTTATATGATTAACTATTGTGTTCGCTGTTTAAATCTTACAATTCAACTTATTTGTTTAAACCTGATTTGGTCAACATGCTTGTAAAGATAATCAGGGGTTTTGAGATTGTGTGGTGTATAAACGATTTAATGTATCTTTTAATGACTCGGTTTATTTCCTTTAAAACTACAATGACATGTATCGATTGTATTTCAATATTATAGTTTGCCATTCGCGATTCCTTCTCCAAAAAAACCTTTTACATCATAAATCAACACCCCCTGCTCGTTGAACTGCTCCATGTTTAGTTTCAAAAACGCATTGTGAGCTACCGTTAACACAATCACCTGGTACCCGTTGTTCGCTGGGGTTTGGTTCAGCGAGCGGATGCCGTATTCATGCATCACCTCCTCAGGCTTGGCCCAGGGGTCATACAAATCAACCTCTATGCCGTAATCCACCAACTCCTTGTAAATATCAATGGCTTTGGTGTTTCGTATGTCGGGGCAGTTCTCCTTAAAGGTGATACCCAACATGAGGGCTTTGGCGCCTTTCACCATTAGGCCTTGTTTGATCATCATCTTCACCACCTCTGAGGCCACATACTGCCCCATGCTGTCGTTGAGTCGGCGTCCTGCCAAAATAATCTCCGGATGATAGCCCACCTCTTGGGCTTTTTGTGCCAGATAATAGGGATCCACGCCAATGCAATGCCCCCCTACGAGACCGGGTTTAAAGGGTAGGAAGTTCCACTTGGTGGCAGCGGCTTCGAGCACCGCATGTGTGTCGATACCCATGCGGTTAAATATCTTTGCTAACTCATTCACAAAGGCGATGTTGATGTCGCGCTGCGAGTTCTCAATCACCTTGGCTGCTTCGGCCACCTTAATGGTAGGAGCCAGGTGCGTCCCGGCCGTGATCACCGAAGCATACAGGTCGTTGACAATCTTGCCAATCTCCGGTGTCGAACCTGAAGTCACCTTCTTGATCTTCTCAACGGTGTGTTCCTTGTCGCCGGGATTGATACGTTCAGGCGAATAACCCGCAAAAAAGTCCACGTTGAACTTTAAACCCGAAACCCGTTCCACTACCGGAATACAATCTTCCTCCGTCGCCCCCGGATAGACCGTTGACTCATAAATCACGATGTCTCCCTTCGTAATGACCTTGCCAACCGTTTCACTGGCTTTCACCAGCGGCGTCAAGTCGGGGCGGTTGTTGCGATCCACGGGGGTGGGCACGGTGATAATGTAAACGTTACAAGTTTTGATTTGTTCCATGTTGCAGGTGCAGGAGAAGCCGTTTTTGATGGCTTGTTGCAATAACTCGTTGCTCACCTCAAGGGTGTCGTCAATGCCGTTCATGAGGGCATTGACACGCTTTGTGTTGATGTCGAAACCTACAGTCTCATATTTGGTTGAGAAGAGGCGGGCGAGGGGCAAGCCGACGTAGCCGAGGCCGATAACGGCAATTTTTGGGGTGAATGTCATTGGTATTTATTTTGTTCACTAATTGCACGAATGACTCTAAGTGAGGGAAAGGATGCTTCGTGTTAATCGACGCAGTCGCTTTGCCAGGCAAAGAATTAGTGTAATTCGTGGATTCTAAAACGATCCGTTTATACTTGAGTGATTGTTCTCCTAAGTTAACCAACAAACCAAGTTTGTAGTCAGTTGCTTTCAAATAATTCTGAACTTGAGCATCGTGGACTGATTCTAATAAGTTGACGGCTCTGGATTTGATGATGTTTTTTGTCCACGAATTACACTTAATCGCTTTGCAATAGAAAAGTTATCGTCGTCATCGACGCTTTCTTTGCTATGCAAAGCGCCATAGGCGATAACCGCAGGAAAGTAATCGGCTTGCCGCTTTGCGAAGCAAAGAATTTTCTTCGCTGGCGCGGTTCTGTGAACCGTGTCCTTTAAAATTTATAAGCTAATTCAAAATCACGCGTTGCAAACGCGCGCCAGCGAAGGGGGATAATTAAGTCGTAGTCGGTCATTGGTTGTTTTATTTTGTCCGCGAATTTCGCGAATTATACTAATTTAAGAAAGAAAAGATTCGTGTCATTGGTGTCATTCGTGGATGATCTTTTTTTATTTTTATGCTATTCAAATTTCAAATTTTGAGGATTTTGTCTGGTGTCATATATCCTTAATATTTGAATATGGTGAGTGGTTACTTGGTAAAATAAAGCATTACTAAATGGGCAATTCTATCTTTTTAAATAGGCGAGTATTTCAGCAAAATCGTTTTCGGATGAAGGTGACCAAATGATTTGTCTACTCATTTGGGTACATCTTTTTATATTTATCCATTACCGTATCATTCAATATGTGTTGCCCATTTGCTAATTCATCCATGGCTTTATAAATACCATTTTTCTGAGTATTTGACAATGCCTCCCAGTCAGACTCGCATTGCAGACCGTTTATGTAATTCGCTAATAAACCATAAGCACCTTCCAACATGCTTTTATCCAGACCATCTACTTGTCTGAATATTTTTAATTTGAGTTCTGCTGAGTTCATTCCTTTTCAATTGGAGGATACAAATTTAATGATTTTGAGAGTCGTTAATGGATGATTTTCATCCTCGATGTAAACATGCTTAAGCGTGTGTTTTCAATTTCTGCCTTCCATGATCCCCTTGATTGATAGGTCTTCATCTAAATCAGGCCAATGCAATCCGGTACCATTACAAGTAATTTCGATTTTTGAAAGTTCAGATTCTGAAGCCTTCGCCAGACGTTTGTTCAATGAGGCAGGAAATCTGATCTCTTTGTGATCCGACAGCAATATGCAAATCATTCCTGAGTCATGCCAGACTTTGATAGCTGAAAACATTAAATCAGCGACCATGTACTTCATATCACTTGTTTTTAATCATTGTATCGTGTTCTAATATAGGCATTTCGGCTTGTTTGAGTTCATAAGTTTTTAGCCCTTCGCTGGCGCGGTTCTGTGAACCGTATCCTTTAAAATTTATAAGCTAATTCAAAGTCACGCGTTGCAAACGCGCGCCAGCGAAGGGTTATCTGTATGTCCGGTTTCACATGCGTTTTACGATGGAGAGTTCTGATACTTCACAAAACCGAAAACTTCGACCACATTTTCGTTGATTCTAAAAACAATTGTATAACCTTTAAAAATAAGATCCCGGATGTTATCATTATCGAAATAAACAGATTTTCGGAATTGGTATGGATTCTGAGCAATTGATTTTAAGTTTTTGATCAAATCATGTTTGAACTTTCGTGCTCTTCGAGGACTATCCATGGCAATAAACTCAACTTGGGATTCAAGCTTATGTATGAACGACTCTTTAATGACGATTTTCATGCGCCTTTATTTTATCCTCCAGTCTTTGTTCTAGCTCATCTATGGTATGATAAATAGTTTTTCCTTCGTTCATCTCCCTTAATTCGGCATGCAGGTAAGCCTGAGTTTCAGAATTAATGGATTTGTCGTCAATGATCTCTATCTCGTTTTTATTGAATTGATTTAATAACCATTTGAAATGATCGTACACTTTGTCGTCAATTCGGAGGTGAATGGTGTGCATATATTGAAGTTTTTGTTTGCATATTCGCTTTAGCGCTTTCTTTGCCAGGCAAAGCAACTGCGTCGATTACTTGGTAAACCAAGGTGCAAGCCGATTTCGTGGATCAGTTGTTTTTGTCCACGTAATCGCTTTAGCGCTTTGCGAAGCAACGAATTTAGCTTCGCTGATTTTCAATTCACTAATTTCTCTAATTTAAGAAAGAAAAAATTCGTGTCATTGGTGTCATTCGTGGATCATTCTTTTTTGTCCACTAATTCCACTAATTGAGAAAAGGATGCTTCGTGTCATTCGTGCGAATCGACTCTGTCACTTTGCGAAGCAAAAAATGCGCATCATTCATACTTACAATTTCATGTAAACCTTTTCAATCCACCAAGCGTTATCTGCTCGTCCCAACTTGTAAAGCTGGTTTTCAACCCAGTCGATCTTCCACACTCCTAAACTTTTCCACTCTTCCACTTCTCCACTCCTCACAGTTTACCATGCGCCACTCCCTCGGCAAAGAACCCCTTCACATCATACATCAACGCTCCGGCTTTCAGGTGCTGTTGCATGTCTAATTCAAGAAACTCCCTGTGCGACACCGCCAGCACAATCACCTGGGACCCGTTGTTTGTCGGGGTTTGGTTCAGCGAGCGGATGCCGTACTCATGCATCACCTCCTCAGGCTGAGCCTGGCTACAACTTTTTGATTTTATCAGGATTCTGTCGACAATCAAATATGGATGCGATGGTAATCAGATTTTCATTTTCCCAATATATGATTTTAAAGTTGCTTTCCACCAGATATCTAAATTCTTCGGGGTAATTGTTTAACAGCACTTCTTTGGGACCAGCAAAAGGATTGCTTTCCAATATGGAAACCCGCTCAAGTATTCCATTGACTATTTTTCTTGCAATAATTTTACTCGCAACAACAGAGTAGTAATCGAAGATTTCTTTGAGTTGTTTTTCAGATTGTTGAGACCACTCAATCCTTATTGCCATGTCTTCACCTTCTTTTTCATCTCTTGGTGCGATATTACATGACCCTCAACGCTATCTTGTTTTGCCTGATCAATCATTTGATGGAGTTCATTCATGGACATGGGGGTCAATTTTCTTTCATGAATGGCCTTCTTTTCCTGCCTGATCAATGATTCAAGTTTGGTAATCAGGCTTTCATCACTAATTCGGATGAATTCCTCTATCAGAACCAGTTTTCTCGCTTGGATGTTCATGTTTAAAAGTCTTTATACAAAGATAATCGTTTCAAAGTGGATAGGTATTGGTTTTTTGATGTTCATTTTGATCTACTAATGACATGTCATCGCTTTAGCGCTTTGCGAGAGCAATGAAATCCTCTAATTGAAGAGAAACAGCTTCGCTGTTCAATTGACTGTTCGCCAGTTCATA
>NZ_QKZK01000034.1:12099-18181 GCF_003254275.1 Breznakibacter xylanolyticus | reverse complement strand
ATCGCTTCCCTTCGCTGGCGCGGTTCTGCGAACCGTGTCCTTT
The DNA here is from genome assembly GCF_003254275.1 of Breznakibacter xylanolyticus. Classification (GTDB taxonomy): domain Bacteria; phylum Bacteroidota; class Bacteroidia; order Bacteroidales; family Marinilabiliaceae; genus Breznakibacter; species Breznakibacter xylanolyticus. Next base: position 18,138 of record NZ_QKZK01000034.1, on the reverse strand, counting down.
AAAATTTATAAGCGATATTCAAAGTCACGCGTTGCAAACGCGCGCCAGCGAATGTGGATTATTTTACCTCCTACCTCCCGCACTATTGCATTGTATGATCAATTCAACCAAAGTACGGTTTACAAACGCCCATCAGTTGCGTCAGTGTGTGTCAATGGAATTCCAACCCGTTGGATATGTTCCCTTAATGCCGGTTCTTTTATTCTGTTATAGATAATCAGATCGAAGGTGTAAGGCAAATTCAGGTCATCGATGTGGTTGAGTAGCAAGGTCAGATCCTGTAAGTTCAGCTCGCCTTTCAATGCCAAATCGATATCAGAACCCGGCTTAAAAGTGCCCTTGGCTCTGGACCCAAATAATATGACCTCTTTGACTTTAGGATGCTGAAAAAGCACCGACAAAAAGGCCGTTGTTGTTTGCGGACTCAACCCACTATTCATTGTTGTCAGCCACATAAGGTTCCATGGTGCGGAGGAAATCAGTCAGCAACGAAAAATAATGATTTCGGACTGCAAGCGTAATTTCGTCAGCTGTAGCTTTGTCATATGTATGAGACGAGAGTACCCTGCTCTTGACCATTTCCATCCAAATCTCCCCATCAGATATCAAACCCTGCTTAAAAGCCAACCGAATGGCATCTCTTGAGCCCATGATGCCTGTATTCCCTTTTGCTTCCAGAAAGTCCTTCATGACGTTCCAAGCCAGTTCAAAGGTATATTCGAAGCGTTGTATCAAACCTTCTTTCTCCAAATCGTTTAAAGATTCAAGAGCAATGGCATTTTTCAATTGGGTGTATGCTTTTCGATAATTGCTGAATCGTTGTTGCCAGCGGATATCGTCTTGTGATTGTGTCATCGTAAGTTGAATCAGATGCTAAGTTTAAAATACTGTTTTGTCTCCCCTTCGCTAGCGCGCATTTGTAATGCGTGCTCAATTATCATCTTTCCGCAGCAAACTAACCTTTTTGTCGTTCTACTGTTTGTGTTTCTTTGATGATTGAAAATCAATTTAAAGTAGCTGTTTATTAGGCATACGTTACTCATCGACTTGCCGCTTGTTGTAAACAAGTAACCGCTTCAGCGCTTTCCGTAGGAAAGAAACGTGTCCCAGTGTGACTAGCTTTTTGCCATGTTAAGTGTTTTCATTAACATGCATGTTGATCTCCTCTATAATACTTGTGATCCGTTGTTTATTAAGCCCTGCTTTGATGGCTACGGCCATGATGTCCTTGTTGGTCGGTTCCTCGCTAGCGCGCATTTGTAATGCGTGCTCAATTATCATCTTTCCGCAGCAGACTAACCTCCTCATGTGCGCGATTGTGCGAACCGCGTACTTAAAAATTTGTATGTTATAATCTAAGTCACGCGTTGCAAACGCGCGCCAGCGAGAGATAACCGCAGCAAAGTAACCGACTTGTCGCTTTGCGAAGCAAAGTCATCGTCGCCTTCGACGCTTTCCGCAGGAAAGTATTACACTAATTTCATAAATTAAAGAAAGAAAATATTCGTGTCATTCTTTGCTTCGCAAAGCGCTAAAGCGATTACGTGGACTATAATTCTTTAATGATTCATTAATGATACAAGGTTGTTAATCCAATGAATAATTTTCTCACAGAATAAAACGAAGAGGTTGATGTCATTTGGAGTGGGTTTCCCATGTGGTAATAACCCCATCTCTCCCGGATATCTGGCATCAATATATACTTCGTTGATGATTACAAGCAACTCCATGTCATCACCATTCATTGTTAATCCGGTAAGTTTAAGTAATCGGATCAGATCATGCGATTTGACTGTTCCCAATTCCTTTTCTTCCAACAATGCTTTCAAACATTTCTCTATGCATTGTTGACAATGAAACGCCGCGATGTTTGTAAGGCGTTCATTTGAAACCAGTGATTTAGCTGCCAGCAAGTCATCCTCAGCCAATGATAACCATTCAAGCGTTGTTGGCTTCATACAATATGGTTCCTGTTTTTAATAGTTCTCTTTTAAAACCACTGTCGAGTTTCAGAAAACGTTCATACATAGGCTTGGTATGTACAATTAAATCAATATCCGAAACCTCTCTGAGCACTCCGAGTGCTTTGGATATCTTTGTTTTAATTGCCATTTTTTGCATGAACGAATCGGGCATAAAATCATCGTTGGTGACTACCAATAAGTCGATATCGCTATCAGAAGTCTGACACCCCTTTGAATATGAACCAAACAAAATCACTTTCTGGATATTTAAATCAGAAAGCGCTTTTAGGATGATATTTCTAAGTTCTTCAACTTGCATGGTTGGTCATAATTTGTTTATCAATGGTTTTTGTCCACTTAATCGGCTTGCCGCTTGGTTTCTTTCGCTGGCGCGGTTCTGCGAACCATGTCCTTTAAAATTTATAAGCTATTTTCAAAGTCACGCGTTGCAAACGCGCGCCAGCGAAGGAGAGTGTGCCGATGCCAACTTCACCTAATCGTTAAATTTTACTAAGATTCTCTGTTTTTATAACTGTCTTTGACATGCAATGATTTAAACTTTAATATTTTGCTGCTACGCAGTTATGAGTTTCAAACGCGTAATCGCTTCAGCGCTTGGCAGAGCCAAGAATTTAACGAATTTAGCGTAATCGGCCATGCCGCTTTGCTTGCAAACAATTGTGGAGAACAGCTTCGCAGTATTGACCTTGATCTTGCGAACGCAAGATTCTTCAATTCGTTTAATTCGCATAATTCGCGGTTCACAATTCAATGTCGTTAAGTGAAGCCCTGAAAGGGCGATAAGCAATAGCGTTGGGCATCGCCCAACGATGAATGCAACCACAATCTTATAGCCCTGAAGGGGCGTAAGCTCACTCCTTCGCTGGCGCGGTTCTGCGAACCGTGTCCCGCTTTTACAGGATATTGTTAGCCCATCTCCGATATAAAATACCCCTTTTTGATTTCACCCGATAACCAACAGAAGGGATCATGTCCAAATTGTAGTGTTCAACTTGTTAGCTTTTCCCATCAGATGCAGTTGTCGCAAATTTTGCGACAACTGATATGTTCTGCAATCAGCAGCAGTTAGTAAGGATTCCTTACTAACTGAATCAACGATTAATTCCTTCTCCTTGAAGATATTTGAAATGTGGAGGGTAATATTTTTCCGGGTGGTTTGAAATAACTCTGCCATTTGTGCTTGCGTTTGCCAAACCGTTTCATCTTCAATACGTACTTCAAGTTCAATATCAGTATCGTTCAGATCCTGATATATGATAATTTCCCCTTCGCTGGCGCGGTTCTGCGAACCATGTCCTTTAAAATTTATAAGCTATATTCAAAGTCACGCGTTGCAAACGCGCGCCAGCGGTGGGGATCATATTAAAAAGACAATTAATGAGTGCTGCAGACAGTCACTTATGAAAATGATTAATTTTGATATAAATGATGAATGAAATAATCGTTTCAGTAGAGAGAGTTGAAACGCTTTTCATTATAATCTCTTTCTTGACTTACTCTGACGATTGTCAAAAATATTAAGAATGATAACGGTAGTGTTACTGACACGATAAAAAATGATGATCTGTTTGGTGACAGGAAACCCTCTGATTTCTTTTTCTTCGTTTTCAATTGAACCAATTTCGGGATAGAAAGATATTAAATCCAAGAAATCATATACCTTTTTTACAAAGGTTTTAGTTGTTTGTGCACCCCATTCGCTTAATAGTTAATCAATGACTTTGTCAAATTTTTGATCGGCTCTTTTGGTCCATTTTATTTCTAAAGCCATTTTTCGTGCCTATTCTTTATCACGTCATAGCCAATCAAATTTTCTGCCACTTCGCTTTCGTGAAATGATTGTAATAATTCGTCCTTTTCATCAGGTTTTAAACCAGCCCATAAATCACCTGTTTGGGCTTTGCTTTTGGCTTTGATCAAATGGTAAAAGCTCTCCAATAGCTGCTTATTGTCAATGCTGTCTATAAGGTGATGAAAGCTGGTTTTTAATTTTATCGTGTTCATTTTGTTGGTTTTGTTATGTCAAAAATACAAAAACGGTGTGGTTATGTCAATGGCAAAGCCGTCACGAAAATGCCAAGTAGATACAAACATAGCTCACACTGTGTTTTATGCCAACAATCAATCGCTATCAGGCAGTAATAAGCACTTTGCGCCCTTTGCGTTCTTTCCTTCGCGCCTCTGCGGTTAACTCTTCTTTACCGCCTTGCTAGCGCGCATTTGTAATGCGTGCTAAATTATCATCTTCCTTCGCTGGCGCGGTTCTGCGAACCGTGTCCTTAAAAATTAATAAGCTTTATTCAAAGTCACGCGTTGCAAACGCGCGCCAGCGAAGGAGAGTGTGCCGATGCCAACTTCACCTAATCGTTAAATTTTACTAAGATTCTCTGTTTTTATAACTGTCTTTGACATGCAATGATTTAAACTTTAATATTTTGCTGCTACGCAGTTATGAGGTTCAACCGCGTAATCGCTTCAGCGCTTGGCAGGGCCAAGAATTTAACGAATTTAGCGTAATCGGCCATGTAGCTTTGCTTGCAAAGAATTGAAGAGAAACAGCTTCGCTGTTCAATTGACTGTTCGCCAGTTCTTACTCTTAATTCGTTTAATTCGCATAATTAGCGGTTCCTTTTTCTTGCTGTTTAGGTAGATAAGAGTTTCAACCGCGTAATCGCTTCAGCGCTTGGCATGGCCAAGAATTTAACGAATAAAGCGTAATCGGCCATGCCGCTTTGCTTGCAAAGAATTGAAGAGAAACAGCTTCGCTGTTCAATTGACTGTTCGCCAGTTCATACTCTTAATTCGTTTAATTCGCATAATTCGCGGTTCGCCTTTTCTTTTTACTACTTATCGGTTACGCGGTTTATTTCTTATTTTTCTTTCACAATTCGTTTGTACACAAGTGACGCTTCTCCAAAATTAATCAATAAGCCGAGTTTAAATCCTGTTGCTTTCAGGTAATTAAAAACTTGTGCTTCATGAATATTATCCAATTCTTTTACAGCTTTCAGTTCCAGTATAATTTTATCGTAACATTTGAAGTCTGCAATATATTGTTTGTTTAGAATATGCCCATCATAAGAAATGGTTAAAGGTACTTCTCTCTCAGAAGGGATATTTTGTTTTTTTAATTCTATCTCAAGTGCTTCTTGGTAAACTTGTTCTAAAAAACCACATCCTAATTCCCGATGAACTTTCATTGCCGCACCGATGATTTTATAGGATTCGTCTTGATAAATCATTGAATTGTTTCTGATAATTCGTTCAATTCGTCTAATTGACTCCGTCGATCTTCGATTCGCGGTTAAAGATGCCAGTTTCTACTTCGCCGAGGTGTTATATTTTAGAGCGGTTTTCTATTTTTATAACTATCTTCAACATGCAATGATTTTAACTTAAATATTTTTGACTGCTAACGCAGAGAAGAGGTTTAACCGCATTATTGCTTTAGCGCTTTGCCTCAGCAAAGAATTTGGGAGAACAGCTTCGCTGTATTTATTTGATCTTGCGAATGCAAGATTCTTCAATTCGTTTAATTCGCATAATTCGCGGTTCACAATTCAATGTCGTTAAGTGAAGCTCTGAAAGGGCGATAAGCAGTAGCGTTGGGCATCGCCCAACGATGAATTCAACCACAATCTTATAGCCCTGAAGGGGCGTAAGCTTACGCCTTCGCTGGCGCGGTTCTGCGAACCGTGTCCTTTAAAATTTATAAACTTTATTCAAAGTCACGCGTTGCAATCGCGCGCCAGCGAAGGAGAGTGTGTCGATGCCAACTTCACCTAATCGTTAAATTTTAATAAGATTCTCTGTTTTTATAACTGTCTTTGACATGCAATGATTTAACTTTAATATTTTGCTGCTACGCAGTTATGAGGTTCAACCGCGAATTTAACGAATTTAGCGAATTGAAGAGAAACAGCTTCGCTGTTCAATTGACTGTTCGCCAGTTCATACTCTTAATTCGTTTAATTCGCATAATTCGCGGTTCTTTTTTTCTTGCTGTTTAGGTAGTTATAAGTTTCAACCGCGTAATCGCTTCAGCGCTTGGCAG
>NZ_QKZK01000034.1:5789-11288 GCF_003254275.1 Breznakibacter xylanolyticus | reverse complement strand
GCCAAGAATTTAACGAATTAAGCGTTATCGGCCATGCCGCTTTGCTTACAAAGAATTGAAGAGAAACAGCTTCGCTGTTCAATTGACTATTCGCCAGTTCTTATTCTTAATCCGTTTAATTCGCATAATTCGCGGTTCACAATTCAATGTCGTTAAGTGAAGCCCTGAAAGGGCGATAAGCAGTAGCGTTGGGCATCGCCCAACGATGAATGCAACCACAATCTTATAGCTCTGAAGGGGCGTAAGCTTACGCCCCTTCAGGGCTTGAGCTCGTTTGCTACAAATAAGCAGGGCTTTGCCCTGCGCTAATGCTGGCGCCCCTTTGGGGCTTAACTAAACGACATTGAATTGTGGATATTCTTTTTTGACAGTAAAGCACTAAACACAAATTCAAGTCCGTTCACTCTCAAAATACAAATAACTATTTTGTACATAGCGCAATGTAGTGACTATTGTACATTTTAATGGGACACTAGTGGAGCTTCTTCTTTGAATATGATGTCTTGGTAGGGCATGCGTTGTTTTTTGTCCCCTTGCTAGCGCGCATTTGTAATGCGTGCTAAATTATCATCTTCCCACAGCAACGTAGCCTATATCCTTTTTTGTGAAATAAATAATTCTTGCAATTATTTGTAAACCAAGTGGCAAGTCGATTGTGTGAATCTGTTTTTCTTGGTCCATTTAATCGCTTTGTGATAGCAACGAATTAAGGAGGCTCCTTCTGTCCACCCCCTAAACACCTCCACTCCTAAACTCCTAAACTCTTAACCTCCTCCACTCCTAAACTTCTCCACCAATGATAGCTTCGCCCCCTCAGTCCCATGATGCCATGTCCAAGTGCTGTCTCTGGTTGCCTATTTATGCGTCACCAAATCCCGAATCCATCAACATGGCTCATTTCGGGAAAAGGTTTACAAAATTAACAAATATTCGTTTGTGTGATTCGGCTAGCAACGGCTATTTTGCCTCAATGCCGACACAAAAAACCCTGAAGGTTTCTAAAACCTTCAGGGTTTGTTACTCACCCGACTCCTCACTCCATATCTCCAATCTCACATCATTCAGACCCTCCACTCCTCCACTCCTCATAAACCGCTCAATCACCCGATACAACGTCTTCGTTCGTATCGGCTTCCCGATGAAGTCATCAAACCCTTCGGCGCGAATCCGCGTCTCATCCTCAAAACGGGCATACGCCGTCTGCGCAATCACCACCAGGTGCGGATTCATCGCTTTGAGTATCTTAAACGTCTCAATGCCGTTGAGTTGCGGCATGTTGATGTCCATCATCACGATGTGAATCGATTGACCGCTTTTGACAATATCGATGGCTTCCTGCCCGTTTTTAGCCCATAGCGTCGATATGTTTTTGTTCTTCAGTGCTTTATTTAGGTAGGCATAGTTCGAATACTCATCCTCCACAATCAATATCGTCTTATCCTGCCAATGCGCCTGCTCCGGCAGATGCTCCACAGGTGGCTCTGTGTGTCGTGGCAACACATAATCCCACGGAAGCATAAAATAAAATGTCGAACCACTGTTGATATTCGACTCCACATACATGGTGCCCCCCAACAGTTCCGACAGTCGTCGCGAGATCGACAAACCCAATCCTGCACCTCGGTACAACCGGTTCTTGTCATCCTCTATTTTTCGGAATCGATCAAAGATGATCTCAAGCTCAGTGGGCGAGATGCCGCGACCCGTATCATGCACATAAAATGCCAGCTGGCCTTCTTTACGCCTCACACCCAGCTCCACAAAACCCTTGTCTGTAAACTTAAGCGCGTTATTCATCAGGTTCAGCAATATCTGTTGCAGACGAAACGCATCCGTGTGGATGATCAATTCCTCCTCTGACAAACCATTCGTCAAACGTATCTCAACATCCGGATTGCGGTGAATCAGCTGTATGGCCGAGTGAATGTTGTCTACCAGACTGTTCACCGAAGTCGCCTCATACACCACCTTCATCTGGTTCGACTCTATCATCGACAAATCCAAAATGTCATCAATCAGGCGCAACAACGATTCCGAGCTCGACGTGATCATCCCCACCAGGTTGCTCGTCTCTTCAGGCGTCAGGTCGCTGTCGTTCAATAGACTCGAGAAACCAACGATGGCATTCATTGGCGTTCGGATCTCATGACTCATGTTGGCCAAAAATGCGCTCTTGAGGCGGTCGCTCTCCTCGGCCTTCTGCTTGGCCAATTCCAGCTCCTGCGTCCTTTCCTGCACCAGCTCCTCCAGTTTGTTGCGGTGTTGTTCCAACTCCCATTTTTGCAGCTCTATCAGCTCCTGATGTTCTTCCATCAAAGCATTGGTCTCTTGTAGGTTCTCTGCCTGACGTCGCAACTCCTCATTTTGTTCCTCTATCTGAAGCGTCCGGCTGGCAACCGTCTCCTCAAGGGTTTTGTTGGCCTGCTTCAGTCGATAGGTGCGCAGGCGGATGGTTCCCCATACAGCCCCACTCAACATCAAAAGCAATAGTAGATAGAAGGGCGTTGTCTTGTAAAATGGTGCCAAAACCACGATCGTCAGCGTCCGCTCGGGCGACATCACCGTTGGCGTCAGCGAGTGGATGGCTCTCACCCGTAGCCGATATTCCCCCGGGGGGAGATTCATGTACTTGGCCGAGCGTTGGGTGGCCGTCGTCTGATTCCAGGTCTGGTCATATCCCTCCAATAGGTATTGATAGCCAATGCGTTCAGGTAGTGTGTAGCGTAACGCCGAAAACCACAGCGTGAAATCCTTGATGTGTGCCGGTATCACGATGCGTTGCGTTTGCGTGATGTTCTCCGTCAATATCGTATGTCGCTTAATGCGGTGACCCGTCAGTATCGTGTCGTTCTCAAACATCAAGCCGGTCAGAACCGGAGGGTGGGGGAGGGCCAGCTCGTTATTCTCTTGGATATTGATATTCACCAAACCGTTGGTGCTCCCAAAATACAGGGAACCCTCCTGAGATCGGTGTGCCGAGTTCCAAAAAAATCGGTTCGCGGGCAATCCATCCTCTTCATAATAATTGCGGAATTGTCCCGTCTTAGGGTTGAATGCCGATAGCCCGTTGTCGGTCGCCACCCACATCAGACTATCACTCCCTTCTCGAATGCCAAAGGCGATGTTGTTGCATAGCCCGTTCCGCTCTCCGTAACGCACAAACTCAAAGCGATTGTCCCGGTTGTTGGCCGCACTCAACAGGTTGATCCCTTGCCCATACGTCCCTATCCAGATGTTCCCCAGATGATCTGTGGCCAGCGTCGTGATGTAGGTGCCGCTGATGCTGGTCGTATCGCTCGGATCGTTCACACAATGATAAACCTCTGCATGTTTCATGTCGATGCGCCCTTGTGCATCGGCCTTAATCTTGTAAAGCCCGTTGGGCGACCCAACCCATAGGTTGTGATGGTTGTCGAACATCAGATAACCCACCGCGTTGATATTCGGGTTGGGTGGGGTAGAGGTGAAGCTTTCAAATCGACAGGTCTTGGGGTCGATGCGATTGATGCCCAGGTTGGTTCCGGCCCATAGCATCCCATCCCGATCCACCACCAGACTCGAGATGAAGTCGTTCACCGGGCCGTAGGGCAGACCATCCTCATCCGCAAAGTTCCGAAACCGCCGGTTGTGACCCTCCGGATGCTCAAGCATTGCCAATCCTTCGCCCCACGTGGCCACCCACAGTTGGTTCTCCGTGCGTGCCAGCGCTGAGATAAAGTTGTTCGGAAGGGTGGTGACATCATTGACCGCTGAACGGTATTGACGGTATTCGCCCGTCTGTTTGTCGATGCGGTTCAACCCGCCGCCTGCTGTGCCCACCCACAAATGCCGTCCGTCATCGAGCGTTGAATTCACAAAACGCGCTGTGAGTGAATTCGCATTCCCTGGCTCATGCATGTACAACCGAAAATTGTTGCTGTGTATGTTATAGCAGTTCAACCCGCCCCCCTCTGTCCCAATCCAGATGTTACCCTCCGGATCCGATAGCAGACAGTTCACATAGTTCGAGTTCAGACCATATCGCGAAAACTCTACCGCCGTGATACTCTCGTAGCGATCTTTATGGGGGTCATAAATCGCGATACCCCCCAATGTGCCTATCACCAGATTCCCATTGTTGTCGTGTATCAGGTCGTTGATCGTGTTGTGGGGCAGCTCTCCCGGGATGTTTTGGGGCATCACCAGGTTCTCAAAATCATCTGTCTCTCGGCGCATTGTCGACATGCCGATGTCCGTCCCGACAATTAGTCCCCGTGTGGGGGATATAAACAGTGATTTCACAACACTGAAAGCCAGTGAATGCGGATCTTGTGGGTTGTGCAAATACTGTTTCTTCTCGCCGGTGCGCGTGTTGTAGCGGATCAAGCCGTTCGTCGTCCCAATCCATAGTGTCGATGGCGCTTCCCATGCCAGATCCTCTATCTGATAGTCCAACGAGGGTATCCGGTATTCTGCGATGCTCACCCGATGGGTTGTGAGCAGCTCCCCGCGGGCATTGCTCTCTACACGGTAAACAGCCATGTTGAGGATGTCTCCCACCCACATCGTGCTGTCATTCTCTCGTTCAATGGTCGTCAGCGACTGTGGCGTCTCTGCCAGCCGATGATGATGAATCGAATCGGTTCGATAGCTAAATAAATCAAGCCCCTTGTCGGTCCCAATCCAGATGTGACCCCACTTATCCTCATTCAGCGCATACACAAAAGTCCCCGACAAGCCTTTGCGATGCTGTGGGTTGTAGTGATATTGCTCAAACTGATAGCCATCAAAACGGTTCAGCCCATACCACGTCCCAACCCACAAAAAACCCTTGCTGTCAAGGTGCATGCAGTCCACAAAATTATGCGACAAGCCCTGTGCTGTCGTATAATACCGAAAACTGATCTGGTTTGAACGCTCCGACCGGGCATCGAGCTGCATGGCCAACCAAAGCAATATTAGTATAACGGGTCTTATCATCAGGTTCCTTTTGGATTTTGAATCTAAATTTACAATAAATATCTCCAAAAAGAAAGTCCGGTTTTTATCCTCATTTAATCCCTTCATGAATTTTTTTATTGGCTATTCCCTTAAGCTGAGATGCGTTAAATGGATTTTTCCACGAATTCCACGAATTCCACGAATTACCATGACTTTTATACGCAAGTCATGGTAATATCATAATTGCTTTTCAATTCGTCTTATTCGTGAAATTCGTGGATTCATTCATTGTCAGGGATTTCATTTCTGGTGCTCCATCACAAAATTCGGGTATCGCGTGTTTTTTTAATACCTCTTGTCTTTAGCCCTGTGTATTTCATGAATCCCCCTTGTCTCAAGCCCTGGGTGCTTTATGAATCGCCCCTGCCATCGTGAATTACCTCGGCTATATGACTCGCCCTTGGCTTTAACCCTTGGCGCTTTCAATAACCCTTGGCTTTAGCCAAGGGTCATAAGTACCACCCCCCAACCTCGGGCTTTAGCCCGAGGTACTTCATGAATACCCCTTGTCTTAAACCC
>NZ_QKZK01000034.1:4354-5499 GCF_003254275.1 Breznakibacter xylanolyticus | reverse complement strand
CCAAGGGTCATAAATACCACCCCCAACCCCGGGCTTTAGCCCGAGGTACTTCATGAATCCCCCTTGTCTTGAGCCCTGGGTACTTCATGAATCGCCCTTGCCATCAAGAATTGCCTCGGCTATATGACTCGCCCCTGTCTTTAGCCCTTGTCGCTTTCAATAACCCTTGTCTTTAGCCAAGGGTCATACATACCACCCGCAACCTCGGGCTTTAGCCCGGGTACTTCATGAATCCCCCTTGTCTCAAACCCTGGGTACTTTATGAATCGCCCCTGACATCATGAATTACCTCGGCTATAAGAATCGCCCCTGTCTTTAGCCCTTGTCGCTTTCGGAATAACCCTTGTCTTTAGCCAAGGGTCATACATACCACCCGCAACCTCGGGCTTTAGCCCGGGTACTTCATGAATACCCCTTGTCTCAAACCCTGGGTACTTTATGAATCACCCCTGACATCATGAATTACCTCGGCTATATGAATCGCCCCTGTCTTTAGCCCTTGTCGCTTTCAATAACCCTTGTCTTTAGCCCCGTGCCATAAATACCACCCCCAACCTCGGGCTTTAGCCCGAGGTACTTCATGAATCCCCCTTGTCTCAAGCCCGGGGTACTTTATGAGTCGCCCTTGACATCATGAGTTACCTCGACTATATGACTCGCCCTTGTCTTTCGCCCTTGTCGCTTTCGGAATAACCCTTGGCTTTAGCCAAGGGGCATACATACCACCCGCAACCTCGGGCTTTAGCCCGGAGTACTTCAAGAATCCCCCTTGTCTTTAACCATGGGTGCATCATGAGTCGCTCTTGCCATCATGAATAGCCTCGGCTATATGACTCGCCCCTGTCTTTAGCCCTTGTCGCTTTCGGAATACCCCTTGTCTTTAACCAAGGGTCATAAATACCACCCCCAACCCCGGGCTTTAGCCCGGGTACTTCATGAATGCATCTTGTCTCAAACCCTGGGTACTTTATGAGTCGCCCTTGCCATCAAGAATTACCTCGGCTATAAGAATCGCCCCTGTCTTTCGCCCTTGGCGCTTTCAATAACCCTTGGCTTTAGCCAAGGGGCATAAGTACCACCCCCCAACATCTGGCTTTAGCCCGAGGTACTTCATGAATACCCCTTGTCTTAAACCCTGGGTACTT
>NZ_QKZK01000034.1:0-3904 GCF_003254275.1 Breznakibacter xylanolyticus | reverse complement strand
TAAGCCCTGGGTTTTTCATGAATCGCCCCTGCCATCGTGAATTACCTCGGCTATAAGAATCGCCCTTGTCTTTAGCCCTTGTCGCTTTCGGAATACCCCTTGTCATTAACCAAGGGGCATAAATACCACCCCCAAACCCCGGGCTTTAGCCCGGGTACTTCATGAATGCATCTTGTCTCAAACCCTGGGTACTTTATGAGTCGCCCTTGACATCATGAATTACCTCGGCTATATGACTCGCCCTTGGCTTTAACCCTTGTCGCTTTCAATAACCCTTGGCTTTAGCCAAGGGTTATTGAAAGCACCCTCAAACCTCGGGCTTTAGCCCAATACCCCTCCATCCTTCCATCCTTCCATCCTTCCACTTCTCCACTCCTAAACCCCTCCACCCCTCCACTCCTCCACTCCCCCATGCTTCACAAAAAAACTTGATGAATTGCATAATTCTTTTTAAATTATTGCCTTGTTGCCGATGTGCGGACACACAGTAGGCCATTTGCCCGACGAAGATACCAGTCATCTGCGATGGGTTTCATGGGGGTGCGATGATGTGAAAAGTGATGATTCATAATTTAAAACATAGAATCAATGTGCGTTTTGCGTCCAAAGGAGTTCTCTTCTCTAAAAAGATTGACGAATTTCTTTGCGACTGTAGCAATGCGTTCCTCTTTGTTGTTCGCTTTTTTAAAGAAGCATTTACGAAACCATTTCATCTGAATGAGTTAATCAACCAATGTTTCGATGTAGGGTTAAAGTCTCTCTTACTCATCTCTATCACGGGGTTCATTGTCGGGGTGGTCTTTACCGAGCAGTCGCGTCCCGGATTGGTCGACTTTGGTGCCACCTCCTGGCTCCCTTCGTTGGTCTGTTTGGCCATTGTCAGAGCATTGGGGCCTTTGGTGACCGCACTGATTTGTGCCGGTAAAGTTGGATCGGGCATTGGTGCCGAACTGGGGTCAATGCAAGTGACCGAACAGATTGATGCCATGGAAGTGTCGGCCATTAATCCCTTTAAGTATCTGGTTGTCACTCGGGTGATGGCCACCACCATTGCCATCCCCGTGTTGGCCATCTATTGCAGCTTTATTGGCCTCTATGGATCCTATTTGAATGTTCATGAACAGGAGAGCAGCAGTCTGATTAGTTTCTATCAAAATGCCTTTTCATACATCAGCTTTCTCGATCTGTTTGCCTTTATGCTTAAATCGGTGACCTATGGTTTTACCATCGGCATGGTGAGTTGCTACATGGGATACCATGCCACTCAGGGTACTCGTGGCGTGGGACGTGCTGCCAACCAGGCCGTAGTGCTCACCATCTTTCTCGTTTTTATCGAAGAGTTTATCATTGTCACGGGCATTAACTTTTTCCGATACGGATGAATCATGGAACGTGAAAACCGTCATATTGTCAATGATCATGCGCCGGTGATCTCTATCAGTGGACTCTTTAAGTCTTTTGGTGAGTTGCCGGTTCTTCAGGGGATCGATTTGAACCTCTACGAAGGTGAAAACATTGCGATTCTTGGCAAATCAGGTTCCGGAAAGTCGGTGTTAATCAAGATGATTGTCGGATTATTGCTGCCCGATAAAGGCCTGGTGACGGTTTTGGGACAAAACGTGGCTGCTTTAAATCGAAAAGCGTTGGACCGGTTGCGTTTGCACATCGGTTTTTCCTTTCAAAACAGTGCCTTGTACGACAGCATGAATGTGTTTCAAAATCTCGCTTTTCCATTGACCATGAATGTAAAACATTTGAACCGGCTGCAAGTGACCCGGGCGGTGGAAGAAGCCCTCGAGGCCGTCGGCTTACGTGACAAAATTCGGGAAATGCCTTCAGATCTCTCCGGCGGTCAACGCAAGCGCATTGGCATTGCACGCACGCTCATCCTCAAACCCAAAATCATGCTCTACGATGAACCGACCTCCGGTTTGGATCCCGTGACCAGCGCCGACATCATTGAGCTCATCAATCTGGTGCAATCCCAATATCACACCAGCTCGCTCATTATCACTCACGACCTGACCTGTGCCAAAAACACGGCTAACCGCATCGCCATGTTGTCCAAAGGTAAGTTCTCTAAAATTGGGTCTTTTGATGAACTCTTTGTGACTGATGATGACCAACTGAAAGCTTTTTTTAATTACAATTTTTTGCAGTGAATTATGACCGATATTCAAAATAAACGCAGCGTTGTGGTTGGCCTATTTGTCTTTCTGGGCATTTTGTTTCTGGTAGCCGGCATTCTCATGGTGGGTAATTTGCGCAGCACTTTTAAAAGCAAAATGACCGTCGTCTGCCTCTTTGACGATGTCAATGGCTTGCAAACGGGTAACAATGTCTGGTTTTCAGGCGTCAAGGTGGGTACCGTGGGCAAGTTGCAGTTTACTCATCATTCTAAAGTATTGGTTTTTGTGAATATTGAGAACAGTGCCCAACACTACATTCGCAAAGATGCCAAAGTGAAAATCAGCAACGATGGCCTCATGGGCAATAAAATCATGGTGATTGTGGGGGGAACTCAGCACGCTCCTGTGGTGGCCGATGGCGATACGCTGTTGGTTCAAAAAACCTTCTCCACCGATGGGATGCTCAATACCTTTCAGGAGAATAATATAAACCTGCTGGCAATCACCTCCGACCTGAAAGTGATTTTTCACAAAATTGCTGACGGAAAAGGAACCCTCGGTCAGCTCATCATGGACAGTGCCGTTTACGAAAACATCAATGCCGCTTCTGTTTCCCTGCAGCTTTCCTCGGCCAAAGCTCAGGAATTGATGAATGCCATGGCCTCCATCACCGCCGGCCTTAACAACAATGGCACACTCATCAAGGAACTCATTGCCGATACCGTGCTTTTTAAAACCTTGCGATCGTCAATGGTGCAGTTGCAACAGATGTCTGATACGGCCAATGTGTTGATTCGTAATTTGAAACAGGCCAGCTCTAACGTCCAAACCCCTTTTGGCGTGTTGATGCACGACGAAGTTGCCGGTGCCCATTTGCGTGAAACCATCATCAACCTCGAAAGCAGCTCCCAAAAGCTTAATGAAGATCTGGAAGCTGTCAGACACCACTTCTTGTTTCGGGGTTACTTCAAAAAAAAGGCTAAAGAGGCTCAAAACAACGGCCAATGATGCGGGGCTTTTGGTTGGGGGGCGTTTTTCGTGCTGTTTGATCTTTCCGGTTTCTTCTTTAAAATTGTCGACAACTTGTTTAGCTTCGTTGGTCGTGATATTTGAACGTTGCTGCGAAGTAAAAATTATTTAACCTCGCATGTTTCAGTGACTTCCCTCAAAATATTCCCAATTGCCCCTTGCCCCGGCTTGGTGATAAAGATGCCGTTGGTGGAATGTTTCCTCACACCCCTGACAAACAGATAAATCACCCCGCCAAAATGTTGTTGGTAATCATAGTCTTTGATGCGGGTTTTCAGATATCGATCCACCGCTTCGGTATATATCAGGTTACTCCCAGTAATTTGAGATCGTTGAGATCGCGTCGAAACGTTTTTTCTGAAGTGCTGGTGCTTTCCGGATCCGAATCTGACAGTTGGTTGTGCAGATAATTGCGAATTTCATCTATTTTAGCATAGGGATGTTTGCGGAGATAATAAATGATTAACCCATCTTGCAGCTTTCCATCCAAAATTCATTAAAAAAACACCTTTTTTCACCTCAAAATAGGCTCTTTTGCTCTATTTGCTTTTGTAATACATTGATAATCAGTGTCTGAATTTTCGAAAAATCATTTGTAGTACACAAGGGGGTATTGTATATCAGCGGTTTACATGTTTACTTTGGGGCATGTATTTCAAAGTATCCATGCGCACCAACCCCGAAACGGGAATCTATAGCGGTTATTACCGTTTAGTGGAGAGCTACCGTAATCACAGCGGCAGGGT
>NZ_QKZK01000033.1 GCF_003254275.1 Breznakibacter xylanolyticus | reverse complement strand
CGAAAATGGTATAAAAACACAAGTGTGGTGCACATTGATCGCCCATTTGCTTTTAATGGTCCTAAGGGCAAAGTCGGACACAAAAAAGGCTTTCTCTACAATTGCCGCTTTGGTTAGGATTTACCTGATAAGCCATTTAGACGTTTATTGGGTGATTGAAAACTGTAGACGGACTTATGTCAAAAATGTAAAAGCAAAAAACAAAAGTCCTGACATACAACTCGCATTTTTCTGAAAAAAAAGGGGGGGGGTAGGTAATTGAAAAACAATTGAAGATATGCTTATATTGCTGTTTATCAACACTTACAATCTTTGAAGATTGGAGATTTCTAGTTTTGTCGGTCAGTAGTGATTTTAATTGAAGTTTATTTATTTTTTAATTGTTTAGATATGAAGAAGAGAAAAATCTGGATTGCAGCCTTAATGGTTTCATCATTGACGGTTGCTAATGCTCAGGAGGCTACGTCCGATTCCTTGTCAAACTGGACCATTGGCGGGAATGCATCATTAACCGTTAATCAATTGACTTTCACCAATTGGGCTGCCGGGGGTAAGAATTCGGTGTCGGGTGCTTTTAACCTCAAATCGTATTTTAATTATAAAAAGAACAAAGTGAGTTGGGACAATAGTTTCGACTTGGGCTATGGTTTGGTGAAGCAAGGTACTGACAATGCCATGAAATCTGATGATAAGTTGCAGTTTGCATCCAAATATGGTTATCAGGCATCCAGTCATTGGTATTATACCGGGTTGGTCGATTTTAAAACTCAAATGGATAAAGGGTACAAGGATGCACCCATAAATTCCATCATGACATCGACATTTTTGGCACCAGCTTACCTAACCTATTCGTTGGGTATGGACTATAAACCATCGGCCAACTTTTCGCTTTATTTATCACCCATTACCAGTAAAATGACCATTGTGAACCAAGATAGTTTGTCATCGGTAGGAGCCTTCGGGGTTGAGCCGGGTGATAAAACCCGTTCGGAGTTTGGTGCTTTTGTGAAAATGGTGGCTCGTAAAAAGGATTTGGTCAAGAATGTGGATTTCTACACCCGGGTGGATCTTTTCTCCAATCTTGCCGAAAATGCTCAGAACATTGATGTGGACTGGGAAACAACGTTAAATTTACGCGTGAATCAGTACCTGTCGGCCATCGTGTCGGTAAACCTGTTGTACGACGACGATGTGAAGTATGTCGACCCCGACGGCGTGGAGCACGGTCCCCGCACTCAGTTTAAACAGTTGGTGGGATTGGGTCTCAACTATAAATTTGGGAAATAAGCGAGGTATTGCAGTTACAATAAAACAGCCCCTAATGGTTTCGAAAACCGATAGGGGCTGTTTTGTTTTTTCATGAACGATGACTTGTTTTTGAAGCCTGGTTCATCGATGATGAGGTGGTTTATCTTTTTTATGATCTTTGCGGTTCATGAATGAACTGACCAGGCTATCAAACGACGCTTGCTGCGATGGGGTACAGAGGGTTCGCAACCTTTTAAAATGGCGGTAGTTGGCTGTGTCGGATGCGGTGCGGTAGTGCGCCAGATTTTGAAAGATGGAATCCAGTCGGGACTCATTGATTTCAGGTTGCATAATTTCGCGCCGCATGACCTGTTTGAGGCTGTCGATTTTTGCTTTTAACTGTCCCAAGCGTTCAAAATGTTCTTGCGAGAGGGTGTCAAAGCTTGCTTTTTGCAGTGAGTCTAGATGTAGAGCCTCGGTGAAAAAATCCATCTTGTTTTTTCCTGAGTTGTTTTCCTGAGTTGTTTTCCCGGTATTGCTCATCGACCACCATAGGGTTATTAAGCCTGCGTTGAGCAAAATCAGTACGACAATAATAAGCCTGTATTTTTTTGATTCGTTCATGATGGTGCGTTTGTGTTTATTCGAGTGCCAGTTTGGTGTATTGGCTAAAACTATCGTCTTCGGTGTTGAGCCAGTTGAGTTGTTCTTTGGTGTTTTTTGTTTGGGTTTGCCAGTCGCTCTCGGGTATTCCCTTAAGGATGGTGTATAAGTTGACAACGACCAATATCAGAATGGCCGCTGCGATGGCTCGGTAATAATAAGGGGAGTGAATTATTTGTTTCACCTTTTTTTCCTGGGCGACGCGGTGCATCACTTTGTTGAGAAAAAATGGCGGGGCACAACGGTCACGTTCCGGGTATACCTCATTGATCCATTGGTCGATGTCGGTATGTTTGGCTTTTATTTGATTGAGGTGATTCATCTATTGGTGGCGTTTGGTTGGCTGTTGATCAATTATTTTTGACGATGGTTCTCTGTTTTTCCTTCGTTTGTTATTTGAAATATCCCGACAACTCGTCTTTTAGTTTATTTTTGGCTCGTATGAGCAATGATTCAACGGAAGCAACGGTCGTGTTCATGATTTGTGCCACGTCGTCCTGTTTCATGCCGTCAATTTTTGCCAGTGTAAAAGCCACGCGTTGACGTTCGGGGAGTTTCTCGATGGCTTGACCCAGTAAGGTTTCTTTTTCTTTTTGCTCCAGTTGGGCGTGCGGATGAAATTCGGTTGGGGGTGAGAGGCGTTCCAACTCTGAGTTTTCTTTGTTGAAGAAGGCGAATGCGTTTCGTTTTTTGCGTTTTTGCGTGCGCAAATGATCCATGCAACGATTCACGGCAATGCGGTACACCCAGGTCGAGAGTGCTGCGTCACCCCTGAATTGGTCGAAATTTCTATAAATGTCCACAAATACTTCTTGTGACACATCTTCGGCGTCTTGCGCATTTTTAAGGAACTTGTAACAGATGCTGTACACCCGGTGTTGGTAGGTTTCTACCAACGTTTCGAAGCTGAGCGGGGTGGGGGAAGCAGTTCTGTGCAAGTGGGTCATCGTTTTTTTGGATGGTTGTGTTGTCTTTGTGAGGATTTATTGTTTTTTTGTAAGATACATGTTCATAGTGAGATGTGGTGATAGTCACGTGTCATGTTTGAACGAATGATCGTTTGTCCTTCCTTGAAATGATGCCTTATACACGGTCAACGACTCTTTTGTTTGGATATTGTTGCATTTGTATAGTTTTTTTTAACTTTACTTTCCTTTCTTTGTTTCGCTTACTGACCGCTAACTACGAATTGATGCATTTATTTTTCAAATATGGTTTACTGACCCTGTTATGGGTTCAATGTCTGTGCAGCGTTGTCTTTGCTGTAGAGCCGACAAGGGATGCAACCCAAACCATTTTGTTGCTCAATTCATATCATCGGGGCTTTAAGTGGTCCGATGATATTACCGATGCGGTGTTGACCGGTTTTCGCGATTCATCACGATACCGGTTGTGTGTGGAGTATATGGACTCGAAGCGATTTCAAACCCCTTTGTTTTTTCAAGAGTTACAATCGCTTTATCGTCATAAATTCAGTCAGTTTCCGGTTGATGCCATTATTTGTAGTGATAACAATGCGTTGGATTTTATCATTAATCATGGTGATTCTATTTGGGGAAAGGTGCCGGTGGTGTTTTGTGGCATCAATGTGGTGGAGCAGTATCGACAGCGACTTGATACGTTACGTTTCACCGGTGTGGAGGAGCGCATTGGCGTAAAACGAACGTTGCAGGTGGCCAAAGCCATGCAGCCTTCATTAAAGGAGTTCATTGTGATTGGCGATAAAACATTGATGTATCCGCTCTTTCGTGAGCAGTTTCTTGAGGGCATCCGCGAATCGGGATTAGATATTGGCTATCGCGAAGTGATTGTTGAAACGCCGGAGCAGTTACAAGCTGCATTTGCCAATCAGGATTTGACTGATAAAGCGGTTTACCTGTTTAGTCTTTATTTAAATAACAATGGTTTTGTGCGCGAGATGGCCATCGAAGCTCGTGGTTTGTTTAAAGATTTGCATGTGCCTGTGTACAGTAATTGGGATTTTCTGATTCCTGATTTAATTGTTGGCGGAGCTCTCGAATCGGGACTGGTACAAGGTGAAATGGCCTCAGACATTATGAAACAGCGGTTGTGTCATCGAGTACAATCCATGCCTTTTGCCGTGCCCGCACCTCACCAGATGATGTTCGACCATGAACAACTGAACCGTTTTAGCATCGACCATCGCTTGCTACCCGCCGATAAAATTATCTTTAACAAGGATAAGGGCATTTTTGCACGCTATAAAACGGAGATGATCATCATTGTCGGTTTTTTAGTTTCCCTTGTTTGTATCATCGTATTGCTGGTGTCGGTGATTTTATTTCGGCAACGTGCCGAGCGGGAATTGATTGAAAGTGAGACTCGTTTGGAGTTGGCTCTCGAAGGAGCCAATCAGGGATTGTGGGACATTGATGTCCTTTCCGGTTCGATGTATGTCAATCCTCAGGTGGCTTGGTTGTTGGGCTATTCATCGCCCAAGGAATTGGGGCTTCAGTTAGAAAAATGGCGCAACCTGATTCATCCCAATGACTTGTCACAACTCATGGAGACGTTGTTGCTGCATCAATCTAAAAGGGCCGATTTCTTGAGCTGCGAAGTGCGTATGAAAACTTGTCAGGGAACTTATAGGTGGGTGTCGTTGCACGGAAAAATTACCGGCTGGGACAATGATACGCCGGTGCGTTATACCGGTTCGCTCCTTGATATTGATGCCCAAAAAGAATTTGAGAACCAGTTGCGTTTGGCCAAGGAGAAGGCCGAGGAGAGCGACCGTCTTAAGACGTCGTTTCTGGCCAACATGTCGCACGAAATACGCACCCCCATGAATGCCATCTTGGGTTTTGCCGATTTGGTCACCACCGATTTGCTCTCTGAAGATGAACGGAGGGATTATTTGTTGCAAATCAAAAGTAGTGGCGAGTCTCTGCTCAATCTCATCAACGATATCATCGACATCTCCAAAATAGAGTCTGGGCAGTTGGTCATTGTCCCCGAGCATTTTTCGGTGGAGCGGCTGCTCGAAAAAGTGGAGCGCGTGGGGCAGACACTCATTCGCAACGCCAAAAAAGATTTAAGTTTAAGCATTGTCTCTCAAGGGGGTGTTGGCGGAGTCATTTATTCCGATTCAATGCGGCTTGAGCAGGTCATTCTGAATTTGCTAACCAATTCCATTAAGTTTACGCATTGTGGGGAAATTGTGATTCGATATGGTTTTATTGATGACAACCATTTGAAGTTTTGGGTCAGGGATACCGGCATTGGGATTGCTGAAGAGTATAAAAAAGTGATTTTTGAACGTTTTCGTCAGGGGGATGAGTCGTTGGCTAAACAATACGGAGGCAATGGTTTAGGTCTCACTATTTCACGAAGTCTGGTGAAGATGTTGGGGGGCGATATGGAGGTGACCTCTACGCCCGGTCAGGGGAGTGAATTTGTTTTTTCCATTCGCACGGTTCCCGCTGAAGTCATGGTGTGACCCGTTAAGGACTTGGGGATGTTACTGTATTGGTTTGTGATGACCTGTTTCTACGAACCTTTTTTGTAGGCTGTTTTGTGTTGAATCATGTGTTTTGCTTTTTATCCGATTGGGATAAATGCCCTATCTTTGCACCTCAATCATTGTTATGGAACTATTTTACACCCCCGGTTTTTCTGAGCAACACCCTGTTCTCGATGAGCAGGAGAGCAATCATTGTATTCAGGTGATGCGTCATCGCCTGGGTGATGCCTTGATGGTGGTTGATGGCCTGGGAACTTGCTATTGGGGCGTGGTGGCCGAGGCTCATCACAAGCGTTGTCGTGTGTCCATTGAACGTGTCGAACGGATGGAGCCGATGCAACCTCGAATTCATATTGCCGTGGCTCCGACCAAAAACATGGATCGGATTGAGTGGTTTGCCGAAAAAGCGACTGAGATTGGGGTGCACGAATTGTCGTTTATTTTGTGCCGACATTCGGAACGTAAGAATTTGCGTGCTGATAGAATTGATAAAGTGGTGGTAGCCGCCATGAAGCAGTCGCAGAAAATGTTTAAACCGGTGGTAAACGATGCTGTTGATTTTACCTCTTTTGTGAATCGTCCTTTTGCCGGTAAAAAATTCATAGCCCATTGTCATGGTGGCTCCAAACAACCTTTAAGGACTGCATGCGGAACAGGAGAAAACGTGTTGGTGCTCATTGGACCCGAAGGCGATTTTTCAGAGCATGAGGTTGATATGGCTATTAATAAAGGTTTTGAGCCTATTTCATTGGGTAATAGCCGTCTGCGAACTGAGACGGCTGCCTTGGTTGCATGCCATACGGTGCGATTGATGAATGAATGATGCTTTTAAAAGCGTCATCTGCTTTCTCAAATGTATTTTGACAGGGTTTGTGATTTGAGATAATGGAGGAAATCCTGAGTAAGACGGTGCGATACACTGCCCAGGATGCAGTTGCCAAAGGGGCATTCTTCTTTGTTACCGGGGCATTCGTGTTCCGAAATCTTTCCTTCAATGGCTTCGAAAACGTCCAGTAATGAAATTTCTTCGGGTTTCTTTTTGAGGATGAATCCACCCAGCGGGCCACGGTTTGAGGTGATGAAATTTTCTTTGGCCAGGCGTTGCATGATTTTGGCCACATGATGTTTTGAGCTGCCAATGCGATCGGCAATCTGTCCGGCATTGAGTTTCTCCGTCGACTGGGCAATGAGCACCATGCTGTGAAGTCCAATGGTGGCGGCTTCGGACAGTGATAAAATGTTTGACATAAATCAGGTAAATGAGTTCTGAATTAGCGCAAATATAGCGTGTTTTTTCTGTTTTGTAAATGGGAATCATGTTTTCGTATTTATTAATGTAGTTCTCTCTGTAAAATCCCTGTTTTCGTTTCGCTCTTAATCGCTTTCACCCTATTTTTACTCAATGAATGATGAGCTCCGAATGGGGTGCATCACTTCTTTTACATGACTTCAAAAAACAAAATCTCATGATAACCGATACACAACATCAGGCGACTTGCCTGATCGATTTTATACAGAAGGGGTGTTCCCCATTTCATGTGGTTCAAACCATCGAACGGGAGTTACTTCTCGCGGGTTACCAATATTTACCCCTTGAGGAATCTTGGTCGTTTGACGGGCATGGGAAATATTTCACCCGGCGTAACGGGACGGCCATCATCGCCTGGCAAACCGGGAGTGGTGAAGCCGAAGTCGATGGGTTTCGCTTCATTGCCGCGCACAGTGATTCTCCTGGCTTCAAAATTAAACCGTCGCCCGAGATGTGTGTCGAGAATCATTTCATCAAGCTGAATACCGAGGTGTATGGCGGCCCCGTTTTGATGAGTTGGCTCGACAGGCCTTTGTCGTTGGCCGGACGGGTGACGTTGCGAAGTGACGATGTGTTGCGTCCCCAATGGCGGCTGGTGAATATCGATAAACCCTTACTCATCATTCCCGGACTGGCCATTCACATGAATCGAGGTGTCAACGAGGGTGTTGAGCTCAATAAGCAAAAGGATATGCTCCCCCTGATGGGAATTTCTGACGGGCAATGCCTTTCGGCCTTCTCTCTCAAGAAGATTTTGGCTGCTCATCTGGAGGTTTCTTCGGATGATGTGCTCGATTTTGACCTTTTTATGTATGAATATGAGCGTGGCTGTACGGTTGGGCTGAATGATGAACTGATTTCTGCCTCGAGAGTTGATAACCTGGCCATGGTACATGCCGGCCTGCAGGCGTTGTTGCACGCCTCTCCTGCTAATGCCACGCAAATGCTGGTCGTTTTTGATAACGAAGAGGTGGGAAGTGTGTCTAAACAAGGAGCCGGAGCGCCTTTGTTGCGACAGGTGGTGGAGCGCCTTCTCGAATTGGAAGGCAAGAGTCGGGAGCAACAGTTACGAGCCATTTATAACTCCTTCATGGTGTCGGCCGACATGGCGCATTCATTGCATCCCAACTACCCTGAGAAGCACGATCCGGTTCTGCGCCCGGTTATCAATGGCGGCATTGTGCTGAAATACCATGCCGGACAAAAATACACCACCGATGCCGATAGTGCGGCTGTTTTCGAAATGGTTTGTCGTGCTGCCGGTGTGCCCGTGCAACGCTTTGTCAATCGTAGCGATATGGCCGGTGGATCAACGCTTGGTAACATCTCATCCACGCAATTGGATGTACGTACGGTTGACGTGGGTAGCCCCATGTTGGCCATGCATTCGGTGCGCGAATTGTGTGGCGTTGAAGACCACACTTATGCCATTCGTGCCTTTTTAAAGTTTTTTGAGGTGTGAATTTAATGTCGTTTAGTTAGTGTTATTCGTGGGAAAGACAAGAAGATTATTCGACTTCGGACTGATCGATTAGACTGGAGAGACTGAGAGAAGATATTTAAAATTCTTTCAGCCGCTTCATTGTCTTAACTAAACGCCATTGGGTGTTGGTTTTAAATGCTGTTGGTGATAATTTTGGGTGGTAAAAGAATTCATGGTGTCACAATGGCTTCATAAGCAATGGTCATGGCTTTGTTCCGCACGTTGGTGGTGATGAGTTTGCGGTTCCATCCATTGGGGTTCACTCGGTTGCTTAAAAACACAAATACGAGTCCGTTGGCCGGGTCGGCCCAGGCAATGGTGCCGGTGAAGCCAAGGTGTCCGAACGATTGTGCGGAAGCTTTGTCGGTCACCGGGCTCACTTTGGTCGTGTTTGTTTCGGGCTTGTCGAAGCCCAAGCCGCGACGGGTGGCGCTGTTGTAGCGGTCGGTAAAGCGTTTCACTGTTTCGGGTTTGAAGAGACGTGTGTCGCCATAGGTTCCCTGATTGAGGAACAGTTGCATCATCTTGGTGACTTCATCGGCCGAGGCAAATAAGCCCGCATGTCCGGCCACGCCGCCCATTATGGCCGCCCCGGGATCGTGCACGTATCCGCGCAGGTGCTGTTTGCGAAACACCCGGTCGTTTTCGGTTGGGGCGATGTGCGATTCATGGAAATATCTTAATGGCGTGTATTTCATTCCCTGAATGCCCAATGGGGTGAATAATAATGAGTCGCACAGGTGGTCTATTTTATTATTTTCGGTGGTTTCGATGATGCGCTGCAGTATTACCAGTCCCATGTCGCTGTATCGATATGCCTTGTGCTTGTCGAGCGGCGAGGAGGCGATGATTTGCCAAGTGCTGTCAACGAAATGATGATTCATGTAGAGATCTTTGGCCACTTCTATCGAGAAAAGGGTGTCGGGGTGTTCCCTGAATAAGTCCATGCTCAGTGCTACTTGGTTGTTGAGATACAGCCGTTCGTCAATTTGACGTGAGTGGGTGGCGGTGCGTACTTTGCTGTATAGATTGCCGTTGATGGCATTGCGGTCAATGGCATCCAAAAAGGTTGGAATGTTGGCTCTTAGTCCGGCTTTGTGGGTGAGTAGTTCGTATACTTTTAAATCTTGTTTATTCGTGCCTTTCATGTCGGGAAGATAATCGCCGATGCTTTTTTCGAGGGAGAGTCGATTGTGGTTGTATAGGTGCATGAGCAGGGGGGTGGCCGACATGATTTTTGTCACTGATGCAATGTCGTACAAATGGCCGGGGGTGACTTTTTCTGTTGAGTGGTAAGAGGTGGTTCCGTAGCTCTTACGATACACCACCAGCCCGTTGCGCGCCACCACTACTTGCCCACCCGGAATGGCATCCCCCTCGATGGCTTCGTTCATCAGCGAGTCGATACGAGCCAATGTTGCGGCGTTCATGCCTGCTTCAATCGGATGTCCCAGGTGCATGCGAGTGGGGATGATGTCGATGCCTTCGCCGGACATGCATAACCCATTCATGGTAAAGGGAATTCGCCCTCTGATTTCGGTGCCCCCGCAAATGGCTTGTACGGCATTTTCCCACAAATACGAATGATCGGATGTTCCCAGTAAGATGGCATCGAAACAGGTAAAGTCATTGGCGATGTATTGTTCTGGTAAACGACAGGCCATCAACACCAGGCAGACTTTTGCGCGGGGATTACTTTCTTTAAAAGCCAGAGTTTTTAAAATGATGCCCGGCACATCGGGTTGATGGTCGGCCAAAATAACCATCATTGGGGCATTGTCCTGAAGTCGGGTTTGGGGGATGCTGGGGAGCCAGGGGGCGTTGAATTGATGAAATTGCACTGTTTCATTGATTTTTCCGGTTTTGTGGCGCCGTAAATCAACCCAATGCAAGTGCGATAGTTGTGTGTTGGCCAGCGGAAGAAATTGTTGGTTGCGAACCAGTGATAGCGACCGCCCGGCGAGCTGGCTGCGATGCAATAGGTGGTGGTTGATGACTGTGGTGTTTCCCCATGGTGATATTGCTTTGGGGGCATTGATGCGCAAATGAATGGCCCATTTGATGCGTTCATCGGCCTTGGCGCGGTCTATCTGATTGTTTTCATAGGCGCGGAGCAGGCGTTCCACATCCACCAACAGGTTGTCGGTATAAATCAAATAGGGCATAGCCAGAATTTCGTCTAAGGACACCCCCAACTTTAGGGGATCGATGGGGCTGATTAGGGAAAGACCGTTTTCGTGGGTTGAAGTGTTTACGTTGGCTGAATTGGTGGCAGTGTTGAGCAGGTTGGCCGGTAGTCGGATGATTCCGGCCTGGGTACTGGGTGTGGCACTGGGTTGTGTGCGGAATGTGAGCACCCGGTCGGGGAGGGGCATGCCGGAGGGGATGCCCATTTGTTGGGGGAATTCGGGTGTTAAGGGAGTGGCCAGGGCGCCAATGTGCGGAAAAGTAGCCAGAAAGTCTTGGCTCAGTTTCTTGCGATCGCTAAGAGGCAGTGTCGGCCAGCTGTCACCCGACGGCAGAGGGATGGGCAGGCTGTCGATCCATTGCCGCGAGGCATCGGCCAGCGGTAAACCCCGGTCGGTCGAAAGGGACGGTCGGGGAAGGGCTGAGGTCAGATGCCCAAACGGAGCAAGTCCCATGATGTCTTTAGCTTGCCCATCAACCACAAAGAGAAGCGCCAGCTTTTGTCGCAGTGGTAAGGTGGTTAATATATCGTTGGCTGTTTCGGCATTGGCCAAAATACTCAAAAAACTCAGTGCAATAATAATCAAACGCTTCATGGCCGTCTTCTTCGTCGGGGGATGGGTGTTTATATCTGGTAGGTGCAGGCAGGAACGGGTTTGCCTGTCTGATGGACAATAATACATGATTTTATTCACACCCATCATTAAAGATAGATTAAAATCAATGCCATCGTCAAGTTGATATTTATTCATGAATGCATCTTGTAACGTTAACTTTTAGTAACAATGTTTGGAAAATAAGATTGCAACGTCTAATTTAGTGGCTCAATTATATGACTTAACTACAACTCAGTAATGACTACAACAAATAACGTCACAAGCGCTCTAATACAGGATTGGGAAAGCAAGGTGATTTTGGTGGTGGAAGACGTGGACACCAATAAAATATTTTTTGACGCGGCCTTGCGTAAAACCAAAGCTAAAATTTTATGGGCTAAAGATGGTCAGGAAGCGGTAAGTATGTTTAAAGAAAACCGTGTTGACTTGGTGTTGATGGATTTACAATTGCCCATTATGGATGGTTATACTGCCACGCGACACATTAAGGCCATCAATGCTGATATCCCCATTATTGCACAAACGGCACACGTGATGTCGGGTGAGCGCGAGAAGTGCATCGAAGCTGGGTGCGACGATTATCTGGCCAAGCCCATTCGCTTGCAGATATTGATGGATACCCTCTCAAAATTTCTGAACAAGTAACAATTGTTGCTACAAATACACTCACAAAAAAGCCACCTTCATTGGGTGGCTTTTTTGTTAATTGAGTTTTAATGTCGAACAACGATTGGTTTTCTTTCGTTTAGCCTCCTAATACCCCGGGGGGATTAGGAGGCTATTTCGTCAATAATTTTGCCTCAGGCACTTTTACACTTTTTACCTTTTGCACTTAGTTCCTTAGCTACTTTTTCAACACTTTCATTTGTGTTCGGCGGTTTTGAGCTCTGCCGGCTTCGGTTTCGTTGGGGGCGACGGGCTGCGTCATGCCATAACCTTTGGACGTGAGGCGCGCAGGGGCAATGGATTTGCCGGTGAGGTAGGTCACCACCGACTGGGCGCGCTGTTGCGACAGTTGCAGGTTGTAGGCTGCTGATCCTTGATTGTCGGTGTGTCCTTGAACTTCAATGGTCATCGAGGGATTGTCGGTCATCAGGGCGACGACTTTATCGAGTTCTACACGACTCTCGTCGGTGAGCTGGTAACTGTCGGTGGCGAAGAACACGTTTTCGAGCACCACTTGCGAGCCCTCTCTGATGGGTTGCAGGTAGATGTCGATTTGGCGGGGCGAGGTGAGGTCGTGAATGCCTTTGAGGTTGAAGTGACCCGAGTAGAACAGGTAGCCGCTTTTGGAGACATTGAGGGCATAACTGTTGCCGGGGGGCAGGCACAGGAGGAATTCGCCGGTATGGCCGTTCGATCCTGAGGAGGCTTTCAGGTTACCTGATTTCACATCGTAGAGTTCAAATCGGGCGGCGATGCGTTCTTTGGTGTCGGCATCGTACACAATGCCACGCACGTACGACACGGGCGTGGGGCGAAGATCGTTGGGCAAATCGAACACATAAAGATCTTTACCGCCGGCTCCCCCTTCAATCCCGTCGCTCGAGTAGTAGGCGCGGTTACCGGCCGCGTTCACCACCAGGCCAATCTCGTCGCTGGCCGTGTTGATGGGGAAGCCCAGGTTTTCGGGTGTTTGCCAGTTGCCGGAGGCATCTTTGCGGCTCAGGAAAAGATCCATTTGCCCCATGCCCGGCCATCCGTCCGACGAGAAGTAAAGCGTTTGCCCGTCGTGGTGCATAAAGGGGGAGTTTTCATCGCCCTCGGTATTGATGTTAGACCCAAGGTTTTTCAGGTCGCCGAAGATGGGTGTCCCATCATCCTTGATGCTGGTGACGGTGGCGCACCAGATGTCCTTTTTGCCAATGCCGCCCGAACGGTTGCTGATGAAATAGAGGGTTCGTCCGTCGGCCGCAATGGTTGGCTGTGACTCCCAGAAGGGGGTGTTGACGGGAGCCCCTACGTTTACCGGGTCGCTCCATCCGGAGGCTGTGCGTTGGGCGAAGTAGATGTCGCAGCTGCCTTTGGTGTCGCGTCGGCCACAGGCGGTGTAAAACATCCACTGGCCATCGGCCGAAAGGGTTTGCGCCCCCTCGTTGCTGGGGGAGTTCAGCGGGGGCAGAATGGCCTGCCGATGTTGCCATTGACCCGATTCATCGCGCAGGCTTTCATAAAAATCTTCCTGAAAGTAGTTGGGCGTTTTAGGCAGGTTGCCCATTTTGTACGCGTTCGTATCTCGAGGCACCAGCACGGTGTACACCATGGTGTTTTCGTCGGCCGTCAGGCTGGGCCAGTATTCGTCTAAGTCGGTGTTGATGGCCGTGCCCAGGTTACGGGGCACAATTTTCACAGGACGGTTTTTAGCCTTGATGGCAAATTCAGCCTTCATAATCCACTGGTCGGTTTTGAGGGGTTGCTTGCGTGTTTTGGCCAGGTTGTCGTAGCGTTTAAACCACCCGATGGACTCCTGGTAGTTACCCATAAAAAACTCCACTTTGCCCATGTTGTAGAAGGCCGGAATAAAGTACATCGAGTCGATGGAGATGGTTTGAATGAGCATTTCGCGGGCATCGCTGTATTTCTGCAGGTACTGGAATATTTCGGCTTTGAGCAGATAGGCCTCTATGAACATCTGGTCACGTTCCAGGGCTTTGTTGATGGAGGTGAGAGCCTGGGCGGTTTGCCCTTTTACATAAAAGGTGCCGGCTTCTTCGTACAGCTCAATGGCGCGTTGCGACTTGGTGCGGTAGCCGGTCTGTCCCCAAAGGGTCAGTGTGAGGGCACAGGCTGCCAGTAGTGTGAGTATTCTCATGGTGGTTTGTTTTAAATCCCATCTCCCGTGAGGGTTGATGACCCTAAATAACAACTTTTTTAGCATATCTGCATCTATGACGGATGATTTTAGATGGGAGATGATATGTCGTTTAGTGACTGTTATTCAAGTAACGGACAAGAAGATGATTCGACTTCAGACAGATGAGATTAAAAAAACAGATCTATAAGTCTCGTTTCATCTCATCATCTGACTATTGGTCTGACGTCATCTTATCTTCTAAACGACATTGGAAAAAATACTTTTCGTCTCTCATATCTTCATGCTTTTTTAAATACATGAAAACTTCGCTGTGGTCTTTTATGGATGAATCATCCCCTGTGAGTTAAAGGATTTACCAATCTACCGCCCTTCATTCAACAGTTTTTACCCCCTTCGGGCAGATGAAAATGGGTTATTTAGTGATTTGAATATAGATGTTAAAATCTGTCTAATTAATCAAATCTGCATGATGAAAAAACTACAATTCCTTTTCGTGATGATGGCCATGTGTTCACTGGTGGTGGCACAAGCGCCTCAAATATCCCAAGCGGGGGGCTGGTTCGAGTCGGCCTGGGTGAAATGGGCACCGGTAGATGGCGCTGAGAGTTACCATGTATATTATAGTGGTGAGGGCATCGCCGACCGAAAAATCGACGACATGCTCATCCGCAGTTATGGAACTTACTTTCGTGCCGATGTGTTGGGGCTTAAGGCCGGTTCGTACACTCTTAAGGTGGTGCCGGTGATGGGTGGCGTGGAAGGTGTGGCAACGGTGACTGATGCCATTACCGTGATGGCGCATGACCGTGCGGGTTTTGCCTTCTCCAATGGACGAGTGCCCGGTGCCTACAATGCCGATGGCACACCCAAGGCCAACGCCGTGGTCATCTACATCACTCAAAACACTAAAAACACGGTGTCGATGGACGTGACCGGTGCCACGACCAATCCTTGTGTGGGGCTGCAAACCATTCTCGATGGTTATAAAAAAGGGAAGGATACCCGACCGCTCATCGTGCGATTGGTGGGACAAATTACCGACCTCTCGTACATGCTGGGCGGCGACATTGTGATTGAGAACAACAACAATGCATCGAGCTACATCACCCTCGAAGGGGTGGGCGATGATGCCGTGGCCGATGGCTGGGGCATTCGTGTGAAGAATGCCTGCAACATCGAAATACGCAACCTGGCCACCATGAACTGCAATAGTGACGAGGGCGACAACATCGGTCTTCAGCAAAATAATGAGTACGTGTGGGTGCACCATTGTGACTTTTTTTATGGCGATGCCGGGGGCGATGCCGACCAGGCCAAGGGCGATGGCGCGTTGGACTGCAAGAAGTCGACCCGCGTAACCTTTTCGTACAATCACTTTTACGACACCGGCAAGAGTAACCTGTTGGGGTTGAGCGAAGGGGCTTCGGACGATTTGCTCATCACCTATCACCACAACTGGTACGACCATTCCGATTCGCGCCATCCGCGCGTGCGTTTTTACTCGGCTCACGTGTACAATAATTATTACGATGGCATTGCCAAGTATGGCGTGGGTGCGTGTTTGGGTTCCTCGGTGTTTGTCGAAGGCAATTATTTTCGTAACTGCAAGTATCCCATCCTGACCTCCATGCAGGGGAGTGATGTGTTCAACACGTCGACAAGTGCCAATGATTATAAAAACATGCCTACGTTTTCGAGCGAAGATGGCGGCAGCATCAAAGCATTTAATAACTACATGACCGGGCAGGCGCGTTTTGTCGCTTATGGCGATGACAATTATTATTACCCGTCGGGCGTGAATTCGACCACCGATTTTGATGCCTTTGTGGTGGATGCACGCGATGCCTCGGTGCCTGCAACGGTGAAATCGGCTTATGGTGCCAATGTCTATAACAATTTCGACACCAACGCTTCCATCATGTATGCCTACACGGCCGACAGCCCCGAGGAAGCCAAAAACAAGGTGATGGCCTATGCCGGGCGGGTGAATGGCGGCGATTTTAAATGGACATTTACCGAGGCCGATGATGTATCCTATGCCGTCAACACGGCGCTCAAGGCTGCTCTGACCGGTTATCAAACCTCTCTGGTGGCCGTGCAGGGCGATGGCCAGGGCAATGGCGGTTCGACGGATCCCTCTGATCCTACTGACCCCACTGATCCCACCGACCCCACCCCCGTTGCCGGTGACATGGTGCATAACTTCACCCTGTCGGGTAAAACCAGTACATTTTATACCATCACGGGCAGCACTTCCGATTCAAAAGGAACCGTCAATTATGGTGGTTTGGTGCTGACCCAGTGCCTGAAGATGGAATCGGCTACCAATATCTCCTTCACCACCGGCAAAGAGGGAACACTGACCTTGGTGTTTAACGGCGCCAATACCGGAACCATTAAAATTGACGGAACCGTGTATGATGTGACATCGACAGGCATCATTACGCAAACCTTGGCTGCCGGCAGTCACACCATCCTTAAAGGAAGTGGTTCGACCTTCCTTTATTATATGAGCATGGCCATTGCCGACGACGAAAATGGCGGCACAGAACCGGGCAATTCATCATCGATGGCCGAAAACACGGCGGCGCAGATGGTTTGTTTCCCCAACCCGGTGGCAGATGTGCTGACCCTCGACACCCGAGCCAGCATTGAACGCATCGAGGTGCGCAACCTTGCAGGCATGGTGCTGATGCAGCAGGGCAGTGGCAACACCATCGACATGAGCCATCTGGGACGCGGCATTTACCTGGTGGTGGTACATACCGACCGGGGCGTAGTGACCCATAAAGTGAGCAAACGATAAAAAGTGTTTGGAAATCGTTTTTTGTGAAAGAGTGAAAGAGGGTGTCGGGTTCGGCATCCTCTTTTTTGTATCGGGGAGCACGCTTTCACCTTTTGGGGAAAAAGCCCGCCAGCTTTTTTAAAAAGCTGGCGGGCTTTTGACCAATCGACGGCCGTCGATTTTAAAATGACGGCCGTCAATGGAGGCATTCACCAAGGTGAAATGAAAAACACCAAAATACGAATGGGCTTTTTTTGTGGATCAATTGATATCAATGATAAAGGACGACACATTTATCAACAAAAAAAGCTGCCCCTCAGGGGCAGCTTTTTTGATATCAGTGATGGTGCTATCTCAAAAAGCAAACAGCGGGTATTTGGCCATCAGGTCATTGACGCGTTTGCGAACCGAGGCATAAACCTCTTCGTTGCCCACGTTCGAGAGCACTTCGTCAATCAGGTCAACCACAATGCGGATTTCGGCTTCTTTCACACCGCGGGTGGTGATGGCGGGTGTGCCCACGCGGATGCCCGATGTGGTGAATGGCGAACGGCTGTCGTATGGCACCATGTTTTTGTTGATGGTGATGTCGGCCTTCACCAGAGTGTTTTCGGCTTCTTTACCGGTCAGCTCGGGGAACTTGGTGCGCAGGTCAATGAGCATGGAGTGGTTGTCGGTACCGCCCGAAATCACTTTGTAGCCTTTGGCAATGAACGACTCGGCCATGACAGCGGCGTTCTTTTTTACCTGCAATTGGTATTCTTTGTATTCGGGTTGCAAGGCTTCATAAAACGACACGGCTTTGGCAGCGATCACGTGCTCCAACGGGCCGCCCTGTACACCGGGGAATACGGCTGAGTCGAGCAATGAACTCATCTTGCGGATTTCACCTTTCTTGGTGGTCTTGCCCCAGGGGTTGTCGAAGTCTTTACCTAACAGGATGATACCACCACGAGGGCCGCGAAGGGTCTTGTGAGTGGTTGACGTTACAATGTGGGCATATTCGCAAGGGTTTTTGAGCAATCCGGCAGCGATGAGACCGGCAGGGTGCGCCATGTCAATCATCAGCAGAGCGCCAATTTTATCGGCAATGGCACGCATGCGGGCATAGTCCCAGTCGCGCGAATAGGCCGAGGCACCCCCAATGATCAGCTTGGGTTTGTGCTCCAGAGCCAGAGCTTCCATCTGGTCGTAATCCACCATGCCGGTATCTTCTTTCACGGTGTAGGCGATGGGCTGATACAGCAAGCCCGAGCTGTTGACAGGTGAACCGTGCGAGAGGTGTCCGCCGTGCGAAAGATCCAGACCCAGGAACTTGTCGCCAGGCTCGAGAACTGTCATCATCACGGCCATGTTGGCTTGTGCACCACTGTGAGGCTGCACGTTGACCCACTCGCAGTTAAAGAGTTGTTTGAGACGTTCAATGGCCAGTCCCTCGCTTTGGTCTACCACCTGGCAGCCGCCATAGTAACGGGCACCCGGATAGCCTTCGGCGTATTTGTTGGTCAAAACCGAACCCATGGCTTCCATGACCTGCTCGCTCACGAAGTTTTCCGATGCAATGAGCTCGATGCCATGCAACTGGCGTTGTTTCTCTTGTTGAATCAACTCAAACAGTTTGTCGTCTCTTTTCATTATTGTGGATGTTTATTTTTTAATAATTATCAATGCTTTTGGATGAAGCGCAAAATTAAAAACAAAATGCCATTTGTTTGTCATGCGAACTGATTTTATTCAGGATGTGCGGTGTGAATTATTAAACGCTGAGACACAATGACACAGAGATTTTATGAGGCATTAGAAGAGAGCAGGGGGAAGGTTTATCTTTGGCTTAATATGAATCATGCGAATAACTCGTAAGGATAATATCGCAGATACACAAACCCCGAATATAGAATACTCAGCGCCTTAGCGTCTCCGCGTTTATTCATACTCTGCATTTATTCATCTGAATAGTTAATCAGCACCCGTCGGTACACCGAAAAGATTTTCGATTTGGAGACAAAACCCATGTATTGTCCTTTTTCGATCACGGGGAGGTTCCAGGCACCTGTTTGCTCAAATACCTCCATCACTTTGTCCATGTTGGCGTCAATGTCGAGCATGGCGGGGGGGACGATCATCAGCTTGTCGACAGTGGTGGTGGTGTACATCTCCTGATTGAACATGATGTGGCGAATGTCGTCGAGTGATACCACGCCCACAAGTTGTTCCTGGCTGTTGAGCACGGGAAAGATGTTGCGTCGCGACTGGCTCACCACGTTTACCAGTTCGCCCAGCGTCATGCGGGGGCGTACGGTCACAAAGTCGGTTTCAATGACCTTGTTGAGTTTCATGAGTGTGAGCACCGCCTGATCTTTGTGGCGGGTGATGAGCTCGCCTTTCATGGCCAGCTGTTTGGTGTAAAGGTTGTGACGGTCAAAACTCTTGACGGTGACAAAGGCCAGCGCCGAGGAAATCATCAGCGGCACAAACAACCCATAGCCATTGGTGATTTCGGCAATGAGAAAGATGGCCATCAGGGGGGCGTGCATGATGCCCGACATGAGTGCCGACATCCCGGCCAGGGCGAAATATCCTTCAGGTAAGTCAACCCATCCGGTGAGGTTGAGCAGGCGCGCCACCAAGAAACCTGTTACCCCGCCCATAAAGAGCGAGGGGGCAAACACACCGCCCACGCCACCCGCGCCGTTGGTGGAGGCAGTCGCCACCACTTTTAGGCCTATCAGTAAGAGTAAAAACAACGGAACGGCCCACCAGGCATTTTGCAGGTTATAAAAAGGACTGTTGCTGAAGAGTTCGCTGATGTTGTTGTTGAGCAGGGCACTGATGGTGGGGTAGCCCTCGCCGTAAAACGGGGGAAACAGAAAGATGAGCAGGCTCAGGATGCTGCCGCCTACCAACCATTTGGTGTAGCGGCGTTTGATTTTGCCGTACCATACCTCCAACGCCATTACGCTGTGATTAAAATAGAGTGCCACAAAACCACCCACCACCCCCAGCAGGATGTAGTAAGGAATGTTGTGCAAGTCGAAGGGGTGAACCAACAGGAAGTTGAATTCGGCATCTTTGCCCAAAAAGAAGTACGAGATGGTGGTGCCCGATACCGAAGCAATCAGCAGTGGCGCTATGGAGAGGGTGGTGAGGTCGAGCATCAGCACTTCAATGGTGAAGATAACCCCGGCAATGGGCGCCTGAAAGATGCCTCCCACGGCACCGGCCGCTCCGCACCCGATGAGCAGCATGATGGTTTTGTGGTTCATGCGGAAAAAGCGTCCCAGGTTAGACCCGATGGCTGAGCCCGTGAGCACAATGGGCGCTTCGGCTCCCACCGATCCCCCCAAGGCAATGGTGAAAGTACTGGTGAGTACACTCGAGAAGGTGTGATGGAGCTTGAGCATGCCGCCCGTTTGCGAAATGGCATGTAATATTTTGCTGATGCCATGCGAAAGGTTGTCGCGTATCACGTACAGTACCAGCAACAGCGTCACCAAAATCCCAATCATCGGTAGAAAGAGCAGCAGAAAGTTAAACTCTCCTTGCGAAGCCTGACTCACCACCCAATGACGAACCAGGTGAATGGTGTTTTTGAGCACCACAGCGGCTAACCCGCTGACCACACCAATGACTAAACTTAAAACCAGCACGAAGTGGTTTTGACTGACGTTTTTGGCGCGCCACACCCCAAATTGGATTCGTAGTTTTGATATGCTGTTCATAATGGGTTACAAAAATAACCTTTTCAATGCCCGGCCAAAGGATTTTGGCTTTTTTAAGTTTCGCATTGTAAAAAGGGACTTTTTTATGCCATTTATCGGGCTTGGGATTCGGGGTGATTCAAATATAATATTCAATGCCATCAATCCACCCTGCTTTGATGGCGTGAAGCATCAGTTCCGATACGTTGGTGACTTTAAGTTTGCGAAAAATGTTCTTGCGATGCGTCATCACGGTGTGAAAGCTCACGTTTTTTTGCTGCGCGATTTCTTTGGTGGTGCGTCCTTCGGCAATCTGGCGCACAATGTCGGTTTCGGTGGCCGTGAGCTGGATGTTGTCGGCCGGAGGTGTTTTGCTTTTCTCGAGCAGCAGTTCCAATACCGATTCTGAGTAGAATTTTCGTCCCCGCATGGCCATGTCGATGGCTTGTTGCAGTTCATCTTTGCCATCGGCCAGCGATACGATTTGTTTGGCGCCGGTGTTGCTGAGCCAGGCGGCCTCGTGGGACGTGGTGGCACGGGTGAGCAGGAGGGTGGCCGCTCCCTGATATTGTTGCATCACTTCTTTAATGTCGGAACCGTCCATCTCCAGGGTTTCGTAATCGAGCAGTATGAGCCCGATGGTCGTGGCATCGGGAACTGAGGTGAGCGCCTCGTGTGTTGAGGGACAATGCGCCAGCATCAGTTCTGGCATTTGCGCGATGAGCGACGACAAGCCCTCCCGAATCAAAAAATGCCCCGAGGCAACACAAACTTTTATTGAATCCATTACCGACAATTGCATGCGTTTGCAGCAAAGATAGGCCAATTTGTCGGTGAGAGAGTGTGTCGGCAGGGATTTAAAGCAGGTGCATCTGCCGGTCAGGCGATTTTTTGCGCTTGTCTCTCGTCTTGCAGTTGTTGCAGTAGTTCGTATCCGTCGGCCCAATGTCCCACATGTGATGCCGAATTGATGTGCCCGGCCTGACCAATGCTCACGAAGCGGCTGCCCCATTGTTGCGCCATCATCTGCGATAGCTCCGGGGTCGCATAGGGGTCGTTGGTGCTGGCCACCACAGTGCTGCCAAAGGGGAGTGGGCGGGGGTGCAAGCGGGCGAAACCGCTCACCAGGCCGTTGCGTTCAAGGCGTAGCACATCGGGGGGAGCCACCAGCAGGGCACCCGCCACACGTTGACGGGTTTGTGCCGCCCATTGGGCCACGGTGTGACATCCCATGCTGTGTGCCACCAAATATATGTTGCGATGGGCATTGCGTGCCACCGTTTCTTCTAATTGGGCAATCCACTCACCGGCAACGGGAACATCCCAGTTGTGTTGCTGCACCCGTTGAAAATGGGGATATTGGTTCTCCCAGATGGTTTGCCAGTGGTAGCCATCCGAACCGTAAAGACCCGGAATGGTCAGGTAGATGTTGTTCATGGAGTGATGTGTTGATGGGAATTTGAAAAAGAGGTTGTTTCCACACATGGGAAACAACCTCGGGGGCAACAGACGTTCTACAAGGTATCTCAAACACACTGTCGCAAAATGCGGTGTTGTGGCAGATGCCGTGATGTGTTGTTACCGGGCGGCGTAACCAACGGGCGCTATTTGGCCGATTGGATGGCTGCGAAGCCTCTTTCGAGGTCGGCTTTGATGTCGTCGAGGTGCTCGATGCCCACCGACAGGCGCACGAGTCCGGGAACCACTCCGCTGCTGAGCTGTTCTTCGGCGCTGAGTTGCTGGTGGGTGGTGGAGGCCGGGTGGATGATGAGCGTTTTGGCATCGCCCACGTTGGCCAAATGGCTGATGAGGGTCAGATGGTTGATAAAGGTGTCGGCCAGTTGACTCTCGCCTTTTATTTTGAACGAGAGCACGCCGCCAAAGCCGTTTTTCAGATATTTCTTAGCCAGCGGGTGGTAGGGGCTCGATGCCAATCCGGGATAGTTGACCTTTTCGACCAGCGGATGACTCTCGAGCCATTGGGCGATGGCCTGGGCGTTATCCACATGGCGTTGCACGCGCAACGAGAGGGTTTCGAGCCCCTGGATGAGCAGGAATGCGTTGAACGGGCTGATGGTGGCACCATAGTCGCGCAAGCCTTCTACACGGGCACGGATGATGAAGGCGATGTTGCCAAAGGGACCGGGGGTGCCAAACACGTCCCAGAACTTGAGGCCGTGGTAGCCTTCAGAGGGTTCGGTAAACTGCGGGAACTTTCCGTTGCCCCAGTTGTAGTTGCCGCCATCAACAATCACCCCGCCAATGCTGGTGCCGTGTCCGCCAATCCACTTGGTGGCCGATTCCACCACAATGTTGGCACCATGTTCCAGCGGGCGAAACAGGTAGCCTCCCGCGCCAAAAGTGTTGTCGACAATCAGGGGCAAGTCGTGCTTGCGGGCAATTTGGGCGATGGCGTCAAAGTCCGACACATTGAATTCGGGGTTGCCGATGGTCTCCAGGTAGATGGCCTTGGTGCGGGAGTCGATGGCCCGGTCGATGTTGGCCGGGGCGTTGCTATCGACAAACTTGACCTGAATGCCCAGGCGTTTAAATTGAACCTTAAATTGGTTGTAGGTTCCGCCGTAGATGTATTGCGAGCTCACAAAGTTGTCGCCGGCTTCCAGAATGTTGGTCAGTGCCAGGAACTGGGCGGCTTGTCCCGACGAGGTGGCCAGTGCAGCCACGCCGCCCTCGAGTGCCGCGATGCGTTTCTCAAACACATCGGTGGTGGGGTTCATCAGGCGCGTGTAGATGTTGCCAAATTCTTTTAACCCAAAGAGGTTGGCGGCATGCTCGGCGTCGTTAAACACGTACGACGAGGTTTGGTAAATGGGCACCGCGCGTGAGTTGGTGGTGGGATCAACCGTTTGTCCGGCATGTAACTGTAACGTCTCAAAACGTTGTGTTGGTTGTTGGCTCATGATGTGTGTTTTTTATTAGTGATACCTTATGATGCAAAGTTGCCCTTTCGCCAGGGTTGGTGAAATCCCATCGATGGGGTATTTTGAGATACCGCAAATAGGGTAGATGAGGAGGGCAATGAGAAGCCAAGCGCATGGTATCGCGTCAGTTGGTTGTTGTATCGGGATGGGGAGCTCCACAATGCAATGGGTGAAATGTGACGATTCGTCACCCTTTTTCGTCGATTATTGACCGTCTCTCTCTCGTGTGTCTGTTAATTTTGCATGATTGTTGTAAGCGTAAGCGCTTGAGTTTTGATTTGTGTTACATTAATTATATATGTGTATGCTCATGAAAAGGATTACTGCTGCATTGGTGCTGACCCTGATGGGGGTGTCGGCCATGGCGCAATCATCTGCCGACCAGGCGGAATATTTAGAAAAAAGTTGGAAGCAGGTGGCCACCCAAATGCCCGATGCCTGGTATGCGTCGCCCCAGGCGTTGCATGTGGCCGACAACGTGATGCTGGCGCAAAAGGAGGTGGGCGGCTGGTTCAAGAACAAACCCTACCACCACGAACTCTCCGAGGCCGAAAAAGCCGAGTTGGCCGAGCACAAGGGCGACCCCGGTTCGACCTTCGACAATGGCGCCACCATCATGGAGATGCGTT
Organism: Breznakibacter xylanolyticus; assembly: GCF_003254275.1. GTDB lineage: Bacteria > Bacteroidota > Bacteroidia > Bacteroidales > Marinilabiliaceae > Breznakibacter > Breznakibacter xylanolyticus. The sequence goes on along the minus strand of NZ_QKZK01000033.1, from coordinate 18,852 downwards.
TTCTGGCCAAAGTGTACGCCGCTCAAAAACACGAGCCCCTGGCCAATGCCTTTGCCAAGGGGCTTGATTACATTTTTTTGTCACAATACGAGTGCGGCGGATGGCCTCAGTTTTACCCCGTGCGCACGGGTAAGTCGGTGGCCTATTCGGGGCACATCACCTACAATGATAATTCGATGGTCAACATCCTCAAGCTGCTCAACGACGTGGCCGAGGCGGACGACGAAATGGCGCATCTGCCCCTGTCGGACGAGGTGCGTGCCCAGGCGCGCGAGCGTTTCAACCGGGGCATCGACTGCATTCTTAAAACGCAAATAGTGGTCGACGGGCAGCCCACCGTGTGGTGCGCTCAGCACGATGCCGAAACTTTTTTGCCGGCCAATGCCCGTAAATACGAGTTGGCCTCGTTCAGCGGCTCCGAGTCGACAGGCATTGTGCAACTGCTCATGGACATCGACCATCCTTCGCCGGCCGTGGTGGCCGCCGTGGATGGTGCCGTGAAATGGTTCGAAGCGCACAAAATTGAGGGCATCCGCCTCGACAAACAAAAAGATGAGCAAGGCCGCAAAAATCTGGTGGTGGTGTCCGATCCTGCTGCGCCCGCCCTGTGGGCACGATTCTATGACCTGGAAACCGGCAAGCCCTTCTTTTGCGATCGCGACGGCATCAAAAAGAATTCGCTGGCCGAAATCGGTCACGAACGCCGCAACGGCTACGGTTGGTACACCGATACCCCTGCCAAGGTGCTCAAAAAATATCCCGAGTGGCGTGCCAAAAAGGTGAAGTGATTTTTATTTCTTTGCACAATCTCATTCAAACCCCGATGGTTTTTTAAACTTTCGGGGTTTTTTTAATCCTAACATGATGAATGCTGACATGACCCGTTGGGTGGAACAAACCCGCCTGTATGTGCGCCAAGCCATGGCCAATGCCGAACCCGGTCACGACTGGTGGCATGCCGAGCGCGTGTGCCGTCTGGCCATGACCCTTGCCCGCTCCGAGCCGGTGGATGCCCTGGTGGTGCAACTGGCCGCTTTGCTGCACGACATTGCCGACCACAAGTTTCACGGCGGCGACGAGACGCTGGGGCCGCGCCGGGCTTCACAATTCCTCGTGTCGTTGGGTGTGCCCGATGCGGTGGTGAGTCACGTGGCGGCCATTGTTGCCAACATCTCCTTTAAAGGCGGCCATGCCACGCAAACCTTCCGTTCGCCCGAGCTCGATGTGGTGCAGGATGCCGACCGCCTCGATGCCATGGGCGCCATTGGCATTGCCCGCACCTTTAGCTTTGGCGGCTTTGCCCGGCGCGAACTCTACAACCCCGACGTGCCCCCCGCGTTGAACCAAACGCCCGAGCAGTACAAGGCCAATCGGTCGCACACCATCAACCATTTTTACGAAAAACTGCTGCTGCTCAAAGATCGGATGAACACCCCCACGGCGCAGCGCATGGCTGAGCAACGCCATCGGTTCATGGAAGGCTTTCTGGAGGAGTTTTATCGGGAGTGGGAGGGGGTGTGATGAGCGGCACTTTTGAACATCTGTTCCGATTCCCATCTACCCCGGGTGGCAACCCATTCTCACTGTACAAATGCCTTGCTGCACCATGCAGCAACCCATTCTTACCATGCCGATGGCTTCCTGCGTGACGCAGCAGCCCATTTCCTGTTGGAAATGCCTCGCTGCGTGGCGCAGCAACCCATTTCCTGTTGCCGATGGCTTCCTGCGTGACGCAGCAACTCATTTCCTGTTGGAAATACCTCGCTGCGTGACGCAGCAACGTTTCGTCACTTTTTTGCGGTGGTGGCATGCCGGAGTTTAACGCCATTTAACCATTTTTTCGGCTCCGGGTGTTTATGGTTTCGGGTGTAGGGTTACATTTGTATTCATGCTTGTCACCCAATGGGGTGATTATCTTTCGTGAATCCAATGTTGTTTCATTAGTGACAATCGAATCAGAGACAAGAAGAATTTTTGACAGACAGATGTATAGATCCGTTCTCTTCGTCTCTTCAGTCTAATCTATCTGTCTTTAGTCTAATCATCTTCTTATCTCTTCTGTGAATCACACTAACTTAACGACATTGAATCGTCAATCCTTAAAACCGATAATATGTTTGGAATTAATTTTATCAAGTTCGATGCCATGACCTACGTGATGCACCACAAGCATGGTCAGGTGATACGCGAAGGGCGTGGGCTTTCGTTTTATTATTATGCACCCACCTCGTCCATCACGGCCATCCCGCTGGGCAGCCGCGACATTCAGTTTATTTTTAGCGAAACCACCAAGGACTTTCAGGAGGTGACCATTCAGGGACAAATCACCTATAAGATTGAAAACCCCAAGCAGTTGGCCGAGTCGCTCGACTTTACCCTCGACCGCAAGCGCCGTTACAAGGAGGACAATTTTGAGAAGCTCAACCAACGCCTCAACAACGAGGCGCAGACTTCTACTTCGTCGTTCATCCAAAGCATCACGCTCAAGGAGGCCTTGCGCAGCGGCAAGGTCATCAGCGACAAAATTGGTGAAGGATTGCGGGCTTCCAATTCGACCCGCATTCTGGGCGTTGAGGTGCTTAGTGTGGATGTGCTGGCCGTGTCGCCATCGCCCGAAATGGCCAAAGCCCTGGAGACCGAAACGCGTGAGATGCTGCAAAAAGAGGCCGATCAGGCCATTTACGAGCGCCGCAACTTTGCCGTGGAGCAGGAGCGCCGCATCAAGGAGAGCGAGCTGAGCACCGAAATTGCCGTGCAGGAAAAACGCAAGCAAATCAACGAAAAGCAGGCTCAGATAAAAGTTAACGAGGCTGAGAACGATCGCAAGCTGCGCGAAATCAAAATGTCGGCCGACATTGCCATCGAAACCGAAAAGACCAAGCTGATTGAAATGCAGGTCGAGAACGAAATGAAACAGGCCGATGCCCGTGGCTATGCCCTCGAAAAAACCCTCAAGCCCTACAAAGAGCTCGACTGGCGCACGCTCATGGCGCTCAACTCGGGCCAGGTGTCGGCGCTCGACAACATTGGCTTTGCCTTTCGCGAATTGGCCGAGAACTCCGACAAAATAGGCACCCTCAACATCACCCCCGATTTTTTGGAGTCGGTCATCAATCAAAATGATCGTGCCCGTTCACCCAAAAAAGGTGCGTGATGGCCATCGAAAACGCCATTGTCATCGTCAACAAAACCCGCCTGCAACAGCTGGTGGAGCGGTTCAATACCAAGGCGCAGGCCAAGTTTTATATTGAGCATCAGGGGGGCAACTTCGACGATTATCAGCGTGAGCACGACCAGTTTATGCGCTCGCTCGATGAGGTGCAGCGCATCGTAGGGCGTCGCTTGCGCAACAAGTTGGTGGAGCGGCGATTCCTGCCCAACTTCTTGTTTTCCGATAAGGACGTGGCCGTGGTGGTGGGGCAGGACGGGCTGGTGGCCAACACGGCCAAGTACGTGGGCGGATTGCCCATTGTGGCCGTCAATCCCGACGTGGCGCGTTTCGACGGGGTGTTGTTGCCTTTCACGCCCCGCACCCTCGAGAGCGGCCTCATGCGCACCCTCGAAGGGCGCGCTGCCATCCGTGAGGTCACCATGGCCGAGGCACGTCTCAACGACGGGCAGCGCCTGTTGGCCTTCAACGATTTCTTTATAGGGCCATCGTCGCACATCTCGGCACGCTATCGCATCACCCATGGCAGCGAGTCGGAGAGCCACTCCTCGAGCGGCATCATCGTTACCACCGGCGCCGGCTCCACCGGATGGCTCAGCTCAATGCTCAACATGGCCAACGGCATCAGCGCACGACTGGGTGTGGGGGGTGCTCCCGTTGAGGTGAACCTGCCCTGGGATGCCCGTGAACTGCTGTACGTGGTGCGCGAGCCCTTTCGAAGCAAATACTCGCAGGCGTCCATGGCTTCCGGTTGGGTCACCGATCAGGCACCCCTGCAAGTCGAGTCGTTCATGCCCTCGGGCGGCGTCATCTTCAGCGACGGCATCGAGGCCGATTACCTGGCTTTCAACTCCGGCGCCATCGTTCACATCGGCATCGCCCAACAGCACGCCCGCCTGGTGACCCGGTGATGATGACCTCTTAGCACTTTTGCACTTTCTCATCGTCTTATTCTCTCTAACAATCGGCATTAATTATGGAATATGTAGATGATCGGGTTTTCGACCGCGTTGATTTTGCCCTTGAGGGATTCGTGCCCGGCGAATACTCCGGGTGTCGTTTTGTGAATTGTCATTTTGGCGGGGTGAACCTCGCGGGCGTGGTGTTTGAGGATTGTGAGTGCGTCGATTGCGACCTGAGCATGGCCAACCTCTCGGGCACTGCCCTGCGCAATGTTCGTTTTAAGGGATGCAAGATGATGGGGTGTCGGTTTGATTTGTGCCATTCCTTTGGCTTCGAGGTGGCCTTTGAGGGATGCCGCCTGCATCACGCCTCCTTTTATCAGTGCATCATGAAAAAGACTCCCTTTAGGGATTGCGAACTGCATGAGGTCGATTTCACCGAGGCCGATTTGTCGCAAGCCCTCTTTGCCGGCTGCGACCTGATGGGCGCCCTGTTCGACCGCACCCGTCTCGAGAAGGCCGACCTGCGCACGGCCATCCACTACGACATCGACCCCGATAACAACTTCATCCGCGGCGCTCAGTTTGCCTTGCCCGATGTGCTGGCGTTGCTGCGTAAGCATGGCATTGTGGTGGTTGATGTGTGAGGGGGATTATTTTATGCAGAAACAATTGATATCGTCGAAGTCATACCAATCGGACGTGATGATGCCTTAAATTTATTAAGTACATAGTATGTCAACAAAACATTTCCGAGCTTCATTTTGGCTGATGCTCCTGATGATGATGTCTCAGCCTCTCGCGGCTCAAACGCCCGTGGCATCGTTCAGCATGTGGATTGAGCAGGACGGGCAAACCATGCCGTTGAGTAAGGGGGTGGTGACGCTCCGCAAGGCGCCTTTTGAAGTGGTGATGGCCTTGTCGCGCCCTATGGCCGTGCATCTGAGCGCGTCTCTTTTGCCCAAAACCCTGCAGACGGCCGCCAAAGGATGGGCGCTGAGCAGGTTGCCCGGCTTTGAGAACCGGGGCATGGCCGAAGTGATGTTCAACCCCGATAATCAATTGCTGATTTGCGACGATTCATCGTCCTACTGGTTCTTCACCGATAAGCAAACGCACCGCTTTAACCGGGTCACCCGCAGCGGCAAGAAGCTCATTTGCAGGCGCACGGTCACCCAATTGGTGGACATCGATGAGCAAGTCACCCTTCCCGTGAGCGACATCAATTGCCCCATTTACCTGGTGGCCGTTCACACCCGCCCCGACGACGTTACCGAAGTTCATCGTCAATGGCTCACCATTGAGTGGAAGTAGTACTCTTCTTTCTTTGGCACTGTCTCACTTAGGCACTTTGCCACTCTCCTCCTTAGGCACTCAAAAAAAATGGCCACCCCCAACGGGGCAGCCATTTTTTTTATCAAAGCATTCAGCTTATTTCTTTTGTTCCAACGCCAAAGTTTTGGTGGGTTGATCGCACACTTCGGTGGGGCCAAAGTACTGGATGGGGCCGGGGTATACGAACGAAGGCTGAGTGGCCCACTCGTTACGGCATTCTACCAGTTTCTTAAATGGCGCACCATTGAGGTCAACCAATGCTTTTTGAATCACTGGCTTCATGTGTCCATGGCGTTTTTCCATGTTCATCATCATGGTCACGGGCACACCGCCGGCAATCCACTGAGCGGTGGGAGCGGTAAGGTTGCGAACCGAAGCCATGTAACCGGTTTTGCCTTCGCCAATGAGCACCGAAGCGGTGTAGCCCAGCGAGTAGCAGTAGTCGGCATCAAAGTTCGAGGGAGCCGCACAACGTCCTTCGTAACCGAAGAAGTGGGGCTGGCCTTGGAATTTGGCACCCAAAGCGGGTTCGTTCTTTTTGATGTAAGCTTTCACCATGTCGATGAGCAGTTTCTCAGTCTCGATGAGCGATACCTGCACGTTGCCGTGTGGGTCACGATCGAGCATCAGCTGATTGGCAAATGCCACGGGCAACGAGGCAAAGGTGGCAGCGCTGTCGGCTGAAAGTAACTTAGCTACCAAAGCACGTTTCTCGTCGTTGTTGGCCAAGGCGTTTACTTCGGCTTCGTGGTGTGCCAGCAGGTCGTTGAGCTCGGCAATCAATTTTTTGATGGCGGGGATGAATTCCACCACACCTTCGGGAATCAGCACGGTACCGAAGAATTTGCCTTCTTTGGCACGGGCAATGATGGTGGCAGCCACTTCGGCCACCAGGCCGTCGAGGGTCATGCCTTTTTTCTCCACCTCTTCAGAGATGATGGTCACGCAAGGCTGAGTTTGCAGCGCGCATTCCAAAGCGATGTGCGACGCCGAGCGACCCATCAGTTTGATGAAGTGCCAGTATTTTTTCGATGAGTTACAGTCGCGTTGGATGTTCCCAATGAGCTCGCTGTAAACTTTACATGCGGTGTCGAAACCGAATGATGTCTCGATCATTTCGTTTTTCAGGTCACCGTCGATGGTTTTGGGGCAACCGATTACCTGTACGCCGGCATTCTTTTGAGCATAGTACTCGGCCAATACGCAAGCGTTGGTGTTCGAGTCATCGCCGCCAATGATTACGATGGCTTTGATGTCGAGTTTTTTGCAGTTCTCAAGACCTTGGTCGAATTGAGCAGTCTCTTCGAGCTTGGTACGACCTGAACCGATGATGTCGAAGCCGCCGGTGTTGCGGTATTCGTCAATGATGTCGGAGGTCAGTTCCATGTATTTGTTGTCCACCAAACCGCCGGGGCCGCCCAAAAAGCCGTAGAGCTTGCTGTTGGGGTTCAGACGCTTGAGGCCGTCAAACAAACCGGAAATCACGTTGTGACCACCGGGCGCTTGTCCACCCGAAAGAATCACACCCACGTTAACGGCAGGAAACGATTTGGCCGCTCCGCCGGCTTCGAATGTCAACAAGGGCATGCCATAGGTGTTGGGGAACAACTTGGCGATGTCGGCCTGGTCGGCGATGGACTCGGTTTTACGGCCTTCCACGATTTTTACCGAACCTTTGAGCGATTCGGGCATCTTGGGTGCATACGCTGCACGCGCGATTTGAAGTGCACTTTTTGTCATGATGTGTTGTGTTTATGATAGTCAGTAATTCATTCGACAAAATATAAAAACAGGCTTGATGAACCTGTTTTTAAAGCGTTGCAAAAATGATGATTTTTTGCTGAATATAAAAGCAGAATTTTCGTGAATGTGTAACTACAAAATGAGCGCAGGGGCATTGCCGGTGGGAATGATCGGTCAATGCCCCTGCGTGATGGAGGGGATTAAATTGTGTGTTTTTTATGGGTTCATTCTTTGCGAACCGGCACCATTTTGTCGAATGCCATCCTGGAATGAGCGGTTTTGTGGCTGCATCCCTTGTTGTGGGCCGACAAATCGCATCCGGTACAGCCACCACAACTGTTTTTGCTTTTGGTGGTGAGTGACTTCACCACGTTGTAGATCACGGCTCCAATGGTTAGGGCAATGATGAGCATGACAATGGTTTCCTGGTTCATGGCAGAGGGAATGAATTGATTTTGAAAAAAGTTTAGCCGATGCTATTTTAACAGTTCCTTGACTTGCTTCTCCAAAATGGGGAGGTTACGATTGACAATTAGCCAAATGATGTCTTATGAAACACTGTCGTAACCATGAATAATTCGGTTGCGGGTGTCAACAATTTTTCGCGAATCGCTAATCGGGAAGGTTGGGTCTGTTTTTAGAATTCTATCCATGGCTTCACCGATTATTTCAATGTTGCGTTCAATGGCTTTCCGTGTTTTCAAATCCTTTTGGAATTCAAAAAAATCTCGTTTCTCGGGAAGGAAATCATAAATCTCTGCAATGGATTGTTCGATATCCTTCAAGCACGCCCTTATGTCAAACGGTTTATGGTTTTGCATAAATCAAATGTTTAGAGCTGTCGATATTTGAACGGATAAATGGATTTCGTATCGCTTTGTTTTCCAATAAATCAATGGGACGTTTAAGTAAGTCCTGTAATGCAAATTTTAAATTGAAATAGTTGTCAGCATATTCTAATGGGTCATTCGATTCGATGTCAACAATTAAGTCAATATCGCTCGTGTCTTCAAACCGATCAGTCAAAACAGAACCAAAAACATATAACGATTTGACCCTGTTTTGCTGACAAAGTTTGATTAAGCTGTTTCTATAATTGTCTAAGTACATTCTTTTTAGTTTTATGCAAATCTAAAAAATCGATGTTTAGAATCAAAGTCAGTACATCAGTTGTTCCCGGTGCCCTCATTGCAATAGTTTCTTTAATTATAACAAACTCCCAATCTGAAAAGTTGCGAACGAAACCATCCAGGCCAGTGCAGTGGTGTACACCATGGTAAACACAGCCCATCCCCAGCTGCCCTCGCGTTTGATGGCGGCAATCACGGCCACGCAAGGGAAGTAGATGAGGATGAAAAGCATCATGGAGAAGGCCACCAGCGGTGTAAATACTTTCTGCCCCACGCGGGGACCTTGGGTGTGTACTTGTTCCTGCAGTTTGGTGTGGAGCGATGCCGTGGTTTCGTCGGCGGCCAGGTCACTTTGATAAAGCACCCCCATGGTGCCTACCACAATTTCTTTGGCAGCCAGTCCGGTGATGATGCTTACGCCAATTTTCCAGTCAAAGCCCAACGGGCGAATCACTGGCTCTATGAAGTGTCCCATGCGTCCGATGTACGATTGTTGCATGCGTTCCGACTCTTGTGCAACGGTGAGTTGGTTGATTTGTTCGGCACGGATGGTGTCGGCCAGGGTGGTGTCGGCTTCTACTTTTGCAATTGCCGCATCAAAGTCCTGGGTGTAGGTCACGTTTTGGGGATAGTATCCCAGCGCCCATATCAAGATGGATGCAAACAGGATGATGGTTCCCATTTTGGATAGATACTGCACGCTTTTGCCCCACATGTGAATGGTGGTGTTACGCAGTGTGGGAATACGGTAGGGGGGAAGCTCCATCACAAAGGGGGCTTCTTTTTTTGCGAAGACGAGTTTTTTCATCACGATGGCCACCAGCGTTGCCAACAACACCCCTATGGCATAGATGGAGAGCAGCACTAGCCCTTGATTGTGTGGGAAGAAAGCCGAAATAAGCAGTACATATACCGGCAGACGGGCGCTGCACGACATGAAAGGCACAATGAGCATGGTAAGGATGCGATCCTTGCGATTTTCGAGGGTGCGGGTGGCCATCACGGCCGGAACGTTGCAACCAAAACCCATGAGCATGGGGATAAACGACTTGCCGTGAAGCCCGATTTTGTGCATGATGCGATCCATGATGAAGGCAGCCCTTGCCATGTATCCGGTATCTTCCATGAGCGAAATGCAAAAGAAAAGGATGAGAATGTTGGGCAAAAAGATGATCACGCCACCCACACCGCCAATGATGCCATCCACCAACAGGTCGCGCAGCGGACCTTGGGGCATCATGTGGCTCACCCAGTCGCTCAGGTGTCCCACGCCGGCATCAATCCAATCCATGGGGTAGCTCCCGATGGAAAAGGTGGCCTGAAACATACCCCACATAAAGAGTAAAAAAATGGGGAATCCCAGCAGTTTGTGCGTGAGCACGTCGTCAATGCTGTACACTTTTTGACTGTGTTCGTTGCCCGATGGGCGATAGGTCTCCTTTAGTGCCCCGTGTATAAAGGCGTATTTGGCATCGGCCAAAATGGTTTCGGCCTTTTCCTGGTACTCCTTTTCAAGTTTCTCGACCTGGTGTTGTGCCAAAGCCAGTATCTCTTCGGTTCCGGCAATGGCGCGCACGTGGCCGATGAAGTCGTGGTCGTTCTCAAGCAGCTTGGAGGCTACGTAACGGGGATAGTACATGGCCGAAAGCTGGGGGTGTTTCTTCACTTCTCCCTTGATGCGTTCCACGCTTTGCCCGATGATGTGGCCGTAATTGAGGTGCACATGTCGCAAAATGGGATCGCGGTCTTCGTACACATCCACGATTTTGGTCAGCAACTCGTCGATGCCCTTGCCTTTGGCACCCACGGTGGGAACAAAGGGGATGCCCAGCATCTTGCCCAGCATCTCGTGGTCGAAGTGGTCGCCTTTTTTCTCCAGTTCATCGTACATGTTCAGGGCAATAATTACCTTGATGTTCATGTCGATGAGCTGGGTGGTGAGGTAAAGGTTTCGCTCGAGGTTGGAGGCATCCACCACATTGATGACGATGTCAGGCAGGGTGTTGGTGAGGTGCTCGCGCACAAAGAGTTCCTCGGGCGAGTATTCCGACAGTGAGTAGGTTCCCGGCAGGTCGGTGATGTTGATGGTGTAACCGTCCTTTTTCACCGATGCCTCTTTAAGGTCAACGGTGACGCCGCCATAATTGCCCACGCGCTCGTGGCGGCCGGTAGTGTAGTTGAACAGGGTGGTTTTTCCGCAGTTGGGGTTGCCAACTAAGGCCACGTTGATGGTTTGACTTTTGGTTCGGACAGATGTCTTGAGTCCGTCGCCATACTCAGGTTCGGCAAATGGCGTTTCAAGGTGTTCGGTTGCCTGAGATTCGCTCACAATTTCAATGAGATGTGCTTCGGTGCGCCGCAGCGATACCCGGTAACCCAATATTTCGTACTCGATGGGGTCTTGCAGGGGGGCGTTCTTGATGACCGTCACCTTACTGCCCCGCACGAAGCCCATTTCGGTGATGCGCTTGCGAAAGGCGCCATGGCCTTTCACTTTGGTGATGATACCACTCTGACCCGAGAATAGGTCAGCGAGTGTTTCAGCAGTCTCTTTATATGTCATGGTCTCTTGTTTTCTATCTAAATGACGCTATTGCGGGAACGGTTGTGATTGCCATTCTGTTTAAAAAGCGATTCCTGTTCTGATAAACATCACCAGCGCGTTGGCTAATTTATCGGATGTGCCGGCCGGATTGACAATGTATTGCACGTCGGGTTGAATGAACAACCGGTCGTGCAAGGGGTATCGGTAACTGATCTCAATGGTTGTTTCGTGGTGTGCGGTGTGGTTTTTCAATCCGGCATGTGCTATGGCCACGCCCAATTCATCGGTTCCGTTATTTAGTAATCCGTTCATCGTTATTCCTCCACCCACATAATAATGGTGATTGCCAATGTTGCCGGGACAAATGCCGCTCTGAATAAATAAATTCAGGGTTCGTTGGGTGGCCGGTTGGTGCCACACGGTTTGGTCGGCTATGAGATAGATGCCGTAATCGTTGTCGAACAAGGTGGCTAAATTACCATTTTCTGCGTTCCGTTCGTTGATGCCTGTATGATAAAAAGCGCCCACTTTGTAAGTGCCGGTCAGTCTATGCAGGGTGCTTTGCCGGTGTAGTTCGGTGATGATGAGACAACCATCGTTGGCATTCACATCCCAACGGAGGTTGTGCGCATTTTCATCCCACGAGGTGGGATTGCCGTCAAATACGCCGCCCTGCCAGGTGACGGATTCGTTGATTTGCCATTTGCCCGTCACACCCAAGGTGGTGAGGGGAAATATGGGCATGGGCACGTTGTAGCTCATCAGCGAAGGGATGCCCAGGGAGCTGTTAATGAACAAGCCGGCTGTTTCGCTCACCACAAAATCGACGTTCAAATCCTGCACTCCGACCGTCCATTCGGTGTTGCCCCATATTTGCTTGTACCAAAGCTCCTGAATGTAAGTGTGGTTGCCGGCTTCGATGTTCGAAGCTGTTTGCATATCCCCAATGTACGAGGCTGTGGGGGTGTCGCCATGGGTCGCCGCTCCGTGTATCATCATAAGACCGCCTTTCCACCATCGTGCAGCTTGGGTGTCGAAACTTGCGAAAAGATTGGCCATGCCCAGGTAGCCGCTTCCTGTGCGAATTCCCCCCCGGGCATTCACAAACAGGTCGCCCGTGTAGTTTCCTTCGGTGATAAATGACTGTGGTTGTTCTATCCATTCAGCCGTGGTGGTTTCCTGTGCTTGCAGCAAATGGCATATCATGACCCCATACATGGATAGGTACAAGTATTTCATGGGTGTTATTTTTGATGATACAAAAGTAGGCGGCTTGCCTTATCTCTGCAATCACCATTTATGGGGATTTTTGTGCCTGATGCGCTTGATTGGTGGAGGGATTTTGTTTGATGTTTCGTGAGCGATTGTGTGAAATGTCAGTTATTCTGCAAGTCCTTTTTCAGATAAATCATGTCGATAAGTTGTATGGATCCATCGAACATCGGATGGTCATAATTATCTGTAAAAAAATTCTTTATCCGATGTGATTCTTCAAATCCACAACTTCCATAAAAAGAAATCATTGCCGGCGCTTCCCCGGTTCCGACAAGCATGGTTTTGAAAACTCTTTTGTAGTGATTGATGATGAAATTTATCAATAATCTTCCGTAGCCTTTGCCTTGATATTTCTCGTATGTCGCTATGTTTTTCAACTCGCAAGTGTCGCAATCTATTGGTACGACAACACAAATGCTTTTTAAATCATCATCATATAAAGCATACAAGTCTCCATCTGGTAAATATTTGTCAATCATATTCTCCTGCTCGTCAGCCAACAACAACAGGTCGAGGAATCGTTTTTTATTTTCAGTAATTCTTTCGATTTTCACCATCTCAGTGTTGTTTTATAATTGCTCTACCGCCTCGTATTTATCGTTTTTTCGCATTATTGAAGGGGTGTTTGTTCGAAATTGAAGCAAGTAAACAAGCACATACGCCATGTCAGTGTTTTTTACCGGGACAAGCAAATCGTTATTGCTCATCAAAAAGACGTGTGCTCAGGTATTTCTCACCACTGTCGGGAAAGATGACCACGATGTTACCCCGATCAATTTTGTTGGCCACCTCCAGAGCTGCCACCATGGCGGCGCCACTGCTCATGCCCACAAAAATGCCTTCGTTGTGGATGATTTGGCGAGCCATGTCGAAGGCCATTTCCGATTCCACCATAATGGTTTCGTCAATTTGTTTGGGGTCGTAGATGGCTGGCACAATGGCCTCTTCCATGTTTTTAAGCCCTTGTATGTAGTGTCCTTTTACGGGATGGGCGCACACCACCTTGATAGCCGGGTTGTTTTCCTTGAGTGCGTGTCCCACGCCCATGATGGTTCCAGAGGTGCCCAAGGCCGATACCAGATGGGTGATTTTGCCGTTGGTTTGTTTCCATATCTCTTCGCCGGTGGTCTTGTAGTGCGCTATTTTATTGTAGCTGTTCGAAAACTGGTCGGGCATGAAATATTTGTCGGGGTGGGCTTTGATGAGTTCTTTGGCCTTGAGGATGGCGCCATCGGTTCCCAATCGGCCATCGGTGAGGGTTACCTTGGCTCCAAAGGCTTTAATCATTTTGATGCGCTCTTGCGACACGCATTCGCTGATGACGATTTCAACCGCGTATCCCTTGAGCTTTCCAATCATGGCCAGTCCAATACCGGTGTTCCCTGATGTGGGCTCAATGATGGTTTTGCCTTTCACCAGCGATCCTTCGGCTTCGGCCTGTTCAATCATCTTGAGTGCGATGCGATCTTTGATGCTACCCGTGGGGTTGAAACCTTCAATTTTCGCGCAGATGCTCACGTTGGGGGTGGTGCATAGGTGGTTGATACGCACCAGTGGTGTGTTGCCAATGGTTTCCAGGATGTTTTCGTAAATCATTTGTTGTGGATTAATTCCGCTTGGTTTTTTTAACCCAGAAGGGGGTGTAATGGAGTCGTAAATTTAAATATTCCTTCCGGTTTTCGCTATCTCCAATAATAGTTGCATTTTTATCGCCATCGGCACCATTGCCGTTAACGAATGACATCATGGCACACATCGATCCGGTGATACGTGAACTGCAAGAAGTTCGCAACTTGTTGAAGGTTGAAAAGGAGGAGGACTATCGTCTTTATCATCAGGCCTTGGCCGGTACTTCGTTGCACGACCGCCGCAAAGCAGGTATTTGTTGGTATCCCGTCACGCTCGACCAGTCGCGCTTCGACCAGGGCGAGCGGTTAATCATCAAGCTGAGTCGTCCGGCCGAGCATCGCGAATCGCACAGTTTTCAGAGTGGGAAGCCGGTGGCGCTTTTTCTCAATGCCGATGGCCATGCTTCTGATTCGATGACGGTCAATGGCGTGGTCAACCAGGTGGGGGAGCGCGACATGGTTGTCACCCTTCAGTACGACGAGTTGCCCGACTGGCTGGGGCAAGGAAAGCTGGGGGTGCAGTTGTTGTTCGACGAAACCAGTTATGCTGAGATGGAGCGTGCCATGCGTGTGGTCATCGAGTCGGAGGATCCTGATGTGGTGCGTTTGCGACGGGTGTTGCTGGGCGATGGTGTGGCAGGTAGCAATCCCTGGAACATGGTGACGTCGCCATTGCTCAACGAGAGTCAGAACCGAGCCTTGCAAAACGTGCTTAATGCCACCGATGTGGCCATCATTCACGGTCCTCCCGGAACGGGAAAAACCACCACGCTGGTACAGGCCATTATTCATACGCTGTGTCACGATGAGCAGGTGCTGGTGTGTGCTGCAGGAAACGTGGCGGTCGATTTGCTCGTCGAGAAGCTGGCTGCCGAAGGAGTCGATGTGGTGCGGGTGGGGCATCCGGCACGGGTCACTCCCCAGGTGCTCGAGCATACCCTCGATGCGCGTGTGGCCAGTCATGCCAGTTTTAAGGAGTTGAAGTACGTGAAGCGACGCGCTCAGGAAGTGCGCGAACAGGCGCTCAAGTTTAAGCGCAATTTTGGCCCGCAGGAGCGCGAGCAGCGACGGCAGCTCTTTGCCGAGGCCGATGCCCTTCGCGACGAAGCCGGGCAGTTGTCGTTTTACATCACCAACGATGTGCTTTCGCATGCCCGTGTGGTTGCCTGCACGTTGGTGGGCGCCTCGCAACAGGTGCTAAGGGGGAGTCGGTTCAAAACCCTCTTTATTGACGAAGCGGCACAGGCGCTCGAGCCGGCCTGTTGGATTCCCATCCTCAAGGCGAAACGGGTCATTTTTGCCGGAGACCATTGCCAATTGCCGCCTACCATCAAGTCACAAAAAGCGGCCAAGGGGGGGCTCGAAACCACCCTGTTCGAAAAAGCCATTGCCCGTAATCATGCCGATGTGATGTTGGAACATCAATATCGGATGAATGAGACCATTATGGCTTTCCCTTCAAAATATTTTTACAAAGGCCTTTTGATGGCCGATGTAAGCGTGGCCAACCATCGCATCTATCCCGACGATGTGCCATTGGAGTTTGTCGATACGGCCGGGTGTGGGTATGCAGAGGAGGTGTTACATCATCCTCCCGGCATCGTTAATTCCGACGAAGCTGCTTTGGTGGTGCGCCATTTGTTGCAATATGCCGAGATGGTGAGCATGGCCGGTGTCGCACCCGGGGAGGTGTCGTGGGCGGTCATCTCTCCCTATAAGGCGCAAACCACGCTGCTGCGCCAACTGCTCGACGGCAGTGAGTTGATGCCTTCGGGTGCATTGGCTGTCAATACCGTTGATTCCTTTCAGGGGCAGGAGCGCGATGTGGTGTATATCAGCCTGGCTCGCAGTAACGATGAGGGCATCATTGGGTTTCTGGCCGATATTCGCCGCATGAATGTGGCCATGACCCGTGCCCGCAAAAAACTGGTCATCGTGGGCGACAGTGCCACCATGGGCAGTCACCCGTTTTACAGTCAATTGCTCGATTATATTGAGCAAATTGGGGCTTATCGCTCGGCCTGGGAATGGATGGGGTAGGAAGGTGGCTTTTCGAAGAGCGAGGGGGTAAAGGTCTTGCATCTGCATTTTTCGTATCTTTGCGCATAACTTCAAGCATCATTGTGTATTGACCATGATAAAAGCATCCACCCACATCCGTTTCGACTGGGCCATCAAGCGCCTGTTGCGGCAAAAGGCGAACTTCGTTATTCTCGAAGGCTTTCTTTCGGAGTTGCTGCGCCGTGATGTGTCCATCATCGAAATTCTTGAGCGCGAGGGAAACAAAGAGAGCGAAGAGGACAAATTCAATCGGGTGGATATCCTGGCCAAAATCGATCAGGGTGAGCTGGTTATCATCGAGGTGCAAAACGAGCGGGAGCACGACTATTTTCACCGCATGAACTACGCTCAGGGCAAGCTGGTGAGCCAGTATTTTGGCGAGGGCAGCAAGTACAAAGAGGTAAAACGCATCATTTCGGTCAATATAGTATATTTCGAACTGGGACAGGGCACCGACTATGTTTATGAAGGCCACACTGAGTTTAAGGGCATTCACACGCACGACATCCTCGAGTTGAGCCATTTGCAAAAGAAAGCCTTTCCTGAATTGGAGTATGTTCACGAAATCTTTGCCCGATATTACATCATCAAGGTGAACCATTTTAATGATGTGGCCAAAGATTCCCTTGACGAATGGATCTACTTTTTGAAAAACAGCGAAATAAAAGACGAGTTCACCGCTCGTGGCATTGCCGAAGCCAAAAAGGTGTTGCGCAAGGACGAGATGAGTGAGACGGAGCGCATTCAATACGAGCGTTTTGTGAAAGAACAACGCATTCGTGAATCGGAGATTGAGTCGGCCATCCTCGAAGTTGAGGAGAAATTGATGCGGGTGATTGAAGATGAACGGGCTGAGAAGGAGAAAGCATTTGCTGATAAGGAAAATGCTTTGAAAAAAGAAGCAGAAGCTCTATCGTTGGTTGAAAAAATGGTCAAACGCCTTGCTGCAAAAGGTTTTTCGGTTGCCGAAATTGCCGGTGACACTGGATTGTCGGAAGATGAGGTGAAAAACATGCTTGCTCGATGATGAGGTTTTAATTCTTGTTTTATTTTCAATTCTTTTGATATGCTGTTTCGAATTTCCATGGTGCTGATTTGTGTTTTTACTTCATTTTTTCTTCATGCTCAGCAGCCTGTTCAATATGAGTCTTTACCCGAGTATTCATCTCACACAATGGCCTATGAGGGGCGTGTTTTGACCATCTCAGGAAAAACACCTTTGTCCGATGTTGAAATATCGGTCGAAAACTTGGGGAAAGTGGGCGTGACCAACAGCGCTGGTTGCTTTCGGGTGATTGCGCCGGTTAATGTCAGCAAATTAAATTTTCGCAAAGAGGGCTTTATTGGTGCTTCAAGGGTGTATATAGAAGAGCATGAGCGATCCGATTGCGGAGATATCTGGATGATTCCATTCGACGGAGAAATAAGTGAACTCGTTGAGCCTTCTGTGATTTCCTTTGATTCCATCAGTCAATTGGTTCCCGAAGCGCTGTTTGTGAAAGAAACATCCCTGTTAAAAGCAGTATCGGCTACTTCGGTGCCTCAAAAAATCAGGGTGCTCATGCCATCCGGTTCGGTTGTGGAGATGTCGATGGATGAATACCTCAAAGGCGTGGTGCCATCCGAAGTGCCTGCCTCGTGGCCCATGGACGCACTTATGGCTCAGGCAGTGGCTGCGCGATGTTATGCCGCGGCCAATTTTAAACATGCTGCCGATGGCGCCGATGTGTGCACGACCACCCATTGTCAGGCGTGGAGTGCCACTCAGCACGAACGATCCTCTCAGGCTGTGACCCAAACTTCCGGGGTGTCGGTGAAATATGCCGGAACCATCGCCAATACACTCTTTTTTTCGCATTGCAATGGACGTACCCGAAACAATGAGGATGTGTGGAGTGGGGCTGCTGTTCCTTATCTACGAAGCCAAGCGTGTGGTTGTGGGTATACATATCACAATGCCCATGGTGTGGGGATGTGTCAGTATGGTGCTTTGGCCATGGCTGATGCAGGCCGCAGTTGGGAAGAGATTATTTTGCATTATTACAAGGGGGTTACCATTGATAAACCTGTTGCTTTGGGTACTATAAAAGGTGTCATATACCACGGCTCGGATGCATCAAACCTCAATAATCGTATTGCAGGTGCTATTGTGACAGCAACCGGAGGTTCGCAGGTTACCACCGATGCCAATGGCCTTTATGTGCTGAATCTTGCGCCGGGGACATATACCATCGCTGCCACAAAAAGTGGTTATGCTAACGCCTCTTTAATCCGCAAGGTGGAGGTCGGCATTACTGTGTGGGGGAGCATGCAGCTCACTGCTTCAACAGGAGTAACTGATTCATCTGCTCCGAAGGCATTGATTGATTTTGATCCGGAGCAGTATTTGTTGACCGTTTCGGTTCCGGGGCATGCGCAGATGTATGTTTCCGATTTAACAGGTCGGATTTGGTGTATGCGGTCGGTTTACGATAAAACAACCGAAGATCTGAGCTCCTATCCCAGAGGTGTTTATCTGGTGATAGTTGTTGGGAATACGTTTCGTGAATCCATGAAAATAGTCAAGTAGGCATGGTGTTTTTTCGTTTTATGTGTGTTTGAACGGTTGTTATAATGATTTTTTTAATGTGCTGATTGTGATTTTAAGTGATAATCAGCTGTTTGTTTGTTGAATAATTGTTCGTTTGTTAATGGTTTTCATTCTGTAAGCATTGTGTAAATCACGATCTTAACCCATCTTGCAGCTTTCCATCCAAAATTCATTAAAAAAACACCTTTTTTCACCTCAAAATAGTCTCTTTTGCTCTATTTGCTTTTGTAATACATTGATAATCAGTGTCTGAATTTTCGAAAAATCATTTGTAGTACACAAGGGGGTATTGTATATCAGCGGTTTACATGTTTACTTTGGGGCATGTATTTCAAAGTATCCATGCGCACCAACCCCGAAACGGGAATCTATAGCGGTTATTACCGTGTTTAGTGGAGAGCTAGCGTCATTACGCTACCTTTACAAAGCGAAAATCTGTAGTACACAAATCCGAACTCGAAAATGAACAATTCA
>NZ_QKZK01000032.1 GCF_003254275.1 Breznakibacter xylanolyticus | reverse complement strand
CCATGGCTCATCTGCATCTGGGATTGTTGGCCTATTGGCTGGTAAACACGATCCGACATCAACTAAAGCCACATGGCATCAATAGCGGTTGGCGTGAGATCGTTCGTACCATGAACACCCAAAAAGCGGTGACCACATTGGCGCAAAATCAGCAGGATCAAGTAATCATGATTCGTCGATGCTCTGAGCCAAACCAAAATGTCCGCAAGCTTTACGATGCCCTAAAATACAAATACGCTCCCTTTACAAAGCGAAAATCTGTAGTACACAAATCGGAACTTGAAAATGAACAATTCATTGAAATACAGGCGATGGCTTTGGGATAGCTGCAAAGTGGGTTAAGGAATAACGCTTAAAATATCCGGATTTTTTGACATTAATGTAGATTTTTGAATGATAATTTAATAAGTATAGCAATGATTGTTCTGGGGGATAGTTTTGTTAATTTCTGATTGTAACAACATTTGTCTTTTCGGAATCACTCTTCAATCCTTTGTGTTAAAAAGGATTTTTCGTTTTTATCCTGCTGCGCAGTTGCCCGATTGGATCACGACACCTCTATCTCTCCGCCATACCAGCTCATGCTGTAATGCCGTCCCCAATTGGCTTTAGTTGCTTTCACATACGCCCAGCAGCGAGCCGTTTTAAAGCCAAGTGGCATTTTAAATCTGCAGATTCCTTCCTTGCGATATACGCCATCGAGCCTTAATGCGCGGTGCCAGTTGTCGCCTCATAATACGGGTATCACCTTGTCGTATGCATGGGCACCATCAATTGCTGACGTATCCCATTTGAGTTCAAATAAATCTTCGTTTTTGCTGATTGATAATCCGGGGGGGAGTACAGCATTCCCATAACTGATGATTGCTTGATGAAGGTCAATGGTCACATCGGGATATCCTCCCTTCATGGAAAACCCCATATTGTAAGACATGGCAGCACTATGCCCGCTCTTTTTGCCTCCAAATGTGGTAAATGTTTCATTCACAATATCCCGAAAGGGTTTCAGAAATCGACTGGCGGCACTAAACCGCATGCGATGTTGTTGCTGAGCAGGAGTTTGGGGGTTAAGCACATCTGAAGGTTTGGTCCGTACCAGCTTCTGTCCCTGTGATTCATAAAATATCAAATTGCCAATGGCGCCTTTGATGTTGTTTTGCGATGATAATCGTGCCATATATATAATGTTTAAGGTTTGAATTTACGGGTTACAATGCTCGATGACCTGTTCTTTCCCTCCACACACTTAGATCCTTCATATCAGTCACATGATTACATCGAGATAAATCTAAGAAATTTATTAATAATTTCTTAGGTATTTCCGTGTTTAGCTCAGAGATAATAGAGAGAAAACACGGAGAAGACACGGAGATGCCTCGAACATGGATGCTTGTTAGACTATCGCAATTCTGTGTGTAATGTAGCAAATTAATGAGACTGGAGCCTGTTCGTAGACTTCTGACTTCTTAAAAATACAAATTTCGAGTTGAATAATGCATTCAAGCATCAAAAGGTTCATTGTAAATCAGTAGCGTTAACGAAATGAGATGTTTAAGAGTTTTTTAAAACTTTTCAGCCCTTAAGCAGATAATCTCGGTAGGATGAAGGGGAAAATGTTTTGTTTTGCCCCATACCGGGCAAAAGACCAACCAACCGGTTGCTTGCGGCCGATCATTTTTCACTACGGGAAAATTCCAAACATCGTCTAAGAATTTGTTATTTATGCCCAGCGCCAAGAACTCTTTTATTGAGATTATTTGTGTAGCCATTCTTAATGTTGTGAATATAATTCTCAACTCTTGATTCGCATTTCTATCACAACAACTTCAAATTCGTATGATTTGCGGGCAAGAAATAGAAATACAAATATATTAAATGATTAACACATGAAACGTGCCTTGAGTATCGCCAGATCGACGAAGTCAAAGCCTCACTCACAACCAAGAATCGCAGATCTGCGAAACCAATGATTATTGGCAAGTTCCATTGAAACAACCAGGACAATCACCAATCGACACACAGGAAGAAGATTCAAAATCCTCATTGTTTTGCGTCTTGAGACTCATGTCTTAATACTTTCTTAGGTTGAATCATCAGATGTCTGTTGGAGATCTTCTGTGTTTTCAATATTTTTAATTTTAGCTTTTAATGTTTGTTTTAATGGACAAAAAGCGATAAAATTGTCTATTATAATGGACAATATGACATCGAAAACACTACTGCCACTTCATCGTCGAATGCTATTGGAGATGGGAGAGAATATAAAAATGGCGCGATTGCGGCGTAGGCTGACCACCACGCAGGTTGCCGAGCGTGCTAATATTACCCGAACGACATTGTATGCCATTGAACGAGGGGCTGAGACCGTCAGCATGGGCGCTTATTTTTCGGTGTTGGTTGCTTTGCGTCTGGAGCATGATATTTTATTGTTGGCCAAAGATGATGAATTTGGCCGCAAATTGCAGGATGCTGAGCTGGTTGTGAAAAAAAGAGCTCCCAAAAGAAAGGCTGAACATGAAGGTAAATAAAAATATAAGGCGTGAAATTGAGGTGTATGCCAATTGGGATGAGCAGAAACCTCCTGTATTGATGGGGCGACTATATGCCGAGCCTGTTCGTGGAAATGAGATCTTTTCTTTTGAATACGATAAATCGTATTTGAAGGATGGCATGGCCTCGGTTCTCGATCCGGATCTTCGATTGTATGGTGGTACGCAATATCTTGCACAAGGGAAAGAGAATTTTGGGTTGTTTTTGGATTCTTCGCCGGATCGCTGGGGGCGATTGTTGATGCGTCGTCGTGAGGCTGCACTGGCTCGTTATGAATCCCGGCCTGAAAGAACCTTGCTGGAGTCTGATTATCTGCTGGGCGTTTTTGATGAGCAGCGGATGGGGGCTTTGCGGTTTAAAACCGATGCAACGGGGCCTTTCCTCAATGATGATGTTCGGTTGTCATCACCGCCATGGATCAGCCTGCGAACCTTGGAAGAGATCAGCCTAAAATTGGAGAACGAGGATGCCGTCGATGACCCTGAATATTTGAAATGGTTAAACATGTTGATTCAACCGGGTTCCTCTTTGGGAGGGGCACGTCCCAAGGCCGGTGTCCATGATCCTGAAGGACATTTGTGGATTGCAAAGTTTCCAAGTCTTTCTGATGGGATAAATATCGGTGCCTGGGAGATGGTTGTTCATCAACTTGCGGTGGCTTCCGGAGTCAATATGGCGCAAGCCCAGATTCATAAATTTTCAAGCCCGTATGATACATTTTTGACCAAGCGATTTGACCGGAAACAGAGTGGGGGGAGAATTCATTTTGCATCTGCCATGACACTATTAGGGTACTCCGATGGAACTGACTTCCATGATGGGGTGAGTTATCTCGAATTGGCTGAGTTTATCATTCAGAATTGCTGTGAAGTAAATGCCGATTTGGAAGAAATGTGGCGTCGGATTGTTTTTCATATTGCGGTGTCCAATACCGATGACCATTTGAGAAATCATGGTTTTTTATTGACGAAAACCGGATGGCGACTCTCTCCCGCTTTTGATATCAACCCGAACCCGGATGGACGTGGATTGAAACTGAATATTTCAGAAAACGATAATTCGCTTGATCTGGAACTGGTCATGAGTGTGAAAGACTATTTCAGAGTGTCGGATAAAAAGGCTGATCAAATCGTCGGAAAAATCAGTGAGTCCGTTTCTCAATGGAAGTCTGTATCCTCTCGTTTGGGCATCTCAAGAAATGAACAGGAGTTGATGGAAAGGGCTTTCGGGCGGGTTTAGTTCAATCTTGATTTTTGATACGTGTTGATTATTAGGTGGTTTTGTTGAATTGTGGCGCACCGCAATCTGTGTAGCATTTATACCAATCCATGTCTCTTTGGTTAAATGTTTCACCTTTGTTCTAATGAAGATGTACTGGTGAAGCATTGGTGAAACAAATATAGAAAAAAGACGAAAATTGTTGAAGTGGTGAAACAACAAACCCCTTTGTTTAAAGGGGTTTGAAGGTGTGCGAAATCTCGCGAATGTCATTTTGTGGAGCTGGAGGGAATCGAACCCTCGTCCAAACCCGGAAGCCATATGCTTTCTACATGTTTATTCTGTCATTGATTTTCGTGTGTGGTCCGGAGGCAGACACCCTAACCACGCCTTAGCTCCTTTAGTTTCACCTGTTGGCCGGAGCTGCCATCAGGCTATTCCCGATTTATCTACACCTCAGTTTCGGGCCGCTTCAGGACATTAGCACCCGGGAGATGTCTCGTCCCCGCACCTAGTGCAGGGATGAAGCTAATCTACTATGATTCGATTAAGCAGCGAGAGCGTAATTGTTTTCGCCAGTTATAAGTTCGAGGCCTGAGATTTAAGAGCGGGAACCACAACGCTCTACATGCTTACATACCACTTTGCCAAGCTGTCAAATCCAGGTCAGCCCCATGGTAATGGTGCAAATATAAGCGAAATGTTGCAAAATGCCAAAGGCGAAAAAAAGCTCCGGAAGTTTGCTTCGCGTTTGCTGATAATCCTGGTGCCATACCATTCAGCAAAGAGAAGAAGACGAAATATTTTTAGACAGAGTCAGAATAAACGCAAAGGCGCGAAGGCGCTGAGTTATTTTGTTACGCCATGCGTTTAAATAACAAAGCAGATAACTCAAACTTGTTATATATTAGGATGAGATGAAGAAAGATATTCAGATGGCATTTAATGGTCTCATCACTCTTTTCTATCTGTCTAATATCTCAATATCTTCTTTTCTCTCTTGTTTTCTCTCTGCATCTTCGACTTAGCATTTCAATTGCTTCAGTTGCGCGATGGTTTCAATCGGGTCGGTTGAGCGGAACACGTAGCTGCCAGCCACCAGCACATCGGCACCGGCTTTGAGTAATCCCGGCGCAGTGTGGTTGTCTACGCCACCATCGACCTGAATGAGTGCCTGTGAATTTTTTTTAAGGATGAGCTCTTTGAGTTGCTCAACTTTGTGGTAGGTGTTTTCGATAAACGATTGACCTCCAAAGCCGGGGTTTACCGACATGAGGAGAACCAGATCTGCTTCGGTGATGATTTCTTCGAGCAAGGAAACGGGCGTGTGTGGGTTGAGGGTGACACCGGCTTTCATGCCTTGTTGTCGAATGGTTTGCAGTGTGCGGTGCAGATGTGGGCAGGCTTCGTAATGCACGTTGAGCCAATCGGCTCCTGCTGCCTTAAAGTCTGCAATGTAGCGGTCGGGTTGCACAATCATCAGATGTACGTCAAAAGGTTTGTTGACCTTTCCTTTTAGCGATTGCAATACCGGCAAGCCGAACGAAATGTTGGGCACAAACATGCCATCCATAATGTCAAGGTGCAGCCAATCGGCTTCGCTGCGGTTGAGCATGTCGAGGTCTGTTTTTAAATCCGCGAAATTGGCGGCGAGTAACGAAGGTGCGATCAAATGGTTCATGATGGTATGTTCAGGTTTGTTTGTGCAAAAATAATGAAAACATGCCATGCTGTTCCCCTGGGCTTTGGCTGTTGCCATAAAAAAAAGGGAATGACATTAAGCCATTCCCATTTTTTATCTGTTTAAAATTAGCTCCCTCATCCCCAAGAGGCACATTGTATTTGTTTCATCATTTTACAGATGATGCCTTTGCACCTTATCGCTCCTAAACGTCTCCACTCATAAACTATCAGTTTGTACTTCCGTCAATCAACATGCTTCTGTATGTTGAAGAATTAGATGTGGCTCGTTCAATATGTTGAAAAAAGAACTAAGACGTATGATGATTTTAATCATCTTCTTGTGTGTCGCTTGGTGACCGTTATGATTGTTTCATCAATTTATGAATTGATGGGGTCGGAGCAATATAAATTTGTAATGAATGACGATTGTGACCTTTTGAATTTGATGTGGATGTATTGGGTTATTGACCTAAATATGAACGCAATACTTTGCTTCTGTAGGTATGTTTAAGGCGTTTGATCCCTTTCTCCTTGATTTGTCGGACGCGTTCACGGGTCAGGTTAAAAAGTTTCCCAATTTCTTCAAGTGAATAGGGAGGCTCGTTACTCAGTCCATAGTAAAGACGAATGATGTCAGCTTCGCGATGGGAGAGGGTCGACAGGCAACGGTCAATCTCTTTGCGCAGAGAGTCGCTCAAAAGGTAAGCATCGGGACTTTCAGTGTCCTGTTCCAAGAGAATGTCATAGAGGGTGTTATCCTCGTCGCGTTTCAAGGGGGCATCCATCGAGACATGGCGCGATGATACCTTAAGAGCATCTTTCACCTCGCCGGCTGCAATTTGCAGCACATCGGCAATTTCATCGCTGGTTGGCTCACGCTGAAACTCTTGTTCCAATCGGGCAAATGTGTTATTTACCTTGTTAATGGCGCCGATTTTATTGAGCGGTAAACGCACAATGCGTGCCTGTTCGGCCAAAGCCTGAAGAATAGATTGACGAATCCACCAAACAGCATACGAGATGAACTTAAAGCCGCGGGTTTCGTCAAAACGTTGTGCAGCCTTGATGAGACCCAGGTTGCCTTCGTTGATTAAATCGGAGAGCGTGAGTCCCTGGTTCTGGTACTGTTTGGCCACCGATACCACGAATCGAAGATTCGAATTGACCAATCGTTCCAGCGATTTGGCATCGCCCTGTCGAATTAGTTTTGCCAATCCGACTTCTTCGTCGGTACTGATGAGCTTGACTTTTCCAATTTCGTGCAGGTATTTGTCCAAAGCCGGAGTCTCCCGGTTGGTCACCTGCTTGGTGATTTTTAACTGTCTCATAATCGGTTTATGTTGGTTTAGGATAAAAAGGACGACAACCCGTTGGCGATTGTCATATTTTAAAATTGCATATTTTTTTACGTTTCCAATTGCAAAAGGATGTTGTTTTTGACGAATTTTTGGTCAATGGCTATTTTTTGTTTGTAAAACTCATGTTGAATG
Organism: Breznakibacter xylanolyticus; assembly: GCF_003254275.1. Classification (GTDB taxonomy): domain Bacteria; phylum Bacteroidota; class Bacteroidia; order Bacteroidales; family Marinilabiliaceae; genus Breznakibacter; species Breznakibacter xylanolyticus. The sequence goes on along the minus strand of NZ_QKZK01000032.1, from coordinate 35,951 downwards.
TCTATTTTTGCTCAAAATCCCCTTAGGATATAAGGATGGGGCTACCCATTATGATCTGTTTCCTGTTCGAGGGTCTGGTTTTTTCCTTTTTTTATTCTTTTATTTCTGCTTAATTTCCAAAGTATTTTTATGTACGACATTTTAGAGCTAAACGAAAAGCTCCTGCCTGATTTAAGGCAAATTGCCAAAGATTTGAACATCAAACGAGTTGAGTCTTTTAAAAAACAAGAGTTGATTTATAAAATTCTTGATGAACAAGCCATTCAGGCTTCTGTTGAAAAGAAACCCGAACGCAATAATGACCAGCGAAATGCCACCGCTCGCCGTGGACGTCCTCCAAAAAATAAAATTAACGAAACGCTTGCTGCCAGTGCTGTTGAAATAAAAGATTCAACCGTCATTGACGAAAATGCACCTGTTGTTGAGTCTGTTGAAGCTGCTGAATCGGTGAGTGAGCCGGTTGTTGCTGAAACGACTCCTGATGAAACAATTTCCGTTACTCCTGTTGACGAGAAACCCCGCAAAGTCCTCGAAATTCGCAAGTTGCCACTCATTAAGAAAAATGTGGTGGTTGAGAAGGTGGATATGTTGGAGGATACCGTTGATGAACCCATCGCAGGCATTGATGATGTTGTGTCGAATGCAGATGCAAACCCAGACACTGTTGTTGGGGTGGCACCAGCCGATGAAGTAGTTGTTCGTGAAGAACGGTCGCTTACGGTGGGTCGAAAAAACCAAAATGCCAATGTTGAACGTCAGCCGCGTCAGCAACGTAAAGAAGAAAAAACATACGAATTTGAAGGCATTGTTACTGCTACCGGAGTTTTGGAAATAATGCCCGATGGATATGGCTTTTTGCGATCATCGGATTATAATTATCTGAACTCACCTGATGATGTGTATGTATCTCAATCACAGATTAAATTGCTGGGGTTGAAAACCGGTGATACCATTGTTGGTGGCATTCGTCCTCCCAAAGAAGGTGAGAAATATTTCCCGCTCATTAAGGTTGAGCAAATCAACGGTCGCACGCCTGATTATGTGCGTGATCGATTGTCATTTGACCATTTGACGCCAATATTCCCCAATGAAAAGTTTAATCTTACCGGAGGGCGTCGTCCCGGTTTGTCAGTTCGTGTGGTCGATTTGTTCGCACCCATTGGAAAAGGTCAGCGTGGTTTAATTGTTGCGCAGCCAAAAACCGGTAAGACCATGTTGCTTAAGGATATTGCCAATGCAATTGCAGCCAACCATCCCGAGGTGTACATGATTATCCTGCTCATTGATGAACGTCCCGAAGAGGTGACCGATATGGCTCGCAGCGTCAATGCCGAGGTGATTGCCTCGACCTTTGATGAGCCTGCCGAGCGTCATGTCAAAGTGGCCAATATCGTGTTAGAGAAGGCTAAGCGTATGGTCGAGTGTGGTCATGATGTGGTGATTTTGCTTGACTCCATCACTCGTTTGGCTCGTGCATACAATACTGTTTCACCGGCATCCGGTAAGGTGCTGTCTGGTGGTGTGGATGCCAATGCGTTGCACAAACCTAAACGTTTCTTTGGTGCAGCTCGTAATATCGAAGGTGGGGGGTCATTGACCATCCTGGCCACAGCACTGACCGATACGGGATCTAAAATGGACGAAGTGATTTTTGAGGAGTTTAAGGGAACAGGTAACATGGAGTTGCAACTCGATCGTCGTTTGTCTAACAAGCGTATCTTCCCGGCTGTGGATGTGAATTTGTCGAGCACACGTCGCGAAGATTTGTTGCTTGAACAAGATGTCATGAACCGCATTTGGATTCTTCGCAATTATCTTTCTGATATGACTCCGGTTGAGTCCATGGAATTCTTGAGCGACCGCATGTCTAAAACCATGTCTAATGAAGAATTTTTGATTTCGATGAATGCTCGATAATCAGAGCTTGATGATAATTGTCCCGATATCTTTTTGAGGTATCGGGATTTTTTTTGTATGCGATGTTGTTTGGCTGTTTGTTTGTCGATGCCAATTATTTGTTTTTGCATGTTTCTCGACGAATGATTAAATTGAGTATCGAATAAACAGCAAAGTCATGACAAAGAAATTGTTTCAAGTCGATGCTTTTACCTCTGAAGCATTTAAGGGGAATCCGGCCGGAGTGTTGTTGTCTGATACACATTTGGACGAATCGTTTATGCAGCAAATGGCTGCAGAGATGAATTTGTCAGAAACGGCATTTGTGACTCCGGGGGATGATTGTTTTAATATTCGTTTTTTTACACCCTATGCCGAAATCATGTTGTGTGGTCACGCCACATTGGCTGCAGCTGCGGTATTATACGATCAGCGCATGGTGGCGGAGGGTGATCCCATTTTTTTCAAATCATCGCATCATCATCTGTATGTAATGGGCGATCGGCATCATCTTAAAATGGACTTTCCCATTTTAGGTGTTTCATCCGTGCCTGTCACCGAGGATTTTACAGATACGACCGGATTGATGCCCGATGCGCTATATCGGAGTGAACATGGATGGTATTTGGCCTGGATGAAAGGCGTGGAAGATGTGCATCGTGCCCATCCGCGTATTCAGCACATGCGTCATTCAGAATATGGTCATTTGATAGTTGCTTCGCGGCCTCAGCAGCGTGAAGGGTATGATTGTTTTGTAAGGGTGTTTGTGCCGGCATTGGGAATTGACGAAGACCCGGTCACCGGTTCTGCGCAATGCGTTATTGCACCTGTTATGAAAGAGCGTCATGGTTTGGATTATTATACTGTTTTACAGGACTCAAGCCGTTCTGGTACCATGAGTGTTCGTTGTGTGAATGACGAGCGAATTGAAATAGAGGGCAGTGCTGTCATAATTTTTGAAGGCGTGGTTCGTGTCTAGTCTTTATGTTTGTGGCTATGCTTTAGAGGGAAATAGACTTATTGAAATAGGCACTTTGTATATAATCTTAAAGTCCCAACGTGGCGAAAGCGATCACTGCCTGTTTGGTTAAGTGCTGTGTCCAACAACGCTTTCGCCCCTTTGGGGCTTGTTCTTTACCACTCTCTTTTCCTATGGCTACGCCCAGGGCTGTATGATTATGCCCCGTTGGGGCTATGAGGCCAAGCCTTTTTGTAGGCGACTTGACTATATTGTCCATATGCCTATTTCAATAGACTTTTTAATCGCAGAATCTCTTTGGGGTGAACGGTTGTTGATAAATACGATAGTTTTGTGTTGATTCATGCGAATCTTTAGGATTATTAGGAAAAAGAGGCATGCCATTCACTAAAATTGTGAACGACATGCCTACTATATAACTCTTTTGTGTTATCTGCTTTGTTATTTAAACGCATGGCGCAACAAAATAACTCAGCGCCTTCGCGCCTTTGCGTTTATTCTGACTCTGTGATAGATAAATGCGCATGAATTTATCTGTTTAGCATCATGCGAATGCTTTGCCTGAACTAATTATTGAACGGTGATGATGGTGGATAATTTGTTGGCAGCGGCTTTCATTTGTGTCATGAAATATTCAGGATTGTTGAATTGTTCATCCTGATAACTCCAACCACTGAAGAAGTAGTGTTCGGCCGGATTATTATTTGTGGTGTTAATTTCTACCAGGTAGGTTTCGGTAATTCCATCACCGGTCATGCGTGATGTGTAGTTTTTATTAAAACTTGCTTTGGGTGTTAAAAGGCCTAATCCTAGATTTTCCCCCTTGTAGGCTTGAGCGCCATGTGTGCCAAAAATTTTGTAAAGCCCATGTTCGTCACTCATAAGCGCAAGGTCATGCTTGTGAACAATGCCTGTGACAATTTTTTCATTGCCTCGTGGGTTTAATAACCATGTCTGGCTCCGGTAAAAATGTTCTCCTGCATATATGGATATGCGGTGACGGACATCATAGGTGATGCTATCGGCTGTAGGAATGCCTTTAAAAGTAAATTCGAGGATGGTGCGTACAGGGCCTTGGGTAATAAGGTTTACATCTCCTTCGAGACAGGGACCTACGCGATACATTGTGTCGCCTGTGGCAATGGCAATAGCTCCGGCACCAAGCGAGTTAGCCACTTTCAGGATATCCATGCCCCAATTGTCCATTTCGTGGTAGTTTTGGGTGCGAATACCGGCACTGTCGAGCGCCATTTCATTGGTTTTTTTTCCAAAAATATCAATGCCGTTGCGGGCGTCGTAGTAGTTTCGGAATCCCACCAAGTCGTTTTCCCATGCCGGACCTTCCATTTGGTAAATTTCAGAGATGGTAGGGCTATCGTTCGATTTGAGTCTTTTCTCGCCGACGATATCGCGGTAAGGGGGCTGTTGTGAGCCAAATCGATAGTTTGTACGGGTGGGGAATTTGGGGCGTTGATTCTCGTCAATGGCCTTTAATTGCACATGGGTGTTTGCTTTAGCCGGGAGATTCATTAATAATACCATTTCGTCCCATTCTTCGTCACCATTCATGTCGTCGAACTGACAAGGGATGGTGTCGCCAGTGTCGGTGATGGCTAATATTAGCTGACTGTTGCTAAGTTTAGGAAGTTTGTTGGTGATGGTGGTGCGAGGAACCGTCACAGACATGTCTTGCAATGGTTGTTCGCCAGGGTTGGTAATGGTGAGGATGGGGCTTGTGCTGCAAGCTGTCAGCAAACCTGCCAGGGGAATGAGTTTCGAAAGTTTCATTAGCATTAAATATTAGTGTTTGAGTGTCAACACGCAAGTTACTTGAATTGATTAATTCGCCTCCTGTATATCGATATTGAAAGCATGATTCAATTTATTCGTTCGCCATTGGGTAAGCCAAGGAGGGATGAAATTATAATTATCTCGCAGGATTTAGTCCTTTACTCTTGTGAGTGGTAGCGGATAACCGGAGATAAAAACACCCATGATCGGAAGTTATCCGTTCATGGGTGAGTTCAAAATGTCAAATAACGATAGGATTTAAATATCCATTAAATCAGTCAATAATGTCGTTTTCGCCTTTCACATAGCCGAAGTTGGCCAAAATACCACCATCTACGTAAAGCACATGACCGTTGACAAAATCGCTGGCCTTAGAAACTAAGAACAGAGCTGCTTTGGCCACATCTTCGGGTTCTCCCCAACGTCCGGCGGGAGTGCGGGTCATCACCAGGTCGTTGAATGGGTGTCCGTTTTCGCGGATTGGACCAGTTTGTGCGGTGGCAATGTAACCGGGGCCAATGCCATTGATCTGGATGTTGTATTTGGCCCATTCGCAGCACATGTTGGCAGTCAGTAATTTCAAGCCGCCTTTGGCTGCTGCGTAAGCAGACACCGAGTTGCGACCGTACACGCTCATCATCGAGCAGATGTTGATAATTTTACCACTGCGTTTTTTAATCATACCCGGTGCCACGCGTTTGGCCACGATGAGAGGTGCGACCAAATCAACATCAATCACCTGTTGGAAATCGCTGATGGGCATGTCTAAAATAGGAATACGCTTGATGATCCCCGCATTGTTGATGAGGATATCTACTGATCCCAAGTCTTTTTCAATTTGTGAGATCCCTTTGTCAACGTCGGCTTCTTTGGTGACGTCGAACACCAGTGTGTAGACATCCACACCGGCTTTGGCATATTCAATTTTGCAGGCATCGAGTTTCTCTTGCGAGAGGTCGTTGACACAAATTTTGGCACCGGCTTGTCCCAATAATTTACCCATAGCCATTCCAATACCGTGTGTTGCGCCGGTAATGAGGGCGACTTTCCCTTTGAGGTCAAATAATTCCTGAATCATGGTGAGATGTTTATTTTAATTCATTTGGTTGACGAATGTCCATATCGCTGTAATCGAGGTTTTCACCGGCCATCCCCCAAATAAAGGTATAGTTGGATGTTCCGGCGGCACTGTGGATGCTCCATGATGGTGACAATACAGCCTGGTCGTTATTCATAAAAATGTGTCGTGTTTCATCGGGTTGACCCATGAAGTGACAAATGGTTTGATTGGCCGGTACTTCAAAGTAGAAGTAAGCCTCCATGCGTCGGTTGTGTGTGTGAGCAGGCATGGTATTCCAAACGCTGCCTGGTTTCAATTCTGTCATTCCCATTTGTAATTGACAGCTGGGAACCACACTGTTAACAATTAGTTTGTTGATGGTTCTGTGGTTCGACGACTCCAGGCTTCCCATTTCCACCACTTCAGCTTCGGCTTTGGTGACTTTCTTTGAAGGATAAGCATGGTGTGCCGGCGCTGAGTTGATGTATAATTTGGCCGGAACGTTTTTGTCGGTCGATTCAAAGATTACCTCCTTGGTTCCCATCCCAATATAAAGGGCTTCTTTGTATTTGAGCTCATAAACCACGCCATCGGCTGTGATTTTGGCATCTCCACCCACGTTGATGATTCCCATTTCGCGACGACGAAGAAAGAAATCGGCTTTAAGTTCCTCAATGGTTTCGAGTTTGAGCGCTTTGGTTACGGGCATGGCACCCCCAACGATGTAGCGATCGTACATTGAATAAACCAGTGATATCTCATCTTTTTCGAAGAGGGTAGGGATTAAAAATTCTTTGCGGATACGCGTGGTGTCATAGTTTTTAGCATCCTCGGGATGGGAGGCATAGCGAATTTCGTATTTCATCTCTTTTGAAATTAATATGTTGATACTAATGAAGATTGTCTGACAATTAAGCGAACGGGGATGATGTCGGTGTGGTCGTGTGCATTGTCTTTGTTTTCAATCATGTCGATGAGTGCCTGAGCAGCTCTTGTGCCCATTTCAAAGGCATTTTGCTCAACCGATGTGAGAGACGGAGTCATGATTTCAGAAAACGGTTCGTTGGCATAACCCACCACAGCCACTTGCTCGGGGACTGCAATGTTGAGGTTTTTGAGTTCCTGAATGGCTCCAAGGGCTGCATAGTCGCCTGCGCAAAAAATAGCATCGGCATTTAAACTCATAATTTTCCCAATATTCGCAGCACCACCGTCGCGGGTGATGGAGTTGTCGAATACCAGAGCCTGATCGGGTTGGATGCCATGGTCGGTAAGTGCTTGCATGTATCCCCTGAGACGCTCACGATACACATTTAAGTGGGGTGCTCCAGTGAGATGCGCAATGCGCTTGTGTCCCGTCTGAATGAGATGTTTAACCGCCAGATATGCTCCGTTGAAATTGTCGTTAATGACTTTGGGACCATGGACAAGATCGGTGACGCGGTCGAACTGTACCAATGCAATACCCTTGTTTTGCAGGTTATTCAGGTGTTCAAAGTGGGTTGTTTCAGCCGCGATGGATAAAATGATGCCGGCCACGCGATTCTTCATAAAGGCTTGTATCCCTTCTACTTCCTTTTGGTAAAGTTCTTCGGTCTGATAAATAAGAAGGTTGTAGCCGGCAGGATTGACAATGCGTTCAATTCCGCTAATGGCATTGCTAAAGAAATGACGGTTGATACGCGGGATGATGATTCCGATAGAACCACTACTGCCTTTGCGTAACATTGAGGCCATCACGTTTTGATGGTATCCCATTTTTTGAGCCGTTTCTTGTACTTTCTTTTTGGTCTTATCATTTACCCTGGGACTATCGCTCAATGCGCGAGAAACTGTCGATGGGGTAATGCCCAACTCTTTGGCGATATCACTGATGGTTATATTATGAGATTTCATATACAGTTTTGATGCTTACAAAAATACAAACGTTTGTATTAAATGGCTACTAAAAAGTCGTTTAATTTTCAGGAATGTTGTTTGTGTATTCGTAATGTGCATTAATTCAGGCGTATAATCTTGATATTGAAATTCTCTTCGATTGTAAATGTTCATTTTAATGATGGTTTTAATGCCATGAGCGCATGTCTTGAGTCATTCGACTGGATATTTTTTTTAAAATAATTCATTTATTTTATAGATGGATTCAGAATTAAGTCCTATATTGCAGCATCAAATTTTTATTAAAATGAATACAGGAACAGTTAAGTTCTTTAATACAACCAAAGGATTTGGTTTTATTAAAGATGAGTCTTCAGACAAAGAGTACTTTGTACACGTAACCGGTTTGAAAGACACCATTAAAGAAAATGACCAAGTGTCTTTCGAATTGCAAGAAGGACGCAAAGGTTTGAACGCCGTGAATGTAAAACTAGTTTAATTTATATATTACACTAAGTTATTGCAGTATCAGAAGAGCCTTACATTTTTGTAAGGCTTTTTTGTTGTTATACACTAAATGTTTGCTTTGGTCGTTATTTTTGTGATTCAGAGTCAGAATAAACGCTGAGGCGCTCATCGACGTAGTCGTTTGGCTATGCCAAGAAAGGTGCTGAGTAAATTTTAACGCTTTGCGTTTAAATATGATAGCAGATAACTCAAACGAGTTATGTCGTTGTTAGTCTGTAAGGTTTTGGTTCGTTTTTGCGAAATTTGAGGTTTGAAATTTGTTGTCAATGAAGTTTTTTTTGTTTTTTAGTCTGGGGATGTATCTTCTTTTTGCGTCAGGTTGTGCTTCTCGTGGCTCAGCAAGCGGAGGACATAAGGCTTTTGCAGCTGGGGAATATGCCCGTTCAGCCGGGATATATAAAAAAGCATTCTCAAACGAGAAAAATAAATTCACCAAAGGCGAAATAGCCTTTTATATGGGCGAGTCGTATCGACGCATCAATCAGCCCAATAAAGCTGCTGCGGCTTATTCGCGTGCCTTGCGCACGGGATTTGATCACCCTCGGATGCGTCTGTATTATGCGCAGTCGTTATTCAAAGCCGGAAAAGTGAAAGACGCGTTGGCTGAATTTGAAAAGATTCTTGAAAAAAGTCCCAATGATGCTTTGGCGCATGTGGGGCTTGCTTCGTGCAAAATGATTGAGCAACCCGCAAAAGCACCGCGCTGTGACGTGAAAAAATTCGATGCCATTAACTCCAAATTTAGTGATTTTTCACCTGCCTTTTCCATGGAGAGTGAGCCTGAGATTTACTTTTCTTCCATGAGGTCGCTTGCTAAAAAACGTAACATGAGCCGCATTACCGGTCAAGGCGGCGGAGACATATATTATATCTATAAAGATGCCAAGGGAAAATGGACAAAGCCCGAAATTGTTGACGATCCCGTAAGTACCACCTTCGACGAAGGTGCGTTGTCGTTGTCGTTCGATGGGAAAGAGATGTATTTTACCCGTTGTCGCTATGACCAAAGTAAAGTGATTGGGGCGGAGATATTTCGCATGAAACGCAGTGGCGGGCGATGGTCCGAACCCGAGTTGGTTCCCCTTGCCGGTGATAGTCTGGTGGTGGCGCACCCGGCGATTTCTCCGGATGGACTTACCCTTTATTTTGTTTCCGACATGCCCGGCTCGGTGGGAGGGAAGGATATATGGAAAGTGACACGTGCCGATGTTACCAGTGATTGGTCGCAACCTGTGAATGTTGGTGCGCCGGTAAATACTCACGGCGATGAGATGTTTCCCTATGTACGACACGATGGGGTGTTGTTTTTTAGTTCCGATGGACATCCCGGATTTGGCGGACTGGATGTATTTAGGTTGACGGAACAGGAATCCGGACCGGCAGTGGTTGAAAATTTATTGATGCCCATTAATTCCGGAGGGGACGATTTTGGGATTGTTTTTGAACGAGGTGTTGAGAAGGGATTGTTTTCTTCATCGCGTGATAATGTCAAAGGTGTTGATAATATCTATGAGTTTCAGTATCGACCGGTGTCCTTGGTTTTCAAGGGGCGTCTAACCCATGGTGATTCATCGGCGGCTCCTGAAGGTGCATTCGTTCGGGTGGCCGGTAACGATGGTGTTATTAAGAAGTTAGAGGTACAGCCAGACGGTGTATTCACATTCGATATTCAGCCCAATGTTGATTATGTGTTTTTGTGTGGGGCGCCCGGATATTTGAATCATCGTGAGAAATTTACGACCAACGGCGTGGGTGACGATAAAGTATTTGACTTTCGCATTGTGCTCAAACCCCGATAATTGTGTTGTTGGTGATTCGCTGTTTGCAAGATGAACGTAAATGGTTGTTGAGCTCATATTGTTCCATTTTTTCTAACATGCTTCATTTGCAGCAACGATTAATGAGGTGTTAAAACCTTGAATTTGTTTTGTTGTCACATTGTTTTGGCAGATATTTATCAGAATCAAAAGATCTGAGAAATGAGAAGTGATATACGATTTGGAATTCTTGGTACCGGTGGTATTGCCACAAAAATGTCGGAAGCGTTACCATTGGTCGAAGGTGCTACCATGTATGCCGTTGCCTCGCGGTCACAACAGCAAGCCGATGCATTTGCTGTCAGACATGGTTTTGAAAAGGCTTATGGATCATACGAAGCCTTGATAAATGATCCCCATGTGGATGTGGTTTATATTGCCACACCTCATAATTTGCATTTTTCTAATACCATGATGTGCATTGATGCCGGAAAGCATGTCTTGTGCGAAAAACCTTTTGCTGTCAATGCCCGTGAAGTACATCAGATGATTGATCGGGCGCGTGATAAAGGTGTCTTTTTGATGGAGGCCATGTGGAGTCGTTTCTTGCCACATATCATTCATGCTCATGAAATTGTGCAATCGGGTCAATTGGGTGACATCCGACTGTTGGTGGCAGATTTTTGCATCCATCGGCCAATGACGAATCCCAAGGATCGGAAATTTAATCCCGAGCTCATTGGTGGCGCATTGATGGATATTGGGATTTATCCTATGTTTTTGGCCGAGTTTATGTTGGGTAGTCCGCTCGATCAAGTGGCCATGGCCGGTTTGGGGGTGACGGGAGTCGATATGAATTGCAGTGCCGTGTTTCAATATCCCGGTCAGGCGCAAGCAGTTCTTTATAGTTCATTTTTGGCAGAGTCCGGAACCCGTGCCGCTATTTATGGCGAAAAAGGAACGCTCTTGTTTGATGATTTTTGGTTTATGCCCGGGAATTTACGTTTTGTGGATGCTCAAGGAAAAGAAACATCCATACCATTCGAGAAAATTGGAAATGGTTATCAATATGAAGCAGCCGAAGTGGTGCGTTGCATTCGTACCGGGTTACAACAAAGTGAGTTCATGAGTTGGGCTGACAGTATTCGCCTGATTGAACGATTAGACGCCATTCGTCATCAATGCGGTATTGTGTTTCCAGGTCACGATTAGTTATTTTATTGTACAACTCGATAGGAGAGAGATCATACGAGTGCTTTGAGGGGGATGAGATCGAATTCTGAAAGATTCAGTTGGGGGTTGTCTGCAATAAAGCGTTTGTTGATTTGAAATAATTCAGAGTTGAGAGTGTCTTGTTCAATCAGGTTATCGTCGTCAAAAGAATCATCATCAGCCTCTGTGAAGTTGAGTTCACAAATGTTGAGTTCCCATTCCGTCCCTGTTTCGTTCATGCTGAGCAGTGGTAAGCCATGAGTTCGGCAAATGATAGGGCGATGAGGATAAATGGTGCAAGCATGGTTTTTAAGAAATAAACACTTTTCGAGTTCACCAATGGGTTGATCCTTGTTGATTGTCTCAAAATGTTTGTTTAGTTGACCGGCAATGGCAAACCATTCAACAGGAAATACCCGAAAACTAAAACAACACTGATCGCATCCTTTTGCACAATGTAAGTGAGGTTGGTATATTTTTTCTAAGCGAGTGACTGTTTGGTCGATTTGCTGGCGAAAATTGAGGTATTCCGTGATGGCTGTGTGATTCATTGCAATAATAAATATCTGATTTTTATAGCCTGTGCTATTATGTCGTTTAGTTTGTGATGGAACTCCCCCATGGTCATCTTCTGGTGTGTCGAGGTGTTATACATGGCTCGTTTGATGTCTTCATTATTGCCAATGTATCGGGGATATTTCTACGGTACAAGCAATGTCTGTCCAATGGAAAGGATAGATCTGACGGTGATGTTGTTCAATTCGCAGATGTGAGAGATGGTCACGCCATAGCGTTTGGCGATGGAATAAAGGGTATCTCCCTTTTGAACTTTGTGTGATTTAGTTTCAGATGATGTGCTTTGGGCTGACGCTATCTGTGTTTCCGGCTCTGTAGCAGATGTTTTGATGCTGTTTTTTTGTGATGGGGACACAATGTGTCTTGCCAAAAATGAATTGTTTTCGAAATCGAAAATTTGTTGAGCGTTAATGGGTTTGCCGTTTACCCGTACTTCAAAATGAAGATGGGTTGTGGTGGCTCTGCCGGTTGAACCGCCTAGTCCGAGTACTTCCCCGGCTTTGATTGTTTGTCCTTTTTTAACCAGTATTTTCGAGAGATGGCTGTAGTAAGTTGTAATGCCTTGCGCATGCTCAACAGTGACCAGGAGGCCATAACCATAGTGCGGAGCAGCAATGTTGACAGTCCCGTCAAATGCACTGACCACAGTGTCTCCTTTTGCCAGTTTGATGTCGGTGCCGGTGTGCATTCGAGAGCCGCGAGGGCCAAACTTGCTGATGACTTTCCCCTGAAAAGGAATGCACATTTCTCCATATAATTCAGGCGTCAATTGAATGGCGCCTTGTGGTATTGAAACTGTATCGTTTTGTGCAATGATTGGTGTGCAAGCAAAGGCGATAAACAGGAATAAAATTGTGAATGATTTCATGATTAAGGTCATTTTGTTCGGCAAAATAACATATTAATGATGAAAAATCAAAAGGAAAGGGCAGGAAAGGTGGTTGGTTGGTGTGTTAACTCGTTGTTGGTGATTTGTTTGTGTTTAGTGTGCGCTGCCAAACAACAAAAGAGCGATGCCTGTGAGAATTCCGGCTAAGTAAACACCTTTTTCTCGGATACGTTTTTCTTTAAACACCCAGGCACCCACAATAAAGGCGATGACCACACTGCCCCTGCGGATGGCCGAAACGACTGATACCAGAGATTCGGGATGGCTGAGTGCAAAAAAGTATAAAAAATCAGTCACCAATAAGGTAATGCCGATCAAGGGGATTGACCATTTCCATTTGAAAGGAGTGGTTGAAGCGCGTTTGGGCCACCATAGTAATGCCACCACCGGCAGCATGATGGCGACCTGGTAAAACGTGAAATAGCATTGCACCGACATGCGGTGTATTTGTTTAAGCAGGAATTTGTCGTATAAGCTACTGGCAGCACCGGACAGTGTTCCTAAAATAATGAACCAAATCCATTTGTTGTTTCTAAACGAGATGCCCTCTTTGTGTCCCGAGGTTGAAAAGAGGTAGAAAAATGTGAGTGTCACGCCAATGCCACACCATTGCATCCAGGATAACTGTTCGCGAAAGATGATAATGGCACCCATCAATGTCCATAGGGGCCCCGTGGCGCGTATGGGTGAAACGATGGTGATGGGCAGGTGCTTGAGGGCGAAATAGGTAAATATCCAGGAGATAAGAACTATAATGGTTTTGATGAAGATGAGCAGATGCTCACGCGGTGTTGTGGCAGGGATGTAAAGCAGATGTTCCTGGCTGAGTATTCCCGTGTGGCTGGCAAACCAAACCGGCAGCATCACCAAAGAACTGGCCACGGTGCTGAAGAGCAATACCGGCAACACGGCGTTGGAGGTGACCGATACTTTTTTCAAGACCTCATAGACGCCAAGAAAAATGGCTGACGCTGCCGCTAATAGAAACCACATGATGTAAAATTTTAGATGTGCAAAACTATTGCTTTGCGAGATAGTTCAATCATTAAAAAAACTTAATTCATGGATGATTGAAAGCTGTCGGACAAATAAAATTGAATGCTTTTTTTTTATTCTCTAAATTGACACAATCAAGATTTATAATCCAATGTCGTTTCGTGAATGTTATTCAAACAAAAGACAAGAAAATTAATGGACTACAGACCCAGAGATTAGACTGAGGAAAGTGAGAACGCAGATTTAATCGTGTTTCTTCAGCTCATCATTTGTCGCATCGTCTGACGTTTTCTTATCTTAACAAAACGACCTTGATATATAATCCCTATTCATTACATATTTACATGACCACGAGTCGTATTCGTTAACCCTGTTGATGCATGAACTATTTATTGATAAAAAATGGGTTGATTGTCACCGGAAATAAGGTCTTTAAAGCGGATATGCTCATCGGTAACGAAACCATTATTGAGATTTCATCCACCATTGTCCGTCCCGATCCCATGACCCCCGTCATTGATGCCGGAGGACGGTTTATCATTCCCGGAGGCGTTGATTTTTATCATTATGATTTAACAGGTAAAGATATAGATACCCACGAACGTGATAAATTGGTAGGGGTGCAGGTCATCAATGGAACCACCACGTTATTCGAAACTATTGAACCGGAGAAAAGTGCCGATTTTGAACCGGTCATCGAACAGATGAGTACACAGCAACAAGCCGGGGTTCCTGATTTTGCTTATCATTTTTCCCCCATGCGGTATCGTTTCGAAAGCGAACAGGATTTATTTGAATGCTATGTGCATTTTGGGATGAGCACCATATATATCAATCAGGGTTTTGATTGTTTTCGTCATGAGAGTTTGTTTAAACGGCTCTATGCTTATGCCGAGAGGTTTAACCTGACTGTCATTATTGAGATTCCCGATTGTCTGGATTTTGAATGGGTGGGAGGATATACCACTTATACCATTGGTGAGGGGGGCGTGGGGTATCCGTCGTATCTGGAGAAAGTGCTGCAACGTTTGCGTAATGCCACATTTCCGGTGTTGTTGACCCGGTTAAGGTATCGTGAAGAAATTGAGGTGTTTCAGAAGTATCACGCTCGCAATAAAAACATGTATGCCGAAATAGAGATGCCATGTAGTTTGGGGGAGGGGCAGCAGTGGGGGACCCAAACACGGGAGGATAATTATACCGGCGTGCGTTTTCGCCCCATTGGTCACGAGATGTTTTGCAAGCTGATTTCACAGGATAATTACCTGGTCGCTCGGCCTTCGTTTAAGCTAATGATTGGCAATAGTTCTGAGTCCCCGGTGTTTAATCGTCCCGATAAGTTTTTTGGGCTGAAATATTACTCCAGCATGTTGTATACACTGACGGTCGTTTCGGGGCGTTTGGCCATCACCGATTTTGTGAATAATATGAGTACCAAGCCTGCCATGCTTATGGGGCTTTACCCTCAGAAGGGAGTAGTTCGCATTGGTTCCGATGCTGATTTCATGATTTGGAATCCTGATGTGGAGCGTAATCTTTATTGCAATTTTTTCAATGATGATCATTCCGAAGAGTGGAAGTTGCATGGTCGCCCTGAGTTTGTGTTTTGTAAAGGAAAAATGGTGTACGACGGGGAGACATTTTTTAGTGAAAACTTAAACGGTCATTACCTTTATCGCAGTCCCGGAGCTTGATGTTGGGATGGTTTTATAAAGAATTTTAAACGGGCAGCCAAATACGGGGATAAAATTATATTTTTGCACTTTGTTCATTGGCAACGTTTCGTTGACCATGGGCATTGAAGATGAACGTTGATAAAGGCTGAAGGCAGGAACTGTTGCCCTCGTAAAATCAAAACCATGCAAAACCTTATTCGAATTTGTTATCCGGCTGTTGCGTTAGTTTTATTGCTCATGACAGGGTGTATCCCTCAAAAGCAAACCCGTTATTTACAGGATCTCTCGGCCGATAAAGATTATCAAAACCCTTATGACACGCTTCCGGGGGTCACTGATCGGTATTTCTTACAACCCAACGATTATCTTTTTATTCAGGTTCGCACCCCCGATACTAAAATCTCTGAGTTTTTTAATGCCACATCGTCGGGAAGTTCCAATATGGGGCAAACCACCACGCGTTTGTACACCTATATGATTGACGACCGCATGAATGTGGATTTTCCCTATGCCGGGTTAATAAATTTGTCGGGTTGCAATATGCCCATGGCCAAGGAGCGCATTCGCAAGGCTTTAGAGCCATATCTGAAGGATGCCCAGGTGGTGGTGCGTCTGTCCAATAATTCCTTTTCGGTATTGGGAGAGGTGCGCAGTCCCGGCGTAAAGACCATGCACAAGGATCAGATTACCATCTTTGAAGCCATTGCCAGTTCGGGTGACCTGACGCCTTTCGGGAAACGTAAGAAGGTGATTTTGCTGCGTCAGACTGCTTCGGGAAGTCAAACGGTGATGCTCGATTTGACGGATAAAAACATTGTCGATTCAGACTACTATTATATTTACCCCAATGATGTGTTGTATGTTCGCCCCATGCGAGCTAAAAATTGGGGCATCGGCGAGTCATTCAGTATAGGAATCATCACCTCGGCGCTGGCCTTGTATTTAACCATTACCAGTTTAACCAAGTAACCCCGCGTCCATGAATTCTCAAACGACCCCTCATTCACCGGCAGCCCCTGCGGGTGGCGGCATGCAGTTTTCACTCGATTATAAACGTTTGTTACGCGATTTGCTCCATTACTGGTGGCTTTTTGCAATTTTTATTTCCATTGGCGTGGGCTCATATGTGTTGTATCATCGATACACCATCCCTGTTTATCGGGCTGATATGTCCATTATTATGGAGGAGAGAGGCGATGAACGTCCCACGGCCAGCATGATGGAAGGTTTTGGGTTGACGCCCGGCATGCGTTCGCTCGATAACCAGATTGCCCTTTTGTCGTCGTACGATATCATTCGCAAGACCATCGATCGACTCGATTTTCATGTGAGCTACTTTGCCAAGGGGCGTATGAAAGATACCGAGGTGTATGGAACCACTCCTTTTGTGATTCAGTTTGACTCGTTGCATCATCAGATGCTCAATGTGCCATTTCAGATCACCTTTGTCGATGCACAAACTTATCGGTTAGAGGTTCAGGTGGAGGAATCGGCATCGACTTTTTGTTATTTAACCGACATGAATGGCGCTTCGGTTGGGAAGATGCATTATCAGCAAGAGCATCGGATTGGTGAAGCTGTGGTGACCCCGTGGTGTTCGTTTGTGCTGAATGGCATCAGCGGTCAGTCGCTTAAAGGGCATGAAATGTATTTCCGCTTTAACCATCCCAACGATTTGGCGGCCTCGTATCGCGGCTCGTTCAGTGCCCGCAAGAATGACGAAAATTCCACCATTGTTCGGATGACCGTGTTGGGCGTCAATCAGCAAAAGAACATTCGTTTTCTCAATACTCTGGCGCAAGTGTTTATCGAAAACAATCTGGATAAGAAAAACCAGATTGCCATCAATACCATCCGTTTTATTGAGTCGCAGCTGATTAATATTTCCGATTCGTTGCGTATTACCGGATCGGAACTGAGCCGTTTCAGAGCCGACAACAAAATACAGAGTGCATCGGCTCAGGCCGAATTGCTGTACGAGAAGTTGCAAAAACTCGAGGAGACCATTGCCCAGCGTCTCATTGTGCGCAATTATTATTTATACCTTGAGAAGTATTTTCAGGGCGACAGTCTCTCGGAGGAGGTGATGGCGCCTGCCATGTATCAAATAGACAATCCCATATTGGCAGAGCAGATTCGTCAGATGATTGAATTGAATTCGGAGCGTTTGGCCATTGGCGAGTTTCAGAATCCTTATGACAAGGGTTTGTCAGAGCGCATTGAGGTAGCCCGCCAGACGGTGCTAAAGTCGCTCAAGAATCAGATTCAACTCGAAGAAGGCAATATGCACCGCATGCGCACCGATTTGGCGCTGGTGGAGACCGGCCTGTACGATTTGCCCGAAACGGAGCGCAAGATGTTGGGCATTGTGCGGAAATACGAACTCAATAACGAGGTGTATACTTTTTTGCTTCGCAAGCGCTCCGAAGCTCAGATACAAAAGGCTTCGAACACCTCCGACCATGAAGTGCTGGAGTCGGCACGCCCCGGAGGACAGGTGAGCCCGCAGGAAATTGCCGATTATCGCAAGGGGTTTCTCATTGGTCTGGTGATTCCGCTGGCTTTTTTGGTGCTTCGCCAATTGCTGAATAACAAAATTCTTTCGCCCGACGATATTGAACGATTGACCCATTTGCCCATTTTGGGGCAAGTCATTCACAGCGATAAAGAGCAGAGTAACGTGGTGATGAGTCATCCACGCTCGGTGATAACCGAGACTTTCAGACGTGTGCGCACCCGGTTGGAGTTTATGACCGCCAATCAGCCCAAACCTGTCATTGCGGTGACCTCGTCGATGCCCGGTGAGGGAAAGACCTTTTGCGCACTCAACCTGGCTGCCGTTTTCGCTTATTCGGGCAAGAAGACTGTGTTGATTGGCTTTGACATGCGCAAGCCCGGGTTAAATAAGATATTCGATTTCAGTGAGAAGGAAGGGGTGTCGAACTACCTGGCCGGTAAGGTCAAAATTGAAGATATCATTATTGCATCCGACCAGGCCAATTTGAGTTTTATTCCTTCGGGAGACATTCCCCCCAACCCGTCGGAACTCATCAGTAGCGGTAAAACGCAGGAGATGTTTGACTATTTGCGAACCCACTATGACGTGATATTGCTCGATACACCGCCCATGGGCATCGTATCGGATCCCTACTTGATTGCCCGATATGCCGACACCATCGTCTTTTTGTGTCGTCAGGGGTATACCATTAAAGAGGTGCTTCATCAAACCATCCGCAACATCAAAGACGAGGGATTTGATAACGTGGGCATCCTGCTCAACGATTTACAGGCCGGCAAATCTTCGTACGGGTATCGTTACGGTTATGGCTACGGCTATGGTTATGGCTACGGTTATGGTTATGGCTATGGCTATTACGATGAAGATGTTAAGAAATAATTTGGTGTCTTTGGGGGAGGAGTTTAGAAGTTTAGGAGTGGAGGAGTTTAGGAGTGGAGAAGTGGAGGGGTTTAGGAGTGGAGGTGTGGAGAAGAATCCTTTGAAATATGACGAAACGAATCCAAAGTCCCCCTTTGGGGGATTTTGGGGGCTAATTACAAACAGATGAAAACCGATTTATCGGCATACAACAACGATTGGTACGACGAGGGAGCCGGCTTGCTCAAACGCACGCTGTGGTTTTTTGTCAACGCGTTGTTTTTCATCAATCCGGCCAATCCTTTGTCGGGGATTAAGGTGTGGTGGCTGCGGCAGTTTGGCGCGACCATTGGCACCGGGGTGGTGGTGAAGCCCGGCGTTAACATTAAATATCCCTGGAAACTAACCATTGGCGATCATGTGTGGATTGGCGAGCGGGTTTGGATTGATAATCTGGATCGGGTTACCATAGGGAGCCATTGTTGTCTGTCGCAGGAGGCGCTGTTGCTGTGCGGCAATCACAATTACCGGGTGTCGACCTTCGACCTCAAGGTGAGCCCCATTGTGCTGTACGAGGGGGTTTGGATTGGCGCCCGAGCCATGGTCACCGGTGGCGTGGTGTGCGAATCGCATGCTGTGTTGGCTGCCGGAAGTGTGGCTTCGGCTTCGCTCGATGCTTATGGCGTGTATCGTGGCAATCCGGCCGTGAAGGTCAAGGAGCGATTGGGCTAAAGCGTCACGAAAACGAATGATGTGCCTTGTGCCAATGGCGTGTATGTAATATTGATAGAGTTGTAATCCATTATAAGCGTGAAAATTTCCATCATCACCGTGTGTTATCAGTCAGGGGCAACCTTGCGCCAGGCCATCGAGAGTGTGCTGAGCCAGCAGGATGCCGATATTGAATACATTGTTGTGGATGGCGGCTCCACCGATGGCACAGTGGCCATGCTCGAGGGCTACGGTGCGTCCATCAGCAAGTGGGTGAGCGAACCCGACAAGGGCATTTATGATGCCATGAACAAAGGCCTGCTGATGGCCACCGGCGATTTGGTGGGTTTTCTTCATGCCGATGATTTATTGGCGCATCCACGCATCATTGCCCAAATGGCTCAAGCAGCCGATGATCTGAAGGCCGATGTGGTGTACGGCGACCTGGTGTATGTGCAAAAAGAGAATCCCCATCAGGTGGTGCGCTATTGGCGAAGTTGTGCCTTTGAACCCAAACTGCTCAAGCGTGGCTGGATGCCTCCGCATCCGACGGTGTACGTGCGGCGCCATCTTTATGACACCATGGGGCTGTTTGACCTGCGCTTTCGCATTGCCGCCGATTATGATTTGATGTTACGATTGTTTCGCGCGCCCGGCCTGAAGACTGTTTACCTGCCACAGGTGATGGTGCGCATGCGCGTGGGCGGTGCCAGCAACCGGTCGCTCAAAAATATCATCCGCAAATCGAAAGAAGATTATCAAGCCCTGCGCAAAAACCACGTGGGTGGCATCGTGGCTTTGATGGTCAAAAACCTTTCGAAGGTGGGGCAGTTTTTTAAACGTTAATGCCGGCGAGTGAAGGCTCGTCTCTTTTTTATATCTTACGCAAAACTCATGACCGGCATGGCTGTTCATGAGGTGTAAGACCAGGCAGGGGCTCCGGTGCCCCGTTGATTAGTATGCGTGTTCATCAGTCAAACCCTCTCCAATCATCATGACAACCCCCGACCAACGTATTCCCCCGCCATCACCCTCGTCGCCACAGGACGGGATGTTGAGTTTTAAGCGCCTGCTGGGTATGGCCGTGCGTTACTGGTATTTCTTTGCCATCTCCATTCCCATTGCCATGGCTGCCGTTTGGGTGTATCATCATTATACCATTCCTATTTATCATGCACAGGCCACCTTGCTGTTTAAGGGAACCGATGAGCGGGTGATGCCCACCACCAATATCATTGGCGGGGTGGGGTTGTCGCCCGAGGATCGTAAAATTGAGAACCAGACTTTTTTGCTCAAGTCGCAGCGCATTGCCCGTAAAACCATCGATCGGCTCGATTACGGCATTGAATATTATGCCAAGGGGCGGGTGAAAGATACCGAAGTGTATCACACCGCTCCTTTTGAAGTGGTGATTGATTCCCTGGCGCCTCAGTTGCTCGACAGTGAAATAACCATTGCTTTTGATGACGACGACCGCATTCACCTGACCATTCAGGCCGAGGGAGGGCGGTTGTATCGCTATGCCGACCATCAGGTGACCGGCAGCAGCGGCGCCATTAATTTTAAAACCACCCTTGGGTGGGATGTTCCATTGGTAACACCCTTTGCTTCGTTTCGGATTCGTAAGGCGGGCACGGGATCTTTTGCCGGTAAAAGCTACTATGTGGTGTTTCGGGCGCACAGCGACCTGGCCTCGATGTATCGGGGGCGTTTGTCGGTGACCAACTACCGCGAAGGGTCATCCATCATGTTTTTGGGGGTGACCGGGCCAACGCCCGAGAAGCTGCGGAGGTATCTCGATGTGCTTTGTCAGGTGGTGATTGAGCACAACCTCATGCAAAAGAACGACATTGCCGACCGATCCCTGCACTTCATTCAAAAGCAGCTCGAGATGATTGCCGACACGCTCGATCGCACGCAAAATTTGTTGCTCAACTTTCGCAAGAACCACAAAATCACCGAGCCGCTCAATGCCGGCAAGCAAATGGCCTCGCAGTACTACGAGCTCGATAAGCAGCGTCAGTCGGTGGCCTTGCGCAGTTATTATTTCAATTTGTTGAAGAAGAAATTGGTTGAGGATCCTTTTTCGACCGACTTTATGTTGCCCGCTTTTTCGGACATGAATTACGATTTTGTGTCGACCATGGTCACTGAGCTGTTGACGCTCAATAATGAGATGGCCGAGTTTTCGGCACAGGCCAACGACACCAATCCCTATCTCACCGCTTTGCGGGGACGCATTGCCGTGGCGCGCGACAATTTGATGGTCTCCATCGACAAGGCTCTGGAGAGTCTTGCCATTGAAGACCGCATGCTGGCCGGCCAAATGACGGGCGTGGATAACCGCATGGATGAGCTCCCCGACATTGAGAAGGAGTACTTGCGCATTGAGCGCAACTACAAGCTCAACGATGCCATTTACACCTTTTTGCTTCAAAAAAATTCGGAGACGCAAATCACCAAGGCATCTAACTCACCCGATAACGAGGTGGTCGATCAGGCCGTGATGGGGGGCATTGTGTCGCCCAACAAACGCAGCAATTATACCCGGGCACTGATGCTGGCGCTGGCCATCCCCATCGGGTTGATTTTGCTCATCGAGTTCCTCAATGTGCGCATTCGCGGCACCGAAGATCTCACGCATCTGGCACCTCATTTGCCCGTGTTGGGGCAAATCCCGCACAGCCGTCTCGATGGGCAAAATGTGATTGTCAATTCGCCCAATTCCAACATTGCCGAAGCCTTTCGCAGCATTCGCACCCGATTAAATTTCCTCTCGGTTGACAAGCCGGTGAAAGTCATTGCCATTACGTCAACCAATACGGGCGATGGCAAAACCTTTGTGTCGATGAACCTGGCCTCGGCCTATGCCGTGTCGGGCAAAAAGACCATCGTGCTGGGCTTCGACCTGCGTCGCCCCAAAATGACAGAACTCTTTCAGCTCGATAATCGTGCCGGCATCAGCAATTTTCTGATCGGCCAAAGTGCGTTGCCCGACATCTGTTATGCCACCTCTCAGCCCCTGCTGCATGTGATGCCGGCCGGCGAAGTGCCTCCCAATCCGGCTGAGCTCATTGGCAGTTCACACACGGCCGAGTTGTTTGAATATCTGAGAAAGACCTACGAAGTCATCGTGGTCGATTTGCCGCCGGTGGGGGTGGTCTCCGACGGGCGGTTGGTGTTCCCCTTTGCCGATGCGTTGCTTTACATCACCCGTTTCAATCATACCCGAAAGGATCATTTTCAGCAAACCGTCCGCTACCTGGCCGACGAGCAGATCCGCTCCATGGGATTGCTGTTTAACGATGTGGAGTTGCCCGGACAGGGCTATGGATCCTATTATTCCGATTATTACGTCAAGGGATAGGGGCAGATGTGACTAGTGGAGGGGGCAAGTGTCGGGGTTCGGCTTTTTGTGGGCGATTTGTGTGGATGCATTCCGTTTTTTGTTTGGTTGGATGTCCTGATGGCATCTCCGAGCGCCGATGTTACCTCTTTGACAGGGAATGTACCCCCTCAGAGAGTCAATTGTCCCTCTCTGACAGACACTTTTTCCCCTTTGAGCAGCAATTTTCCCTCTCTGACAGGGAATGTTCCCTCTCTGAGCCTCGATGTTTCCTCTTTGAGAGGCAATGTTCCCTCTCCGGGAAGCAATGTTTCCTCTTTGAGAAGGAAATTTCTCGTTAAAAGAGGCAATGTTTCCTCTCCGAGAGGGAATGTTCCTTCTGAGATGGGGAACGTGCTTGTTCCGAGAGGCAATGATCCCTCTCCGA
Organism: Breznakibacter xylanolyticus; assembly: GCF_003254275.1. GTDB lineage: Bacteria > Bacteroidota > Bacteroidia > Bacteroidales > Marinilabiliaceae > Breznakibacter > Breznakibacter xylanolyticus. Next base: position 12,853 of record NZ_QKZK01000032.1, on the reverse strand, counting down.
TAGGGAAATTTCCTGTTTCAAGAGTCAATGATCCCGCTAAGAAGGGGAAGTTTCCCGTTTGGAGAGGATGCCTCCTGTTTTTTGCCTTTCGCGGGGGGAGGTAGACCCAAATCGTCGGTTTTTTGTTAGTTTTGGCAAAAAGTTTTTCGATGAACACCGTATCGTACCGCATTCAAAAGTTAGCACAATCGGAAACGCTGGCCATGGCGCAGCGCAGCCGCGAACTTCAGGCCAAGGGCATCGACGTCATCAACCTGAGCATTGGCGAACCCGATTTCAACACCCCCGACCATATCAAGCAGGCCGCCAAGCAGGCCATCGACGATAATTTTTCGCACTATACGCCAGTGCCGGGTTTGCCCGCGCTGCGACAGGCCATTGTCGATAAGCTCAAACGCGAAAACGGGCTCACTTATACCATCGACCAGGTGGTGGCTTCCACCGGTGGCAAGCAGGCCATTGCCAACGTGCTGTACGCGCTCATCAATCCGGGCGACGAAGTGGTGTTGCCGGCGCCCTATTGGGTGAGTTACATTGAGATGGTGCGACTGGCCGAGGGCGTGTGCATTGAAGTGAAGGCGGGCATCGAACAGGATTACAAAATCACCCCCGCGCAGCTCGAGCAGGCCATTACGCCGCGCACCCGTGCGTTTCTCTTTAGCTCGCCTTCAAACCCCACCGGCAGCGTTTATTCCCGTCAGGAGCTGGAAGCCCTGGCTGTGGTGTTTCGCAAGCATCCCCATGTCATTATCATTTCCGACGAAATATATGAGCACATCAACTACGATGGCGCGCATTGCAGTTTTGCCAACATCGACGACCTCAAGGAGCGTGTGGTGATTGTCAACGGCCTCTCCAAGGGCTATGCCATGACGGGGTGGCGACTGGGTTACATTGCTGCGCCGCAGTGGCTGGCCGCTGCCTGCATCAAGTTGCAGGGGCAGTACACCTCGGCCACTTGTTCTGTGACGCAAATGGCCGGTGTGGCTGCGCTGAACGGCGGCATTGAACCCTCGCGTCAAATGGTGCAGGCCTTTTTGCGTCGTCGAAACCTGGTGGTCGATCTGGCTTCGCAAATTCCCGGCATGAAGGTCAATCATCCCCAGGGTGCCTTTTACCTGTTCCCCGATGTGAGCGGCCTGTTTGGCAAAAAGTTTGGCGACCGCGTCATTGCCAATGCCCAGGATTTGACCATGTACTTCCTCGACGAGGCGCACGTGGCCACTGTGGCCGGCAATGCTTTTGGAAGCCCCGAGTGCATTCGCTTTTCGTATGCCACCGACGATGTGAAACTCACCGAAGCCATGCGCCGCCTCAAGGTGGCCGTCGAACAACTTACTTAATCACAAACCACAACCATTCAGGATATGATTGCCAGTTTTGAAATTTTCGCGTTGCTTTTATTTTTACTACTCACGGTGGGGATTTTGCTCATTGTGCATTGGTTTTTAAAATATTTCATGTTGCAGCAGCGCACCGCGCTCATGAAAGACGACCGCAAGCATTTGCTCAATTTGCGCCTGCAGGCCTATGAGCGGTTGACGTTGTTTTTGGAGCGGATGCACCCCGAATCGCTGGTGATACGCGAGCAGCAGTCGGGATTGGTGACCCACCAGTTTCACAACGTGCTGCTTAAGTCCATTCGCAGCGAGTTTGAGCACAACTTGGCCATGCAGCTATACGTGGCCGGCGATACCTGGGAACAGGTGAAAGAGGCTCGCGAAGAGGTGGTGAAGCTCATTAATACCTCTGCGGCACAGGTGGCACCCAATGCGCCATCGGTCGAGCTGGGGCGCGTGATTATTGAACAGGGCGGTGGTGCCACACTGCGCAGTTTAAAAAAAGCCATCGACAAAGTTAAAAGCGATGTCGCCCTGCTGGGCTGATTGAACCGACCATTGTCATTGCCGCTAATGTTTTCGCGTTTTTGTTTTGATGATGCCATCACACTAAATCACGGAATCATTGGCGGTATTTATTTGTCATTTTTTAGAGGCCCCATAGGGGCCAAATGTCGGTAGTATTAAGGGGAATCGTTTACCTCTCGCCCCAATCGGGGCGAAAGATGGTTTGCTTACCTTCTTCTACCGGGCTTTGGTGCCCAGAGGCACCATAATATAAGCTCGAATGGTCAAGTCCGATATGAATTTAAGACATGAGAATTGGGCGAAATGATAGCAAATCACTCACTAAATGATGTTGATTCCTAATCTCAAAGTTGCAAAGCTTCAAAGTGTCAAAGCATCAAAGTGCCTAAGCTTCAAAGCCCTATTTTTTCACTCCTAAACTCCTCCACTCCTAAACTTCTCCACTCTTAAACTCCTCAACTCCTCCACTCCTCCACTCTTCCACTCCTAAACTCCTCCACTCCTAAACTCTTCCTCTCTCATGAAAAACATATTAGTTACCGGCGGGGCCAACGGCATAGGCCGAGCCATTGCCATCAAATTTGCCGAGGCCGATTGCCGGGTGGTGGTGGTCGATGTTGACGAGCAGCGTGGTCGCGAGCTGGCCGGGTTGTACGATGGCATCGTGTTCTATTCGCTCGATGTGGCCGATGCTCCGGCCATTGAATCGTTGATGACTGACTTATCGGCCCACGATCTTTGTCCCGATGTGCTGGTCAACAATGTGGGGGTTTCCATTTTTAAGCCCCTGCTTGAGTTGACTTGGCAGGAGTGGGATCAGATTTTGAACGTTAACTTGCGATCGGCGTTTTTATTCTCGCAGGCTTTTGTGCGTCATCGCCCATCCACTCATTCCGGCCGCATCATCAATATTGCCTCCACGCGCCACCTGATGAGCGAGCCCCATGGCGAAGCCTATGCGGCCAGTAAAGGTGGCCTGGTGAGCCTGACGCATGCCCTGGCCGTGTCGCTGAGCAACACCCGCATCACGGTCAATTGCATTTCGCCCGGATGGATTCACACCGGCAGTATTGACGAGCTCTCGGCTGCCGATCATGCACAGCATCCTGCCGGACGCGTGGGGCAGCCATCGGATGTGGCCGATCTCTGTCTTTATCTGGCTCGGGAGGAGAGCGGATTCATCACCGGCCAAAACTTTTACGTGGATGGCGGGATGACCAAAAAGATGATTTACGAATAAGTTTCAATTCTTTTGATGATGCAAAAGTTGTGTGTGATCATTCTGTGGGTGTTGTTGATGCCGTTGAGCTTGGGGGCGCAAACGCTTCGTGAGCGCATGGCTGCCCATGTTTCATTTTTGGCCTCCGATTCGTTGCAGGGGCGTGGCCTTGGAACCCGCGGCAAAACGCTGGCGCGCGACTATGTGGTGAATGCCTTTGTGGACGCCGGTTTGATGCCTTTTCACGGCCAGTGGTTGCAGCCTTTCGGGTTTAAGGTGTCGCTGGTGCAGGTGTCGGGGCACAACGTGATGGGGTATTTGCCCGGCACCGATTCGACCTTGTGTCATGAATGGGTGGTGGTGGGTGCCCATTACGACCACCTGGGGCTGGAAGTCGACTCGGACGATGGCACCTATTTTCCCGGTGCCGACGATAATGCGTCGGGTGTGGCCATGCTCATCGAAACGGCGCGTCATCTGTCGATGAATCGCCATCGTTTGAAGCGGGGCGTGATATTCGTGGCCTTCGATGCCGAGGAAATTGGTCTGAGAGGGTCGTCTTATTTTGTGGCGCATCCGCCGGTTCCGCTGTCAAGTGTGAAGGTGATGTTTAGTTGCGACATGGTGGGCATGTATGCCAAAAACAAAGGAGTGCATCTCAAGGGCATTGAAGCGCTGGCGCAAGGCGACCCACTGGCCGGGGCGTTGGCGCAAAGTCATTCGCTCACTGTGCTCAATCGCGGTTTTCGCTACGAAAAGCACACCGACACGGATCCTTTCGGGCGTAAGGGCATTCCGGCGGTGCACCTGTTTACCGGCACCGTCTCGCCTTATCATCAGCCCGGCGACCAGGCACACCTGCTCGACTACGATGGCATGGTGCTGTTGAATGAATATTTTCGTGAGTTGGTGTTGCAATTGTCCGAGGCATCTGTGTTGACTCCTTCGGATGCATTTGTCGCCTGGCAGGCATCATCCACCCGACCCAAAAACTTCAGTTGGGGCTTGATGTTGACGGCAGGCGAGGGGCATCATGTTTATGACAACCGTTATTATCGGGCCAATTCGGTGCCGGTGGGTAGCGTCGGGGGGTATGTGCAGATGAATTTGTCGTCGCATGTGCAGTTGCAATCCGAACTGCTTTATGATTTCAGTGGGAGTGACCATCCCGGAGGCGTGTTTCGTCGTCATTCGGTCACGGTGCCCATGTCTGTGAAACTGACCACGGGCGTGTCGTCGTTCGATTCGCCTCAGCTGTTTGTGTTGGGCGGCCCTTGGGGACGTTATCATTTTGGGGGCGATGATGCCCGTTTTTCCAATGTCAGTTCAATGGCGCAATACGAGTGGGGATTGAGTTATGGCGTAGGCTTGTCGGTGTGGCGTTTGCAGGCCGGATGGGTGTGCCGGCGTGCCATATCGCCCCTGTTTTATTGGGATGGGGATGCGGTGCGCGATGTAAGTAATCGCGTGTTTTTGGGGTGGCAATTCTGAGGATAATCCTCAGTGCCGCTTACGCATTGTCGAGCGCCAGCATCAATGGGTTTGCGATGGCGTTGGTGAGTTCGGGGCCAACCGGGCAGAGTGAGTTGTCGCGTGCATGGGCAATGTCGTCAAAGAGTTGTGCTATGTATTGTTCCAATTCATCGGCGTTGCACGAAATATTTAATTCGCCAATGTCAATCAGTTGCCCGTGATTGATGGCTTTGATGTTTTTGATGATGTTGTTGGTCGTTGTGCTCAGGTCATGAGTGATGTCCTGCCATGAGAACTGATAGGCCCTGGCAATGATGATGACATCCAGCAGGCATTCAGCCGAGGTCGTTTCGCTCAACTGATGAAGGATGTTGATGAAGACGTTGTATAAATCGTCGACGGAAATGAGATTGGTGATGACCGGCGATTTGAGACGAGGATGGTTGTTTTTTGTGATGAATAAGGTGATTGATGCCATGTCGTTGCCGATGATCAGTTTTGCCGTGTTGTTGAGGGTTTCTTCTGATTCAATGCAGTGAGTGTGACCCAATGCCGACACAATCATTTGGTGGATGATTTGGATGTCTTCATCGTTTTCAACCAAAAAATGGAGTTGTGAATTGTGTCGGTGGTTCAAATAAAAGTGTGAAATAGCAGCACCGTCTGTTAAGTATATGTGCCCCGGAAGTCCGGAAAGCGCTTGGATAATGTCTCTCTTTAGATGGATGAGATTTTTTGAAGAATGATTTGCCATAATCGTGTAGTGATGGCCTTTGTGTTCTCCGTTTCCCCCATGTTGAGGGAGGGTTGGTAAAGGTCTGTTATTTGTTTTGCGTTGTTTGCAAAGGTATGTGAAATATTGTTTTAACGATTTTGTTTTCCTTAAAAAAATGCATCCGGCTCTTTATTCTGTTTGAGTTCGATGATGGCTGGTGTGTGAATAAATTTACCTTTGCGGTGTAATAAAACTGAACACATCAAGTGGCGAAGAAACTTTTTTTTCAGAATGATTTATCGTGCAGTGTCGATGGACTGAAAAGTCTTACCGAGCAGTTGCGCGAGGTCGCCTGTCAGTTGCAGGCGCACGATTTCTGTTATGTGTTGCTGCGCGATGGCATTTGTGTGGATCGGGTGGTGGCATGTGGCGATGTGCCTAAGGTGCTGTCGATGTATTTTGAGCCGGGTAAGCGGCTTTCATTTTCTCATTATTCTTCGGAGGTTCCTTTTGAGTTTTCGACACCCGATGGGCAGAAGTGGTGGGCGATATCCTCTGTTTTGGAGGGTGACTCGTGGTCGTTGATGGCGGTTTTTCCGCAATCGTATGATTCCCGATTGGCTGAAATGCTCTTTACGCTCATGCTGCAGTTGGTGCATGAGCGTATGATGGGGATTCAGATGCAGCAAAACATCGAGAATAATAACAGTTTTACTTTTGCCATCATGAATTCCCTTCGTTTTGGGGTCATTGCCATCGATTTGGAAGGACACATTTTGTATGCCAATGACACGGCATGTGTGATGGTAAATATTCGTCGCAGGGATTTGTTGCTCATTCCCATTCATCAATTGGTGCAGGGATGGGCAGCCATTTCGGAGAGTGTGGTCGCTGGGGTGAAGTTTCAAAACGAAGAAGTCCCCGTGATGACGGCCGATGCAGTTGCACGTTTTAATATCAATGTGTCGCCTATTAACGACTTGAGTGGGCATTTGCTGGGCATGGTGGTGTCGTTGCGTGAAATTGAAAATCTTTACGAGATTGTTAATAAATACACCGGGATGCAGGCTCGTTACACCTTTGACGATGTGGTGGGTAAAAGCAAAGAGATGCGTCGCTTGGTTGATTATGCCCGTACCATCGCCGATAGTCCATCGACCGTGTTGATTGAAGGCGAGAGCGGAACCGGGAAAGAGGTTTTTGCACAGAGCATTCACAATGGCAGCAGCCGTCGTGATGCCGGTTTTGTGGCCATCAATTGTGCTGCGATACCCGAGAATTTAATTGAGAGTGAGTTGTTTGGTTACGATGATGGGGCTTTTACCGGCGCCAAAAAAGGCGGTCATCCTGGAAAATTTGAGTTGGCACATAAAGGCACCCTTTTTTTAGATGAAATCGGGGAGATGAAGGCTGATATGCAAGCGAAGTTGTTGCGTGCCATTCAGGAAGGGGCGGTGATGCGCATCGGCGGAACCAAACTGATCCCTGTGGACGTCCGAATTATTGCAGCCACCAACAAAAACCTGAAAAGGGAGGTTGAAAAAGGTCTATTTCGGTTGGATTTGTTCTATCGATTGAGTGTCATCCCATTGAAGTTGCCGCCTTTACGACAGCGAAAAAGCGATTTGCCATCGTTGATTCGTTTGTTGATGCAAAAAAAGAGTTTGCGATTGCATAAAAATATTCCGCACTTGCATTATTCCGAGTTTCAGCAGATGCTGGATTACGCCTGGCCTGGAAACATTCGTGAATTGGAAAATTTTATTGAACAATTGGTCAATTTGGACGGTAAGTTTTCGTTTGATTATTTCAAACAACAGATGACCGACTCATATCATTCAACTGTGATGGCCGATGCAGATGAGTATCGTGTTGGCGGTTTTATTCCTTGTTCGATGGATGAGCTCGAAAAGGAGCATATTAAGAAGATGATTGACCATTGTTCAGGCAATATGTCGCAGGTCGCCCGACTGTTGGGTGTGAGTCGCAACACGCTTTATTTGAAGATGAAAAAGTATGAATTGGTTCGTTAATGTTGAATGATCTCTCGTTCTTTCATCTTGTTGTTAAATTTTTCAAACGTTGACATTGTTTGGGGTTGTGTCCTAAAATGCATCATTGTTTTAATATAGGACATGTTATTTGTGTGCATTGTACTATATTTGCGCAGTTGTAGATTTGGGGTGTTTGTTAATAGGTTCTTTGTTAGTGTATTGTAGTTTTTGGCAAGATTGTTGATAGAAAGGAGTGTCGAAAAGGAGCAACCTTAATGGCTCCGGACAAAAAATCAAATACGAATTTATGATTTATTACAACAATGCGATTCAGACAAAGCGTGAACTGCTCATGCGCATTGTCAAGTTGTTGAAAAAAGGCGAATTGCTCGAGAAAATTGACCGCATTCCTGTCGAAATGCGACCTAAGTCAAAACACCCGATTCGATGCTGTGTGCATAAGGATCGGGCAGTGGTTCGGTATAAAATCATGGCCATTTTGGGTTTTGACATTGCCGATGAAACCGACGAGTTGACTCCATTAAAGCGTTATGCGCATTTAGCGATGGAGCGTAAACTGCCCGGAAATAACTTTTTAACAGTGGTGGATGAGGCTTGTAGTTCGTGTGTGCAGGTCAATTATACGGTGAGTAATCTTTGCATGGGCTGCGAAGCCCGGTCGTGTCAGTTTAATTGTCCCAAAGATGCCATTACCGTGTTCGATGGTAAGGCACACATCGACCAGCGTAAGTGCATCAACTGTGGTTTATGCCAAAAGGCTTGTCCTTACCATGCCATTGCTTATATTCCTGTGCCCTGCGAAGAGGCTTGCCCCGTAAAAGCCATCTCGAAAAATGATGAAGGGATTCAGGTGATTGATCATACCAAGTGCATTGATTGCGGACGTTGCATGAATGCGTGTCCTTTTGGCGCCATCTTGGAAAAAACGCAGGTCATTGATGTGTTTCAAACCATTCAGACCGGTCAGGAAATCGTGGCCATGGTGGCACCGGCACTTTTGGGGCAGTTCCAAACCACTCCGGCTCGTTTATTGGGTGCCATACGTCAATTGGGATTTACCGGAGTGATGGAAGTGGCCGAAGGTGCTGATATTACTGCTCGTCATGAAACCCATGAGTGGCAAGAGTTGGTTGCTCAAAAGGGGGAGGAATTTATTACTAGTTCTTGCTGTCCGTCATACATGGCTTTGGTCAATAAGCATATTCCCGGCATCAAACCTAAGGTGTCGCACACCCGGTCGCCCATGTATTATACGGCCGAATTGGCCAAGCAACGCTATCCCAAAGCGAAATTGGTATTTGTGAGTCCTTGTTTGGCCAAACGACAGGAAGCCAAAGATAGTGGGTTGGTGGATTTTGTGTTGACAATAGAGGAATTGGAGGCATACTTCAAAGCTTATGACATTGATTTGACTGCAGGCGTAGAAACGAACGTCGATGGTGCCATTTCGAAAGAAGCACGTGGTTTTGCCATGAGTGGCGGGGTGGCCAACGCCATTCGTCAGAGCCTGCCTGTGGGGGCTCCTTTTAAACCATTGATGATTGAAGGCCTCAATAAGAAGAATATCGGCATGTTGCGTGCCATGGCTAAAAAAGGGAATGGTTATAATTTCATTGAAGTAATGTCGTGCGAAGGCGGATGTGTGAATGGGCCTTGTACTGTGAGTCGTTATGAAGCGGCCAAACAAAACCTGGTAAAGGTGATTGATGAAATTGATTCGCTTCAAGAGGTGGATGAACAGGTTTAAAATGATTGTCTATATAAAAACAAAACCCCTGTCGTATGCAGGGGTTTTGTTTTTATGGCAATGGGGGTTATTTCAGTCCTCGTCTGGTCAATAAAGGTTCAACCGATGGGTCTGCACCTCTAAATTTTCGGTAGAGGGTCATCCCTTCGTCTTCTCCGCTGTCGCGAAGGCAATGTTGACGGAATCTGTTGGCCAAGTCGCGGTTAAAAATGTCACCTGATTCTTTAAAAGCTGCAAATGCATCGGCATCGAGCACTGCCGCCCAAATGTAAACGTAGTATCCGGCCGAATAGCCTCCGTCAAAAATATGCGAGAAATAGGAGCTCCGGTATCTGGGGAGTATTTCAGGGATAAGACCAATCCCGGTCATGGCTTCTTGTTCGAATGTGTTGGCGTCGATGATTTTGGTGGAGGCATCAATGTCATGCCAAGCCATGTCGAGGTACGATGCCGCTAAGTACTCGGTGGTCATAAATCCCTGGTTGAAATGGGCGCTTTTTTCAATCTTTTGTATCAGGCTTTCAGGAATGGTTTCTCCTGTTTGATAGTGTTTGGCATATTGACGGAGAACTTGTGGTTCTGAGGCCCAATTTTCCATGATTTGTGAAGGCAATTCTACGTAGTCGCGAGGCACAACCCCGGCCGTGCGTTTGTATTGACCATCAGTGAAGAGGGCGTGCAGGGCATGACCAAATTCATGGAAGATGGTGGTGACTTCATCCCATGTTAATAGGGCAGGCGTGTCGCCCATAGGTTTGGTAAAGTTGCAGACGATGGATACCACCGGGGCAATGCGATGTCCGTTTTGGCTTTGTGCATCGCGAAAGGTGGTACACCAGGCTCCGGGGCGTTTCCCTGCACGGGGATGGTAATCGAGGTATAAAATGCCAAGATGGCTGCCGTCTTCATCTTTCACTTCCCAAGTTTCGACTTCGGGATGATACACGGGCAGGTTATTCATTGGATTGAATGTGATGCCGTAAAGTTTGTTGGCCACATCAAACATCCCATTTCGCACGTTTTGGAGTTCAAAGTAGGGAAGAAGTTCGGCTTCGTCGAGGTCGTATTTGGCTTTGCGCAGTTTTTCGGCATAGAACCACCAATCCCATGATTGCAGAGGGCTGTTGAGGCCTTCGTTCTTGGCTATTTGCTGCATCTCCGTCAGTTCGTTTTTAGCTCTGTTGAGGGCAGGCATCCACAGCTGGTCGAGGAAACGAGTGACATTATCAGGTTTTTCAGCCATGTTTTCTTCAATCACCCATTGAGCGTGTGTGGAATACCCCAAAAGACGTGCACGTTGCGCTCTCAGTTGGGCAATTTCAGTCACGATGGTGCCATTGTTGTTCGCGTTGTCGTTGTCGCCACGCATGAAATAACCGCGATAAAGTTTTTCGCGCAGTTGACGATTGGTGGCGTATTGCAAAAAAGGAATCCAACTGGGTTTTTGCAGGGTGAAAGCCCATTTGCCTTCGTGCCCTTGTTGTTTGGCTTCCAATGCTGCTGTTTCACGGATGGCTTGAGGCAGTCCATCCAGATCGTTTGGGTTGTCGATGAGGAGGAGGAAGTTTTGGTTGGTTTCGGCCAATAGGTTCTCACCAAATTGAAGGCAGAGCATTGATATTTTCTCGTTGAGAACACGCAGGGTGTCTTGCGAGTCATTAGGCAATAGTGCTCCATTTCGCACAAAATCCATGTAGTATTTCTCAACAACCCTTTTTTGAGCAGGGGACAATGTGGATGACTCTTTTTGATTCCAAACGTGTTGAATACGCTTAAAGAGTTTTTCATTCAGAGCCAGATTGTCTGCGTGACGAGTTAGCAATGGTGTCACTTCGCGAGCGATGCTTTGTAGTGAATCGTCGACGTCGGATGACATTAGGTTGAAAAAAAGAAGGCTGATTCGGTGAAGCAGTTCGCCGGATTGGTCAAAGGCTAAAATGGTGTTGTCGAATGTTGCAGAATCAGTACTTGTGATGATTTGATCCACCATTTGGTTCTGTTGTTCGATACCCGCTTTAAAGGCGGGGAGGTAGTGTTCGTGTTGAATCTGGTCAAAAGGCGGAACTTCAAATGGGGTGTTGTAGGTGGTCAGTAGCGGGTTGTTTTCCCGTGTGGTGGGTTGACATGCAGTCATGATAGTGGTTATTAATCCAATGAGTAAATAGGGTCGCATTGTTGATGTTTTTTTATAATAGTTCAAAAGTACAATTTTGAGTGTGATATTTGTTGGGGTTTCTGATTTTGAGTATCCAAAATTTGCAGTGCATAAATCGGATAAAATAGTCTTTTAATGTTTGAAGTGTGAGAATAAAAAGATAAATTTGTCCGAATATAATTCAATATCAAATGCCATGAAAGAATCACAGTTCGAATCAAGTGAAAACCTGAGTTATGCAGGGAATGCCGAAAAAAGCCATGCTTGCAAGTGTGGTGGCAATTGTCAGTGCAAATCACAGAAACAACCCGAACATGCTTGCGAGTGTGGTGGTTCTTGTAACTGTAGGTAATCCCCATCATCATCGATAGATGATGTTGTTGTGTTTAAATCTCTGTATTTCTGTGTTGTGAGGATGATGCATCAGCCGTAAAGGTTTTGCTTTGTGTGTTCTCATTAACTCCGAAGTATGGAGATTTTTTTATACAGGGTGATGTCTGTCATGTGATAAAATTGAAGAAACGGTTTTTCCTCTCTTGTTGTCTGTTTATATTTGAACAATGGAAGCATCGTCACTTACCCCCAATCAGTTTCAGACACTTTTGTTCCTTTGTCGCGAGCAAAAAGTTGAGTCTGTTGAAATGAACCGTCCGATGATGGACTTTATTAAATCGGCCGGTTTGGCACCTCGATTATATCATTTGATCAAACAAAATGGTTGGGAGCATGGCTTTACCAATGACGCTTTGAGTCAGTTCAAGTTGGCATACATGAGTACGTTGGTTCGAAATCGTCAAATCTGGTCTGTTTGGCAGGCGGTGGCATCGATTCTTAATGCTCATGAAATTGATCTGATCGCATTAAAAGGCAGTGCGCTGGCTTTTACCGTTTACCCCGATGAAGGCATTCGTCCCATGGGCGATTTGGATCTGCTTGTGAGAGAGGGGAATGGTGCGCGTGCACGTCAGCTGCTGTTGGATGCGGGTGCAGTTGCCCGATATGTGCCCCAGTCGCAGGTTCACGACCAAGTGCATGCTCATGTGAGTGCCATCACCTACAAGGGGGTATTGGTCGAAATACATCAGCGCTTGTATGCGATGGGTGACCCGCTAAACCCACCATCAGAACCTCTTTGGGCTCAATGTCAATCACGAATGGTTGCAGGGAGTGTGATGACGGTGCTTGATGATGCTCACATGGTTTATCACATTGCCACGCATGCCTGGCATGGCTATCGGTTAGGCGGGATGCGTTTGGGGTGGTTGCTTGATATTGTGGCTGTGATGATGCGCCATGTTGATGAGCTACATGTGTTTAATAAGCACGTTGAAGCCTTAACCCATTTTGCAGCTATCCTAAAGCCAGCGCCTGTATTTCAATGAATTGTTCATTTTCGAGTTCGGATTTGTGTACTACAGATTTTCGCTTTGTAAAGGTAGCGTAATGACGCTAGCTCTCCACTAAACACGGTAATAACCGCTATAGATTCCCGTTTCGGGGTTGGTGCGCATGGATACTTTGAAATACATGCCCCAAAGTAAACATGTAAACCGCTGATATACAATACCCCCTTGTGTACTACAAATGATTTTTCGAAAATTCAGACACTGATTATCAATGTATTACAAAAGCAAATAGAGCAAAAGAGACTATTTTGAGGT
>NZ_QKZK01000031.1 GCF_003254275.1 Breznakibacter xylanolyticus | reverse complement strand
GTGCAAGTGAGGTTCTTTGTGTCATGTCGTTTTTTGACACCAAAGATAGGGGGACGGATTATGTGCTAATAGATGGGGTTGGTGGGGGGGATACGGTTCTGTAGTGTTTCTTTCGTCGCCAAATAATCCGGTTGGTAATGTGATTGCTGTTTCCGATTTGGAGAAACTGCTGTCGGGTCATCCACAATCGTTGTTCGTGATGGATGAAGTTTATGCTGATTTTGCCGAATCAAATTTCCTCTCGTTATTGGGGCGATTTAATAATTTGGTTTTGTTAAGGTCGTTTTCTAAAACCATGTCTGCGGCCGGGGTTCGTTTGGGGTATTTATTGGGTAGTGCAGAGGTGTGTCGTCAAGTTCGGAAGTTGTTGTTGTCTTTTTCTTTAAATCATTTTACAAATGTTTTTGCGACCATTGTATTACAGGATGCCCATTTGATTGGGCTGTTTAAGTCGCAGGTGGCGCATGTCATTGCAGAACGTGAGCGGTTAAGGTATTGCTTTGAACGGGATATGGGTGAGTGGTTAAGGGTATGGCCTTCGCAGGGGAATTTTTTATTGGTCACGTTGCGCGATTCCGAAACGTTTTATCATATCATAAACGGGCTCATGAATAATGGTATAGGTGTTTTGGATGTCTCGGGGATGCCATTGTTGATGAATTCATTTCGTATGAGCGTGGGTGTTGATTATGAAAATAACAAGGTTTTGAGATTGTTACATGATTTAGTGACGAATTAGAAATTTCTCACGTTAAAAAATGTAACAAATTGTTTTTGAGTTGTTGCGAAAATCGTTACATTGGAATTGAATAAGTTGAAGTAATGAAGATTTATGTAGATGCGAAAGCTCCATGTTAATTGGATTGTAGTTTTTTGTGAGTTAATTATTGAGAGAAGTGCGTGATTGCATGAGTTTCTTGGTTTCTCATTTCATTAAATCTTAATGTGGTAACGCGAATTAATACTGTGGATTGCTGTAATGAGATATTGATGTTTCGAGGGAGGTAATTTCATGGAAGTCAATGTTTTGTTATTCGATAAAATAAAATGATTCGCGTGTAATTTATATTCACACAGGTGTATAAATATTGGAGAGTTCTGTTTGACCGACAAAAATCAAATTATTATTAGATGAAAGTATTTCAAGCCCCCAATGTTAGCATTGAATATTTTGCGTCATCCATGCAAATACATCAAACTTGGAACGATTTTGTTTCGTCCGATGTTTTTCGAGAAGCGATTGACCAAACTGTATTATTTGCCCGGAAACATCCGGTGCGGTCTATTGTGTCGGATGCGCTCAAGCAGCGTGCTGTATCACCCGATGATTCAGCATATGCATCATCGGTGATGCCAGAATTGTATAAAGCCGGTATTGAAGTAATGGCGTTTGTCATACCCGAGAATATTTTCACCAAAATGGCATTGCGAAAATTTGCCGGAGTGGAGAATGCGGCGATTCATCTTCAGTTTTTTAGCAGTGTGAAAGATGCTGTTGAGTGGATTGAATCGGTGGTGGTGAGTTAGGCTTTTGTGATTATGGTTTAGTTAAAATGTGGTTGGGAATCATCTTAGAAGAGATGGTTTCCAACCTTTTTTGTTTTTGTTTGGAGATGATGAGGGGGGCGGTGAGTGGCTTTGTCTCTATTTTACTGCCGTTCAGATGTTAAAAAGAAGAAGTTATCAACAATTTTCATCAAAGTGGGTGAAAGTGGTTGGTTGTGGTTTCTTTTTTCTATACTTTTACAGCCATTATCAATCAGTCGCTAATGATCACATTTGTAGGTGATTTTGAGAGCAAAACGGACGAAAAAGGCCGAATTGTCTTACCTGCCGCCTTTAAAAAGGCTTTGAGCGGGGAGGGCGAGGTGCGTTTGGTGGTTCGAAAAGATTTGTTCGAGGATTGCCTGGTGATTTTTCCTCATTCTGAATGGGAGACCGAGTTGAAGCAGATTCAGGAGAAATTGAATCCCTATAATCGGGAGCACAATGTGTTTTTGCGAGAGTTTTTTAAGCGATCGGCTGAAATGGTTCTTGATGGTAACGGCCGTTTTTTGGTGCCGCGTCGGTTGATGGAACTTGCCGGAATTGACCGTGAGGTGGTGCTGGTGGGGGTGAATAATAAAATTGAAATGTGGGATAAAACCCGTTATGAAGCATCCGGCATTGGAAGTGACGATTTTGCGTCATTGGCCGGTAAACTGTTAGGGAATTGACATAAGCAACTGACTATGGAAGAGATTTATCATATACCGGCATTGTTGCATCCTACGGTGGATGGTTTGGCCATTCGTCCCGGAGGTGTGTATGTAGATCTCACCTTTGGGGGGGGCGGTCACAGTCAGGAAATACTTTCGCGGCTCGATGCGCAGGGTAAACTGGTGGTATTCGATCAGGATCCTGATGCATTTGCCAATCGTCCGCATGATGATCGGTTGATTTTTGTACGTCACAATTTTCGGTATCTGGGGCATTTTTTGCGCTACCTGGGTATTGATCAGGTGGACGGTGTATTGGGTGATTTGGGTGTTTCGTCGCACCATTTTGATAGTCCTGAGCGTGGGTTTTCGTTCCGTTTCGATGGGGCGCTGGATATGCGGATGAATCAGGTATCGCCTCTTACGGCAGCTGATATTCTTAATAAGTATTCGCATGAACAGTTGATAAATATGTTTCGGACTTATGGTGAATTGCAACAGGCAGGTCGTTTGGTTAGTGAGGTGATGCGACAGCGAACTTCGCAACCGTTTGCCACGACCTCACAGTTGCGCGAACTGGCTGAAAAACTGGCTCCCAAGCGTGATCAATCGAAGTATTTGGCGCAAGTGTTTCAAGCCTTGCGCATAGAGGTGAATGGTGAAATGGATGTGTTGCGTGAAATGTTACAGCAAACGGTGCAGGTGATTCGTCCCGGTGGGCGATTGGTGATTATATCCTATCACAGTTTGGAGGATCGCATGGTGAAAAATTTCATCAAATCAGGAGATTGCACAGTTGCCGAAGCCGAAAAAGATATTTACGGGAATGTGCGTGTCCCATTTACGGCAGTCAATCGAAAGGTGATTGTGCCCGATGAACAGGAGATTGAGCGTAATCCCAGAGCCCGGAGTGCGAAATTAAGAATTGCTGAGAAAAATGTTTGGGAAGGTTAATAAGCATAAGATTCGTGAGTTTCTCGATGGACATGAGGAACTCAAAGAGTTGAGGCGGGTGAGACTGCGAGATTTTCTGACAGGGGAAATCTTTACGCGCCCCATCTTTTCGAAGCATGTTGGGTATTTGTTGTTCATCATTTTTTTGGCGTTTTGTTACATCGCCAATCATTATAAGGTCGAAGAGTTAGTCACTCGGTTGGCGGTGGTCAATAAGGAATTGAAGGAGTTGAGATCCGAAGCCATTACCACTTCCAGTCAGCTGATGAATATCAGTAAACAGTCGGAGGTGTTGAGGCGAATTCGTGAAGAGGGCATTGATTTGGAGCCCTTGCGGGAGCCGCCCCGGATTTTGGATGTGGATTGAAAAAAATTGGTGTTTAAGAATTATAAGAAGGTTGTCAAGCAATCGAGCCGATGAAGTTAAAGAGGGACATATTATGGCGCGTGGGCACTGTCTATATGGGGATGGTGCTTTTGTCGTTTGCGATTTTGTTCCAAATTATCAAGCTACAGTTTGTTGAACGATTTCAGTGGCAGGAGCAGGCTGCATTGTTAAAGGTCGAAGATGTGATTATTGATGCCAATCGAGGGTCGGTACTCTCGGATGACGGTCGTAAGCTGGCATGTTCGGTTCCGGGGTATAAAATATACATGGATACCCGTGCAGCCGGGTTGACGCCCGAGGTTTTTAAGGCTGATATCGACAGTTTATCATTGTGTTTGTCGCGGTTATTTCGCGATAAATCGGCTGCTGCATATAAGCAGGCCATCGTAAATGCTCGCAAAAAAGGGATGCGTTATTATCAGATTTCTAATCAACGCATTTCAATTATTGATTTAAAACGACTCAAGAAGTTTCCCATTTTTCGATTGGGAGCCAATAAGGGGGGATTGATTGTTGTGGATGACGAATCACGCAAGTTGCCTTTTGGTTCCTTGGCTTCGCGAACCATTGGTAAGTTCAGCATCGAACGCGACTCATTGGGACGTAAGCAGACTCGAGGGATTGGTCTTGAAATCGCCTATAACGAAGTGCTTCAGGGGAAGGATGGTGTTGGTGATAAAACACGCATTGGCGGTCGTTGGGTTCAC
This sequence comes from Breznakibacter xylanolyticus, assembly GCF_003254275.1. Taxonomy (GTDB): domain Bacteria; phylum Bacteroidota; class Bacteroidia; order Bacteroidales; family Marinilabiliaceae; genus Breznakibacter; species Breznakibacter xylanolyticus. The sequence goes on along the minus strand of NZ_QKZK01000031.1, from coordinate 40,071 downwards.
GATGTGCAAGTACACCCGGTGGATGGCGATGATGTGGTGACCACCATCAATGTGGAGATTCAGGACGTGGCCGAGCAAACCTTGCGCGACCAGTTAATGAAACACAATGCCCGTTATGGCACGGCGGTCGTGATGGAAGTGAAAACCGGTGCCGTTAAAGCCATTGTGAACCTGCATCGTGCCGCTCCGGGACGATACGTGGAGGATCACTTCAACTATGCCATTGGTGAAGCGGCCGAGCCCGGGTCTACTTTTAAGCTGGCTTCCATGATGGTTGCCCTCGAGGATGGGGTGGTTGATTTGGATGATGTGGTGGATACCGAGGATGGTTCGACCAAGTATTACGACCGAACGCTGCGCGATAGTGAAGGCGCCAAAGGAGGACGACTGACCATACGACAGGTGTTTGCCAACTCGTCTAATGTGGGTATCTCAAAGGTGATTTTCAATCATTATCGCCAGGATCCCGAGGATTTTTTAGATGGAATTGCGAAGTTGGGGATCAATCAAAAAATGGGCATCGAAATTCCGGGTGAGGTGCCTCCATATATAAAAAATACACAGGATAAATCCTGGTCAGGAACCACCATTCCCTGGATGTCGATTGGTTACGAGGTGAAAATGACTCCTTTACAAATTTTGACGTTGTATAATGCCGTTGCCAACAACGGTACCATGGTGCGTCCCTCTTTTGTAAAAGGCATTTCACGCCATGGGAAAATAATTGAGACGTTTGATGCTGATGTGATTAAGTCGTCGATTTGTTCGCGAAGTACCTTGCGCAAAGTGCGTGAATTGCTTGAGGAAGTGGTGGAGAACGGAACTGCCCAGAATTTGAAAAACAGTCACTATAAAATTGCCGGCAAGACAGGTACCGCACAGGTGGCCAAAGGTGCCGGAGGTTATGGAACCAAAGGTTACAGAGGCGACGAAGGTGGGGTGTCATATCAAGCGTCGTTTGTTGGATATTTTCCGGCTGATGAGCCGTTGTATTCGTGCATCGTGGTCGTGAATAGCCCTTCGAATAATGTTTATTACGGAAATGTCATCTCCGGCGCCGTATTTAAGGCCATTTCCGATCGGTTGTATGCAGCCAGTTTTAAAGTGACGGACGATTACAAGGAGCCAGCACCATTGTTGACCGATAATTTGCCTTATACCAAGGCCGGTAATCGAAAGGAGTTGCGTCGGGTGTTGTCGAAAATTGATTTGGATTACGACGATAATGCCGATGAAGAATGGGTCGGCGTGAAAGTGGATAAAGATATAATTGAGTTGGTTGATCGCCAGTCTGCAAAAGGATTGGTTCCCAACGTGAAAGGATATGGAGCCCGCGATGCGGTGTCGTTGCTCGAGAGCATGGGTTTACGCGTTTATGTCACCGGCTTTGGCAAGGTGGTGTCGCAATCCATTGCCCCGGGGGCTCGAATTCAAAGAGGTTCAACCATTGTCTTACACATGAGCTGAAACATGGAAAAGCAATTGTCATATTTGTTACAATCAGTCGAGGTAAGCCGCCGTGTTGGGGCTATGGACCCGATGGTGTCGCGCATTGAGTTTGATTCGCGTCGTGCAGCGGCGGGTGTGTTATTTGTAGCCACTCGTGGCACACATACCGATGGTCATCTTTATATCGATAAGGCGATTGACGCCGGTGTGGTTGCCGTGGTCTGTGAGCAATTGCCCCAAAGTTTGCGCGAATCGGTGGTGTATGTGCAAGTGGAAAATTCTTCAAAGGCATTGGGTGAGTTGGCTTCGGCTTTTTACGATCATCCCTCAGCGCAGCTTAAGCTGGTGGGAGTGACCGGCACCAATGGCAAAACGACCATTGCCACTTTGTTGTATCGTTTGACCATGCAATTGGGATATAAAGCCGGCTTGTTTTCGACGGTTGCAAATTATATTGTCGATGAGCGTATGGATGCCACCCATACCACACCCGATGCGGTGAATTTGAACCGCATGATGGCCGAGATGGTTGCTGCCGGATGCGATTACTGTTTTATGGAGGTGAGTTCGCATGCCGTGGATCAGCATCGAATTGCCGGCTTGAAATTCGAGGGAGCCATTTTTACCAATTTGACACGCGATCACCTGGATTATCACCTGACTTTTGATGCCTATCTGAAGGCGAAGAAGGCTTTTTTCGATGGCTTGTCGGCCGAGGCGTTTGCCATTGTGAATGCTGATGACAAAAATGGGCTGGTGATGTTGCAAAATACCAAGGCTCGTAAATATACCTATTCCATGCGTTCGATGGCCGATTTCAGAGGGCGCGTGGTTGAAGCCATGTTCGAGGGCATGCAGCTCGAAATGGATGGCAAAGAGTTATGGACTTCGTTTGTTGGCCATTTTAATGTGCAGAATCTTCTGGCTGTGTACGGTGCGGCCGTGTTAATGGGACATGAGCGGGACGAAGTGCTCACTGCTTTAAGTGCGTTGCAGCCGGTGGATGGTCGTTTTGAAACCATTAGGTCGGTGTTTGGGGTGACGGCGGTGGTCGATTATGCCCACACGCCTGATGCGTTGAAAAATGTCATCGAAACCATCAATGCCATTCGCGAGGGTGCCCAGCAGTTAATCACCGTGGTGGGTGCAGGGGGCGACCGCGATAACGGTAAGCGTCCCGTGATGGCCGCTGAGGCTGTGAAGGGGAGTACTCGTGTCATCCTCACTTCCGACAATCCGCGCAGCGAAGAACCCGATGAAATCATCCGTCAGATGATGGAAGGCGTTGCTTTTGCTGATCGAATAAAAGTGGTGGCAATTACAAACCGGCGTGAGGCCATCCGCACGGCCTGTATGATGGCTCAAAAGGGCGATGTGGTGTTGATTGCCGGCAAAGGACACGAGACCTATCAGGAAGTGAAAGGCGTGCGTCACCATTTTGACGATCGCGAGGTGGTGCGCGAAGTTTTCAATGAACAAGCAAAAATGAATTGATATGTTGTATTATTTGTTTGATTACTTAGAACAGTTTGATTTTCCCGGTGCCGGGATGTTTCAATATATTTCGTTTCGTGCCGGTCTGGCTGTGATCACATCGCTGATCATTGGCACTTTTATTGGCAAAAAGGTCATTCGCCTGCTGCAACGCCAGCAGATTGGTGAGCTGGTGCGCGATTTGGGTCTCGAAGGCCAGTATCAAAAAAAGGGAACTCCCACGATGGGCGGCATCATCATCATCATTTCCATTTTGATTCCGACACTGTTGTTTGCCAAGCTGACCAACGTTTACATCATTCTAATGATCATTTCCACTTTATGGTTGGGAACCATTGGTTTTCTTGACGACTACATCAAAGTGTTTAAAAAGAATAAAGAGGGATTGGCCGGACGCTTCAAAATTGTGGGACAGGTTGGATTGGGACTCATTGTGGGATTGACGCTGTGGTTGAGTGATGATGTGATAGTCCGCGAGCGGGTTCCCGGCAAGAGAATCGTCATTGAGACCATTGATGGTCAGCAGGTGGAAAAAACTGCCACTGTCGATAAAAAGGTAACTGTGACCAACATTCCCTTTGTGAAGAATCACCAGTTCGACTATTCGTCGGTTGTGGCCTTTGCCGGCAAATACGCCCAACCACTGGGATGGCTTGTGTTTGTGCTGGTGGTGATCTTTATCATCACGGCAGTATCAAATGGAGCCAACATTACCGACGGGCTCGATGGCCTGGCCACAGGTACGTCTGGGATCATTGGAACCACCCTGTTGGTGTTTGCCTATCTCTCCAGTAACATCATTTATGCCGACTATCTTGATATTATGTACATTCCCCATTCGGAGGAGCTGGTGGTGTTTATGGCCGCTTTCGTGGGGGCTACCGTGGGCTTTTTGTGGTACAACTCGTTTCCCGCCCAAGTGTTTATGGGGGATACCGGCAGCCTGACATTGGGCGGCATCATAGCCGTGTTTGCCATCATGATTCGTATTGAGCTGTTGATTCCCATTTTGTGCGGAATATTTTTGGTCGAAAACATTTCGGTGATGCTTCAGGTCAGCTGGTTTAAGTACACCAAGAAAAAATACGGCGAAGGACGTCGCATCTTTTTGATGGCACCGCTGCACCATCATTATCAAAAGAAAGGATATCCCGAATCGAAAATCGTGAACCGTTTTTGGATCATTGGTATCATTTTGGCCATTTTAACCGTGGTAACTCTTAAAGTGAGGTAACACGCATCATATCAAACGCGAAATATTAAAACCGGAATCTTAAAAGTATGAAACGCATCGTCATTTTAGGCGCGGGTGAAAGTGGAACCGGAGCTGCATTGCTGGCTCGTCAACAGGGATTCGACGTGTTTGTGTCGGACATGGGCGTCATTCAACCCCGGTATTGTGCCGAGCTCGATGCTGCGGGTGTGCCTTACGAACAGGGACAGCACACCGAAGCGTTGATTTTAAATGCCGACGAAGTGATTAAAAGCCCCGGGATCCCCGACAAGGCACCTCTGGTAAAGGCTTTGCATGCCCAGGGAACTCCCGTGATTTCGGAAATTGAGTTTGCCGGACGTTACACGCGTGCGCGTAAAATTTGCATCACGGGGAGTAACGGCAAAACCACCACCACCTTGCTGACTTTTCATTTGTTGCAGGGTGCCGGCATCAGAGCCGCATTGGCCGGTAATGTGGGCACCAGCCTGGCTCGGCAGGTGGCCTCGGGCAATGAACCCGACTGGTACGTCATTGAGTTGAGCAGTTTTCAGCTCGACGGCATGTTTGACTTTAAAGCCGATGTGGCTGTGTTGACCAATATCACCCCCGATCATCTCGATCGATACGACTATCAAATGCAAAACTATGTGGACTCCAAGTTCCGCATCGTTCAAAATATGACCCCGTCCGACTATTTTATTTACTGTGCCGACGATGAGATTATTGAGGATGAGATGAAGCATCGGCAAATAGCGGCCACTTGTTTACCCTTCAGTTATAACCACAAGGTGGATGAAGGGGCTTATGTAGATCAGGAGCAGTTTCATGTGACTTATAAAAATCATCTCATGAGTATCTTGTTCAAGGATTTGTCTCTGCAGGGACGTCATAATATTTACAACTCCATGGCGGCTTCCATTGCTGCGCAGGTGGCCAGCATTCGCAAGGATGTGATTCGCCAGTGCCTGATGAGTTTTCAGGGTGTGGAGCATCGGTTGGAAAAAGTGTTGTCGGTTCGGGCCGTTGAGTACATCAACGACTCCAAGGCCACCAATGTGAATTCGACCTGGTATGCCCTGGAGTGCATGACCCGCCCGGTGGTGTGGATTGCCGGTGGTGTGGATAAGGGCAACGATTATTCCACCCTGTTGCCTTTGGCCAAAGAAAAGGTGAAGGCCTTGATTTGTATGGGCAAGGACAACGAAAAGCTCAAGCAGTCGTTTGGCGGTGTGGTGCCGGTGATTAAAGAAACCTCGTCGATGAAGGAAACGTTGGACGTGGCATACCAGTTGGCCGAGAAGGGCGATGTGGTGCTGTTGTCGCCGGCTTGTGCCAGTTTCGATTTGTTTAAGAATTACGAGGATCGCGGGCAGCAGTTTAAAGAATGTGTGCGCAATTTGTAACGAATCGTTTTTAAAATATTAGTCAGGTCGTGCGAAGGTGCGTTTCTGCAATACGAGAATGAGAGCATTATTAGATAAACATATCAGGGGAGACCGTATCATTTGGTTGCTCATTGGCATTTTGGCCGTGTTTTCGTTGTTGGCGGTTTACAGCTCAACGGGAACTTTGGCATACAAATACCAGGGGGGCAATACCATGTATTATATGGTGAAGCATCTGGCCTTTTTATTAGCAGGGCTGATGGTCATTGTGGTGGTGCATAAATTTCCCTACACCATTTTTTCGCGCTATGCGGTGGTGGTGTTGTGGGTGTCCATCTTTTTGCTGATGCTCACTCTGGTGATGGGGGTGAGTCTTAACTCGGCTTCGCGTTGGCTCACGGTGCCGGGTATCGGCATCAGTTTTCAGCCTTCGGAGTTGGCCAAGTTTGCCCTGATGATGTACATTGCCCGTATTCTTTCGCAGCATCAGGAAGAAGGAAAGCCGGCTGCCAATGCTTTTAAGCCAATTATGATTTACGTGGCTTTGGTGTGCGGCCTCATTTTTCGTGAGAACCTCTCTACCGCGGCCATGTTAGGTTTGGCAAGTATGGTGTTGATGTTTGTGGGACGCGTACCCTTTAAATATCTGTTGGGTTCGGCTGCCGTTGCCTTGACGGTGGTGGCTTTAATCATCATGCTGGCCGACCACGTTCCCATGTTGCACCGGGCCAAAACCTGGAAGGCGCGGGTGGAGCGTTTTATTGGTAATAATGATGAGAGCAGTTCTAAGGCCGAGGAGAGCGAAGGCGATTTTCAGTCAAAGATGTCGAAGATGGCTGTCTCCACCGGCGGATTGTTTGGCAAGGGGCCCGGCAACAGCTATCAGCGCAACTTTTTGCCTCACCCTTACAGCGACTTTATTTATGCCATCATCATTGAAGAGTTTGGGCTGCTTGGCGGATTTGTGGTGATGCTCATTTATATGGCATTGCTTTTTAGGGCGGCCATGTTGGCACGCGACAGCGCAACCACTTTCCCGGCATTTCTGGCGCTGGGATTGACGTTGGTGTTGGTGCTCCAGGCGTTTATCAACATGGGGGTGGCCGTGGGGGTGTTTCCCGTTACGGGGCAGCCGTTGCCATTGGTCAGCATGGGGGGAACATCGACCCTGTTTACCTGCGCCGCTTTTGGCGTCATCCTGAGTGTGAGTCGCGGGGTGATTGAAGAGGGACGCAACAGCAAGGATGGCGACAAAAAGGGGAAAACCCCCAAAGAAACATCGCAGGTCGAAACCGCTTACCTCGACGATCATCTGGGGGACGAAGAAGAATAAGAAACGACAATCAATTATAACGCATCATCACTACCATTTCATAAAAGGACAAACAACATGAAGGTCATCATCAGCGGGGGCGGAACCGGCGGACATATTTTTCCGGCTATCTCAATTGCCAATGCCATTCGGGAGCGTGAGCCCGGGGCTGCCATCCTGTTTGTGGGGGCGCTGGGGAAAATGGAGATGGAAAAGGTGCCTGCTGCCGGGTACGACATCGTGGGGTTGCCCGTGGCCGGTTTTCAACGTCGATTGACCTTCAAAAATGTCACCTTCATCTTTAAGCTGATCGCCAGCATGATGAAGGCCAACAGGGTGGTGACCATGTTTCGGCCCGATGTGGTGATTGGTGTGGGCGGATATGCCAGTGGCCCCGTATTGCGGGTGGCCACGCGCAAGGGCATTCCCACCCTGATACAGGAGCAAAACTCCTTTCCGGGGGTCACCAATCGCATTTTGGCTCCCCGGGTGAGCAAAATTTGTGTGGCTTATGATGGCATGGCGAAATATTTTCCCGCCTCTAAAATTATACTCACCGGCAATCCGGTGCGTCAGGGGTTAATGAAAGAGAGCAGTCGTGCCGAGGCTGCGGCTGAGTTCGACCTCGATCCGAATCGCAAAACGGTGTTGGTGCTGGGGGGAAGCCTGGGCGCCCGATCCATTAACGAGGGCATGCTTGCCGGCATTCAGCAGTTTCTCGACAGTGAGTTTCAGGTGATTTGGCAAACCGGGAAATATTATTTCGAGGAGATGAAAATGGCCATGCCCCTTGAGGCGCGTCATCGCATCCGCGTGATGGACTTTGTGCAGCGCATGGACTATGCTTATCAGCTGGCCGATGTGGTGGTGTCGCGAGCCGGCGCCAGTTCCATTTCGGAGATTGCCATTCTGGCCAAGGCGGCTATTTTTGTGCCCTCGCCCAACGTGAGCGAAGACCATCAGACCAAAAACGCCATGGCGCTGGTTGAGCGTGATGCGGCCGTGCTGGTGCCCGATGCCCGCTCGCGCGAAATTGCGACCGTGGCCATTGAGCTCTTGCGCGACGAAAACCGATTGCTCACCATACGACGCAATGTGTTGCAGTTTGCCCGCCCCGAGGCGTCAAAGACCATTGCCAACGAGGTGTTTAAGTTAATACAATTGAAACGATGATGCAGTTGCACAACATATCCGGCGTTTATTTTATCGGCATTGGCGGCATTGGCATGAGCGCCCTGGCGCGCTTTTTCCGGCAAACGGGTAAAGAGGTGGCCGGCTACGACAAAACCGCCACCCGTCTTACCGACGAGTTGCAGGCCGAAGGCATTGACGTAACTTTTGCCGATGGCGTGGAGATGATTCCCTCGCAGTTTTTGAATCGCGAGAACACACTGGTGGTTTATACCCCGGCCGTGCCTGCCGATCATCCTCAATTGGTGTGGTTTCAGACCCATGGTTTTGAGGTGGCCAAGCGGGCTCGCGTGTTGGGCATCATTTCCGAAGGGTACAGCAGCATTTGTGTGGCCGGAACGCATGGCAAGACCACCGTTACCACCCTCACGGCTCATTTGCTCAAGCAGTCGGAGCTCGATTGTCATGCCTTTTTGGGGGGCATTGCTAAGAATTATCAAACCAACTACCTCTCCTCGCCTTTCAGTCGTTTGGTGGTGCTCGAGGCCGATGAGTTTGATCGTTCCTTCCTGCATCTTTCCCCCGCGTTGGCTGTCATCACGGCCACCGATGCCGACCATTTGGACATTTACGGCGACCAGCAAACCTTTGCTGACGCCTTTGAAGCTTTTGCCGCACGCATCAAGCCGCATGGCATGTTGGTGGCTAAAAAAGGAACCAACCTGGCGCTCGACCGCTTTTCGGGGCAGTGTCATTTCAGCTATTCGCTCGACGATGACGCTTGTGATTTTTATGCCCGCGACATCCGTTTGCAAAACGGACTCTATCATTTCAGCATTGTGACGCCCGAAGAGGTGATTGACGACCTCACGCTGGGTGTTCCCGGGTTGTTGAATGTTGAAAATGCCGTGGCGGCCACCGCATTGGCCGTGTTGGCCGGTGCCCTGCCTCACGAGATTCGCAAAGGTTTGGCCTCGTTTCAGGGCATTCGTCGTCGGTTCGATTACTGGCTTCGCAGCGATCAGGTGTCGTTGATTGACGATTACGCCCATCATCCCGAGGAGATTCGTGCCACCGCTTCGTCGGTCAAGGCGCTTTATCCCGATAAAAAAATTGTGGCCGTGTTTCAGCCGCATCTTTATAGCCGCACACACGATTTTTACAACGAGTTTGCGGCCGCCCTCTCGATTTTCGACGAGGTGCTGCTCATGGATATTTACCCGGCGCGCGAGCAGCCCATTCCCGGTGTCACCGCTCAGATGATTGCCGACCGGGTGCTGTGTCCCGCCAAGGTTTGCCAGCGCCACGATTTGCCCGCGCAGATTATTGCCTCGGGAGCGCAGGTGGTCATCACCATGGGTGCCGGCGATATTGATAAAGAGTTACCTGTTTTGAAGGCTCACCTGGAGCAATGGATGAATGAAGAGAATTGTTAAAATAACATTGTGGACCCTGGCCGGGGTGTATGTGGCGGGAATGATCATTTTTATGATGGTTCGCCACAATACCCTCATGTGCGATCACATTCGCGTGGTGGTGCTCGATAGCGCCAGTGTGCAGTTTGTGTCGCCCGGCGAGATTTCGCGGCATGTGCATCGTCATTTTAAAAAGCTCGAAGGACGGCTTTTTAAGGAGATCAACATGGAGGAGGTCGAAGCGGTGGTCAACAAGTACCCGGCCGTCGAGAAGTCCGATGTGTACTCCACGGCCGATGGCGCGCTGATGATAAAGGTGAAGCAGCGAACCCCGGTGCTTCGTGTGTACGACAAGGGGTACACCTATTTGCTCGACCACGAAGGGGTGCGCATCCCCATGCGTGGCAGCTATTCAAAGCGCCTGCTGGTGGTGAATGGAAACCTGCATAAGGTGAAGGACATGAAAGACCTGGTGGCGCTCAACGACTTTATTGAGGGCGATTCGTTTTGGAAAGCCCAAATTGAGCAGGTGTATGTGGCATCCGATGGCGACTTGTTGTTGATTCCCCGTGTGGGAAGCCATCGAATTAACATCGGTAATGTCACCGACTTGGATCGGAAATTTAAAAAACTCCTGGCCCTCTATCAGGATGGCCTCGATCCGCTGGAGTGGAACAGTTATAAAGAAATCAACTTGAAATATAAAGGACAAATCATTTGCACAAAACTGTAACCTTATGATACACGAACCCAATTTAATCGCGGCCATCGACATCGGGACAACCAAAATTGTTGCCCTGGTGGGTCGAAAAATGTTTAACGGAAGCATTGAAATTGTGGGCATCGAGAGTGTGCCCTCTACCGGCGTGAAACGTGGTGTGGTGGTGAACATCGACGAAACCGTTGATGGCATTACCACCGTGGTGCGTCGTTTAGAAGACCGTTTGGGGGTGAAAATCAAAGATGTTTTTGTAGGCATTGCCGGCATGCACATCAAGAGCGTGGGCAACAAGTGTTACAAGTTCATCGATGCCCCGAACGACATTCGTCAGAGTGACATCGATCATTTATATCACGAAAACTTTAAACTCTCCATCGATCCCAATGCACAAATTCTGCACGTCATTCCGCAGGATTATGTCATCGATGGTGAGCCCGGAAATACCAAACCCGTGGGCATGTCGGGCAACCGCATCGAGGGCAATTTTCATGTGGTGCTGGGCAACAAAGCCTCCATTCGCAACATCGAAAAATGCATCGAACGAGCCGGACTGCATCTGGTTGAGATGATATTGGAGCCGTTGGCGTCGGCACGTGCCGCGGTCTCTAACGATGAGAAGGAGGCCGGCGTGGTGCTTGTCGACATTGGCGGCGGAAGCACCGATGTGGCCGTTTACTACGATGGCATTTTGCGTCACACGGCGGTGATTCCTTTTGGCGGAAACGTCATCACCTCCGACATTCGCGAGGGGTGCAACGTGCGGCTCAAGCATGCCGAATCGCTCAAAATAAAGTTCGGCTCGGCCATGAGCGAGGGCGAACGCGGTGATGTGGTGGTGACCATTCCAAGTTCCGAAGGATGGGAGCCCCGCGAGGTCATTGTCAAAAGCCTTAGCTTCATTATTGAGGCGCGCATGCAGGAGATTATTGAGGAAGTGTTGCGCGAAATTGAATCGACGGGCTTATACAACCTCCTGGGAGCCGGCATTGTGCTCACCGGCGGGGGCGGTTTGCTGCGCAACCTGGTGCCGTTGTTTAAATTTCATACCGGGCTGGATGTGCGATTGGGGTCGCCCGCCATTTTTGTCGGCAGCAGTGCCGAAGAAGGCGTGGAATCGCCCAGCCTGGCCACCGGCATTGGTTTATTGCTCATGGGGATGGACAAACCCGTTAAAAAAAAGATAGAGCAGGCTAAGCTGTTCCCCGACGAACCCCTCATGGAGGCTCGCAAAACAGCATCGGCCGAGGACGACGACGATAAACTGAAAGACAAACAAGTACGTAAAGAAAAAAGCAAACTTAAACGCAAAGAGCGCGAAACCTTAACCGGTAACCTGTTTGGCTCCCTTAAAGATAAGATGGCCGGGTTATTCGACGAGAAGGACAGCCCCATGTAATTCACCACATAACAACGACGACGATGGATGAGATCATTAACTTTGACATTCCCCATAAAAACGATTGCCTCATTAAAGTAGTGGGCGTGGGGGGCGGTGGCAGCAATGCCGTCAATTATATGTACAATAAGGGCATCACAGATGTGAGTTTTGTGGTGTGCAACACCGATGCCCAGGCGCTCGAAAACAGCCCTGTGCCTTACAAGGTGCAGCTGGGCGAATCGCTCACCGAAGGGCGGGGTGCCGGAAGCAAACCCGAAGTGGGCCGTCAGTCGGCCATCGAAAATATTAATGATGTGATGAAGTCGCTGGGCGAAAAAACCAAAATGGTCTTCATCACCGCCGGAATGGGCGGCGGAACCGGTACCGGTGCGGCGCCCATCATTGCCAAAGCCGCCCGCGAGGCCGGCCTGCTCACCGTGGGCATTGTCACCATTCCTTTCCGTTTCGAAGGCAAGGTGCGCATCAACCAGGCCCTCGAAGGCATTGGCGAAATGGAAAAGAGTGTGGATGCCCTGCTGGTGATCAACAACGAGAAGCTGCGCGAGATGTACGGCGACCTCAAGTTGTCGAACGCCTTTGCCAAGGCCGATAACGTGCTCACCACTGCTGCCAAGGGCATTGCCGAAATCATCACCCTACACGGGGGCATCAACGTTGACTTTGCCGATGTGCAAACCGTGATGAAGGACAGCGGGGTGGCCATCATGGGCTCGGCCTCGGCCTCGGGTGAGCACCGTGCCATCGACGCCATTCAGGCGGCGCTTGAGTCGCCGTTGCTCAACAATAACGACATTCGCGGGGCACGCAACATCCTGCTCAGCATCACCTCGGGCATCGAAGAGGTGACCATGGATGAAGTGTCCATCATTACCGATTACCTGCAGGATGAAGTGGGCGATAACGCCAGCATCATTTGGGGAACCGGTTTCGACGAGCGTCTCGAAGATAGGGTCGGGGTCACCATCATTGCCACCGGCTTCGACTCGGCCGACATCACCGAGCTGCAACCCGTGAAAGGAAAAGTGGTGCACCGCTTTGGGCTCGACGACGATGGCAACGTGGTGTCGGGACCGGCTCAGAACATGGGGCGCGATGCCCGTGGGCAGATGCCCGACGACAACCGTCGCGTGGCCGATTATAACGAAATGGAGCGTGAAAAAAGCTCGCGTTTCGATAAGTTTTATAACAACAACCCCCAGTCGCGCACGCAACCCGTGGCGCAACCCTATGGGGCTCCTGCCGGCAGAAGTGGTATGAACCCCGAAGCGGCGCCTGCCCGTGCGGCCGGTGGTCGTGAGGATGTGGATTACGAGAAGTTCATCGAACAGCTCGAAAACGTGCCCGCTTATAAGCGTCGCGAGATGATGGCCAACGCCCCTCGTCCCGCCAATGCCGAGCGCAACGTGTCGCGTTTCACCCTTTCCGACGACCGTAACGGCGGCACCCGCCTCACCGGCAACAACCCTTATTTGCACGACAACGTAGATTGATTGGAGTATTAAATGTGAATAATTCCAGCAGACCCGGCGTGAACATTTGTTCTTCCGGGTCTTTTTTACTTATTTGGATTGATTTTTTTAAAACCAACAAAACATCATCAATATGAGTCTGTTTGATCAAGTGTCGGCCGATATTGTTTCGGCCATGAAAGCCCGCGAAGCCGTGAAACTCGAAGCCCTGCGCGGCGTCAAAAAAGAGTTTATCGAGGCCAAAACCTCCAAAGGCGCCAATGCCGACCTCGCGGATGACGAAGCGGCCAAAATCATTCAAAAAATGGTGAAGCAACGCCGCGACACCGCTCAGGTGTACACCGAGCAGGGGCGTCCCGAACTGGCCGAAAAGGAGCTGCAGGAAGCCGACTTCATTGCCGTGTACCTGCCCGCACAGCTCACCGATGCCGAGCTTGAAGCCGCCGTGCGCGACATCATTGCACAAACCGGCGCCTCATCGCCCAAAGAGATGGGCAAGGTCATGGGCGTGGCCTCCAAAGCCCTCGCCGGTAAGGCCGACGGCAAAGCGGTGTCGGAGATGGTCAAGAAATTGCTCAATAGCTAAGTGCAGGAATCCTTTGCTGCGAGTCTTCTTTCAAAGCTCTCATGGTGTTCAATGCCTTGAGGGCTTTTTTCGTCAAAAAAACCGTTGGAGCTCGCGACTGAGTCGCAAGTGCCAATCACATTCTTTTGGAGCTCGCGACGCAGTTGCAAGCTCCAATTGCATTCATTTGGGGCTCGCGACGCAGTTGCAAGCTCCAATTGCATTTATTTGGAGCTTGCGACGCTGTCGCGAGCTTCAATTGTATTCATTTGGGGCTTGCGACGCAGTTGCGAGCTACAATCGCATTGGGTTGAGGCTTACGACCGGGTTGCAGGGGTGCTGCATTTGCTTTCAAAAAAATTATTGCGTAGGTCGATGTTGTTTATATTTTTATTATTTTCACAACACTTTAGACTCATTTAAACCAAATAATTTATGAAGTACAATCTCGAAAAGTTGCGCATCGACGCGCTCGACAACGATCAGTGCAGCCATTTGGTCAACTACACGCTTGAAAAAGTCAATGGGTTGCCTCCGTTGCCTGATCGAACCACCAATGCTTTAAGTGAAAAATATTTGCCCCTGCTTACACAAGCGTATAAGGCCTACTTCAAAGCCCTCAATCAGGGATCTGAAAGCCTGTCAACGCCCGAAATTGCGCAGGGCGACAAAACGCGCGATGGCGCCTTGTCGAACTTTCGGAAGGCCGTCAGTCTGGGCAAAAGTTCCGACGTGGCTGCCGAGGTGGAAGCTGCCAATGCATGCGCACTTATTTTGAAACGCTACAAGGGAATTGAGGCCAAGGATTATGGCACTGAAACCGAAAACATTCAAAAGCTTATCGACGAACTCACGGCTCCGGCCATGTCGGCTCATGTGGAAACGCTGGGATTAACCCGCCACATCACCCGATTGAAAAATGCCAATGACTCCTTTTTTTCGCTGCACAAGAGTCGTGCGACTGCCGAAGACCTGAAGGAATCTTTTAATACCCGTGTTTTGCGCAAAGAAATGCAGGCCGCGTACAAAGAAACCTGCCTGTTTGTGCAAGCCATGGCCAACGCCAACGATGGCGGCCATTACGCCCAGGTGCTGGCACTCATCAATGGCGTGCGCAAGCAATACAGCGATCTGCTGGCGCGCCGCGATTCCAAGCCCGAGGCGGCGCCTTCGGCCAATTGAGGGTCGACTTATGTATCCTAAAAACCCTACTGGTTTTCAAAACCTGTAGGGTTTAACCACATCTTCCCTTCACCCCCCAAAGCTTTCAACCCTTTGGGGTTTATTTTTTTAATGAATCGTTACCTTTGCGCCCAAACAATTTTTTTGGCTGTGGAAGCAAGTGCATTACTCAAACATTACGAGGGCGACCCCCGCGTGCAACAGATTGCCGGGGCTGTGGCTCAGCGCAACACCCTCTTTATGAAAGACGCTGCCGGGTCGTTTGTGCCCCTGCTCACGGCCGCGCTCAGGAGCCACGGCTCGCAGCTGGTGGTGGTACGCGACCGTGAGGAAGCCGCCTATTATTATAACGACCTGGTGCAGTTGCTGGGCGAGAGGCCGGTGTTTTTCCTGCCATCGTCCTTCAAGCGCTCGCCCGAGTATGCACAGCCCGACACCTCGTCGGTGATCCTGCGCACCGAGTCGCTCAACCGACTGCGCCAGGGCGGCGACCCCTGCATTGTGGTGACCTACCCCGAGGCCGTGATGGAAAAATGCCCCTCGGCCGACCACCTGCAATCCTCCACCCTCAACATCACCAAGGGCGACAAGCTCGACCTCGACTTCATCACCGACGTGCTCATTGAGTACGGCTTTCAGCGCGTCGATTTCGTTTACGAGCCCGGCCAGTATGCCGTGCGCGGAAGCCTCATCGACATCTTCTCCTTTGCCAACGAAGACCCCTATCGTGTCGATTTCTTTGGCAAAGAAGTCGATTCTATCCGCACCTTCGACATCGAAAGCCAACTCTCCAAAGAGCAGCTCTCCACCATTGCCATCATCCCCAACCTGGCCGGCAGCCGTCGCGACGAGACCTTTGTGCCCTTTACCGACTTCCTCCCGCGCCAGATGACCCTGTGGGTCGATGCGCCCGACTTTTGCATCGAACGCATCAACGAGGTGTACGACCGCATCGGCACCCACACCCCCGATATCGAACCCGACGACGAGGCCATTCAAATCCCCGCCACCCGCGACTATTTTACCGACGGGGAGTCGTTCCTCAACGGCATCAAACCTTTTGGCATCGTCACCTGGGGATCGCGCAACGTGTGGGGCGCATCCGAAGTGGCCTGCGACACCGTGCCGCAGCCCGTCTTTCACAAAAACTTTGAACTGCTCGAGCAAGACCTCAAAATACGCCACATCGAGGGATACACCTGTCACATCCTCTCCGACAACCCCACCCAGCTGGCACGCATCGCCTCCATTTTTAAAGACCGCCAGGCCGATGTGGCTTACCTCGAAATTGAACACGCCCTGCACGCCGGATTCATCGACCGCAGCCGAAGCATTTGCGTGTACACCGACCATCAGATATTTGAGCGCTACCACAAGTTCTCGCTCCGCACCGACAAGGGACGCGCCGCCCGCCAGGCACTGAGCATGAAGGAGCTCAACCGCCTCAATCCCGGCGACTACGTGGTGCACATCGACCACGGCATCGGCCGCTTTGGCGGACTGGTCACCACCGACGTCAACGGCCGCCCTCAGGAAGCCATCCGACTGTTGTTTAAAGACAACGACACCCTGCTGGTGAGCATCCACTCGCTGCACCGCGTGAGCAAATTTAAGGGCAAAGATGGCGAGCCGCCCCGCATCAACAAACTGGGAACGCCGGCCTGGCAAAACCTCAAGGAAAAAACCAAGTCGAAGGTCAAGGACATTGCCCGCGAACTCATCGCCCTGTACGCCAAACGCAAGGCCGAGGCCGGATTTGCCTTCTCGCCCGACAGCTACATGCAGAGCGAGCTCGAGGCATCGTTTTTTTACGAAGATACTCCCGACCAGGAAAAGGCCACCCGCGCCGTCAAGGAAGATATGATGCGTCCCATTCCCATGGATCGACTGGTGTGTGGCGACGTGGGCTTTGGCAAAACCGAAATTGCCGTGCGGGCCGCCTTCAAGGCCGTGGCCGACAACAAACAGGTGGCCGTGCTGGTGCCCACCACCATCCTGGCGCTGCAACACTACAAAACCTTTAAGGATCGCCTCAAGGAGTTTCCCTGCACCATCGACTACGTGAGCCGCCTGCGTCGCACCAAGGACATCACCACGGCCGTGAAAGGCATCAAAGAAGGGAAGGTCGATATCATCATCGGCACCCACCGCCTCATTGGCAAGGACATTCAGTTTAAAGATCTGGGCTTGCTCATCATCGACGAAGAGCAACGCTTTGGTGTGGCCGTGAAGGAGAAACTCAAGGCGCTGCGCGTCAATGTCGATACCCTCACGCTCACGGCCACCCCCATTCCCCGCACGCTGCAATTCTCGCTCATGGGCGCACGCGATTTGAGCATCCTCAACACGCCACCGCCCAATCGTCAGCCCATCGTCACCGAGCTGCACTCGTTCAATGAGCAAATTCTCACCGAAGCCATCAGCTACGAGGTGGAAAGGGGAGGGCAGGTGTTTCTCATCAACAACCGCATTCAAAACATCATTGAAATACAAACGCTCCTCAATCGCCTGATGCCGCAAGTGAAAACCATTGTGGCCCACGGCCAGATGGAGGGCGAAAAACTGGAGGAAATTATGCTGAGTTTCATCAACGGCGACTACGATGTGCTCATTGCCACCTCCATCATCGAGTCGGGCCTCGACATTCCCAACGCCAACACCATCATCATCAACAACGCTCACCACTTTGGGCTGAGCGAGCTGCACCAGTTGCGCGGGCGCGTGGGACGGAGCAATAAAAAGGCCTTTTGCTACCTGCTGGCGCCACCGCTCACCACCCTCACCAACGAGGCGCGCCGCCGATTGCGCATCATCGAGGAGTTTGCCGAGCTGGGCAGCGGCTTCCAAATTGCCATGCAGGATCTCGACATTCGCGGGGCCGGCAACATGCTGGGCGGCGAACAGAGCGGTTTCATCAGCGACATTGGCTACGAAACCTACCAGCGCATCCTCAACGAGGCCATGCTGGAATTGCGCGAAACGGAATTTAAAGACTTGTTTGCCGACCAGGTGCAGGAGGCCGCCTCAACCGGCCAATACGTGAGCGACTGTCAAATTGAAACCGATGTGGAGGTGCTTTTTCCCGAGAGTTACATCGAAAACGTGGCCGAGCGCATGCAGCTGTACCGCGAGCTCGACAGCATTGAAAGCGAAGAGAAACTGGCCGAGTTCGAGACCAACCTGCGCGACCGTTTTGGTGAGATGCCCGAGCCGTCGCTCGAACTGATGGAGGTGATGCGTACCCGCTGGCTGGCGCAAAGCATCGGCATCGAAAAAATTGTGCTCAAAAGCAACACGCTAATCCTGTACTTTGTGGCCAATCAGGAGTCGCCCTTTTACCAGTCGAAGGAGTTTACGCAGGTGCTGGCCTGGCTGCAGGCACATCCCCGCCGCGCCGAAATGAAAGAGAGCCGCGGACGGCTCTCGATGACGTTTAAACATGTGTTCAGCATTGCCAAAATGCGAAGCCTGCTGCTCGATTTGGCCGGTCTGCCGGTTCAGTCGGCCTGAGTGATGCCCCATCGGCACACCGTGCCATGCCCGTCGCAAAGCCCCACGCAGCGCAGCTTCACGTCGTGCCCGGCTTTGGTTTGCAGTCCGATGCGCAGGTCGTAGTTCTCGAACCCCGCCAGGCAGGCCGCCGATATCACCTGTTTGAGTTCCTCGGGCACCTGGCCGGTTTGCACGGCCGTGAGCGAGGGAATGAGCGCCTCGGCGGCATTGTTTTTGGCCAGCAGATGAAAGTTCTTGTCGAGCATCACCAGTGGCTTGTCGGAATTCAACAGCAGGCTTTGCAGAAAATCGGACTGTTGCCGCAGAAATACCTGACCCGACACATCGCGTATCATCAACTGCACCGCCTGCTTGTTGTTGAAATACACAGCAGCGGCCGACACCTCGGCATAAAGCGACTGCCCGTGAAGGTCGCGCAACACCACCAGTTCGTTGGTGCACTTGCGAGTTGCATCTTTTTCGATCTCCAGAATTTGATGGATGGCCTCGCGGCTCTCGGGCGCCACAAACGTTGAGAAGGGAATGCCCATCACATCTTCGATGTAAGTGGTGCGCATGATTTTTTCGAGCGCCAGCAGGTTCAAATATTTGATTTTGCCTTGATGAACAATGACAATGGGGATGGGCAGTTCGGAGATGAACTCGCGATAACTCTTCTCGCGTCCGCGCTGCTCCTTGTCGACCTTGTGCTTGTAATAGGCCAGGTCGATGCTGATGCCCAGCTCCTTTTTGTTGATCGGTTTTACCAGATATCCGTAAGAGTTGGACACGATGGCGCGTTCGATGACTTCGGTAGAGGTGTCGCCCGATATGTAAATCACCGGGATGTCGAGCTCCGAGCGCAGGCGGTCGGCCGTGCGGATGCCATCGATGTCGCCCTGCAGATGCACATCCATGAGCACCACATCGGGCTTCAATTCGTGGCACAGCTCCAACGCCTTTTCGCCATTTTCGCAACGGCCCACAATTTCGTGCCCCAATTCGGACAAAAACAATTTAAAAATGGATGAAATAAACCGGTCATCCTCCACGATCAAAACTCGTCTCATAACATCAGTCGTCAAATGATTGATTGACACAAAATAAACAAAGCCCCTACACCAATCAAGAAGATTTTGACCGGCAGATGTTCCGGGATGTCTCACACGGGCATGGCGTCACTAGGGATTTGTTATCTTTGCATGAATCTTTAAAAAATCTGTGCTTGAATTTAGTCATTGACCAGGGAAACAGTGCCATTAAAGCCGGTGTTTTTGACCAAAGCGGCTTATTGGCGACTTATTCGTTCAATAATGCGGACGAACAACAAGTGGTTTTGCTGACGCAACGCCACCCCATCGACTGTTTGATGGTGTCGTCGGTGCATGCCAACGGCGAAAAACTGTTCGAACAGCTCAGTGCCCTTATTCCGCAGTCCATTTATTTCGATACCAATACGCGCCTGCCCTTCACCAACCATTACCAAACGCCCGGCACTTTGGGCAAAGATCGACTGGCAGCCGTGGCCGGCGCCATTGAGCAGTTCCCCAACCGCGATTTGCTGGTGATAGATGCCGGCACGGCCATCACCTACGAACTGGTGACTGCTACAGGCGACTACCTGGGCGGCAACATCGCCCCCGGCCTGCGCATGCGTTTCGAAGCTCTGCATCGGTTTACCAGCCGCCTGCCGTTGTGTGAGCCGGCCATCGACGCCCCCCTGATGGGCAACACCACCCAAACGGCCATTGTGGCGGGGGTACAAAACAGCCTGGTTTTTGAGATTGAGGGGTACATTCATGGCCTGCAAAAGAGCTATCCTAACATCCAGATTATTGCCACCGGCGGTGACGCACTTTTTTTGGCAGAAAAAGTAAAAAATCCCATATTTGTCGTTCAAAATTTGGTACTGAACGGATTAAATGTGATTTTAAACTTTCACACCCGACATCCGTAAGACCAGAGTCCCCTTCAATTATTTCGGGAGCTGCGGACGAAATACAAATAGTGGCACGCCTTTTGGTTCAAACAACAACAAATCCAAGCCGAAAGACTGCCCCCCAACCAAAGGAACAGAAATTCGACTTAATAATTTACAATCATCATGAAATCAATCATTCTGACATTTGCCGCCGTGTTACTTTTTTCCATGGGCGCATCGGCTCAAAAAGGGGTTGACACCAACACCCGCTACGGACAGGGCGAAGACAGCATCCGCTGTTTGACCAATCTGTCGTTGTATGCTGAGTATTACAAACAAAAAAATTACAAAGACGCGTTCCCATATTGGGAGATTGCTTTTAACGAGTGCCCGCTCTCAACCATGAACCTTTACTCAAACGGGGCGGTGATCATGAAAAATTTTATCGGTAAGGAAACCGATGCTGCTAAAAAAGAGATGTGGTTTCAGTACCTGATGAAGGTTTATGATCAGCGCATCAAGTACTTCGGTAGTCACTCTAAGTACCCAACCGATTACATTAATGGTATCAAAGCCATTGACATGCTGACCTACAAAGCCAACGACCAGGCCACCATGAAAGCAGCTCAGGAGTTGATGAAATCAACCATCGCCAGTCGTGGCAACAAAACACAGCCGGCCGTGTTGACCACTTACATGACCAATACGGTGAACCTCTTTAAAGCTGTGCAAATTAAGCCCGAAGAGGTTGTGGAAGCGTTCACGACTGTGAGTGAAATTCTCGACTATCAAAGCACCAACACCACTGACGACGAAACTTCGTCATCAAACCTTGGTGAAATTAAAGCCGGTGTTGAGAAGTTGTTTGCTTCCAGTGGCGCTGCCAGTTGTGATGTGATTGCCGAAATTTTTACGCCACAATACGAAGCTAACAAAGAGAACCTGGCTTGGTTGAAACGTGTCAGCACTTTATTGAGCCGTCAGGAGTGTGAAAACGACCTGGTTTATAATGTGTCAAACAGCCTTCATAAACTGGAGCCATCATCCAGCTCCGCCCGCGGATTGGCCGTGATGTGCTTGAAAAATAAAGAAACCGACAAAGCCATTCAATTCTACAAAGAAGCCATTGAACTGGAGCAAAACCAGGAAAGCAAAGGCACTTTGAACTACCAATTGGGGATGGTGTACATGTCGAACGACAACTATGGTGCTGCCCGCACTCAATTCCAACGTGCAGCAGAACTTCGTCCGGGATGGGGAAATCCTCACCTGCAAATTGGTGTATTGTATGCCTTGTCGGCCAACCGTTGTGGTGCCAACGAATTTGAGCACAAAACCGTTTATTGGGCAGCCGTTGATAAATTCATCCGTGCCAAAACTGTTGATCCTTCTATCGCCGATGAAGCCAATAAAATGATTAATACCTATGCGGCACACTTCCCCGGTAAAGAAGAACTCTTCTTCCAGGGCATCGCCGCTGGTGCATCTTATACCGTTGGTTGCTGGATTGGCGAAACCACCACTGTTCGTTCAAGATAATGGCAACGCGACATTTCAAACGTTTCAATATTAAGAGTTTTACAGCAAGCAGCATTGTGCTGCTTGCTGTCTCTTTATGGGCCTGTGAGTCCAATAAGCCGGAGGAAATCAAGGCCATCACGGGGCTTGAGGACATCCCCACACTAATCATTACCAAGCTGGAGACGACCATTAACGACTCGGGCATGGTGAAGTACCGCTTTCTCACCCCCGAGATGGCACAATATGATAAAAAAGAATCCCCGTACACCGAATTTCCTCAGGGTCTCAATGTCATCATGTACGATGCCCGTGGACAGATAGACGCTCGCATAAAAAGCAACTATGCCAAGTTTCTGAGCAACGAAAAGCTTTGGGAATTAAAAAATAACGTGGAAGCAGTCAATCAAAAAGGCGACGTTCTCAATACTGAGCAACTGTTTTGGGATCAAAACAAAAAGTTGATTTACAGCAACCTTTTTACCAAAGTCACCACTAAAACCGAAATTCTCACCGGCATCGGCTTTGAGGCCAACGAACGCTTTACCACCTATACCTTCCGTCAACCACAGGGCATCTTCGACATTGAAGAACCGGCGCAATAACACTTTTGCCCAACGCCCACTAAACGGTGGTCCAACTACCAGAAATCATGAACGACATCGGGATCATTCTTATTCTATTAATCCTCTCTGCATTTTTTTCAGGATGCGAGATGGCCTTTTTGTCGATCAATAAGTTATTGCTTGAACTTAACCGCAGCAAGCATCCCATTCTGTTTAAAATATTGAGCCTGTTTGTGAGCCATCCGGGCACTTTTATCACCACCATGCTCATCGGTAACAACATTGTGCTGGTATTGTATGGTTTGCTGATGGGGCAACTATTGGAACCGGCCATTCGTCAGTTTGTTGATTCCCAATCGGCCATTTTGCTGGTTCAGACGCTTATTTCAACTCTGATTATATTGGTGACGGGTGAATTTCTGCCCAAGACACTGTTTCGCATCCAGCCCATCGGTATTCTTAATGCCCTGGCCATGCCTCTGGTGGTTATTTACACCTTATTTTACCCGGTATCGCGACTGACCATGGGCGTTTCAAACCTGATGCTTAAGTATATATTTAAGTCGCCGGGCACCACCGTTCCTACCACCCCGGTGATTGGGCGCATTGATCTGGATCACCTGCTGAGCGAACATGAAGAAAAGCAAGTGAACCAGCAACACGAGGTGGCCGACGAGGTGAAATTTCTGCGTAACGCTCTGGACTTGTCATCTACAAAAATCAGGGAGTGTACCATTCCCCGCACTCAAATTGAAGCCATTGAGGTGCACGATACCATCGATGAACTCAAACAACTGTTTATCAAAACAGGTCACTCCAAAGTGCTGGTTTACAAGGATACCATCGATAATATTATTGGATACGTTCACGTAAGTGAGTTGTTTAAACATCCCAAGAGCGTTCGCAACATGCTCTATCCCATCTCGGTGGTGCCCGAAACAATGACTGCCAGCAAGGTGCTTGAGATATTCACGCGCGACCATAAGAGCATTGCCCTTGTGGTTGATGAGTTTGGCGGCACATCGGGCATCGTGACCATGGAGGACATTTTAGAAGAGATATTCGGCGAAATAGACGATGAACACGATGTGAACGACTTGGTGATGACCCGGGTCAACGATGATGAATTTCTGCTGTCGGGGCGTGTGGAAGTGGATACGGCCAACGAACAACTTGAACTTGAATTGCCGGTATCGGACGATTACGAAACTGTGGCCGGATTGATTCTTTATCACCACGAATCCATTCCGGCAAAGAATGAAATCATTGAATTCGATACCTTTACCGTCACCATCGAAGAAGCTTCAAACAATCGCATCGATTTGGTGCGCATCCGGCTTCACGACTGAGATTAACAATTTTTGTCATTTTACAACAAACAGCGGGCATCGCCCTGCTGAGAATACTTTTTTTTGTATATTCGTCACCTGAATTTTGAAAAATACTAATCTTTAGAGAATGGCTACATTAGAGAAAATAAGAAGCAAATCCGGTGTGATCATCACCATCATCGGTCTGGCTCTCTTCGCATTTGTGATGACAGACCTGTTTAAGCCGGGCAAATCACTTTTTGGTCCCGATCCCAACGAAATGGCCGAAATCAACGGTAAAATCATTACCATTGAAGCTTATCAAGCCCAGCAAAGTGCGTTGGAAGAGTGGACAAAGATGCAATACAATCGCACCTCACTCGACGAAAACACTCAACTTCGCCTTCAGGATCAAGCTTGGGAGCAAATGGTTCGCGAAGCATTATTGGCCGACGAGTACGAAGCATTGGGCATCGTGGTGACTGACGATGAAATGCTTTCACTCATGTCGGGTAAAAATGTGCATCCCGCCATCAAACAAATGTTTACCAACCCGCAAACCGGTGCCTTTGACGGCCAGCAAGCCTTGGAGTCGTTTCGCCGTCGTGCCGAAAACCCCATGGCCAGTTTCTATTGGGACTTTTTGTTGAAAGAAATCAAGAACGAACGTTTGTATGCCAAGTATTCAAGCCTGATTAAAAATGGCATGGCTGTGACTTCGGGCATCGTTAACAGCGAAGTGGCTGCCAAAAGCCAAAATGTGTCGTTCGACTTTTTGGTGAAACGTTACTCGGCCATCAGCGACAGCGCCATCACCATTTCGGATCGCGAAATCAAAGACTATTATAAAAAGAACCTCGATAACTTTAAGCAAGAGGCTTCGCGTGACATTCAGTATGTGACTTTTGATGTGGTGCCTTCGGAAGCTGACATCGCCGCCACTCGTGATATTGTTGTCAAAGCGAAAGTAAATTTCGCGAACCTCAGCACTGATGCTGCTCAATACATTAATCGTAATTCGGACAACGCCCCTTACGTGGCACGCAATTTAAGCATGAGTGCTATTGCAGCACAACTGCAGTCGTTTGTGAGCACAGCTGCTGTGGGTGATGTTTATGGTCCCTACGAAGAGAACGACGCATTTAAGTTGACCCGTTTGGTGGCCATTAAACAAATGCCCGATTCGGTGAAGGCTCGCCATATTTTAATTTCGGCACAAACGCCCAACGCCGACAAAAAGGCTGACAGTTTGTTAACGCTGGTCAATTCAGGCAGCGATTTTGCTGAATTGGCTCGTAATAATTCCGAAGACCAAGGTTCGGCAGTGAATGGCGGTGACCTGGGATGGTTTAAAGAAGGTGCTATGGTAAAACCCTTTAACGATGCCTGTTTTGGTGGCAAAAAGGGCGATATCGTTAAAGTGCAATCGCAATTCGGATGGCACATTATTAATGTGCAGGATTTGGGTGTCATGACCACCAAATATGAATTGGCGACCTACGAGAAAAATATTTTACCAAGCGAACGTACCAACCAAGAGGTTTACTCGGCAGCGGTGAAGTTTGCATCTGAAAATCCCACTAAAGAGCAGTTTGAAAAAGCGATTGAGGCTCAAAACCTGACACCTCGTTTCGGCCGAGGCATTAAAGCGATGGATCGCCGTATTGGTGCGCTTGAGTCACCCCGCTCGTTGGTGAAATGGGCTTTTAGTGCCAATGTGGGAGAGGTATCACCCATCGAAGAGTTTGGCAACCAGTATGTGGTAGCGACCCTCATCGACATCAAAGAAGAAGGCCATGCTTCCGTATCGAGCGTACAAAATCAAATAAAGAGCATTTTAGCAAAAGATAAAAAGGCCGAGAAACTCATTGCCGACCTCAAAAGCGCATCGCAAGGTGCCGCATCGTTGGGCGCAGTGGCCGGCAAAGTGGGTGAATCGGTACAAAATGCCATCAGCATTAACTTTGGTTCGTTCCAAGTTCCCGGAGCAGGCGTTGAGCCCGCGCTGGTTGCCCTCGCCACCAACAGCGCTAAAGGCGCAGTGTCGGGGCCTGTGAAGGGTGAGAATGGGGTGTACATGGTACAGGTGAACACTATTGATGCGAACCCTAACGTGAATGCTGAGTCGGAAAAGACCCAGCTGAGCCAGTCGACAGCTTATCGTGTGGACTATCAGGCCTTTCAAGCGTTGAAAAGCAAAGCAGAGATTAAGGACAATCGCAGTAAGTTCTATTAATCAGAATAAGGAATTATAAAAAAAAGCCATCGGGACATTACCGATGGCTTTTTTTATGCCAATACGTCAGGTTAGAATCATCACGCATTCGAATACGTTCAGATATGAAGTTGTATAGATGCAATATAAAATCAGTATCATGTCAATATATCCATGTGGCGCACAGTGTGAGTCTTATTTTTAACTAATTTCAGCAAACTTTAAGAATTCCCCGGTCATGACAAAAATCACCCTGCTATTGGCTTTGCTTATGCTTCATACTGTCCTGACGGGACAAATCAAGATCAACGAAATGGTATCGGCCAATTACACGGGAGTAATGGACGAAGATCAGGAGACTCATGACTGGATAGAGCTTTACAACACGTCGGATGCTGAGGTTGCAGTTGATGGATATTTCCTGACTGACAATCGCGAGAAACCCGACAAATGGCAACTGCCGGCAATGCGCATGGCCGGCAAATCATTTTTATTAGTGATGGCCAGCGGGAAAAACCGAACAGCGCTTCCGCTCAATCGGGAGACAATTATTGACGGTGGAGACCATTGGCGTTACATCATCCCAACGACAAACATAGGAACCACCTGGCATCAGCCCGGTTTTGACGATTCTCAATGGCAGGAAGGAGCCAGTGGTTTTGGTTTTGACGATGGTGATGACGCTACGTTGTTGCCCCTTCAAACGGTGTCGGTGTTTATTCGGAAACGATTTGTGATCTCCGCAGCCGAGCAGGTGAAGCAACTGGTGCTGCACATCGATTATGACGATGGGTTTGTGGCCTACATCAACGGTATCGAAGTGGCTCGTGCCAATTTGGGCACCGTTGGCAGCACGGTGGCATACAACGCTATGGCCATCAATCATGAAGCATTGATGTATAATGGTGGCCAGCCCCAGCGGTTTATCATTGCCAATACGGCAGGGCTTCTCAGGGAAGGTGAGAATATCATCAGCATACATGGGCACAATGCATCGGCCTCGTCGAGCGACATGAGTCTTATACCCTTTTTGAGCATCGAAACCACCGCCCAAACCAGCAACCGGGTGCATGCTTATTACAACCTGTCAGCATCGTATTTACATACCAACTTCAAAATCGACAATTCGGGAGAATCCATTTATCTGGTTTCACCGGAGGGATCCATTGTTGATTCTATTGGAGCGATAGCGCTGGAGGGGGATATCTCGTATGGCCGTCAGCCCGACGGGAATGACCAATTTTTTTATTTCACATCGCCTACGCCGGCATCGAGCAATAATAGCCAGATGGGTACCACCTCGCTGGTGCTTAATAAAGTACAGTTTATGCCCATTGGTGGTTATTATCCGCAGGGCACAACCGTGAGCTTGTCATCGGAGAATGTGGACGATCAAATTTATTACACCACCGACGGCAGCACACCCACTGCGTCATCGACGAGTTACAAAGCACCTTTAAACATCAGCGGCGACAAGGTGGTGAGGGCACGCATCATCAACAGTGGCACCTTGCCGGGTCCCGTCACCACGCAGACATATATTGGTGGCATTGCACACCGGCTGCCCATTGTGAGTGTGACCACATCGCCCGAGAACTTGTGGGATGAGCAAACGGGGATATATGTAATGGGTTCCAATGCCTCAGCAGAAAATCCTTATTACGGAGCCAACTTTTGGCAGGATTGGGAAAAGCCTGGCAACGTGGAGATATACAATGCCAATCAACAACAGGTGCTGAATGCCGGTTGTGGCATCAAGATACATGGCGCCTGGACGCGTGCCTATGAACAAAAAACGCTGGCGCTTTATGCCCGTAATGCCTATGGCGACAAAGCATTTGATGCCAGATTGTTTAGTGATAAGCCCATCGATTCGTTTCAGTCATTGGTGTTACGCAACGGGGGCAACGATTTTTATTCCGCCCTGATGCGCGACGGAGTTATTAGTTGTGTGACGCGAGGCATGAACGTGGATCGGTTGGCCTTTCAACCTGCCGTCAATTATTTGAATGGACAATATTGGGGCATCCTCAACATTCGTGAAAAAATCAGCGAGCACTATTTGGCCGACAACCACGGGTTTGGCACTCGCGAAGTAAACCTGCTTACCAATAACACGGAGGTGGTGCAAGGTGATGCGACCAGTTACCGGGCGCTGTTATCGGCGGTGAACAATGCACTCAACACTTCGGCCAACTTTGCGGCTGTTGCCGACAAAATGGATCTGGACAACTACATTCAGTATCAGGTGAGCCAAATCTATTTCGATAACACTGACTGGCCGGGCAACAATATTAAATATTGGCGATTGAACAGTGAGAATAGCAAGTGGCGATGGATATTGTACGACAGTGACTTCGGCTTTGGGCTTTACGACCAGCAAGCGTATAGGCACAACACGCTGTCGTTTGCCATGGCGGTGACCAATGTCGATTGGCCTAATCCGTCGTGGTCGACGCTACTCTTTAGGCGATTGCTGACATCTACCGAATTCCGGAATCAGTTTGTCAATAGTTACTGCGACCGTCTTAACAGCACTTTTTTGCCGGCCAATGTCAATGCCAAAATCGATTCGCTCAAAGCGCTCTACGAGGGTGAAATACAACATCATTTGAAGCGATGGGATCGTGATTACAGTGGTTGGGCATGGGAGGTGAGCCGTCTGAAAAGTTTTGCCACGCAACGCCCCGCCCAGGCATGGAACCATTTGCAAACGACCTTCGCGCTAGGAACTCGTCATAATGTAAAAATCAGCATCAATAGCCCACACATGGGTGATGTGCGGTTGAACACCATTGTGGTGAGCGATGGATTTATCGGTTCATATTTTCAAAACATCCCGATTGTACTGACTGCACGACCCAAAGCGGGTTATCGATTTGTGCGATGGGAAGGATCGCGTGCCGATTCTACAAGTGTCATCACTCACAAAGTGCAAGGGGACGTGACATTAAAAGCCGTGTTTGCCCCAGCCTCCGAATTGGATGTGCACGTGGTCATTAACGAAATCAATTGCCAATCGGCGCCGGAGCGCGACACAGGCGACTGGGTGGAGTTACTTAACAATGGGACGGCAACTGTTGATTTAAGTGGCTGGACACTGAGCGACCAAGGTAAACAAGAAGCGTTTAGCTTGCCCGAGGGGACGCTGTTGTACCCTGGAGAATACCTGATGGTGTGCCACGATCGGAGGGCGTTTCGTAACCATTATCCAATGGTGAAATCATCGGTGGGTGACTTTGTGTTTGGGCTGGGGGGCGAAGGCGACAAGCTGTTTTTGTGCAACAAACAAGGGGTTACCATGGATGCATTGGAATATGGTACCACCTCACCATGGCCCGAAGTGGTGCCTGAGTCGGGTGCTACTCTTGAGCTGAAAAATCCGCGCCTCAACAATGTCCTTAGCAGCAGTTGGGTGCTCAATGTCAGTGGTGGGACGCCGGGCCGGGCAAATGTCGGTTTCATTGCCATCACAGACGATGATGTAGATGGCGACGAACCGCCCACCGAGATTAAGGAGACTCGCTTTAATTGTTTTCCAACGGTGTTTACGGATTTCACGACGCTGGAATTGCGCGTTGCAAAAACGACGCACTGTACCATTGATGTGCTCAACCTGAGCGGTCGGGTGATGTCACGAGTGATGGATCAAACCCTCGATAAGGACGTATATACCCTCGACTGGCCGCAAGGCAGGGATTTGAATGCCATTCCCAAAGGGGTGTATTTAGTGCGGTGCATCATGGGGGATCAAAAGGAGGTGATAAAGGTGGTGAAGACGGAGTAAATCGTTTTTTTTCCGGTAAGCACTTCTGTTCTCCAGGGGCAAAAGCCCGACTGTTTTTAGTCAAAAACCCGCCGCCTTTTAAAAAAAGCAGGCGGGCTTTTGATTAATCGACGGCCGTCGATTTAAAAATGACGGCCGTCGATTGGGGAAACTGTCAAGTGCAAAACTGAACAGGATGATTACCGCAGTTGTAAAAAGGCGCCTAGGGTTGTGAGCGATGTTGAGCAGGGTCGATTTCATTGCCTGATTTTGATGTTTAGCGAGTTGGCGCTAAGCCAAAGGTACAGCAAAAAAAGAGAGGAGGCGAGAATAATAAACCCCAAAGGTTTGAATAACCGTTGGGGTTTAAAGGGGATTTATCTTGAGTTTATCCTCAGCGAAGAATACGATGCTTGTATTGGTTCTCAAATTATTTTACCATCACCTTCTGCGTCACATTGCCTTCGGGCATCTCCACCCTAACCAGGTATAGACCGCAGCCGGGCAGCTCCAGGGTGTTGTGACCATACTCGGCGGGGGTTTGGGCAATGGTGCGACCTTGCAGGTCGGTGACGGTGACTTGTGCCACTCCCTGTAAATTGAGGTGCAGTGTGTTGTTGTTTGTAAAGATATCGGCTAATGCTTGCAGACGGTCATTCACGTCGTTGGCTGATGTGATGGTGGTGTAGGTGGTTTTCAAAACGTCTAAATCAGTGAAATAAGGAAAAGATGCATGAGTCATTTCGCACCGAACTGCCGAGGCTGGTATCTTCAGAAAAGTGGTCACCCCATTGGTGATCTGATAGTCGGTGCCCAAGGTTAAAACGCTACCGGTGTTGGTTTTCCACACATAGGAGGTCTGGATGCCGTTCACGTTGTATTGAGCAGACAGGTCAATGGGGGTTGCGGTGGTGATGGTTGTCGGCACGACAATGTCTTTTTGTGGGGCATAGACGTATTCACTCCAGGCGGATTGTTTGAGAGGGAGGGTCGAAAATGTCATGTTGTTGTTATTGCATCGAAGATAGGTTAGTCCTGAGCATGCCGAAACATCTAATGAGGTTATGTTGTTGCTCAGGCAGTAGAGGCTCCTCAATGCCGAGTTTTGGGTCAGAATTAGTGTCGAGATTTGGTTGGTTGAACAATCCAAATATTCCAGCAAGGGGCATGAGGTAATGGTAAGGGTTGTCAGTAGGTTGTTTTTGCAATATAAGTTTACCACTTTGGTACAAGTGCTTACATCCAACGTCAGTAGGTTGTTGAATGAGCAGGTAATGTCTTTTAGCTGTGTGCAATTGGTAATCAATAGTTGAGTGAGTTGGTTCGATGAACAGTTCAATTGCTCCAACTGTGTGCATTGGTTAACGTTGAGTTGGGTCAGGGCATTGTCGTTGCATCTGAGGTCTTTCAGTAATGGACAATGTGTCAGATCCAGGGAGGCAATTTGATTGTTGTTACAATAGAGTAAATCCATCAAGGGAGCTGAAGGCAGCTTTAGCACATGAATTTTTTGTGACTGGCATTCCAAATTATCGATGGTTCGTGCGTAAATTTTAATGACGGGGGTGTTCACCTGGAGTGTTTTGGTAATGGTCATCCCTGAAGTGCCAATGACGTAACTGGTGAGCGAGTTATCTCCAAAGTCAATAAATACAGGCGATGACTCGGTTTGTGTTATGACAATTTTGAGTTCTTCGTTAATCAGTTTTTTTGTGTGGATTTCTACCGACAGGGGCACAATGGTGGTCGAATTACTGACCAACGGGCTCGAGGCTTCAAAGTCTGGAAACGCCTCGTTGGTCATTGTGCACACCACCTTGTCTGTCGGTGCTTTGATAAATTGGGTCACCCCATTGTTGATGGTATAGTCAGTGCCGAGGGTTAAAGGGATGTTGTATTCCGTTTTCCATGCAAAAGTAGTCGTGTGTCCGCCAATGGTGGCCATGGCACTCAGGTCGATGGTTTGCCCGGTAGTCACATAATCGGCTAATAGTTGCGGAGTCTGGGGGGTGTACACGTAATCTTCCTGATAGGCAGGTAGCACAGCCGGGAGGGTAGCAAAGGAGAGTTGGTTGTTACTACAGTCGAGGGCGATGAGGGAGGGGCAATTGGAGACGTTCAATTGGGTGAGCTGATTTCCGCTGCAAATGAGTCCAATAATGCTAGTCCCGTATATTTCGATGGTTTTTGAGCTTACAATGGGGATGCTAATCGTCGTTCCATCCTGTTTAATGGGCGTGGGGGCATAGGTGGTCGTTCCCACACGGATGGATACTTCGGTGTCACTTTCCGGAATCAGTTCTATTTCGATGTTGCCCGATGACATGGCCGTGGTCATGGTAATAACAGGCAATTCTGCCCTCGTATTTTGTGCGGCCATTAATATCAGCAGGATTAGCAGTGGGAAATATTTTTTCATCTGTTTGTAATTTGATTTTTATCGGTTACATGGAACTCGCCAATAAGCATACTTCTGAGTGTCTAAGCTTTAAATGTGGCTCGTTTCATTCGACCGGGGAGTTGGTTCGGTTGTTGTGAATTGATGAAGGATTACTGTTTTGTTGCGTATCTATGGGTGTCTCTTTTATCACCTAGGATACGTTTGTGACAGTAAATGGGTTCGTTTTTAATGATATTGCTAAAATCTAATTGTGAGACAAAATTAATTTATTCTGTCAAACATCCGCTTTCGTAAGCCATTTTGGTGTTGCTTTTTTTGAGTAAAGGTGTTATCGTTGATGTGATTGCGCTCTTTTTGTTGATGGGAGGGCATTTGTGAAATTCTTATTGATGTGTTTTGAGGCCGAAAAGGAAGGTGATGCAGTACAAAAAATCAACGCCATATTCAAATTGTGCCCTGTTTTTTGCTATTTTCGCCCCCTCAAACCATTGAAACACAGAAAGCGTTAGTCGGATGGAATTGAAATTGCAAAAAACGCCCCAAGAGTGCGTCCGTAAAGAAGAAGTGCGTGACGAAATTGACCGCATCGACCGAACCATCATGGAGCTCTTTGCCCTCCGGTTCGAGTATGTGAAAGCCATCGTGCAGTTTAAGCACGACCACCATGCCATTGTGGCACAGGATCGCAAAGATCATGTGATCGATAAACGTGCCGAGTGGGCTCGTGAGCTTGGGCTCGACCCCCAAACCTTTGCCGACATGTATCGCCTGCTCATCGACTCAAATATTCAAAAGGAGTTGGCATTGCTCAATCAACTGAATTCTTAAATCTGTTGTTTCCGGTTGTTGGTTTTCGGTGGCAAATGAGTTGTTGACCCGAAACTTTAACCCGAAACTCATTAACATATCCTCAATGTATCGAAAAGAGATAAAAGTGCTCGACTGCACCGTGCGTGACGGTGGGTTGATGAACAATTGGCAGTTTAGCGACGATTTCGTGCGCAGTGTGTACAATGCTTGCGTCGAAGCGGGTGTCGACTACATGGAGATCGGCTACCTGAGTTCCGAAAAGGCTTTCGACCGAAACGTGGTGGGGCCCTGGAAATTCTGTAAAGATGAGGACTTGCGCCGCATCGTGGGAGATAACAACACTTCCCTCAAGCTCTCTGCCATGGCCGACATTGGCCGCATCGACCTCGAGGACATCCCCATGGCTTCCGAAAGCCTCCTCGACATGATTCGTGTGGCTTGCTACGTCCATCAGGTCGATAAGGCCATCGAGTTGGCTCACCACTGCATGGATAAGGGGTACGAAGTCTCCATCAACCTGATGGCTGTTTCTACCGTCAACGAGCGCGACCTAGACGAGGCGTTGGCCGATATCGCCAAGTCGCGTGTGCCCATTTTTTATGCGGTTGACAGTTACGGCAGCATGTACAACGAAACGGTACAACACCTGGTGCGCAAGTACAAAGCAGCTATGCCCGGCAAGGAGATTGGCATTCATGCCCACAACAACATGCAATTGGCCATGGCCAACACCATTACCGCCATTCAGGAAGGTTGTACTTATCTCGATGCAACACTCCTGGGCTTAGGACGTGGCGCCGGAAACTGTCATCTCGAAATTTTGGTGGCATTCCTCAAGAATCCTAAATATCGCCTTCTGCCTCTGTTGCAAACCATTCAGGATCATATTCATCCTCTGCAAAAGGATATCGACTGGGGCTATCACATCCCTTACCTGGTGACCGGTGCCCTCAACGAGCATCCCCGCAGTGCCATGAAATGGATGGATTCGGAACGCAAAAACGACTTCGTGGCTTTTATGAAGGAGATGCACGATTATCAGTGAGAAAAGTAGCTGAGTAGCAAAGCGGCAGAGTGGCAAATCGACGAAGTCGATTTGCAAAGCAACGAAAGTGCCTCATACTGTCTTGCGTCTTGATACTCAAATCTTGATACTTCAATAAATAAAGAGGTGTTGCCATGGCGGTGACACCTTTTTTAGTTAATGTTGTGCCTTCACCATCAAAACCTATCTATGTCATCCAATTCATCAGTCGCCTTGGTTCTCGAAGGGGGCGGCTTTCGGGGCATGTTCACCGCCGGCGTGCTCGAGGTATTGTTGCGCGAGCAGATATTTTTTCAAGAGGTTATTGGCGTGTCGGCCGGTGCGGCTTATGGCGTGTCGTACGTGTCGCGGCAGCCGGGGCGCAACCTGGTCGTGAACCGTTTTGTGAATCATCCTCAGTATTGCGGTTGGAAGCATCTGTTCAAACACGGCAGTTATTTCAACTGGGAGTTCATCTATCGTACCATCCCCACGCAATTGCTGCCGTTCGATTATCAGGCTTTTGCCCGTTCATCGTCCCGCATGACGGTGGTGGTGAGTAATATTGATACCGGACTGCCTGAATATCATCGCGTGACGGGCAGCAGTTTCGAAGAATTTCGCGACTGGCTCACGGCCACCTCGTCGCTTCCCATCATTTCGCCGCCCAAATGCATCGATGGGAGCAGATACATGGACGGAGGCCTGCTTGACTCCATCCCCGTGTCACAGGCTCTGGGTAATGGTCAAAGCCGCGCGGTGGTGGTGCTCACCCGTCCCAAGGGCTACCGCAAACGGCCGCCCCGCTTTCCGGCGCTGGTGCGCCGCTGTTGTCGCAATTATCCATTAGTGGCTGATATGCTCTTGAACCGTGCCCGGCGTTACAACCAAGCCGTAGATCAGCTTGAAGCCCTTGAGCAGGCCGGCACGGTGTTCGTCATCCGACCCACTTTTACCATGACTGTGTCGCGTCTCGATAACCACCCGCGACACCTCGAGGCATTGTATCATCAGGCCATGGAGCAGATGCAGAAGGAGTTGCCCAGGCTGAGGGAGTGGTTGGGGAATTGTTGAACCGTTTCGGTTATGGGATCTTTGTTTTGATGATGTGATTACTTCACCTCCACCACCACCCCCGAACCGATGATTTTTCCCTGAGTGGTGGCTTTGCCCTTCACGTAAGGCTTGGTGTCGAGGAACACGTGAATGTAGTAGAGCCCCTTCTTCTTGGTGGGGATGGAGATGTGTACGAATCCTTTGTCGTCGGGTTGAGGCAGCTCCCATGGAGCAATGTTGGCCGCCACGTTCGAGGTGTAGTCGGCATACGACGCAATGGCCGACACTTGCTTGGCGGTCATCTTCTTCGGGACGGCTTCGTAATAGGCCACCACACTGTAAAGGTGGTATCCTTTTTCAAGCGGCTTCACCGACAGGGTGATGTCGGTACCGGCCTTCACCGATGATTTCACCTCGCCAAACGCCAAATAGCGATTCAGGTACTCTTCGTAATAGCGAAACTCCTTGCCGTGCCAGGCCACCCCAATGCCCACGTGGGTGAACGTTTTGCCAATGCAGGTCTGTTTGTGGCCGTCGTTGGGCGCTTTTTCGTTCATAAAAGCCTGGTGCAGTTCGTACATTCCCTCCAGGATGTTCTCGTCGTCGGGCACAAAATCGGCCGACGAAGTGGTGGCCGCCGCATTCTCCACCACGTGATCCTGCCCGCCGGCAGAGGCATAACGGTGATAAGGACTCTCGCCGTTGAGGTTAAAATGACCACTGAACCCATTCTTCGCAGCATCGGCCGCCATTTTGTTGGCCATACGTGAAGCCAAAATGTCCAATTGTAAAGCCGGAGCCTTGTGTTTTTTTCGCGATGCGTTGATCACGGCCAAATGGCGCACCTTTAAAGCCAGTAGGTCGTTGTTGTCTTTATATTCTGCCAAGCGCTTTTCAGCATCGTTCTGTCGAATGTAATTCTCTAGTTCCTGTGATGGTTTTTGAGCAACCCCCGTGATTGTCACACATAATAGAACGATGAAAATGTATTGGAACAGGTGTTTCATGTTTAGCCCCCTATGTCCCCCGAGGTGGACTTATGTTAATTTCGTAATTTTGATTACTCAGTCAACTGTACTTTTGCACTCTTGTATTTTTGTACTCTCTTCCTTAGGCACTTTGCCACTTTCCTCCTCAGCCACTTTCTCACTTCTTCTTCAACTCATCCAACTCAATCCAATGCTTGCGTGAGGTGGAGCAGTCATATAGTTTGGTTTGGAATGTGAGTGCCATTTGGCGCGATTTCTCCAGTGTGTCGTCCAGCTCGCCGGTGTAAATGGTTAGGTAGCGCAACGCCGAGTCCTTAAAAATGAGGTTGATGTTGTAATTGTGCTGATAGCCGCCATCCTCCTGTGTAAAACCGGCTTGCGAGGGTTTGAATTTCAACTGCGAGAGCCGCATGCGAATGATGGCCACGTAATCGACTTGTGGAAGGGGGGTCCAGGTCCCAAAGTAGAACCAGGCCAGCTTTACGTATTTTCGCCATAGGCGTTTATCCATATCTATTTGTGTGCCGGAGCGCGCATAAATAGATATGAGCCCCAACACGATGACCAACAAACCACCCAGTCGGGCATACAGGTTTTCAACAAACATCACGGCACCCCCAATGAGCAACAGGAACATCGAGAATTTATTTCCTTGGCTTTTGCGTTGAAGTTCTATCATGGTGTTTGTGTTGTGAATGGTCGTTATTATTTGCGAACCGTACAAGGTTGCGTTTTTACATAAAACAGTGCTTTCATGCCTCTTAGTGACCCGTCGGAATCGTAAAGTGCCGATGCCACCAGGATGGATTGCACCTTTTTTTCAAACAGGTTACCATCGACATCGTACCACCACGTTTCGCGAAACTCCAGTTCGGCCACTTCGTCGCGGTTTAGTTCCCCCTCGTTTTCCTGCTGTTTTAAGTGATTGGCATCGATAGGGGCGTCGGTCAGATAGTTGTATGCAGTAGCTTTGCCTGAGTAAACCGCTTCAAAAATATCATCCACCAACTTTTTCCGGTTGAGTTTTTTGATTCGTTCCGATGCCCATTCATCCTCGGGGTTCAGGTTTTTGATGCGTACCGGGTAATAAATGGTGTCAGCCACCATTGCTTGGGGAGAAAGAGTCATGCGCCCTTCGACCGATGAAGGTTGGGTACAGGCTGTGATGATGCTTGAAACGATGATGGTGAGTGCCAGTCGTGTTTTGATGTGTATGTGATGAAGCATCTTATGAGATTTTATGGTCAAAATTATTCTTTACTCTCTCTTAAGGTTTGCACGTAATGCACTTCATGCGTTAAACGTCAGTCGCTTGCCTGTCTTATCGGCATATATGGTGCCGTTTTCCCATACGAGGTGTCCGTTGACAAAGGTGTGGGTAATCCGGTGGGTGAATGTTTCACCATCGAAGGGTGACCAACCGCACTTGTACAGGATGTTCTCATTAGATACGATCCAACTGCTTTTTTCGACCAACACCACATCTGCAAAGTATCCGGGACGGAGGTAGCCGCGTCTCTCCACCCGGAACAGGTCGGCGGGGGCGTGGCACATTTTTTCAACAATTTTCTCAACGGGGATAAGGCCTTTTTCGGCCAGTTTGAGCATGGCCACCAGTGAATGCTGCACCAATGGGCCGCCCGAGGGTGCTTTAAAATAGCTGTTTTGTTTCTCCTCAAGGGTATGGGGGGCATGGTCGGTAGCTACCACATCCAGCTTATTATTCAGCAGTCCGGCCAGCAGCCCTTCTTTGTCGGCGCGGGTCTTGATGGCGGGATTCCATTTGATGAAAGCACCTTTGCGGTCATAGTCACTGTCGTCGAACCACAGGTGGTGCACACATACTTCGCCGGTGATGCGTTTTTCGCTCAACAGGCGGGTGTTGTCGAGCAAACTCAGCTCTTTGGCGGTCGATAGGTGCAACAGGTGCAAACGCGCGTTGTGTTTCTCGGCCAGTTCTACTGCTTTCGACGAGGAGCGGTAACAGGCCTCTTCGCTGCGGATGAGGCCGTGCTTGGAAAAGGGCACATTGTCGCCATACTCGTCCTTGAAAATCTGAAGATTGCGTTGAATGGTCGCCTCATCCTCACAGTGCGTGGTGATGAGCATCGAAGTTTCGCTAAAGATGCGCGCCAAAACTTCATTTTTGTCTACCAGCATGTTTCCGGTCGATGAGCCCATGAAGACCTTGAGTCCACACACTTTTTTAGGATCCACTTTCAACAATTCATCCATGTTATCATTGGTCGCTCCCATGTAAAAGGAGTAGTTGGCCAATGACTTGGAGGCCGCAAGGTCATATTTGGCTTCCAGATTCTCAATGGTGGTGGTTTGCGGATTGGTGTTGGGCATCTCCATGTACGAGGTGATTCCTCCGGCCACGGCGGCACGCGATTCGCTGGCAATATCGCCTTTGTGTGTCAGTCCCGGCTCCCTAAAGTGCACCTGGTCGTCAATCACGCCGGGAAGCAGGTACTTACCTGTGGCGTCAACCACCGTGTCGGCATCGGGCAGGGGAGTCCCTTCCGGGATGATTTGTTGTATCGTATCTCCCTTTATCAAGAGGCTTCCTTTTATCTGTTGCCCTTCGTTCACCAGGGTGGCATGTTTTATCAGGATGGTGTGCATAAGTTGTGTCAATATGTTTGTTGATATAAACAATCAATCAGTCAAAGTGTTGTTGTGGTGATGGTCTTGCAATTCCTTTTTTTAGATGTCCTTGTGTTTGTTCATACTTCATACTTCTTAAAGAAGCTGAAGAATTTCATTTTCAATACACCCCACACGGCTTCGTTAAAGATTCCGCCGCTCATCTTAGAAGCCCCGTGTTTTCGGTCGGTGAACACAATGGGGACTTCTATAATTTTGAATCCGTATTTCCATGAGGTGAATTTCATTTCAATCTGAAAAGCGTATCCCTTCAGGCGTATCTTGTCCAGTTTGATGGTTTCGAGTACTTTGCGTCGGTAGCATTTGAAGCCGGCCGTGGTGTCCATGATTCTCATGCCGGTGACGGCACGCACATACACCGATGCGAAGTACGACATCAGCACGCGCCCCATAGGCCAGTTTACCACGTTCACCCCCGATTTGTAGCGTGATCCGATGGCCATGTCGGCGTTCTCGTTCACACAGGCATCGTGCAGGCTGATAAGGTCGGCGGGGTTGTGCGAGAAATCGGCATCCATTTCAAAAATGTAATCGTATCCCTTTTCAATGGCCCATTTAAAGCCGGTGATGTAGGCTGTGCCCAGACCCAGTTTGCCGGCACGTTCAACCATGTGTAACTGTTCGGGCCACTCGTTTTGCAGGTCTCTTACAATGTCGGCGGTGCCATCGGGCGAGTTGTCATCGATGATAAGGATGTGAAAAGCGCGGGGGAGAGCGAAAACGGCTTTAATAATGGCTTCGATGTTCTCTTTCTCTTTATAGGTAGGAATGATGACCAGGTTTTTTGTCATGTGAATCTGCTTGTTTGATAAGAATGTTTCGTGTTCGTGCGCGCATGGAGGTTATCCGCTGTTGATGCAAAAATAATAAGATTGTTCAATCATTGCTTTAAAAAGATTTCACACCCTGTTTTCAAAAAGTTGACTTCAGGATGTCTTGTTGGGGGATTTTTAGTTTATTAAATATGTTTATTGATTCCATATTTCCCTATTTGTAATTGGAAGTTTCTTCGACATCGCTTCGTCCCATCTTCGGGACCGCTTCGGGGTTTCTTCGACCGTTCTTCGACCCCGCTTCGATACGGCTTCGACTCTGAGTCGAAGAAGCCCCGAATAAGGTGCGAATTAGGTACGACACAGGTATGTTTTCGACGATGTTACTTTTTGTGTGTTGTTATCACGGAGTCAGAATAAACGCAAAGGCGCGAAGGCGCTGAGTTATTTTGTTACGCCATGCGTTTAAATAACAAAGCAGATAACTCAAAATTGTTATATAGTAGACACGGAGGCTCTTTGTCAAAATAAACGCTGAGGCGCGAAGGCGCTGAGTTATTTTGTTACGCCATGCGTTTAAATAACAAAGCAGATAACTCAAAATTGTTATATAGTAGATGTGGTGATTTTCCCGTCAAAAAGGGTGTGTTGTGGTTGGATTGATAAAACAAAAGGGGCGTTTGATAGAAAAAAGCCACACGAGAGAGCCTCATCATGACGCATGTTACTTCGCTCAAACCGCATCTCAGATGCCGGTTTCCCGTCGTTTCCGCCCATTGCCTGTACTTTATTCCATTTTCCTCTCTCTCGTAACCCCCACGT
>NZ_QKZK01000030.1:24683-46956 GCF_003254275.1 Breznakibacter xylanolyticus | reverse complement strand
CTGATATGGCACTTAAAAAGCTCATATATCTTGTAATACGAGAGATCAACCGTTCGCCAAAAGGGAAAGTCCCCCATTGGGGTTTAATATATGGGCAATTAAGCATTAAATTTGGGGACCGGATAAAACACCATTGAGAGAACAAACGCCTGCGAAGAAAGGATATTTTCTTTTAGGATGGCAAGGGTATACAAGTGGCTCCGTGCCTCCGCCACCCTTGCCATCCTAACGAAAATATCCTATGGGGCAGGTGTTAATCCTCTCAAAGGAAAAAAAATGACAGACACAGTTTGATGAACACTACCTTACACTGAGGTTTCTTCTCTCACTGCCTCTCATCTTACCTCACTGCAACTCAGTGTCAGTTCTTAGTTCATTACGCTGAGGAAGATGAGGTTTTGCTGAGTTCCGCTACGGTTTTCTTCTCCTCACTGGCACTCATCTTCACTCACTGCAACTCAGTGTCAGTTCCTATAATTTCGTCTCACGTTTGTTTTCCGTGGCGAATGTCTCTTATATTTGTGTAAAACCCATTACTGTTGAAACCATTTCATCAATTGATCACGCAAAGTCGTTTCGATCGCCACGAGTTGGCACGAATGATTGCCGCTCAGGGCGACGATCATCGCTTGTTGTTGGAGCAATCGGCGCGCGTCACCCTTCAAACCATTGGCGACTCGGTGTGGCTGCGCGGGCTCATCGAGTTCTCCAACATCTGCATCAAAAACTGCTACTACTGTGGCATCCGCCGCGACAACCGCCTCACCTCCCGCTACGAACTCGACGATGATGCCATTGTGCAGGCTGCCCTGTTTGCCCGCGACAAGGGCTATGGCTCTATCGTGTTGCAGGCCGGCGAACGCAACGATGCGGCTTTTGTTGACAGAATTGGCCGTCTGTTGTGCCAAATTCATGAAAAAACACATGGCGAATTGGGAATTACCCTCTCTTTGGGTGAACAAGATGCCCAAACTTATCGTTATTGGAAACAGTGTGGCGCTCATCGCTACCTGTTGCGCTTCGAAACCTCGTGCGAGCAGCTCTATTATCAGATGCATCCGCACGACCATCGGCACGATTATCAAACCCGCCTGCAATGCCTGCAAGCCCTGAAATCGTGCGGTTATCAGGTCGGAACCGGGGTGATGATTGGTCTGCCCGGGCAAAGTTTTCATCATCTGGCCGACGACCTGTTGATGATGCAACAACTCGACATCGACATGGTAGGCATGGGGCCTTATCTGGAACATCAGCAAACGCCCTTGTACCAGCGTCGCCATGAGCTGTGGCCCGTGCAACGTCGCTTTCAGGTGGCGCTCAACATGATTGCTGCCCTGCGGTTGTTGATGCCCGACATCAACATTGCCGCATCCACAGCGTTGCAGGCCATCGACCCCATGGGACGCGAAAAAGCCTTGCGCATCGGGGCCAATGTGTTAATGCCCAATATCACCCCTTCGGTGAACCGGCGCAATTATCAGTTGTACGATAATAAGCCTTGTGTGGACGAAGGTGCCGACGATTGCAGCAGTTGCATCCGCTTGCGGGTTGAGATGGTCGGGCGAAAGCTGGCATTGGGCGAGTGGGGCGACTCGCAGCAC
Source organism: Breznakibacter xylanolyticus (assembly GCF_003254275.1). GTDB lineage: Bacteria > Bacteroidota > Bacteroidia > Bacteroidales > Marinilabiliaceae > Breznakibacter > Breznakibacter xylanolyticus. The sequence continues at coordinate 45,355 of NZ_QKZK01000030.1, read as the reverse complement.
TTTTTTAATCGTAATAAACAATGATTTATGAAGTCAGAAAAACATATACTGGTCATTTTTGGTGCCTCCGGCGATTTGGCCTGGCGTAAGCTGGTGCCGGCGCTGTTCGATTTGTACGTGCAGAAATTGTTGCCCGCTCAGTTTGCCGTTTTGGGCGTGGGGCGTTCTGCGCTCTCTAACGACGAGTTTCGTCAAAAAATGGCCATCGGCGTGGAGCAGTTTGCCTCCTTTAAGCACAAACCCCGCGAAACGGTGGACGAATTTGTGAAGTACCTCAATTATTATGCTTTCGATACCATGAATGGCGCCGAATATGCTGGGTTTAAACAGGCCATCACGCTATTGGATGCTCAGGTCGGCACCGGGGGCAACTATATTTATTATTTGGCCACGCCGCCCAGCATGTACAGCATCATCCCTAAGTTTTTAAATGAACAGGGGTTGCACGATGAAACCCACGGCTTCAAACGCCTCATTGTCGAAAAACCCTTTGGATACGATTTGGCCACGGCCAAAAAACTCAATGCGGCTCTGTTGGGGCAATTCGAGGAGGAGCAGATTTATCGCATCGATCACTATTTGGGTAAGGAGACGGTGCAAAACTTGTTGGTGACCCGTTTTTCGAACACCATCTTCGAACCTCTGTGGAACCGTAATTACATCCATCATGTCGAAATCACTTCCAGCGAGGACATCGGCGTGGGCAACCGGGGTGGCTATTACGACGGCTCGGGCGCGTTGCGCGACATGGTGCAAAACCATTTGTTGCTGCTCGTGGGTTTGGTGGGCATGGAGCCCCCGGCGGTGATGGGTTCCACCAGTTTGCGTAACGAAATTGTGAAGGTCTTTCAGTCGTTTCGTCCCATCCGGCAAGAGGAGGTCGAAAAATATGTCATTCGCGGTCAATACACCCCGTCGGTGATTCGCGGCAAGCAACAAAAAGGATATCGCCAGGAGAACGGCGTGGCGTCCGAGTCGCGCACCGAGACTTACGTGGCCATGAAATTCTTTATCGATAACTGGCGATGGGCGGGCGTGCCCTTTTACATCCGCACCGGCAAGATGCTGCCCACGCGGGTGACCGAAATTGTCATTCACTTCAAACCCACGCCTCACCACCTGTTTGCCGGAAATGCCACCGTGGCCGGTTCGCACAACAAGCTGGTCATTCGCATTCAGCCCGACGAGGGGTTGTTGTTCAAATTTGGCATGAAGGAACCCGGTGGCGGATTTAAGGTGCAGGAGGTGAACATGAACTTTCATTATACCGAGCTGCGCGACACTTATTTGCCCAGTGCTTATGAACGGTTGTTGCTCGATTGCATGTTGGGCGACAGCACTCTTTATCATCGCGGAGACGCAGTGGAAGCTGCCTGGGCCTTTGTCGATCCCATTTTAAAAGCCTGGAAGGAGAACCCTGAGATTCCTGTTCATGGTTATCCCGCCGGCACCTGGGGCCCCGATGTGGCCGATAACCTCTTTGATGAGCCTGGTTTTTCCTGGCGTTATCCTTGCCGCAACCTGGTTGACGATGGCAACTACTGCGAGTTGTAGGCTGCTTAAGACACATTTAAGAGAAGAAGACGTGAAACGATGAGATCAGGAAAGATAATTCGATCTGTCTTCCTCGTCTTCTGAGTCTAATCTATCTGTCTGCCGTCTAAATGTCTTTTTGTCTTTTATCAGATTGTCCCAATTTTAACGACATTATTTTATGACCTCAAATCCCTTGTTGAGATGGGAGGCTATTAAAAAAGCGATTGCTCAAGAGGGCAATCGCTTTTTTTGATGTGATGAACCGGATGGGGGTTATTGTTTTTTCAACAACCACACATCCGCGTACTGTGGGTATTGCCCCCTGATGTCGGCAATTTTGGCACGCACGGCATCTTCCTGGTTGCTCCCTGATACCGAGATGCGGTACAGTCCGTTTTCGTTTTCAAGAATCACGGGTTGGAAGCCTTCGCTTTTCAGTTGTTGTGTGAAGTTGCGTGCGTTGTCCAATATCCTAAAGGAACCGATGATGCAATAATAGTTATAGATGGCTTGGTCGGTGGTGGTGTTCTCAACCACTTTCACCTTTTCTTCGCGCACCACCACGGCTTTGGCCGGTTCTGCCGTTGGCGTTACCTTGGGGGTGGGAGTAGGAGTGCTGCTTGTTTTTGAGCTTGGAGTCGGGTTGCTTTTGGGTTTAGGACTGGTGCTGGTTGACTTGGCATAAGGCGACTGGCTGTCCGAAAAACTCGAGCTGCCTTTGCGGGTCAGAGAGGCACACGAAGCCATCATGATGGCTGTAAACAGTAAGGCAACGGGAACGATTCTCATTGTTGTGATTTTATATGGGTTGATTTTCAGTTTTTTGTAATCAAAGTGCAAGATGTGTTTGCGCACATTTGCCGCGTCACAAAACTAATGGTTTCGGCCGAATCGGCAATGTTTGTCCGGTGATTTGAGCTGTTGGCAGTTCTATTTCAATACAGATTGTGAACTGCATTCATCTCCCTTCGTCATTCATAAAACTCGGAGTCACTCCGTGTCATATAACGTTATATCACTGATTTTCACTGAGGAGACTCGGAGTTTCTCTTAGGTTTCTTCCCCTCACTGGCACTCATCCTCACTCACTGCAACTCAGTGTCAGTTCCTAAGAGGTTGCACTGAGAAAGATGAGCTCTCCCGCTGAGTTACACTACGGTTTTCTTCTCCTCACTGGCACTCATCCTCACTCACTGCAACTCAGTGTCAGTTCCTAAGAGGTTGCACTGAGAAAGATGAGCTCTCCCGCTGAGTTACACTACGGTTTTCTTCCCCTCACTGGCACTCATCCTCACTCACTGCAACTCAGTGTCAGTTCCTATCATCTTAGCCATTGAGCCTCTTACTTTGCAATGCAAAAAAGCGGCTCTATGTCGAATCCTGTGGGTAAATAAAATATGAAAGCACGAAATCAACACAAGGTAACTAAGCCGCCTTCGGAAAATGGCGTTAAAAAAATCATAGGCCTGAGCGTTAAAAAATATGCGCTGTTTGAGCTTGCGAGTTCGCAGATTTTAGCGAGGGCCTATGATTTTTAGCCATTTTACGTCAGCGGCGGCCTTTTTTGCTTACTTTTTGGGGCTGTAGCCAAAAAGTAAGAGCCCGCCCGGCTAGAGGGCACGAAATATTGGCCTGAGAGAATTGATACTTATGATTACCCACACAAATCAGAACAGAGCCAAAAAAAGCCGACTGACGTGCGTCATATCGGCTTTTTTTGTGTCATTGAAGCGGGATTAACCCAGGTATGTTTTCAGTAATTTGCTTCGTGAAGTGTGTCGCAGTCGTCGGATGGCTTTTTCTTTGATTTGGCGAACCCGTTCGCGGGTCAAACCAAAGCGTTCCCCAATTTCTTCAAGTGTCATTTCCTGACACCCGATACCGAAGAACAGTTTCACGATGTCGCTTTCGCGCTCGGTGAGCGTGGCCAGCGAGCGTTCAATTTCTCTCGACAACGACTCGTTGATGAGCATCCGGTCGGCGTTGGGCGAATCGCTGTTCACCAGCACGTCCAGCAGGCTGTTGTCCTCACCTTCCACAAAGGGCGCATCCACCGAGATGTGACGTCCCGATACGCGAAGGGTATCAGCCACTTTGTCAGCCGGTAGTTCCAGCTGTTCGGCCAATTCTTCGTGCGAGGGACGACGCTCGTTCTCCTGTTCAAACTTTGAATAGGCCTTGTTGATTTTATTCAACGACCCTACCTGATTGAGCGGCAAACGTACAATACGCGATTGTTCGGCCAATGCCTGAAGGATTGACTGACGAATCCACCATACCGCGTAGGAGATGAATTTGAAACCGCGTGTCTCGTCAAACTTTTCTGCGGCTTTTATCAACCCCAGGTTACCTTCGTTTATCAAGTCGGGCAGACTTAATCCTTGGTTTTGATATTGTTTGGCCACCGAAACCACAAAGCGGAGGTTGGCTCGCGTGAGCTTCTCCAGCGCGGCCTGGTCGCCTTTTTTGATCCGCTGGGCCAACTCTACTTCTTCTTCTACCGAGATCAGCTCTTCACGGCCAATCTCCTGCAAATACTTGTCGAGCGAAGCGCTTTCGCGGTTCGTAATTGATTTTGTTATCTTTAGCTGCCTCATAAACCTTTACGCAAAATATGGCGCAAAATTACTATTTATTAATGGTATAAACAACCCCTAAAATGTTTCAGGGTCGAGTTTTTTAGTTCGACAGGTTGATGGCGTAATATTCCACCCGTCCGTTAGGATACACTCCCGTGATGAATAGTCCGTCGTTGGCCGAAGCCACCACACGTCGAAAATCCTCTACGCTGTTGATGAGCACTCTGTTGGCCTGTGTGATGATCATCCCCTCGCGGATGCCGCTGCTCTTGAGCTTGCCATTGTCGAGTGACTCGATGCGGATGCCCGATCGTATTTGCATGGACTGTTTTTCGTTGCTGGTGAGCTCTTTTAAGCGTGCCCCCAAAATCATGTTCACATCTTCCTGCTTGATGAGCGATGTGGATCCGTCACTATTACGGAGGGTTACGGTGAATTGTTTCTCTTTCCCCGAACGTTTCACTTTAATGGTCACTTTGTCGCCAGGGCGATGACGGCTAATTTTTTCTTGCAGTTCCGGCACGCTGTTCACTTTTTCGTTGTTCACGCTCAAAATGATGTCGCCTTCCTCAATGTCCGCTTCCTTGGCTGCACTGTTGATGTTGACGCCGGCGACATATACGCCTTCTATTTTATCGATTCCTTTTTCTTCGGCCAGCGCTCGGTCAATGTCGCGGATGCTCACGCCCAACAATGCTCTTTGTACCACCCCGAATTCTTTCAAGTCGTTCACTACCTTGGCTGCAATGCTAATGGGAACGGCAAAGGAGTAACCCGAATAAGAACCTGTTTGTGAGGCAATGGCCGTGTTAATGCCCACCAGCTCGCCCCGTGTGTTCACCAAAGCGCCACCACTGTTGCCGGGGTTCACGGCTGCATCGGTCTGTATAAAGGCTTCAATGCCCAACGATTGATTCTGATTGGCAATGATATTGATGCTGCGCGATTTGGCACTCACGATACCGGCTGTTACTGTGGAGGTGAGGTTAAAAGGGTTGCCCACGGCAATCACCCACTCGCCCACTTTCAGGGCGTCCGAATCACCATAATTCAGAAATTGCAGGTCTTTGGCATCGACTTTCAACAGGGCAATATCCGTTGTGGGGTCTTTACCCACCAGTTTGGCATCAAACGATCGGCGGTCGTTAAGCACCACTTCCATTTCATCGGCACCGTCAATCACGTGGTTGTTGGTGATAATGTAACCGTCGGCACTGATGATCACTCCCGATCCGAATCCCACTCGTGGTTGTTCCTGTTGGGGTGTCATGCCACGGCGAGGGCCAAAGAAAAAATCATAAAATGGGTCGCCCGACGAGTATTCCTGCGTGGTGGCTTTGGCTTTGACCTTCACGTGCACCACCGCGTTCACCGACCGTTCGGCTGCAATGGTCAGGTCGGGATAACCTCCGCTGGCTTGATCCATCGAAGCATACCGCGCTACTGCCGGTTGTTCGCTAATGATAATCTGCTTTTGCGGCCCCACAATTTTCGAATATGTATAAACGCCGACTACTGCTCCCAGAAGGGCAATCGCAAATGTGAATAATGTTTTTTTGGTCATCATGGCTCACTATTTTTTTGTTGATACATTTTGTGTCTCATAAACGCATAAAAACATCAAAATATATACCGATTGATGGCATTTTGTTCTGTATTAACTTTTTTTAAAACAGGAAACAGTAATTTTGAAACCTCAAGCATGCCTTTGCTTATCTAAACAACTTAAACATGAAATGTTTCAATCTACACGCATATTATTTCATAAACCATTCGTTTATAGCTCTTTTTGTGTATCAATTGCGTTGTGTCATTCTTTTCATCTCAACACTCTATATGCCAATGATTCAAAACGCAGTTGCTCCTAAATCAGCAACATACGCCTCTCCTTTTCTAAACTCCTAAACTTTTCCACTCCTAACCCCTCCACTTTTTAAACTCCTCCACTCCTAAACTCCTCCACTCCTAAACTCCTAAACCCTCCACTTTTTAAACTCCTCCACTTTTATAAACTTCAAAACATCTTCAACCATGCTTCACATCAATTTTTCAAAATATCAGGGTGCCGGAAATGACTTTGTCGTGATTGATAATCGCGACAAACATTTTGACAGTGCCAATGTTCAACTTGTCAGTTTTTTGTGCGACCGACGCTTTGGGGTGGGGGGCGATGGACTCATGTTGCTCGAAAATGACCCCGATGGGAGTGCTTTTTTGATGCGGTATTTCAACAGCGACGGCCGTGAAGCCAGTATGTGTGGAAACGGTGGTCGATGCATCATCGCTTTTGCGGTGCACCTGGGCATTGTGAACGTGGGTGAATTATTCGCTTTCAATGCAGTCGATGGCTTACACGAAGCTGTGTATCTTGACGAAAATCATGTGAGCTTAAAAATGATTGATGTCGATACCATTGAGCATGCCGACGATGCCTTTTTTATGAATACCGGTTCGCCCCATCACGTCGCCTTTGTTGATGATGTGGCCAAGGCCGATGTGGTTGGTGAGGGGCGTTCCATTCGGCACAGCAGCCGATATGCACCCGGAGGAACCAATGTGAATTTTGTACAACTGCTCAGCTCGGCTGCCATTCGCGTTCGCACCTTCGAGCGTGGGGTCGAGGATGAGACCCTCGCCTGTGGTACCGGTGTAGTGGCTTCTGCCATTGCCGCTTCTCTCAAATTGGGGGGTGGAAACGAGTTCGATGTTAAAGTCGAAGGCGGCGATATGAGAGTGACCTTTCAGCACGTCAACCACCGTTTCACCAACGTATGGCTTATTGGACCCGCCAAATTCGTTTTCAAGGGTGTGATTTAAAGTTATGGTTTAATGTCTACTATGGGATGTTTTATTGCATGACCCATTTACGTCTCACCCCCTCCTAAACTCCTCAACTTTTACACTCCTCCACTTCTCCACTCCTAAACTCCTCCACCCCTAAACTCCTAAACTTTTACACTCCTCCACTCCTCCACTCCTCCACCCCTAAACTCCTCCACTTCTCCACTTTTAAACTCCTCCACCCCTAAACTCCTCCACTCTCCACTCAAAACTCCCATATCAGCGGTATCAGCACCATCGACATTATAAATGCAATGACGTTGAGGATGAGCCCGATTTTTACAAAGTCCTTGAACTTGTAATTCCCAATGGATTGCACAATCAGGTTGGTTTGATAACCAATGGGGGTGGTAAAGCTGGCCGATGCCGCGATGCAAATGGCTACAAAAAACGGTTTGGGATCGACACCCATTTGATGAGCGGCCGACATGGCGATGGGGAATACCAATGCTGCTGCTGCGTTGTTGGTTATCACTTCGGTGAATAGGTTGGTCAGTAAATAGATGGTCATTAACACCACGATGGGGCCATGTTGCTTCGAAAAGTTAATGGCTGTGGTGGCAATCATGTCGGCTGCTCCCGAATTTTGCATGGCTTTACTGATGCCCAGCGATGCGGCAATGGTGATGAGCACATCCCAACTGATTACCTTGGTGTAACGTTGGTGTGGAACTATGTTCAGCCATACCATCAGGATGGCTGCCAGCGAAGCAAACCAGTACATGTTCATTTTGTTGGGCCCCACCGGCGGTAAAAAATCGCCGATGGTGGCGCCTGCGACCATCAATAGCACTATGCCGCCGGCAATCCATTTCTTTACCGGGTTTTTGCCGTTGTTCACATCGCCAAGGTACGAGGTGAGATAAAATATCTTCGATTCGCTCCAAGCCTTGATGAAATGCTCGGTGGTGAGCAGAATCAGGGTGTCGCCTTCTTTGAGCACAATATTGTCAAAGTCGTCCGTGATGTGCTCCCCGTTGCGGTTAATGGCCATGATGGCTGCCTGGTAATGCGAGTAAAAGTCGAATTGTCCGATGGTTTTACCTATGCCGGGAAAACGTGGCGCCAACACGGCTTCTACCTGTTTCAGCTTTTTATGTCGCATCTCAGGTGCCAGGTTGTCCAAGCCCTTGAGCTCCACGGCCGGATTTTGCATCAATTCATATATGGTTTCGGATGTGCCACGCAACAACAGTGAGTCGCCCGGATGTATCTCGTCAAAGCCATTCTCAACGTCCAGTTCCACGCCTTCGCGCACCAGACGCTCCACTTTCACCGAGCGTATTTCGCTCAGATACCCCTTGGCGATGGTCTGACCAATGAGTTTGCTCTTGTCGGGGATAATCACATCGTAAAAATACTCCTTAAACTGGTTTTTGGTCATGAACTTCGCACGTTTGCCAGGGAGCAATAGCCCCCCAAAGATGGCAATGTACAGCATCCCGACCACGGCAATGGGAACCCCCACCTTGCCCAGTTCAAACATGTTGAATCCCTCCAGCCCGTTGTCGAGCATCAATCCGTGAACCACCAGGTTGGTGGAGGTGCCAATCAGCGTGGTCATCCCACCCAAAATTGTGGCGTACGACAATGGGATGAGGAACTTGGACGCCGGCAATTGCAGGCGTTCTGACCAGTTTTTTATGATGGGCGCAAAGATGACCACCACCGGTGTGTTGTTTAGAAATGCCGATACCACCGACACCGGAACCATGATTTGTAGATATAACCAATGAATGGGTTTACGCTTTTTGGGCAACAGAACTCTTGCCAGATATTTGAGGGCGCCCGTGTGGCTGATGCCCTCGCTGACGATGAACAATACCGCCACGGTAATCATCCCGGTATTGGCAAAGCCGCTGAGCGATTCTTTGGTCGATACAATGCCCATAACCATCATTAGCGTGAGTGCCGAAAACATGATCATGCCCGGGCGTACCAGTTCTTTGGCCAGTGCCACTATCATAAGTATGATGATGCTGATGACGATAATCGCGTCTGTGGATAATGCCATGGTGTTGTGTGTGATGCCCGAAGATACCTCGATGGTGTCCGTATTTCGGTGGATGAATGCTTAATGTTGATAACTCTTTTATCTCCTGCCTGCCCTTACGACTCCTCTTTGGGTGGGGCGGGTAGGGGGGGCTTATTTTATCTTCTCAAATGTTGCGTTTTCGGTATCGATGACCAGGGTGAAACCAATGGGGCTGATTTCGATGCAAAACAGCGACTTTCCTCGTATTTCAGTGATCTCGCCTTCGTATCCCGTCAGTGGCCCCGAGGTGATGTGCACCCGTTCGCCCTTCCGAAGGGTCGCTTGTTCGATGGTGAAGGCCAGGTTATTCTCGATGGTGGCTCGCATGGCCGCGATTTGCTGTGCGGGAATCACGGCCGGCTTTCCTTTGTCATTTACAAAGGCGACCACCCCGGTGATGTCGTAGGCTTTTTTTAAGCCATCGGGAGGCAATTGTACAAAAATGTAAGAATTAATGGCCGGTACTTCCACCCATTTCTTTCGGTCGCTCCATTGCCTAAGTTCTTTTCGTAGTGGTAAATATGCGTGAATGCCCCGTTGCTCAAACTGGTCGTGCACTTTCTTCTCGGCCCGCGAGCGGGTATATAACGCGTACCAATTCTGGCTCGCTTCTTTTTCTCCTTCGTTTTTCATAGGTCAACAAAAATAGAACTTTTTGATACCCATGAAACTTTTTTCCCGGCTTTTATCTCTACCCTTTTGGTGGAAATAATGATGTTTCCCTTGGTTTGAAGTAATAAACCCCGGCCTTAGGGCTGGGGTTTACGCATGGGGTGTCGTTTTTTTTCGGTTATTGAAAACTGACAGGTGTGGTTTTGTAGATGCTTCTGCGTTTAAGGCTCCCTCACCCAAATATCTCATTCAATCGGTTAGCCATGGCACGTCCCAAGGCCAGGCAGGCCTCGTATTTTTCTGCCTTGAGACCTTGTTTCTCTTCCACTTGTGGCGCTACCAATTCCCATTTGAGCGATTCGCCGGCTTCGGCCAATTTTTTGGCTGCAGCTCCCGACCAGGTGAAGCTGCCGAATGCCCCGTACACATGGCTAGTCACACCCATGTGTTGCAGTTTCATCACCAAGGCTTCCATGTTGGGATGCAACTCGTTGCTATAAGTAGGACTGCCCAGTATCAACCCTTTGTATTTGAAGATGTCCGAGATGATGTACGAAGGATGTGTTTTCGACACATCAAACATGCGTACATGGCGGATCCCGCACACGGCCAGTTCTCGGGCAATGGCCTCGGCCATCTCCTCGGTGTTGCCGTACATCGAGGCATAGGCGATCACCACCCCTTTTTCGCCGTCGTAACGGCTCCATTGGTCATACATGGCAAGCATCTCGGCGATGCGCTCGCGATAAATGGGGCCATGCGATGGCGCGATGGTTTGTAGGTTGAGCGACCCCAGCTTGCTGAGCGCCTTTTGTACCGGGTTGCCGTATTTGCCCACGATGTTGGAGTAGTAACGTCGCATCTCGTCGCGGAAATGGTCGAAGTCTATTTCGTCGTCAAAGATGCCGCCATCCAGCGACCCAAAGCTCCCAAAGGCGTCCGACGAAAAGAGGGTGCCGGTGGTCTCTTCGTAACACACCATCGACTCGGGCCAGTGCACCATAGGGACGGTGTAGAACGTCAACCGGTGCTGCCCGGTGCTCAGACTTTCCCCTTCGTTCACTTCCTGCAGCTTATCGCTGATGCCGTAAAAACCGTCAATCATCGGCAGGGTTTTTTTGTTGCCCACAATTACCAGGTTGGGGTATATCTCGCGCAACAGGTGGATGGCACCCGAGTGATCAGGCTCCATGTGGTTCACCACCAAATAGTCAATGGGGCGCGTGCCGATGAGGGCGCGTACCCGTGCCAGCCATTTGTCGGTATGGCCTACCTCCACAGTGTCGATGAGCGTGATTTTCTCGTCCACAATCAGGTACGAGTTGTACGACACCCCGCGATGCAGAGGCCACATGTTTTCAAACAATGCCGTGCGGCGATCGTTCACGCCCACGTAGTAAATGTTGTCCGAGAGTGGTATCGGTTTGTGCATATGATAATGTTTGATGTTATTTCAGTATTGGGCTGCGCAAATATAATGCATTCTTCCTATTCATTGATTTATGGTGTTTGTTATTGGTGAAAAAAGACTTGAATGATGCTTTTGTGTAACTCTTTAGGGGGATGTGAAATGATATGATTGTGTTATTGCGTTTTTATTGTAGAATGTGGTATTTGCATATTGTGTGTTTTCCATGTTTCATTTTAAAAGTTAAATTTTATGAGAACTTTTTATCTGTTTGTAATTGTTTCTTGGTTTTTGTTTTCGGTTAGGATGTTTGCACAAGAATCTGATATCGAGGTTGTTTCGGTTTTGAAATCTGAAATCAGTATCCCTCAGTATTTGCAAACGTTGGTCATTAATGAAATTGATTGTGACACTCCCGGTGACGATAAGCTTGAGTTTGTCGAATTGTATGATGGTGGTGCTGGTAATACCCCTTTGGATAATGTTTGTGTTGTGTTTTACTTCGTGAATAGTATCAGTAAGAATGTTGAGTCTTGTTATTCAAAGATTTTAAAGGGCGGTAAAACGAATGCTGAAGGTTACTTTTTGTATGCCAATACTTCTGTTGAAGGATGTGGTATTTCATTTGGTCAAGCCGAATTGAGAAATGGTCCCAATGCTGTGGCCTTGTATTATTGGACGGAGTCTAAAGCTTATGAGAAAAATCTGCCCTTGTTGTTGGATGGACTGATCGATGCTGTCGTGTATGTGTCCGATCGTAAAAAACAGGCGCCTGATGACATGCTACAATTGTTGAATGTCGGACAATCTCAGGTGAATGAAGCATCTGAGGGGGCGAGTGATCGTTTTTCGTTGCAACGATTTCCCAATGGGGGCGGGGGTGTCAGGAATTCTTCTAGTTTTGTGGCAATGGTTCCAACTCCTGGTTTTGCAAATTCACTTAAAAGTGATGTTCAATTAAAGTCTTTTGAAGAAGAGATGTTTTATTCCGAGCAGCAAATCCATTATAACCTATCAGAGTACAAGCAATTGTCTGTCTGTAATTTGATGGGGCATGTTTTATGGCAGTCGATGATTATAGGAAAGGGAGTTTATGGTGTTTCTCATTTGCCCAAAGGATGGTATGTCGTTGTGGTTAATGGCAAGGTGTTCAAGTTTCTTCGTTAATTGTTCGCGGTTGAATTTTGTGATTTTAGGGGGTAGTGTATAGAATTATTAATATATAGAATGATGATTATGCAAATAATAGATAACTATTAGGTGTTAGTGCTGATTTTGTATGTTGGTTGATTTTTGATTGTGTAACTATCATAAAATATGAAGTATATCATTTAGGTTTGTGTCAGATTGATTTGAATATTATTGTGCAGATGTTAAAAATATGAAATTATTTTTTTATTTTTTATTTTATTCTTTGTGGTTTATGCGCGTTGTTGTTCTTTTGTTCCCTCAAAAGGGGATTGATTATTAATCCTGTGTTTTTTTTAAAAAAAAATTATTAATCTAATTGTTAAATTGTTATGAAGAAGAGCTTTTTGTTGATGAGCTTAGCTGCACTATTGTTTGTCGGTTGTGACAAAGAAGAAACCACTGTGGTAAAAGATTCCTCTGATTTTTCCATCGATGGTTATATTGTTGACGGTGATGGTAACATTCCCATGGAAGGGGTGATTGTGAAAGGAGCTTTTGGTGAAACCAAAACCGATACCAAGGGGTATTTTAAAGTGAGCGGATTGAATCATGGAACTTATTCTGTAATTTTTGAAAAGTCTGGTTTTGGCAAAATGATCCAGACGTTCAATTTGGAACCCAATACGGACACTCCCTTAGAGGTGAATTATACTGCCAGTACCATTGTGTCGATGTTTAAAATGGATGGCTCAATGGAGACAACGCTTTGGAAGGTCTTGAATAACAAACGTGTGGTTCTTGCCAATGTTCCTTATACCATTAACTTGTTGAGCCCCAATTCTGGTGTTACTTTTCTCTATAACAAGATTGAAGGTGTAACCGATGCCAATGGAAAAATCAGTGTAAACGATACTCTTCCCAATGCGATGGTGAATGTATCGGTTGAATATGCTGATGAAGCTGCCGGCAAGTTTTATTCTTTAGATATGGACGTTCTACCCAAAACCGTTTCAAAATCATTAGATGTGAATGTTCAGAGCTTAAGTGAAGTTCTCTATGTGATCGATTCAAACATTTTTGATGCTGATGGTTTGACCGTGAATAATTTTGAAGTGGGTGGTTCTTTAACTTTTAATTTCAATAAAAGCATCGATTCTAAGTCGACAGCAACGCTTTATAATTCCAGTGATAGCCGTGATGTGGCTGCTGTGGTTACGGTGTCTGGCAGCAAATTGACCATCGATCCTATTGGTGATTTGAATAAGAAAAAGCAATATCGTGTGAAGTTAGATGTTGTAAGTGGTGATGATGAAGTTACTAAAACCTATTATTTTACAACCGTAGGTGCTGTGGAATCGCTTGCTAAAGTTGAAGGTTTGACCTTAGAGAATGACTTCAAAGTATATGAAGATACAAAAACTGTTAATGTTGAATTCTCAATTGTTGATGGTGCATCTTATTATGAAGTGTTTGGTAAATATGGAACACAGACTGAGTTTTTGAAGTTTGATGTCGTTTCTCATACTACAAGTTCTACAGCAACGAAAGAAAAGGCGTCATTGTATTTGTATGATGAATTGCCCAACATGAATATTCCTTCAGGTAAAATGTTTGCTGAGGGTAATAAATATACCATTATCGTTCGTGCGGTTGCCAACAATGGTGATATTTTGGGTGAATTCTCTAATCCTTTGGTGATTGCTAAAAATGTGACCAATTGAGAATTGTTGATGTAATAATATGTAAAGGTGCCCTTGGGCACCTTTTTTTTTATCGTATTGGGGGCTAATTTTTAATGATTCTTTTAAGGAAATTTCATAAATTTTCAAGTGCAAAGTTTTTGATGAATCATTATGGCAAAAGTCAAAACCCTCGACGATTTGCGCCAACTGCGTGAATCGCTCAAATCGGATCTGCGTTTACGCGAGAAGGGGCTCGCTGCCCGCGACATGGTGCAAATTAAAGTGTCCATGGCCACCTGTGGCATTGCTGCAGGTGCTGCACAGGTCATGAGCCGCATCATCGAAGAACTCGATCGACGGGCTGTGGATGCCGTCGTCACCCAAACCGGCTGCATGGGCTATTGCTATGCCGAGCCAACCATCGAAGTCACCCTCCCCGGGCACGATCCCGTTGTCTTTGGCAACGTCAATAACAACAAAGCCCTCGAAATCATCGATCGCTACATCCTGAATGGCCAATTGGTCGACGGCATCATCCCCGCCACCTACCGGCATCCCGGCGAAGTGTGACATTGGATTGATCGTGTTTCGATGTTTTATGATATCATCATTCTAAACCCCTAAACTTCTCCACTCTTCCACTCCTAAACCCCTCAACTCTTAAACTCCTCCACTCCTAAACTTATCCACTCTTAAACTCCTCCACTCTTAAACTCCTCCACTCTTAAACTCTTCCACCCTCAACTTCTCCACCCCTAAACCCCCTCTTCCCCATGCCTCCCACCAACTATCACCTCCTGGTCTGTGCCGGTACCGGATGCCGGGCATCACAAAGCGAAGCCATCGTTCAAGCCTTGCACGAGGCGCTGGAACATCATGGTCTGTTGAGTCATGTGCAAGTGGTGCGAACCGGTTGTTTTGGCTTTTGCGAACAAGGCCCCGTGGTCAAGGTGATGCCCGACAATACGTTTTACGTGCAGGTGTCGCCCCTGGATGCCGAGGAACTGGTGGCCGAACACCTGGTGAAAGGCCGTCGTTTGCGCCGTTTGTTGTATGCCGATCCGTTGACCGGACATGCCATTGGTGATGCCTCAGATATGGCATTTTATAAAAAACAGATTCGGGTGGCCTTGCGCAACTGTGGTTTCATCAATCCCGAAAATATCAACGAGTACATTGCCCGCGATGGCTATGCTGCCCTGGCGCGGGTGCTGGGGGAACTCACTCCCGAAGATACCATCGCCATCATTAAAGAATCCGGACTGCGTGGTCGGGGAGGGGGTGGTTTTCCCACCGGACTCAAGTGGGAGTTGACTCGCAAAGCGGCCGGTACGCAAAAATTCGTAGTCTGTAACGCCGACGAGGGCGATCCCGGCGCATTTATGGATCGTTCAATTCTCGAGGGCGATCCGCATTCGGTCATCGAAGCCATGGCCATCAACGCCTATTGTACCGGCGCTTCTGCCGGTCTGGTTTACATACGTGCTGAATATCCGTTGGCCATTAAGCGTTTGCGGCATGCCTTGGAGCAGGCTCGCGAATACGGCTTGCTGGGTGAAAACATCCTGAATGCGGGCTTTAATTTCGACATCTCCATTCGTTATGGTGCCGGCGCTTTTGTCTGCGGCGAAGAAACGGCATTGATTCATTCCATGGAGGGGGGGAGGGGGGAGCCCACCGTGAAACCCCCATTCCCCAGTGAATCGGGGTATCAGGGAATGCCCACCAATGTGAATAACGTGGAGACTTATGCCAATATTCCCATCATCGTGCTCAAAGGTGCTCAATGGTTTAGAGGCATTGGCACTCCCTCAAGTCCCGGAACAAAAGTCTTTGCGTTGGCAGGGAAGGTCAATAATGTGGGGCTCATTGAGGTGCCCATGGGCATCACCCTCCGTGAAGTGATTTTTGACATTGGCGGGGGCATCAAGGATGGTAAAAAATTTAAAGCGGTGCAAACCGGTGGGCCTTCGGGCGGCTGCTTGACCGAGAAACACCTCGATGTGCCCATCGATTACGATAACCTGTTGGCTGCCGGGTCGATGATGGGATCTGGGGGTATGATTGTGATGGACGAAGACGATTGCATGGTGGCCGTGGCCAAGTTCTATCTCGAGTTTACCGTCGAGGAGTCGTGCGGTAAGTGCGCCCCCTGTCGCATCGGCAACAAACGCCTGCACGAGATGCTTGAGAAAATCACCAGCGGACATGGGGTGCCTGAGGATTTGAATCGGTTACGATCGTTGGCTCAGGTGATCAAAGACACATCGCTGTGCGGATTGGGACAGACTTCGCCCAATCCGGTGTTGTCGACTCTTGCTCATTTTGAACATGAATACCAGGCGCATGTCAATGAGGGCAGATGTCCGGCGCATCGGTGTAAGGACTTGGTGCACTACGTCATCGATGCCGAGAGCTGCATCGGGTGTACCCTATGTGCCCGTGCCTGTCCGGTCGATGCCATTGCTGGTGACAAAAAACAGCCTCACGTGATTGATGCGGAAAAGTGCATCCGTTGCGGAGCTTGTCTGGAAAAATGCAAATTCGGAGCCGTGTTGTTGACGTGAAGTCCATGCCCGAAAGGGCGACGTCGATGATGGGGCATCGGGTTCAATCATATCGGGTTTATTAATCAAACAGTGTCATTCATCAAAAAAATAATATGTCTTTGATCCATATTCTCTAATGCTGCACGCTTGCCACTTGATTCTTGATACTTGCATCAATGTCGTTTCGTTAAGAGGAAAAGACATAAGACGATGAGACAGATGATGTGATGAAAACAGATGTTTAGATGCGTTCTTTTCGTCTCTTCAGTCAAATCTATCTGTCTTTAGTCTAATCATCTTCTTGTCTCTTTTGTGAATCGCACTAAATTAACGACATTGATACTTGCTTCTTGCTACTAACAAACATCTAAAACCCATGAACGTCATTCAACTAACCATCGATGGTAAAAAAGTTGTGGTATCCGAAGGAACCACCTTGCTGGAGGCTGCCAAAAGCATTGGCGTGACCATTCCGTCGCTTTGTTACATGAAACTGGATGATTTGAATTTTGAGAATCGCCCTGGGAGTTGTCGCATCTGTGTGGTCGAGGTGGAGGGGCGTCGCAACCTGGCGCCGGCTTGTTGCACTCCTTGTGCCGATGGCATGGTGGTGCAGACTCATAACCTGCGGGTGATTCAGGCGCGTCGTACCGTCTTGGAGCTGATTTTGAGCAATCACCCTTTCGATTGCCTCATCTGTGCCAAGTCGGGCAAGTGCGATTTGCAGGCATTGGCTCAGCAGTTGGGAATAAGGCAGATTCATTATTCGGGCGAAAAATCTCATTATAAGTGTGATGCTTCGCCTGCTATTTTGCGCGACATGGACAAATGTATTTTGTGCCGTCGATGTGTCACGGCATGCAACGAAGTGCAGACCGTGGGGGTTTTATCGCCCGTCTATCGCGGTTTTCATTCGGTGGTGGCTCCGGCCTTCGAAATGGATTTGGATCATTCTAATTGTACTTATTGTGGTCAATGTGTGGCCGTTTGCCCTACCGGTGCTCTCACCGAGCAGGACAACACATGGATGGTGTTGGATGCGTTGGTGGCGCCCGGTAAAACCGTCGTTGTGCAAACGGCGCCTGCTGTGCGCGCTGCATTGGGTGAGGAGTTTGGGTTGCCCCCAGGAACGCTGGTGACCGGTAAAATGGTGGCTGCTCTGCGGCAGTTGGGGTTTAAATACGTCTTCGATACCGACTTTGCAGCCGATTTAACCATTATGGAAGAAGGTACCGAGTTGCTCGATCGTTTGAAAAGGCATCTGGAGGGCGACGCCACGGTAAAGCTACCCATCCTGACGTCGTGTTGCCCGGGCTGGGTGAAGTTTTTCGAACATCAGTTTCCTGAATTAATCGATATCCCGTCTACTGCCAAGTCGCCCCAGCAAATGTTTGGCGCGGTGGCCAAAAATTATTTTGCTAAACAATTGGGAATCGACCGGAAAGATTTGGTCGTGGTGTCGGTGATGCCTTGTCTGGCCAAGAAATATGAATGTTCGCGTCCTGAGTTCTCAACCGATGGCGATCCTGATGTGAACATCTCCATCTCGACACGTGAACTGGCTCAACTGATTCGTCATGCCAACATCGACTTTAACATGTTGGCCGATGAGGAATTTGATCACCCATTGGGTGAATCGACCGGCGCCGGGGTGATTTTTGGCACCACCGGTGGGGTTATTGAGGCTGCTGTGCGAACGGCTTATGAGGTGTTTACAGGCCAGCCATTGCCGCGTGTCGATTTTGATGTATTGAGAGGCATGGAGGGCATCCGCTGTGCCACCATCGATTTCGCCGGGACTCCCATTCACATTGGCATTGCTCACGGTCTTGGGCACGCCCGACGTTTGCTCGAAGAAATCAAGGCGGGTGTTTCATCTTATCATGCCATTGAAATCATGGCTTGCCCGGGGGGGTGCATCGGCGGTGGGGGACAGCCTTATCACCATGGGAACGTCGAGGTGTTGAAAAAACGTGCCGCTGCCCTCTATCGCGAAGATGCCAACAAGTGCATCCGTAAATCACATGAGAATCCGTATGTGATGGCCTTGTATCAACAGTTCTTGGGTAAACCTTGCGGGGAGTTGTCTCACCAATTGTTGCATACCCATTATTTCGACCGTAAAGGTTCGTCCTTGGTTGAATGAAATGTGTGATGTCCGATCCATCGGAACGTCGATGAGTCGAAAAATTAGCACAGTCAATGATGCTCCGCAGAAGTGCAAACGTGCATCTGTATCATCTTTTTACCATCTAAAAACTCGTAATTCGTGTGAATCGTCACAGTTGCTGTTATATAACTTTTTTGAGTTATCACTATTTTTATTTGAATACATTATGTTGCGAATAATTTTAAAGCTGGTCATTGGAACTAAATATAGATAACTCTGAGCCTCCGAGTCTCTGTGTTCAAACTAAACTACTATATAACTCTTTTGAGTTGTCTGCTTTGTTATTTAAACGCAATGCGTTAAAAATTAACTAAGCGCCTTTGCGCCTCAGCGTTTATTTTGACTCTGTGTGTATTGATAACCTTACGAAGCAAATAACTCATGAATTGATAATCAGTGAAGTATGTGTTCAAAAATCATCTTATAATCCTTCAGATGCTCAATTTTAACCAAATGAAATATCCATGACACACATAACCGCATGATAAAAATCCTCATCGTCTTGCGTCTTGATATTCATATCTTGATACTCTTTTAACAACTAGAAATCCAATCTGCTATGGCAATCGTAAAAATTCCGCAGCAAAAGCTTGAGGCTCTCACTCAAATTTGTCGTTCACACCATAATCAGGCCGGTGAGTTGATTAATGTGCTTCACGCCGCGCAACAATTATTTGGATATCTCCCCGCTGAAGTACAGGAAGTTATTGCCAATGAGTTGAATATCTCTCTGGCTAAGGTTTACGGGGTAGTCACCTTTTATTCGTTTTTCACCATGCTGCCCAAGGGCGAACATCCCATTTCGGTGTGCATGGGCACCGCCTGTTATGTGCGTGGTGCCGAAAAGGTGTTAGATGAATTCCGACGATTGCTCAAAATCAACATTGGCGAAACAACTCCCGATGGCCGTTTTTCGCTGAGTTGCCTTCGCTGCGTGGGGGCTTGCGGCTTGGCTCCCGTGGTGATGGTGGGCGATCGCGTTTTTGGTCGTGTCTCACCCGATAAGGTTCCCGACATCATTCATGAGTTTGCCCCGGAATATACTGTCTGACAAGGTGTGTCCTGTTGTGTGTCTGTTCTTAGTCGTTAACGCCGAGTTCCACTGAGATTTCTTCCCTCTCTCACCGGATCTCATCATCCCTCTCTGCAGCTACTATATATCTCTTTGAGTTATCTGCTTTATTATTTAAACGCATGGCGCAACAAAATAACTCAGCGCCTTCGCGCCTTTGCGTTTATTCTGACTCTGTGTCAGTTCTTCACATCTAATTCGCCGAAATCCCTTATTTTTGCACCATTATCGATAAATCATCACAGCACATGAACCAGTTGCAATTGATACAAAATCGCCGCAGTTGTCGTATTTTTACCGAACAGACTGTCGAAGAAACCAAAATAGAGACGCTATTAAAAGCTGCCCTTTGGTCGCCCACCTCCAAAAACAACCGTCCCTGGGAGTTCGTGGTCGTAGATGATAAAAATCTTATCTCCCAATTATCCCTCAGCAAGCCCCATGGTGCTGAATTTTTAAAGGGTGCCCCTCTGGCCATCGTGCTGGTTGCCGACCCTCAAAAAAGCGACGTATGGGTCGAGGATACCGCCATCGCGGCTACGCTCATCCAATTGACAGCCGAGGATATCGGCTTGGGTTCCTGCTGGATTCAGACACGTTTGCGCGACCATGCCGATGGAGGGGCGTCTTCCGATTTCGTGAAAAAACTTTTAAACCTCCCCGCTGACATGCAAGTGGCCTCCATCATCGCAATCGGCTACAAAGCAAAAGAGCGTAAACCCTATACCGATGACGTGCTCAATTGGGACAAGGTGCATCGTAACAAGTTCTGAACCGAGAACTTGTCTTCCGCTTCTTCACTCACTAATTAACCCCAGCCTTCAGGCTGGGGTTAATAAGATAATCGTTTCAAAAGGGCTTTAGCCCCCATGCATTAGTTTCAATCTCTTCTCTCGCACGATTCCACAACAAGGCTTAATATACCTCCATGCCCCGTGCCTCCGTGTTCATTGAACCCTTTCCGGAAAGCTCAGTATAATATCACTTACCTGATCCCATGCCCAATCCTGCAATTAACCCCAGCCTTCAGGCTGGGGTTAATAAGATAATCGTTTCA
>NZ_QKZK01000030.1:0-24023 GCF_003254275.1 Breznakibacter xylanolyticus | reverse complement strand
GGTTAATTAGATATTCGTTTCATAAGGGCTTTAGCCCTCATGCATTAGTTTCAATCACTGCTCCCGCACGATTCATCACAAGGCTTAAAAAACCTCCAGGCCCCGTGTCTCCGTGTTCATTGATCACGCTTTCTACATTTCCTAACATCCCAAAATAACAAAGCCGTAAAATCTATCGATTTTACGGCTTTGTACCCGGGACGAGACTCGAACTCACACAGGCTTGCGCCCACTACCACCTCAAAGTAGCGTGTCTACCAATTCCACCACCCGGGCAACTAAAGAGCGAAAAACGGGACTCGAACCCGCGACCCCAACCTTGGCAAGGTTGTGCTCTACCAACTGAGCTACTTTCGCATTTTTTATTTGACTTTCGACCTTTCGTAAGCGGATGCAAATTTAGAGAAAAAATCATACGACGCAAGAGTTTCTGTCGAAAAAATCGATTTTTTTTCCCGTTCCTGCTTTTGTTTCTCTTAAGGTTTTGTTTGTCAGGATCGTCCTAATTGCCACTTTTCATACTATTCCCTCCACCCCTCCACCCCTCCACCCCTCCACCCCTTCACTCCTCCACTTCTCCACTTCTCCACTTCTCCACTTCTCCACTTCTCCACTTCTCCACTTCTCCACTCTTCCACCCCTCCACTTTAAAAACTTCTCTCGCTTTTTGCATAAAACAAATGTGCCAATTGTCACGACAAAACAAATTCTTTCGTATTTTTAGCCTTTGATGAACTATTACATCTTAGAGTCAAATAATCTTAATCATTATGGCAAAATTTTTAGGCATTTTCGGAAGTGATTTTCCGTCTACAGCTAAGTATGAAGCTGAACAAATGCGGTTAGCTTCTGATTATAAGCGCTTTTGTGAATATGAAGAATCCATTGTTTATAAGCGTTTTTCTGAGTTAGACACCCTGATTCATTCCGGGGATTTTGAAAAACGGGTTCAAAAACTAAAGAATGAGAAATTTAGCGATACCGAAGCGTATCGACATTATAACAGTTATTTGGCGCTGAAAAAATCAGCAGACATCAAAACTTACCTCCGTTTTGTACAAAGTGGTAAGGAAGCTAAACTTGAGAGTTTGCTCGAATCCCCTGTTTATCTCGAGTTTAAAGAATTGGAGATGATTACCCATTCTTCTGCATTTGTTGCTGCTCAAAAGAAAAAGGATTTCAAAAATAGTGACGAAGCCATTCAACTGAAGCGTTTGCACGATTTGGAAAAAAACGACGATGTTAAGTTTGTGAAACATACTTTGATGTCTGCTGAATACAAGTCTTATTCGACGGTCAAAAATTCTGCTCGATTAATCGAGTTTCAAAAGTTAGATCAGTATGTTTCTTCACAGGAATTCATCGATTTTAAAAGCTTCCTCGAGGATAAAAAACGTTTCTTCAAAAGCCAGGAATATAGCTTGTTGCAAGAATATAGCGAGATTGAAAAGAGTGATGACCATAAATGGTTTTTACAAACCAAAAAGAAATATCCATTTAAGGATATTGAGCGTTTACAACTCTCTTTTGACGACGACTTTGATGCGCAAAAATTGGATGCTTCGCGTTGGATTACCGGTTATTACTGGGGAAAAGCTTTGCTCAACGACAGTTATGTGTTGGCCGGCGAAAAACAAAATTTTTCTGATAAAAACATCCTCTCACGTGACTCGGTGGTGAGTCTCGTGACTCGCCAGGAAGCCTCTAAGGGGAAAGTGTGGGATGCCGAGCGTGGTTTTCGTCCTGTTGACTTTAACTATTCTGCGGCCATCATCAATACAGGTCACAGTTTCCGCCAGCTGTATGGTCGTTTTGAAGCCAAGGTGCGCCTGAAAAATGTGCCCGGAATGTATCATGCGTTTTGGATGTTGGGGGAGAAATCGGTTCCGCAAATCACCGTTTTCAAAACAAATCCTAAATCATCTAAACATTTTGATTGTGGCTCGTTTACCGATGAGACGGGTAAAGGCAATGTGCGCAAAACGGCGACGCTGGTCAAAGGTGCGGCTTTCGATAAAGATTATCACATCTTCACCCTCGATTGGACGCCCGGTAAATTGGTGTGGAAAATCAATGGTGAAGTGGTCAATCAGCAAACCAATAACGTGCCCGATCAACCCATGTATATCGCCTTGAGTTCTCATGTCACTGACGATAAGATTGGTAGTCTGCCCGTTGAAATGGATATTGACTGGGTGCGTTGTTATTCCTTTAAGAAATAATGTTAACCTGAGGCTTTGGCCTCAATGGGTGTGTGCAATATCTGAAATGATCTTTCTTCAATTTGTTCACCACTGGTAACGATGTCGTTTTTTCATCGTATCATGTTTGAATCAATTGGTGAAGATTTTTTCAGATATTTTTTTTGTGTTGTTTAATTGTGGGGGAGGACGATTGAAAAGAAAAATTGAATTATTGGCTCCGGCCAAAAATCTGGAATGCGGCCTGGCTGCCATTAACCATGGTGCTGATGCTGTTTACATTGGTGCGCCCAAGTTTGGAGCCCGAAAAATGGCCGGAAATAGTCTCGATGATTTGGCGCGTTTGATTGAGCATGCTCATTTTTTTAACGCCAAAGTGTATGTGGCTTTCAATACCTTGCTTTTTAACGATGAGCTGGCTGAGGCTGAAAAAATGATTCGTCAAATCGATGACATTGGGGCCGATGCCATCATTGTGCAGGATATGGGTATTCTTGAAATGCAGCGACCACCCATTCCGCTGCATGCCAGTACTCAAACCGATAATCGAACGGTTCAAAAGGTGGCTTTTCTCCAAAATGTGGGGTTCGATCAGGTGGTGTTGGCTCGTGAGTTGTCATTAGAGCAAATTAAAGAGATTCGTGCCCATACGAAGGTCAAGTTGGAGTGTTTTGTTCATGGTGCTCTGTGTGTCTGTTATAGCGGTCAGTGTTACATGAGTCAGGCCATCAATGGGCGAAGTGCCAACCGCGGCGAATGTGGCCAGCCTTGCCGGTTGCCTTATTCATTGAGCAATGCTCAGGGCAAAACGTTGCGTAGTCATCAGCATTTGATGTCGCTCAAGGATTTGAACCTGAGTCGGTATGTGGGCGATTTGATCGATGCCGGCGTCGATTCCCTGAAAATTGAGGGGCGTTTAAAAGATGTTGATTATGTGAAAAATATCACTGCTCATTATCGACGCGTCATTGATGAGGCTTTGGCCTCGCGACCTCACGTGGAGCGGGCTTCGCTGGGATATTCCATCCCTGGTTTTGTGCCCAATCCCGAGAAGAGTTTTTCCCGTGGTTTCTCCTCATACTTTTTCAATGGTCGTGGTGAGGTGATTTGGAATGTCGATTCTCCTAAATCTTTGGGTGAGAGAATTGGACGCATTGCCCGTGTTGATAAGGATTCTTTTGTGATGGATACAAAATCTTTATCCCTCAACAATGGTGATGGGTTGTGTTTTTTCTCCAAGGCAAAGGAATTGGTGGGCGTTCGCGCCAATCGTGTCGATGCCACTCGGGTGTTCCCCGCTTCTATGAAGGAGGTGTACGCCGGAGCTATCATCTTTAGAAATCACGATCAGCTATTTGAGAAAACGCTGTCTGCATCCGATCAGGTGCGCAGAATCAACGCTGTGATGTCGTTTAGCCACTTGGCAGATGGGAAATTTCAACTGATGATTACCGACGACTCCGGCTTGTGTTCCTCAAAGGATGCCGTGCTCGATTGGCAGCCTGCTCGCAGCGCCCAAGCCGATGAGGCTATTCGTAACCAATTGGCCAAAACCGGTGGAACGCCTTTAGTCGTCAACGAGGTTCTTCTCGATTTGCCTGAGGCCATCTTTATCCCGGCCAAGGAGCTCAATGCGTTGCGTCGCGATTTGGTCAATGAGCACTTGCAGGCGCGATTAAATGCTTATGTGCGTGAACGTGTGGTGATCGAACCAAACTCGGTACCTTACCTTTCATCAACGCTGGATGCATCTGCCAATATCCTGAACGATAACGCGCGTCAGTTTTATATGCGTCATGGGGTGGCGGCGGCCGAGTGGGGGGTGGAATTGCAAAATAGTAAGGTGCAAAAGGTGATGACATCCAGACATTGTCTGCTCGATATGTTGGATATGTGTTTGAAAAAACATCCCGATAATAAGATACAAATGCCTTTGACGCTTTTTAATGATAAAGATGCTTATCGGGTGGAAACCAATTGTAAGGATTGTGTGATGACTTTGACAAAAATTGAACGGTGATTTATATGCATTGTTTTATCGCCTATGAAACAAAAAAGGAACATGACGTTGAGTTCATGTTCCTTTTTTGTTTACCACTCCAGCTTCAATTTTATTCCACCCCTGATCCATCGACCTGGTTGTGGTATGTTGCCGATGTCTTCGTACGACTGGTCAAAGAGGTTGGAGGCTTCGGTGTAAATATCCACCATGGTGCTGCTCCAGGTGAGGCGCAGGTCGCATAACCAATACGATGCGTAAGATTGTGATTGATCGGCGCCATCCGTGTAGGTGCCCATGCGGTCAATCCATGATGCGTTCCACGACGCTGTAACCCGTGAAATGACTTGGTGGGTTAGCCCCACGACCAGCTTGTTACGCAGATAATCCATCACGTAACGTGAGTCGTATGTTGCATCGGATTCTTTATCTTGTTGAAGATGCAGATAATCGATGTTGATTTTTTTGATGGGGGTGAGGAAACGTACCCATTCGTTGGGCGTAAGAGACAGATAGACTTGAATGCCCGTTGTGTTCATCTCCGAAATGTTTACCGATTGGTATTTTTGGTCTGCGGATGTCCGTCCCCAGTCGATGAGTTGCGTCGAGTAGCGATAGAAACCCGTAATCCGTGATTCAATGGCGGGGCTGTGCCATCGCAACCCACTTTCAATGGCTTTCACCTCTTCGGGTTTGAGTGACCGATTGCCTTGTGCTGCTGATGTGTTATAAAATAAGTCGGTAAAAGTGGGCATCCGTAGCGAGTGGTTGTAGCCGGCCGTGATTTTTAAGTGAGGAGTGAGCCAGTAGGCTGCATCAATCCCCGGGAAATATCGGAACCGATAGTCGAGTCCCGTGTTATGGTTGGCCAGCATGCCCGCCGAAACCGTGAATCCTTTGTGTGACCACGTATGCTCGAGAAATAACGAGCTGTTGGTACGTTGAAACGATTTATTGAACCACTCATAGTCTTCGCCGGGGACTTCCACAGGGGTTCCGAGGGGGTCTCCCAGGTTGTTGCTGAAAATCGACTCGCCGCGGACCTCACCGCCAACCGACGTGTGGCCGCCTACCCATTTCACGGCTCCATTCACCGATGCGCCAAATACATCGGTCATGTGATAGTTGTGGCTGCTATACCACGATGCCGGGTTGTTGCGAAATAACTCAAAACGGTCGTGGTTCCGTCGCCAGTAAATGGCCGGGGTGAGTTTTATCAACCCTTCCGAAGTGTATTTCAAACTGCTGAAAAAGGTGCGGTTTTGTTCATACTGGTTGGGGTATTTGGGCGAATAAAAGGCAAATGCTCCAAACGATTTGTCCAAGTAACCTGTTTGCCAGTCGAGCCGATGATGCCCATTGGTGAGCATGCCTCGGTAGTATATGTTGGTCGATTTAAAATCGGTGTTTTCGGCATAACCATCGCTCTTGCTTCCTCGCAGGGTGATGAAGTTTTTGAGGTTTTTATGGTTGAGGGCCAGTGCGCCTCCTCCGCTCATAAAGCCGTGTGCACCCCCCGCGATGTCGGCATTCACTCGGTTGGTGTCGGGGGTGGCGGTGACAAAATTGATGGCTCCGCTAAAGGCGTTAGGTCCATAAGCCCGCGCTCCCGGCCCTTCTAGTATCTCGATCCGTTCAATGGCCGACAAATCCACCGGCAGATTCAACGAGTGATGCCCGGTTTGTGGATCGGTCACGTTGATGCCGTTGAGCAAAATCATCACCTGATCAAACGATCCCCCTCGAATGCTCACATCGGCCTGAACGCCAATAGGACCACGCTGGCGTAAATCGACACCCGAGAGATAGTCGAGCAAATCGCCGGCCGAGTGAATGGCCAGATCTTTCAGGTCACTGCCCGTGATCACCGACACCACTCGCGTCGTTTGTTGGTAACTCACCGATGTGCGCGACCCCATTACCTCTACCTCCGACAGATTGCCTCCCTCTATCTCTTGTTGATTTGTTTGTGCATGTGTCAATTGCATCACACTCAAAAATATGACCCCGCAAATCCATCTCCCCATGTTCTTCATCTGTTTATCTTTTTTTTCGTCACCCACTGTAGGATCACCTTGTGGCTGATGCCCATGCTCATTTCTCACAACACACCCCAATTCTCCCCGCTCTCAATTCCCTTACACCCTAAACCTCTAAACCCCTCCACTCCTAAACCCCTCCACTCCTAAACTCTTCCACTCCTAAACTCTTCCACTCCTAAACTCTTCCACTCTTCCACTTCTCCACTAAAAAACTTTCCTCAATGTCGTATCGATGTTTCACATCTTTGTTCCCGAATCAATCGGCTGCAAAAATAAAAGACTTTTGAGTGCTATTTACCACTTCCCTTACTATTCTATGTTAAAAATTCATACGCTCTTTCTCTCCTTTTTTCGAAATGGTTTATGTTTTTCTTGATGGAGTAATTATTATGATGGCCGGATGTCTTTTTGCTCTCGTATACTTCTAAATTTTTTCACTCCTATACTATTTTTCTTTTCTTCCATCTATCTACCTCCTTCGTGTCGAAGCTGTAAGGTGGGGCTCCTTTGATTGTTTTAAAATTTAGGATCATTTTCTCTAATCCTATTTGTGCGTCTGCCCCTAAATTCATTGTTTTGCTTGTTTTTGTGCTTTTGTAAGTGATTGATAGATAGTATTATGGCATGGATATTGAATGGATAATGTATAGATGGTGTATAGATGAAGCATAGATAAAGCATAGATAGTGTATGAAGAGTGCCTGAACGATTAAGTTAAATTGACTGTTTTTTGCTGTTGTCCCATTGTGTCAAAAAGTTTAAATGTGGCATGTTCGGTATTGCTCTCTTTCGAACTGCTGTCTTGCCTCTAAATTTTTTTATGCCTTTTTTATACATGCCTTTTTATTCGGCTTTATCATTTAATGATGAAATTTTTTTAGGGGCAATGGTTCTGTCTCTCTTTTGTAATCTGCTTGTTTGATAGTTGTTTTTCGACTTTTTCCATTGCGGGTGCACTTCATTCAAAAAAATTACATGCTTCCTTTGGTTTCTTTAGTGTAAAAGGGTTAAATTAGAAAATTACTTTTTAACAATAATTGCAGAGCATTTCGGTTCTGCTTTTAACCTTCATTCTCTTCATTTTCATCATTAAAAGAATCAACATGCTTCACAACGAACGTATCTTTGAACTTCGTAGCCGCATGGCTGCTGCCGGAATTCAAGCCTATATTATTTCTGATAACGATCAGCATTTAAGTGAATATATTGCCGATCACTGGAAGTTTCGGGAGTGGATGTCGGGATTTTCCGGATCTCGTGGTAAACTGGTGATTACCGAAGAAAGTGCCGGGTTGTGGGTCGATTCGCGATATTTCTTACAGGCCGAAGAGCAACTCAAAGAGACCTTTATCAAATTGTTCCGCATGGGGGAGCCCGGCGTGCCTGGCATCACCGAGTGGCTGGCTTTCGATTTGATGGCCGGCAATACCGTCGGGTTAGATGGAACATTGTTCTCGGTAGAGGACATTCGTAACTACAAGCGGGAATTTAAAAAAGCCGACTTGCGATTGGAAATCCAGCACGATTTAATGTCGGATGTGTGGCTGGGACGTCCCGATATTCCCGAATGCAATATTTTTTCGCATCCTACTGAAATTGCCGGCATGGGACGTGTGGAGAAATTGGCCGTCATTCGACAACAAATGCGCAAGTTACATGCCACTCATTACATTGTTGGGGCGCTCGACGAAATCGCCTGGGCTTTAAATTTGCGCAGTGAAGACGTGCCTTATAATCCCGTCTTTCATGCGTTTATGATTATTTCTCCCGATTCGGCCCAATTGTTTGTGAATCCTCATAAAGTGACTTCGGCCATCGGTCGTGAACTTACCGGCGATGGCATCAAAATTTCTTTGTACGAGAGTTTCTATCGAGCTATCAAGGAGATTCCTTCCTATGATACCATCTTCATCTATGACCCGCTTCGCTTAAACGCCTTGGCTGTGGATGCCTTGCATCCCGAATGTCCTAAAAAAGAGGTCAAGAGTATCATTGGCTCCCTCAAAGCCATTAAGAGTGAGGCCGAAATTCAATCCATCGAAAAGGTGATGGTGGATGATGGGGTTGCGATGATTTCCCTTTTGCATTGGCTGGAAGATGCTGTTCCCTCTGGCAAAATTACGGAGATGGATGTGGTGGCCAAGGCCAATGCGTTCCGTGCTTCGACTGAGGGGTATATGGGCGAGTCTTTTGCCACCATAGCCGGATATCAGGCCAATGGTGCCATTGTGCATTACTCTGTGACCTCGCTTTCCAATGCCGTGATTCGTCCCGAAGGCTTTTTATTAATTGATTCCGGGGGGCAGTACATGGGGGGAACAACCGACATTACCCGTACAATCGCCATGGGTAAATTGTCCCAGCAGGCAAAAATTGATTATACTTGCGTGCTCAAAGGCCACATTGCCTTGGCTAAAGCTGTATTCCCGAAGGGTACACGAGGTGTGCAGCTCGATGCTGTTGCCCGTCACGAATTATGGCGGCAGGGTTTGAATTATGGCCATGGCACCGGACATGGTGTGGGCTGTTTTCTTAATGTGCATGAGGGACCTCTGGTGCTTTCACCGTCTGACAATGGTGTGCCTCTTGAGCCTGGAATGCTCACCTCTAACGAACCTGGTGTTTACAGAGCCGGAGAGTATGGCATTCGCATCGAAAATTTGGTGTTGACTCAGGTTCGTAATGTCAGTGCATTTGGCGAGTTTTATCAGTTTCGAACCATGACCTTGTGCCCGATTGATACCGTGCCGGTGGTGAAGGATTTGCTTACGCCCGAGGAAATTGCCTGGCTCAACGATTATCACGGGCGGGTAGAGGCTGCGTTAATCAATGCCATCGACCCGGCTTTAAAAGATTTTCTGAAAGAAAAATGCAAGAAGATATAAATTCGAAGGGGACGCTTCATCTTGTTTGTTTCAATAATCCATACCCTCCCGATTACGGGGGGGTAATTGATGTGTTTTTCAAAGTGAAAGCCCTGCATGAGTCGGGGGTGCGTTTAATTCTCCATTGCTTTGTATACGGGCGACGTCCTATGCCCGAGTTGGCGCGCTGGTGCGAAACTGTTTATTATTACAAACGGCCGTTGTGGCCTCATTATTTGTTGCATTCGTTGCCTTTTATTGTGGTGTCGCGGCAAAACCCAACTCTGTTGCGCAACCTTTTAGCCGATGATGCCCCTGTATTGCTCGAAGGATTGCATTGCACGGCGTTTTTAGACACGCTTATCAATCATGGGAAGCGCGTGGCAGTGCGATGTCATAATGTGGAGCACGATTATTATCGCCATCTGGCTCAGGCAACCCGGCATCCTTTCAAACGCCTGTATTATTATCTCGAATCCCGTAAGCTCAAACGGTTCGAACCGATTTTGAAAAAAGCTACTTATCTGTTTTCTTTGTCGGTGAATGACCAAAAGTGGTTTTCATCTCAGTATGGATCAGCTGAATTGTTACCTGTGTTTCATTCCAACTACGACGTGACTTGTTTGCCTGGACGTGGCCAGTATCTGTTGATGCACGGCAACTTGAGTGTGCGTGAGAACGAAATGTCCATTGAATATCTCTTGGCGCAGGTGCTTAAGGATAGTGATTATCCCATTGTCATTGCCGGGAAGAATCCAACGGCGCATTTGAGACGTGTGGTGGCGCGTTATCCCAATGCCATGCTTTTTTCGAACCCCGATGAGGCTAAGATGCTAAAGATTCAGCAAGATGCTCACGTGATTCTTTTACATTCGCATCAGCCCACGGGCATCAAACTTAAGTTGCTCAGCTCGCTGGCCAATGGTCGTTTTGTGGTGGCCAATGGCCATGTGCTGAATGGTTCAGGTGTGGAGGCGTTGTGTGACAGTGCCGAAACTGTTGAGCAGTGGAAGGACTTGATAAAGAAGCGGTGGGAGATGGACTTTCCGTTGCAGTGCATTGACGAGCGCAGAGCTGTGTTGATGCGTAATTTTGATAATCTGGCTCATGCCAATCGGTTAATTCAGGTCTTAATGAACGATGCACCGTTAAATGAATGTTGTTGAATTAATTATCAATTGAATGAAGATAGATGCTATGAAGACCAAACAAATGCTATTGAGTGGATTGGTTTTATTCCTGGCGTTGATGAACCTTGGTGCCCAGGGATATAAAATTCAGGTTGATATTGGCGGAGTGAAAGACACTTCGGTGATATTGGGCTATTATGCTCAAAGTAAAATGTATGTGAGCGACACCATTCAGGTGGATAGCCGGGGACGTGGTGTTTTTACCGGCGAGAAGCCTTTGCCTCAGGGCATGTACCTGGTGTATCTGCCCAATCAAACCTATTTCGACTTTTTGGTGGGCAGCGATCAGCAGTTTGCCATGAAAACCCACGAGCCTGACTA
The DNA here is from genome assembly GCF_003254275.1 of Breznakibacter xylanolyticus. Lineage (GTDB taxonomy): Bacteria > Bacteroidota > Bacteroidia > Bacteroidales > Marinilabiliaceae > Breznakibacter > Breznakibacter xylanolyticus. The sequence goes on along the minus strand of NZ_QKZK01000030.1, from coordinate 13,406 downwards.
TGTGAAGAATCTGGTGATTACCGGTGCCGATGAAAGTGAACGTTTTTTATCGTATCAGCGGTTATTGATGGATCGTCAGACCGAAGCAAAGGAACTACAGCAAAAATTAGAAGCATTGAAGGAGCAACCCGATTCATCAAAATTCCTTCAGGAACGATTACAGCAAATGGGCAATGATGTGAAGGATTTGAGTGATCGTTTGATTCAGGAGAATCCCAAAACCATGTTGGCGCTGTTCTTAACCGGATTAAAGGCTGTGGAAGTCCCTGAATTCACGGTGGAGGATTCTGTGGTTAATAAGGACTCGGTGTTGCAACACAGACGTTATTATTACTACAAGCATCATTACTTCGACCACTTGGATTTAACCGATGATCGGTTGATTCGCACGCCATATTTTCATGGCAAGTTAGAAAACTATCTTACTAAAACCGTGATTCAGCATCCCGACACGCTCACGGCGGCTGCCATTGGTGTGATCGAAAAGGCGCGTCCCAATGCCGAGATGTTTCGTTACATGGTGCAGTACTTCTTCAATTATGCCAACGACAGCAAGATGATGGGCATGGATGCCATGTTGGTGGCATTGGGTGAAAAGTATTATCTGAGTGGTGATGCCACGTGGGCCGATGAAGAATTCCTTACAAAACTGAAGGATCGGGTGGTGAAGATCAAACCGAACTTATTGGGCTTAAAAGCTCACGATATGAAATTGGAGTCGTTGAATGGTGAGTTCTTCAGGTTGAGTGAGATTTCGGCTCCCTACACCATTTTGGCATTTTGGGAACCCAGCTGTGGTCATTGTAAAAAGGAGATTCCCGCCTTGTTTAAAGATGTGTTCGAGAAGTATAAAGACAAAGGCATTAAGGTAATGGCCGTTTATACGCAAATTGATACCAAGGAGTGGCAAGAGTTTGTGGAGGCCAATCATCTGGAAGGATTTGGATGGTATAACGTCTTTGATCGCTATCAGCAGTCGGGTTTTCGCGACCATTATGACATCTTCAGTACCCCTGTGATTTACATTCTCGATCGTGATAAAAAGATTGTGGCTAAGCGCATCGGGGTTGAGAATATTCCCGGATTTTTCGATCACGAAATCAGTCAGGGGCGTTTGTAATTTGTATTTATTCATCGTCGCTTATTTATGTTCTTTCATGAATTGGTGACTTAATGATTATTGTTGTGCAGAAACGTAAGTTGTTTTATAAGTGCTTTATAGTGTTGTCGGTATTGTCCGTTGTGATGGTGGCCTGTGAGGAAGAAAAGCCAATGCCAGCTCCCCAAATTCATTTGAACATGCCCGATGGTGGTTATGAGCTGGATTATGATTCGGTGTTGGTGCTCGATCCTAAAATTACTTACGATTACGAATCTACTTATCAATGGCTTCTCGACGGTCAGGTGGTCTCAACCGAAAAGACATTGCACCTCGAGCCCGATACATTGCAATCGTACCAATATACGTTTGTGGTGCAAAACCCATCGGGGAGCGATACGCTGGTGGTGCCGGTCAATGCCATGCGGATCCTTTATTTCGAAGAGTTTGGGCTAAAAAAAGACACCTTTTATTGCAATCCGCAGGTGGGTAACCTGACTTCCAAAGGAGTGACATTTCCTTTTCAGTATGTGGCCGGCGATGAGGCTTCTACATGGAACGGGTTTGCCCTGAGCAGCATGACCAACACATCTGTGCGTACCCTCAAAAATCCCTTTAGTGCCAATGTGGGCTATGGTTCCGATAAAAGTATGTCATATTTGGTGTGTCATCAGCAGGATGTCGAAACCGGCGTGACGGTGTCGTTCGACGACAATCGCGTGTATCGCATTCGCAGTGTGGACGTGGTCAATACGGCTTACATGGTGGGCGCCATCAAAAATGGAACCGATTTACTGTCGCCTTTTGGCGAGGGTAAACAGGATGCCTTTGTGCTTGGGGTGCGAGGTTTTCGTGCCGACGGTAGTGTTAGCGGGGAGCTGCTTTTTTATCTTGCCGATTATACACGTGAGGTGAAAACCGAACGTTATGCGCTCGAAAAATGGGCCACCATCGACCTTCGTGAATTAGGCCGGGTGCAGAAAATTGAGATGAAACTCTTTTCCACCGAAGGCTCGCTGAATCCTAAAAATACGTTGAGCTATTTCTGTCTCGACAATCTGAAGTTGATGGACTAATCAGTTTCAGATTGTTAATGGGTAATGATCACTTTTTGGGTGATGACCTGTTTGTTGAAGTAAAACTTCATGGCATAAATGCCTGCCGAGAGGTGGGTGACGGGCATGTTGTCGTTGCTATTCTTGCTGCCAAGGTAACATTGAGCGACCTTTTGCCCGTTTAAATTAATCAGTTCTACTTTCTGGAGGATGTCGTTGCCCCATTCGTAATGGATGATCTCGCGGGCAGGATTGGGATATACCACCACGTATTCGTCCGTTTTGATGCTGTCTTCCGGGTTTTCTGCGTTTTTAAAGGTAATGTCCGAAGCCAGCAGTTCCAGGTAAGCCGATGTTTTAATGCCCGATGGATGTAGTTCGTTAAATGCCGTCCAAATGCCGTTCTTGTGCAGGTAAACCGTGTTTCGGGTGCGTTGTGTTGACGGTTGCATCCAGTAAATGCCTATGGAGTCGGTGGTGGCATAGTTGTACGATACCGAAATGCTCACAGGTGTATTCACGACAAGGGGTGATATGAGTCGCACAAAGTTCTCGGCCGGTGCTTTGAGGGTCGAGATCACCACGCTGGTGTCGAGCAGTGGTGTGTTGGCGCTGTTGAACTCTTCGCCGCTCCATATCTTAATGCCAATGCTTTGTTGGGATGTTGCCGTGCGTTTGCCTGCCATCAGGTAGATGCCATGCAGTGTGGCTCTTTCGATGGTGTCGAATTTTTCGGCCATGGCAGTGTATTTCGAGGCATTGTGTCCCAGCCAAAAGCCGGTTTGGTAGTTGTCGCGCAGCACGGGTGTTTCGCCGGTCAGGCGGTTGGTGATGCGTTTCACCCCACGACTTTCGTAAAAGTCAAATCCCGGCATCGATGTGACGGCAAGGGAGGCATGGTCGGGATTGAGCCATGTTTTGAGTTTTTTATTGATGTCGGTTTGGTAATCCCATGCTTTGTTGACGCGTGCAAAGTAATCGTTGAGCGGACGGTTGCAGGTGGCTTCGCCGCCCGAGAGGGTGCCTATGATTTGCTGGTTGCTGTTGAATAGGCCGCATCCCGATGAGCCGCCTTCGGTGGTACCCACATCCCATTTGCTCACCCGCCAATGGGCATCGGTGGCAAAAGTGTAGGCCGGGTTGCTAAAGGAGGCTTTGGTGGGTGCTGATTGTGATGATGCATATTTTTTAACATCGCCCATGGGATGGTGAATGGAGTGCACCGGTGCCTCTTGTGTGTCGGCCACGTACCATCCTGCCCAGTAGGGACGATACGAAACGGGCGGCATCTGTTGCATGTTTATGAGCATCACATCCAGATTGTCGTCGGCAATCACAATTTGGCCGCCGCTCATCGACTGCATTCTGTCGCCTTCAATGCCCGATTGGCAGTCGGGCACTTGGTAGTTGAACAGGTACACAAAAGCCGGATTGGTATAGTTATTCTTCAGACAATGATTGGCACTGAGTACATACGGGGTGCCATCGTTAAGGGAATTGTTGACCAGGGTGCCGGTGCAATATTCCCGACCATCGACCACCAAACGCACCACGGCACGGACATGTTCGTCCTGAGCCACCGGGGCACAGCTCACATCTACGTTGCAAGATCCCGCATCGTTGAACAGCCCCACTTTTTCGGTGGCATAAAAGTTCTTGAAGTCGTGGTTGACGGCACTGATGAGGATGTCCGGTTCGTCTTCGACCCAAGCATCCTGACTGTATTCAACAATGATGCGATCGCCTGCCACCGGGATGGTGGCAAATACACCCTGCGAGGTGTGGCTTTGATTGGTGAAACTGCCAATGACGTGCCCCATGTCGGCCGAAAAGATGAACATGCGTGCCCCGTCGGGAATGTTAAAGCGGTCGAAGAGCAGGTTGAGCGTGTAAGCGCCCGGCGAGCTGATGCCCAGTCGCCAAACGCGCGTGCCATTGTTGGTGATGCTCCACTGTCCCGAATTGGATGGGGTGTAGTTGACGAAGAATGGGTGGGCAAAGCGCGTAGTTTTAAGCATCTCCTCATCGGATGTCTCGTATATGGCGGCATCGAATGGCGGCATGATTTCGAATTTCAGGTTGGACGATGCGCTTTTGAGTCCGTTGGTTTGTGTTTGCCATAACGGTTTTCCGCCAAAGCTGAGTTGAGCCTGGGCGAAAGAATAGCATCCGATGAGGATGACCAAAAGGGTCAGTTTTCGGACGATGGTGGTGTGCTGATTTGTAGAGGGGGATATTGGTTGCATGCGTTTGGTCAAAAAAAAGAGCTGATTGTTACGTTGCTTTGTGTTTACTTTTATTTGGAATTAAGGTTGCGATGCTTGGTCGAAAATTGAACGTTCAAAGATAGCTGTTTGTAAACGAGTTTGGTTGAATGCCCTCTGTTGGGTGGTCTGTTTTTTGGTTGTTTGGTTTTTAATGCATTATTTTAAGCGTAATTATTGTCGAAATGGTCAATTTTAAAGTCATCATCCGTACTTGGGGTTCGTTATTGATAATTGAGAGCGTTTTCCTGCTCATCAGCTCATTGGTATCATTATTATATGGTGAAAGCGATTTTATTTATTTTTTACTTTCCACGGCAATCAGTGCTACGGTGGGCGGGGTGGCCATTTGGCAGGGACGCGGTGCCGGTAAGCAGTTTGGGAAACGCGAAGGTTATATAATTGTAGCCATGGTGTGGGTGGTATTTTCGTTCTTTGGGATGATGCCTTATTGGCTGAGTGGTGCCATTCCCGGTTTCACCGATGCCTTTTTCGAAACCATGTCGGGCTTTACCACCACGGGAAGTTCCATATTAAATAACATTGAGTCGATGACCCACGGGGTGTTGTTTTGGCGAAGCATCACCCAATGGCTGGGAGGGATGGGGATGATTGTGTTGTCGTTGGCTGTGTTGCCCTTTCTTGGTGTGGGGGGTATGGCGCTGTTCGAGGCCGAAGTGCCGGGATTGACCTACGACAAGCTGCAGCCTCGCATTACCGATACTGCTCGACAGTTATGGTTAATATATTTGGTGTTGACTCTGGTCCAATCCCTGTTGCTGTTTGTTGGTGGCATGGATTATTTCGATGCCATTTGTCATTCGTTTACCACCATGGCTACGGGCGGTTACAGCACCAAGCAGGCCAGCATCGCGCATTGGGATTCGGCTTACATTCAATATGTCATCACCTTTTTTATGTTTTTGGCAGGGGTCAATTTCACGTTGCTGTATGGTTTGAGTCGAGGTAAATTTTTACGACTCAAGGGGAATGATGAATTCCGGTTTTATTGGGTGACTGTGTTAGGCGTCAGTGTTTTGATTGGAGGGGTTTTGTGGATGATGAACACTTATACAGGCGCCGAGAAAGCCTTTCGTGATGCGTTATTTCAGGTGGTTTCGATTGTTACCACCACCGGATTTGCCACGGTCGATTTTATGATTTGGCCTTCGTTTGTGGTGGCGATTGTGTTTTTGTTGATGTTTTTTGGGGGATGTGCCGGCTCCACGGCCGGGGGGATTAAGATTGCCCGCATCAATTTGTTAATTAAGAACAGTGGTTTTGAGATGCGACGACTCATTCATCCTAACGCGGTGATTTCGGTGCGAAGCAATGGCAAGGTGGTGCCACAGTCGGTGTTGTATAATGTGTTGGCCTTTGTGGTGGTTTATTTGATGATTGTGGGGCTGAGTACCATCGCATTTTCAGCCTTGGGGTATGACCTTTCCACTTCGTTGGGGGCGGTGGCCACTTCGATTGGGAACATTGGTCCGGGACTCAACGAGTTGGGGCCGGCTTTTTCGTTTTCGCAAGTTCCTGCTGTGGGCAAATGGTTCTTGGCATTGCTCATGCTGGTGGGACGTTTGGAACTCTTTACCGTGATACTTCTGTTTTCGCCCGGTTTTTGGCGTCATTAGTGATTGCAACTAAAGTATGGGCTAAAGCCCTTCTGTAACGATTATCTAATTAGCCCCAGCCTGAAGGCTGGGGTTAATAGCAGGATTGGGCATTGGATCAAGTGTGCAAAGCAGTAAGGAACCTCCCCAAGCCCCATCGGAGCCAAAGCAATCACTGTCTGTTTGGTTAAGTGTGGCATCCAACAACGCTTTCGCCCGTTGGGGCTATGCGGCCTAACCTTTATGTAGGCGTCTTGACTGTTATAGTTCATGTGCCTATTTTAATTTATATAAATGCAACGCGCTACAAATGAACTCAGCGCCTTAGGTCTCCGCGTTTATTCTCTTGTCATTCCGCATTCTCCATATTAGGGATCAATCGTCGATGACATCAGATCTCCAAAATGCCTTTCCCCTGGCGGAGTATCTGATAGTCGTAGGTGGTGCAATCGACCACCGTTGAAGGGGTGTTGTCGCCATAACCGCCATCAATGACCAGGTCGACGCGGTTTTCCCATTTCTCGTGTATCAGTTCGGGGTCGGTGGTGTACTCAATGATGTCGTCTTCGTCGTAAATAGAGGTGGAGAGTACCGGGTTGCCCAGTTTGGCCACAATTTCGCGAATGATGTTATTGTCGGGCACACGGATGCCCACGGTTTTTTTGTTGTTTTTGAACAGCTTGGGCACATTGTTGTTGGCCTCCAGCACAAACGTGAAGGGGCCGGGAAGATGCCGTTTCATCAGTTTAAAGGTGCTGTTGCTGATGGGTTTGGTAAAGTCGGCAATGTGGCTCAGGTCGTGACACACAAATGAGAGGTTGGCCTTTTTGATGTTAAAGCCCTTGATGCGGCAAATGGCCTCTACGGCCTTGGTGTTGTTGATGTCGCATCCCAGTCCGTACACGGTGTCGGTGGGGTAAATCACCAGTCCGCCATTGGCTAGTGTTTGCACGGCTTGGTCGATGGACTTGGGATTGGGGTTTTCGGGGTAGATTTTAATGAGCATCGATGTGGTGTTTTTGTTGTATGGGTGCAAATATACGGCACCATTTTGGGTTATGGCCGATAACCCGGTGATTTTTATGGTGAAACATCCGTTGGGGACTGTTTTGATGTCGAACAGAAATATTATATTCGACCTTCCGGCCGGTGTCAGGATGGGGTGCAATGTCGTTTTCATGACAAGCATTCACAAGCAAGCGTTCATCGCAGATGAATGTTGTGCTGACGCCGCTTGGCCGCCGCTATTAAAAAATCTACATTAAATCATACACCACCCATGGCCATACCTTACGTACTTATTCCTCAAACGCCTCCCGGAAACCCGCATTCGACACCCAAATATTATGCACGCGCCAAGAGCCGCCGGGAATTTACCTTTCGTCAGTTGAGTCAGGAAGTCGCCCAGGCATCCACCACCGTGAGTGACACCGACATGATGGCGGCCCTCAATCTGCTGACCAAAATCATGAAACGGCATCTCGAGAATGGTGAAATTATTCGCCTGGGCGATTTTGGATCCTTCCAGATTTCGATCACCAGCGAGGGAGCCGATTCGCCAGCGCAGTTTACCTCCTCGCTCATCAGAGGTGGCAAAATCTTGTTCCGCCCCGGTACAGATCTTAAAGAGATGCTGACCACTTTGAAATACGAAAAGGTCGAATCATCCATTTGGCCGTGAACAATGATTGAAGTCCTGCTTGTGTTTTTATCGATTCACCGCGGTCGATTTTTATTTCACCGCGGTGATTTTAAATTTCACCGCGGTGAATTACCTAAAAGCCCGCCGCCTTTTTCATAAAAGGCGGCGGGCTTTTGGTGCATTAATCCTTAGCTTTTTCAAATATCCCCGGGCGGGGTCGGAGCTTCATGCCAATAAAAAAGGGACACACATTTCTGTCTGTCCCTTTCGTTGAGCGGGAAACGGGGTTCAAACCCGCGACCCTCAGCTTGGAAGGCTGATGCTCTATCAACTGAGCTACTCCCGCGTTATGTTTTTTTGAATGGAGCCGGTGGAGGGATTCGAACCCCCGACCAGCTGATTACAAATCAGCTGCTCTGGCCAACTGAGCTACACCGGCAAAAGAGTGGGGAGAGGAGGATTCGAACCTCCGAAGTCGTAAGACAACTGAGTTACAGTCAGTCCCATTTGGCCACTCTGGTATCTCCCCAATATCTTTTATTCAATCTTTTATGTTAGTACCAAACTTCCATTGAAGTTTGTCCTCCGAGCCGGTGGAGGGATTCGAACCCCCGACCAGCTGATTACAAATCAGCTGCTCTGGCCAACTGAGCTACACCGGCGGGTGGGTAAGCGATCCATATCGCACCGCTACAACCGTCTACCCTTGCTGCGGTCAAGCCCTGGGGGAGTTCAACAGGAGCTGGTCGTATGGGACTTACCCGTTTCGCGGATGCAAAAGTAGGGTTTTTCCCATTTCCTGCAAGTATTTGGTGCTTCTTTTTGCTTAAAAATTGCAAGTTTTTTGTTATCCTTTTGATTTGTAGATGCTTTTAAATGCACTTTTTTTCGGCTAAACTTTGGCTGTCATTCTATCGCCAATGTAAAATGGATATTTATCTTTGCTCATGATTAAAAAAAGCGATTCAATGACGACTTCACAAGGATCGGTGTTCGTGAAAGGCACCATGCGTTATGGCTTATATGTGGGCGGAGGCATGGTGGCTTCTGCTCTGTTGTTTTATATGTTAGATCTCGACCGGTTTGGTTTGGTGGGGATGACGGCTCTGACGGTGTTGTTTGGTTTTGGCCCCATGTTGTTGGGAATGATCATCACCATGAAACGGTTTCGCGATGTGGAGAACCGTGGCTGGCTCACCTATCGCGAAGGGATTCGGTTTGGCACGTGGCTTATGTTTTTTGCCGGCATCATCATGGCTGCCTATTCACTGGTGTTTACCACCGTCATCGATCCCGGTTACGAAGTGCGCAAGCAAGAGGCGCTGCTCGACAAAACGGTTCAGTTTTACGAACAGGCCAATATGAAGGATGCCGACATTGAAAAGCAAATTGTGTTTATCGAACAGGCCATTGATGAATCGCGAAAGGCCTCCCCTCTGTCGGTGGCATTGTGGTCCATCCCGCAAACGGCGTTTTATGGATTGTTGATGGCCTTGGTGGTGGCTGCCTTCCTCAAGCGCAAGCAGGATCCGTTTGCGCAGGCCATGCAGGAGGTGTCGTGAAGACTCATATTCCCGGTTGTCGGGTTCGTTTAATTATTGAAAAGAGAATATCATGGATTTAAGTTTGGTCATCCCGCTATACAACGAAGAAGAATCGCTCACCGAGCTCATCGCCTGGATTCGACGGGTGGTTGATCCCCTCGGTTGGCGTTACGAAGTGATTTTGGTTGACGATGGCAGCAGTGACCGTTCGTGGCCTGTGGTGGAGGCTTTATGTCAGGACAATGAGATGGTGCGTGGCATTCGTTTTCGGCGCAACTACGGTAAGTCGGCCGCTCTGTTTTGTGGTTTTGAGGCCGCCCGGGGGCAGGTGGTCATCACCATGGATGCCGACTTGCAGGACAGTCCCGAAGAGATTCCCGGCCTGGTGCAGATGATTCGTGCAGAGGGTTACGACCTGGTGAGCGGATGGAAGAAGAAGCGTTACGATCCCCTTGGCAAAACACTTCCCAGTAAGTTGTTTAACCGCACAGCGCGATGGGTGTCGGGCATCCGTTTGCACGATTTCAATTGTGGGTTAAAAGCCTATCGTAGCGAGGTGATCAAAAACATCGAAGTGTATGGCGAGATGCACCGTTACATCCCCATATTGGCCAAGCAGGCCGGTTTTGGACGCATTGGCGAAAAGGTGGTGCAGCATCAGGAGCGCAAGTATGGCGTGTCGAAGTTTGGCATGGAGCGCTTTCTCAAGGGCTTTCTCGATTTGATGTCCGTATCGTTTATCTCAAAGTTTGGCAAGCGACCCATGCACCTGTTTGGCGGGTTGGGCACCATCATGTTTATGGTGGGGTTTGTGTCGGCCGGGCTACTAGGGGCACACAAGCTGTGGGCTGTTTATCATCAACTGAGGGCGCCGCTGGTCACTTCGAGCCCCTATTTTTACATTGCCCTAACGGGGATGATCATTGGCACGCAATTGTTTCTGGCCGGCTTTTTAGGCGAATTGGTGTCGCGCAACGGGTCGGAGCGCAACAGTTATAAGGTGGCCTCGCGTGTGGGGTACCGTCCCGAAGATGGTCGATGAAGAGGTCGTTAGCCGATTTCCGATTTTAAAAGATGTAACACATGCCTGTCGATGGGGAACGATAACTCCGCGGCAGGCATGTTTTGTATGTGAGCCCATCGAAACGACTGGGCGCCTTCGCGGTGTTCAAAGTCGTGTTTTCGGGAGGAGGTGATGAGTCGCTCGGGATGGATGAGTTGTGCCTTGTAATAGATGCTCAGCAGTTGGGTGTGGTCGTAAAACAGTGCTTTTTGAAAGAAGTCGGTGGTGTAAAAGTGGCCGGTGATGCGGATGTCGAGGCCGGTTTCTTCTTTCATCTCTCGATGCAGGCAGTCGAGGGTTCCCTCGCCGTACTCGAGTCCGCCACCGGGCAGCTTGGTCATGAGGGTTCCCATCACGAATTCGTCGGACAGGAGCAGTTGGTTTTGTTGGATGATGATGGCGTAAACGCGGATGTTGAAGCGCGGCTCGGGCATGGTAGCAGGGTGTTGCGGATGAAAAGAGAAAGCCGGCCTCAGAAATAAAACGCTGTAAACCGCGAGAAAGATGAAACAAATCAGGCCGGCTTTCCTTTTTGATGGATGGTGTCGATCACAAATTTAATGATTTTTTCGCTCTCGGCAGGATGAAACCAATGCATCTCTTTGTCGCGTCGAAACCACGAGAGCTGTTTTTTTGCGTAACGACGCGAGTTGCGTTTGATGAGTTCAATGGCCTCAGGCAGCGTGCAGTTGCCGTCGAAGTAGTCGAAGAGTTCGCGATAGCCCACCGTGTTGAGGGAGTTGAGGTGGCGCAGGTGATAGAGTTGTTTGGCTTCGTCCTCCAGTCCCTGTTGCATCATCATGTCCACCCGTCGGTTGATGCGGTCGTAGAGTTCCTCACGATCCATCTCGAGCCCGATTTTGAGAATGTTGAAAGGGCGATCGTGTTTGGGTTTGGTGCGCAGGTCGCTGTAAGGTTTGCCGGTCATCATGCAAATTTCCACGGCGTGAATCACGCGCTTGTGGTTTTGTAAATCCATTTGGTTGTAAAACACCGGGTCGAGTTGCTTAAGGAGACGTCGGATGGGGTCGATGCCTTCTTCGCGGTATTGGCGGGCCAGGTTTTCGCGCAGCTCGGTGTCGATGGTTGGCAGCTCGTCGATGCCGTTGCACAAGGCGTCGATGTACATCATGGAACCGCCGGTGAGGATGATGGGGTTGATCTGCGGGAAGAGGTCGCGTGTGAGTTGAAGCACGTCCTGCTCAAACTGCCAGGCATTGTAATAATCGGTAACCGAGTGGGTGGCGATGAGGTAGTGGGGCACCATGGCCGTTTGCAGGGGTGTGGGCGCTGCGGTGCCGATGTACAGTTCCTTGTATATTTGGCGCGAATCGCCCGAGATGATGACCGAATTGAATTGCCTGGCCATTTCGATGGAAAGGTCGGTTTTGCCAATGCCCGTGGGGCCGGTGAGAACAATGAGCCAGTTGGTTTTCAAATGGTGTGGGGGATTTATTTTGTTGAGACGCCTTAAAAGGGCGTCTTTACCGGATGCGCCTTAAAAGGACGTCTTTGCTGGAGACGCCTTAAAAGGGCGTCTTTATCGGAGACGCCTAAAAAGGGCGTCTTTACTGGAGACGCCTAAAAAGGGCGTCTCTACAGGATGGATTAATAATCTTCGCGGAAATCCATGCCGAAGCTGTCGAGATCCACGTCTTCGTCGATGCCTTCTTCGTATTTAAAAAAGTCGTCGGCTTCGTCTTCTACGTCCAGTAGGTCGCTGTCGGGTTCGCCATTGTCGGCCATCAGGTCGGGCATGATTTGTTCGGGCGCATCACCTTCTGATTTGATGATTTGTGGTGCCGGGATTGTTCCGTTTTGGATGTTGCAGATTTCCATGAAAAAGGCTCTCTCGGCAAAGAAGTCGAAGACGTAGAGGAATCGCTGTTTGTTGCTATGAACGTAATCGGCAATCACGCATTGATCCATGACGCGGATGTCGGGATTTTCGCCGTCCATCATGTCCATGAGTGTGATTTCGGTTTCTTTGTTCCAGCCCTCGTCGGTGGTGAAGAATGATGCCATCATGGATGGGTCGTAGTTCATTTCTTGCTGCAGAAAGTTATGAAGGGTCAGGAAGTTGTCTTCTCCGTCGATGGTCACCTCGCGGATGAAATCGTCCGATTCGTTAGATATGATGCGCAGTGTGTAAATCATGAGCGTCGATTGGGTGAGTTATAACTGTCAGTTTTATAAATGATTCCATTTTTTTTGGAAGGCGCAAATTTATAAAAAAATCCTAAAGAGAAGTTCACGCTGAAATGTACTTTTCACAAAAGAGACAAGAAGATGATGAGACTAAAGACAGATAGATTAGACTGAAGAGACGAAGGTCACGGATCTAAATATCTGTTTTTTCATCTCATCATCTGTCTCTTCGTCTGACATCTTTTTCTCTTAACTAAACGACATTGAAACGCATTCAAAGTGATGGATGCGATTTGTGGAGAGGCATTGTTCGTGTTTTTCGGAGTAGATTCAAAGAGATTTGGGATTGAAGAATGGTGCAGATGAAGTTATTAATTTTTGGTGGAAAAGGAAATGGATGGCAGCATCGGGTGATGATCAGAGTTTTGAGTAACGCCCTTTTGATAGGGAGAATTGAAGGGGTGAGAGAAGGTTTGATTTGACACGTTTAGAGAGGGTGTTTTAGAGTGTCTGTTTGCACTATTTGACACAAAGGGGTGGGGCTGAAAATGGCGCTATTTAACTAAACTTTTCAGGCACTCTTCATACACTATCTATGCTTTATCTATGCTTCATCTATACACTATCTATGCTTTAAGGTGGGGTTTGATTTTTGAATCCCTTTGCTGGTGCGGGTTGTAGAAGGTTGGGTTTTGGGGTGGAAGGGCGAATTTTGGGTTTTTGTGGAAAAGGGTGTGGAGAAAATGACACTAATTTTTGAGGGTTTGGTGTGTGTTGAATTGTGTGGTGAGAAGGAGGGTTTTTGTTAAATAATAGGAGATCAACGCAGAGATGTAACGGTGCAGAGTTGATTCGTAATATCACACGTTTGATAAAAGATTAGATGGCTCATGAGCGTGGTTATGGGGGTGTCCGCGAATTGAACGAATTCTTTGCTGACGCAAAAGAGACTGGGGTGGTTAGTTTGCTTTGGAT
>NZ_QKZK01000029.1 GCF_003254275.1 Breznakibacter xylanolyticus | reverse complement strand
GGAGTGCTGAAATACTTTACGATTCGCAAAATGTTATCACCTGCGAAGTCGTCAAGAAAGGCTATTTCCTGACATTCGACTTCATCGACTTTCACGAGGAGAGTTATCACCTGCGACGCAACGAAAGCAATGAGGGTGATCGGGAAAGCCTGATTCAGAGAGCGGTTGAACTGAAACAAAAAGGGTGGGCGTATCGTGCCATTGCTAAAGAGGTGTTGGGAGATGAAAATAAACAAGGCACCATTAGTAAATGGCTCAAAAAACGAAGTGTTTCCATCCCAAACGGAAACAGTGGAAACAGTGGAAACGCTTTGTGATGTGCTTGAAGTCTGCTCACACCGGCAAACGTTATTGGGTCTTATGATCTGAATAACTACACATTAGAATTGTCTTAACCAAGTTTTACGACAGGTTACCAACCTTTCGTACAGCTATTGCCATGCCCGTTTCCATCGTTTCCACCGTTTCCATCGCTGGAAATGGAAACGGTGGAAACAGTGGAAACGGCATCAATGATTGAATTATGTGAAAATCACATATGTTTTTTATTAATCTTTAATTTTTTACATCATGAAAAGTAAAATTTTCGAAGTGCCAACCGAGTTGTTGGCTGAATTTTCTGAACTGTTGTCCGAGAATGAATTGGTCAACGAGATCCAAGGCAGCACCGAGGATGATGAAATCATCATCGAAGTGAGCTATTCGGCTAAGCAGAAAGCTGCCATCCATGAATTAGAGGATTGGTTGGAAGATGCGCTTGACGAATTGGATGAAGAAGATGAGGATGAAGACGAAGATTCGGACGATGATGACGAGTCAGAAGACGAATAAGTGACTTTGACTTCAAGAAAGCAACCCCTTTTGCGTGATGCGGAAGGGGTTTTGCATTTTATCAAGCAAAAAAGTTGACAAATATTGCGTTCTCGATATGTATTTTGGTCAATGAGTTTGCAAAAAACAGAGAAATGATGCAATTCTTCTGGAAAATTGGAAGAAAAGGATTGAGCAACCATGCATTGGGTTCATTTTGGGAAGGAAAAACAAAAAGTCAGCAAAAGAAAGCTTGAGATATGAAACAATCTCAAGAGTATTCAATGGAAGTACAAAAGAGATTAGAAAAATCAAAAACACTTGACAGAAAAGTGGCAACTATACTCTTCCAACGGCACGTGTTGCCACTATTGTGACTATGTTTTCGACTTGATTTATGTATGTTAAAATGTATGTCCCAAACAAAAAATGGTTACAACTTTTAGTTGTAACCATTTGATTTTTAAGTACCGAGAGGCGGGCTTGAACCGCCGACCTCATGATTATGAATCATGCGCTCTAACCAGCTGAGCTACCTCGGCATTTATATTCAGAGACCTTCATCGTCAGGTTTTATGTCAGAAAGGCAAATCATCCGGGGCGTATGCCTTAATATTTCTAACACCTTTTTTGATGAGGATTTATCCTCTGAAAGGCAAACCATCATTGGGTTTTGCGGTTGCAAATGTAGGAGAATATTTTGAATGGAAAAATGGCAGATGCGTTTTTTTTGATTCTTTTTGCTATTTTTGTTGTAACATCGTGATTGTCAGAAAGGAATTTTTATCGTTTTTCTCAGCATTCATGAGTGTTTCGGCCGTTTTGTACTGCTCAATTCGATACTAAAGGGCCGATGACTGACCCCAATACTGATAAAGAGAAATGAAGATGACCATTGAGAAAGTTCAAATCGACCTGGAGTTTATCATCAACTCAACTCCCGGCGTCCTGTTTAACAGGTTGAGTACCCCCAGCGGGTTGTCGGAATGGTTTGCCGACGATGTGGATCTGCACGACGAAAGTGTGTACACCTTTAAGTGGAAAGGGGAACAACAAGAGGCCATCGTTTTGGAGCGGAAGGAGAATAAGCTCATTCGGTTTCGTTGGCTCGACGACGATGATGAAGAGGCGTATTTCGGGTTTCGCATTGTCACCGATGAGCTGACTGGTTCGACCGCCTTGGTGGTGACCGATTTTTGCGACGCCGACGAACGCCGCTATGCCATCGAGTTATGGAACAAACAAATTGAATTGCTCAAACATGGTTTAGGCACCCTTTGACCTTGAAACAAGTAAACTTTCACTACTTTTGCATCCGGTTGGTTTTTTTGACTAACCGGATTTTTTCTTTCTATCGGAAGCCTTATGAAGCGACTGCATCTTTTTATCCTAAAAAGTTTTTTGGGCCCTTTGGCCATGACTTTCTTTATCTCTCTGTTTATCCTGGTGATGCAGTTTTTATGGAAATATGTGGATGAACTCGTGGGCAAGGGGCTTGAGTGGTACGTGATGGCCGAGTTGCTGTTTTACGCCTCGTTGCAGGTGGTGCCCATGGCCTTGCCACTGGCCATTTTGTTGGCTTCGCTGATGACATTCGGGAATATGGGCGAGCATTACGAGCTCACAGCTTTAAAAGCAGCCGGCATTTCCCTGCCACGCATCATGAAACCCTTGATGGTGTTTATTTTGATGGTGGCCGGCGCGGCATTTTGGTTCTCGAACAATTTGTTACCGGTAGCCAACCTCAAACTTTATTCGCTGTTATACGATGTGCGGCAAACGCGGCCTGAACTGGATATTAAGGAAAAGGTGTTTTACGATGGCATTGAGGATTTCAGCATCAAGATTGAAGACAAAGATCGAGAGACGAACATGATGCACGATATCATGATATACGACCATCGCGATAAACTTTCGCGCAACAGCAACGTGACCATTGCCGATTCAGGCAAATTGCAGGTGTCGGAGGACAAGAAGTTTATGATTCTCACCCTTTATAATGGTGTGCGCTTTGATGAGAAGGTGGCTCAGGAAAAACGCCGATTGCGCGACCGCGAATTACAGTCGTTTAGGACTGACATCTTTGAGTCGCAAACAGCATTGATTGAGTTGCAAGGGTTCGATTTTACCCGTTCCGATGAGGGCTTTTTCAAGTCGAGTGACCGCATGAAAAACCTGGTGCAGCTGCGCGTGGATGAAGATTCCATTCAGAAAATTAAAACCATGCAAGTGACCGACCTGTCGGAGCGCATGAAGCGGACCCACTTTAAGCGGGTGCGGTATGCCTTTAGTCCCGGTCAAAAAAATGCCATCGACAGTGCCATGGCTGAGGTGACTGTGGTGCCCCTCGATAGTGCCATGAGCGCCCTGACGGCCGAAAAACAGCGCAACGCGTACGAAGGTGCCTTGCGTGCCGCCCGCGAGAACCGACAGATGATTGAGGATCAAAACCGTTTTATCGAAAAGGAAGAGACCAAGATTGTTCGACACCAGATGGAGCGACACCGCAAGTTTACGTTGCCTTTTGCGTGCATCATCTTCTTTTTTATCGGGGCGCCGCTGGGGGCCATCATCCGCAAGGGCGGGTTGGGGATGCCGGTGGTTATTTCGGTGTTGTTTTTCATTCTTTATTATGTGATCAACACCACGGGCGAAAAGATGGCTCGCGAAAGCATTTGGGAGACCTGGCAGGGCATGTGGCTCTCGTCGGGCATACTGTTGGTGGTGGGCGCTTTCATCACCTATAAGTCGTCCACCGACTCGGCGCTGCTCAACTCTGACGCTTATACCATCTTTTTCCAAAAGCTGTTTCGTAAGCGTCGCAAGCTTGTTAAAGCTGAGTGACCGCATTCTTTTTGCAAACAAACACAAACCATATTATCAAAAAAACATTCATAGATGTCCGAAGAGCAATTCCAATTAGACTCCATTGAATCGGCCATTGAGGCCATTGGCAAGGGAGAACTGATAATCGTAGTGGATGACGAAGACCGTGAGAACGAAGGCGATTTTATTTGCGCGGCTCAACTGATAACCCCCGAGAAGGTGAACTTTATGGCCACGCATGGTCGTGGACTCATTTGTGCGCCGCTCACCGAAGAGCGATGCGACGAGCTGGAGCTACCGCTCATGGTGGGCAATAACACCTCGTTGCATGCCACGCCTTTCACCGTATCGGTCGATCTGCTGGGGCAGGGGTGTACCACCGGCATCTCGGCATCCGATCGTGCCAAAACCATCTTCGCATTAAGCAATCCCGATACCAAGCCCGAAGACCTGGGGCGTCCCGGCCACATCTTCCCGCTGAGGGCGCGCAACAAAGGGGTGCTGCGCCGAAGTGGGCACACCGAGGCTGCCGTCGATTTGGCACGCCTGGCCGGGCTTAATCCTGCTGCCGTACTGGTCGAAATCATGAACGAAGACGGCACCATGGCCCGCCTGCCTCAGTTGGTCGATATTGCCCGTCGCTTCAACCTGAAGCTGATTTCGATTAAAGATCTGATTGCTTACCGTCTCAAGGATGAATCGCTCATCATCAAAGGCGTGGAAGTGAGCCTGCCTACCCAATACGGTCATTTCCGACTCATCCCCTTCAAGCAAAAGAGCAACGGGCTCGACCACATGGCGCTGATCAAAGGCACCTGGGAACCCAATGAGCCCATTCTGGTGCGGGTGCATTCGTCGTGCGCCACGGGCGACATTTTCGGGTCGTTGCGGTGCGAGTGTGGCGAACAGCTGCACAAGGCCATGGATACCATCGAAAAAGAAGGTAAAGGCGTGGTGGTGTACATGAATCAGGAGGGCCGCGGCATTGGTCTGATGAGCAAAATCATGGCCTACAAACTGCAGGAAGAAGGCCGCGACACCGTGGATGCCAACCTTGAGCTGGGCTTCGAGGCCGATGAGCGCGACTATGGCGTGGGAGCGCAAATCCTGCGCGAGCTGGGCGTGCACAACATGCGCCTGATGACCAACAACCCCATCAAACGCATCGGACTGGAGGGCTACGGCCTCAAGATTGTGGAAAACATTCCCATCGAAATTCAGCCAAACCCCTACAACGAGGTGTACATGAAAACCAAAAAGGAGCGCATGGGGCACAACCTCCAAGTGTTTAAGTATACCGATAAGAAAGAGTAGTTCTTTTGATACTTCATCATCAAACGCGTCGAAGCCTCTGGGTTGCGGCGCGTTTCTTTTTGTTGATGGATGAACTTTTGGGCGGATGTGGGTGTTTGGGAAAGGGGCAAAGTAGGAGAGTGCGAGAGTGCTTAAGCAGGAAAGTGCACGAGTACATCAAACAAAGTAATTGACGACACAACGCTCTGTAAGTCCCCCTTTGGGGGATTTAGGGGGCTTAATTTTTTTAACACATGAATAACCATGACGAGGAGACGCCCTCCTATCAATCGGCAGCGGCCGAAGGCGATTTTTATATGGATGAACGCGGTTGGCGCGTGATGACGGCCACTTTTCATCGCAAACGCGGCTATTGCTGCGGAAGTGGTTGCCGGCATTGTCCCTATTTCCCACGGCATGCCAAGGGAAGTACCAGTTTGGAATAGATGAGGAGTGAAGATGCTCGATGGCACTCACACCTTTCATCAGAGAGATAAAAAGAACGGTAGATGTCAGACAGACAGATGAGACTTAAGAGATGGGGTAATGCGTCTCTTAAGTCTCATCTGTCTGTCTAAATGTCTAATGTCTTCTTCTCTAAAAATGATGATAGGGGGGCTCGTATTCTGTTCAGTGGGGTGTTTCCCCTCAATTCCCTTGCATTTTTATGAGAATGATGATAGGTTTACATCCTCAAACATCATTGTAAGGCATGACACAGCAACGTTTACGCATTGTTTTTATGGGCACCCCCGAGTTTGCGGTGGAGAGCCTCAAAGTATTGGTCGAAAACAATTACGATATCGCGGGGGTGATTACCGCCCCCGACAAACCGGCGGGTCGGGGCCAAAAGCTCCGCCAGACGCCTGTGAAGGAGTACGCCCTGAGCCGTGGCCTGACGGTGTTGCAGCCCACCAACCTCAAGGATCCTGCTTTTGTTGAGGAGCTGCGCGCCCTGGGTGCCAACCTGCAGGTGATTGTGGCCTTTCGCATGTTGCCCGAGGTGGTGTGGGCCATGCCGCAACTGGGGTCGTTTAACCTGCACGCATCGCTGTTGCCCCAATATCGGGGCGCTGCGCCCATCAACTGGGCGGTGATCAATGGCGATGCCCAAACGGGAGCCACCACCTTTTTTCTGCGTCACGAAATCGACACCGGCAACGTCATCCTGCAAGAGAAAATCGACATCCTGCCCTCCGATAACGCCGGCAGTGTGCACGACAAGCTCATGGTGATGGGGGCACAATTGGTGCTCAATACCGTGCAGGCCATCGAGGCCGGGCAGGTGACCACCCATCCGCAGGAGCATCTGGCACAGGGCGAAGTGTTGCGTCCGGCGCCGAAAATCTTTAAGGAGACATGCAAAATCGACTGGCATCAACCAGCCGTGGCGGTACACAACCTCATTCGCGGCCTCAGTCCATATCC
Source organism: Breznakibacter xylanolyticus (assembly GCF_003254275.1). Taxonomy (GTDB): domain Bacteria; phylum Bacteroidota; class Bacteroidia; order Bacteroidales; family Marinilabiliaceae; genus Breznakibacter; species Breznakibacter xylanolyticus. Next base: position 43,106 of record NZ_QKZK01000029.1, on the reverse strand, counting down.
CGCCGCGTGGTGCGACTGGGCGATGCCCGACGGAACCCTCACTCAGGCCAAAATTTTTGAGTCGGCACTCGTATATGGCAGCCCGCTGATGCCCGGCCACGTCGAGAGCGACGGCAAAGAGCGTCTGGTGGTGGGATGTGCCGATGGCGCCATCGAGATTCGTTCCATCCAGCTCGCCGGCAAAAAACAGGTCACGGTACAGGAGTTTCTTCGCGGTCACAAAATTGCTCCGGGAACGAAGATTTGACATTGAGAGTGCCTAAGCAGGAGAGAGGCAAAGTGCCTAAGTGGTGAAGTGGCAAAGTAGCAAAGTGCCTAAGCAGGAAAGTGCAGGAATCCCACAAACAAAGTAATTCATGACACCATGCGCTGCAAGTCCCCCTTTGGGGGATGAGGGGGGCTTTTGAGGTTGAGTCGCCACTCCGGTGCGTAGCCCATTTCCGTTGGGAAATAGCTCACGCACTCAAAGCGCGGTTCATTTCCATCTGGAAATAGCTCACGCACTCAAAGCGCGGCCCATTTCCATCTGGAAATAGCTCACGCACTGAAAGCGCGGCCCATTTCCATCTGGAAATAGCTCACGCACTGAAAGCGCAGCCCATTTCCATCGGGAAATAGCTCACGCACTCAAAGCGCAGCCCATTTCCGTTGGGAAATGGCTCACGCACTCAAAGCGCAGCCCATTTCCATCGGGAAATGGCTCACGCACCCGGTGCGCGGCTCAATCGCAGTGACACATCGGGTGAACCCATTCCGTTTTACCCCAAAAGAGAGGCACCAAACCCCGACAACGCATGTGTGATGCGCTTTTGCCGTGGCTTGGTGCCTCTTTATTAGGAATAAACCGTTGCCTGCTCTGTCACGCTTTTGCTTGGTGGCACTGAGGTTTCCTCTCCTCAGCGGTTCTCATCTTCTCTCACTGCAACTCAGCGTCAGTTCTTATTGTGTTATGCTGAGGAAGACGAGATTTATTCAAGCACACGATACAGACTTCATCAAACACACATCAATGTTTAGCTCCGATCTCTTCGTCTCTTCAGTCTCATCTGTCTAAACATCTTCTTGTCTCTTCTGTCGCCTCCTCCCGTTACGGAAACTTGGGGAACTGCTTGAAGTCGGGATCGCGTTTCTCTAAAAATGCCTTGCGACCCTCCTGGGCTTCCTCCATGAGGTAAAACATCAGCGTGGCATCGCCGGCCAGCTCCATGATGCCGGTTTGGCCATCGAGCTCGGCGTTGAGGCCCCGCTTGATCATGCGCAGTGCCATGGGGCTGCGTTGCAGCATTATTTTGCACCATTCCACCGTTTCGTCCTCCAGTTGTGCCAGAGGCACCACCTTGTTCACCAGTCCCATGTCCTCGGCCTCTTGTGCCGAATATTGCTTGCAGAGGAACCAAATCTCGCGCGCCTTTTTCTGACCCACGTGACGCGCCAGATACGACGATCCAAAACCCGCGTCGAAGCTTCCCACCTTGGGGCCGCTCTGACCAAAGATGGCGTTGTCGCTGGCCACCGTCAGGTCGCACACCACGTGCAGCACGTGACCCCCGCCAATGGCGTAGCCGTTCACCATGGCCACCACCGGTTTGGGCATGGTGCGGATGCGTTTGTGCAAGTCCAGCACGTTCAGGCGGGGCACGCCACTCTCGTCGATGTAGCCGCCGTGACCCTTCACGTTTTGGTCGCCCCCCGAACAAAACGCCTTATCGCCCTCGCCCGTGAGGATGATCACCCCCACATCGGCCCGCTCGCGGCAAATGTCGAAGGCATCAATCATCTCGGTCACCGTTTTGGGGCGAAACGCGTTGTACACCCGTGGCCGGTTGATGGTCACCTTAGCGATGTTTTCAAAAAATTCCAGTTTAATGTCCTCGTACTCCTTCATGGAGACCCATGCTCGTGTAGCCATATTGTTGTTGTTTAAAGCCCACTCATCCCCCAAAGGGGGACTTGTAGAGCGTTGTGTTAAGCCCCCTAATCCCCCAAAGGGGGACTTGTAGAGCATTGTGTCGTCAATTACTTTGGTTGATGTACTCGTGCACTTTCCTGCTTAGGCACTTTTGTACTTTGCCACTCTCTTACTCTCCTGCTTTTGTACTTTGCCACTTTCCTCCTTTGCCACTTTCCTCTTACCCCCTCATCGCCGCAAAATAGCCCTTCAGCACCCGGGCACTCTCCTTGGCGGGTGTCATCACCTCCACGATGGCCGTATGAGGGTGCTGCATGAGGGTGGCCAATTGCTCGCGCAAATCGGTTTCGTTCTCGCATCGCCAATAGGCCACGCCAAACTGACGGGCAATCATCTCGGCATGCATGTGGTGCGAGGTGGCGAAGAATTGCTCCAGCTCGTCGGTGTCCGACGGTCCGGGGATGTATCGAAAGATGCCGCCCCCGCCGTTGTTCACGATCACGATTTTCAGGTTCGAGGGCAGATGTTGGTTCCATAGCGCGTTGGAGTCGTAAAAAAACGACACGTCGCCCACCACCAGCAGGTGCGTCACCTCGCGACGTGCCAGGGCAGCGCCCACAGCCGTGCTCACGCATCCATCAATGCCGCTGGTGCCCCGGTTGGCGTAGCAGTCAATGCCGTTCCACACGTCAAACAGCTGGCCGTAGCGCACCGGCGTGCTGTTGCCCAGTTGCACCGACATGCCGGTGGGCAGGGCGTTGAGCACCATGTCGAACACCTTCAGGTCGCTCCAGGGCAATGCCTGCATGGCCTGTTGATGCTGTTGATTGGTTTGTTCCACCCGTTTGTGCCACAGGTCGCGGTAACGGCTCTTGGTCGGTTCCACCAATGGCATCAGTTGGGTGAAAAATGTGGCCGGGTCGGCTTCCACCACGCGGGTGAGGCAGCGATAGGTGTCGGTGGCGTGCCCGTGCGGGCTGATGTGCCAATGTTCACGCGGCGGATATTTGCGCAACAGGGTCTTGACCATTTTCGAGAGCACCTGACCGTCGAAGGTGATGAGCAAATCGGGACGAAACAGGGGCGCCTCGTCATCGCCGATGGAGGCCACCACCCGGTCGATGCACCGCACAAATCCTTCGCCATACAGGTTTGTGAGCGATTCGGTGAGCACGGCCACGCGTTCGCGTTCGCTCATCTGTTGCAGAACTTGTTGCAGAGCCACATCGGGGCGATGCATGCCTGCGAGCACCATCACCCGTTCGGTGCCCGACCACAGCTGTGCCAGTTCGGCCAGCGTGTCGGCATCGGGCATGGACGTGCCTTGGGAATAGGCCACGTGGTGCGTTTTTTTGTGTTGATGCACGGTGCGCCCGTAAAGGGGTTCGCGCAGTGGGATGTTGATGTGCACAGGACCCGAAGTTCCCTGGTCAAAGGCCAGCAGGGCATCGGCAATGAGGCGTCGGCACAGCCACTCGTCGTCGGGCGTGTGCAGGTCGGGGGGCAGCGTGCAATGGTGGCGTACAAAGTTGGTAAAGATGCCGTCCTGACGGATGGTTTGCCCGTCGGCCTGATCGATCCACTCGGTGGGACGGTCGGCCGTGAGCACCAGCAGGGGCACTTGTTGGTAATAGGCTTCGGCCAGCGCCGGGGCATAATTGAGCACGGCCGTGCCGCTGGTGCACACCAAGGCCACGGGGTCGCCCGTTTGTTGTGCCATGCCCAGTGCCACAAAGGCGGCGCTGCGCTCGTCCACCACCACGTGGCAGGTAAACGATTCAATGGCGGCAAAGGTGAGGATGAGCGGGGCGTTGCGCGATCCCGGTGAGATGATGATGTGGCGGATGCCTTGTGCCAGGCACATATCGGCCAATAGGTTGACCGTTTTTTTATCGGAGGTCATTTTTGTCATAACCCTGCAAATGTCACATATTTTTCAGAACTGCCAAAAGGGTTCGGGCTTTGAGTTCGGTCTCGGTCCATTCGTCTTCGGCCACCGAATCGCGGGTGATGCCGCCTCCCACGTAAATGAGGGCCTGATCCGAAAAGTGTTGCATGCAGCGAATGGTGACGTAAAATTCCCGGCGGTCGTGTCCCGTCTCGCCCTGAAATCCCCCGTAAAAATGGCGTTGGTGAGGTTCGATGGCGTGTATGGCGGCCAGCGCCTCGTGCTTGGGCAATCCGCACACGGCTGGCGTGGGGTGAAGGTCGGCCAGCAGGCGCGCCAATCCTTGTGCCGATGGGCGGTGGGTGAAGGTGAATTCGGTTTTCAGATGCGAGATGCTGCCCGCACCGGCCGTAAAGGGCCCTTTGACTTGCAGGTCATCTACTGCATGATGCCCCAAAATCCCGTGAATGAAGCGGCTCACCAGTGCCTGTTCCTCCAATTCCTTGGCATTCCAGGGATGCGAGGGGGGCACGTCGCTGCTGCGAGTGCCGGCCAGTGCCACCGTTTGGTAGTCGTGCCGATGGCCGCGCAGCAGCAGTTCGGGCGTGGCTCCCATCCACATGCCCGACCGGGGCGTGTAAAACCAATAAACGCAGGCCTGGGGGTAGGCGGCACACAGGCGGTGGTAGATGTCTGCTGCCTGGTCAATGGTGGCCGGGTGTGGCAGAATGCGCGACAAGATCACCTTCGTGAGGTGGTTCTTGTCGATTTGTGCCATCATTTGTTCCAAACAGTGACGATGTGTCGATGCATCCATGATGGCGTTGCCCGAAAACGAGGGCAGGGGAGGGGGCATGATGCCCGTTTGGATGAGTTCGTCCACCGTGCATTCAAAACATTGGTCGGCAGGGATCCACACCGAGGCTTCCTGTTGGGCATCGAAGGGTACGGTGAGGTAACCCGCCCGGTCGAGCACCGTGTGCCACTCTGGCGGAGTCAGTGCCTGTGCCGCGGGCGATGCCACCACGCGAACCCGTTCTGCGCCCGGACGGCGCTGACAGGCAAACGACCATCCTGAGGGGATGGCCGTGGGTTGAGACTTATTTTCGTTATTGTGCGACACGAACGTCATGTTTGATGCAAAAATAATCACACCCGAGTGCCCGGATGCCCCTTTTGTGATTTTTTAAACCACCGCAACTGTTTTTTTTGTGTCCGAAGGGTGTCAATGGTCGATGTGGTGTCACTCACAGGCTCTCCCTGTTTGCTGAGGCTGATGCGTTGTGATGCGTAGATGCCCGAGTGCCCGCTAAAGAGGTAGGCCACAAAACAGGCCAGGGCAAAGTACAGGATGTGCTCGCCTCCAAACAGCTCCACGCCCATGATGGTGCAGGCCAGTGGCGTGTTGGTGGCCGCGGCAAACACGGCAATGAAGCCCAGGGCGGCAAACAAATCGACCGGTGCTCCGGTGACCATGGCAATAGCATTGCCCAGTGTGGCGCCAATGAAAAACAGGGGCGTTACTTCGCCTCCTTTGAAGCCCATGCCCAGGGTGATGGCCGTGAACAGCAGTTTCCAAAACCAACTCATGGGTTGCGCCCCGCCCTCGCGAAAAGCGTTGACAATGCTCACCCCGTCGGGATGTTGCGAGGTGACGCCCAGCCCCAGGTAGTCGTTGGTGCCCAGTGCCCAGGTGAGCGCAATGATGAGGCATCCGCCAACGGCCGGAATCAGCAGCTTGTGTCGGATGAGTTTCCCCGACAGGGTTTTGATGCCGGCCGTGAGTTCGGCAAACAGGGTGCCGGCCAGGCCAAACAGCAGGGCGGCCATCAACACCTTGCCCAGGAGCATGGGATCGAGTTTGAAATGCATCCATCCTCCCGTGGGAAGGGTGTGAAAGTCGATGTGGTAATGGGTGTGCCCGATGCCGTAAAGACTGCACACCACGTCGGCCATGATAGCGGCCATCAGACAGGGAATGAGGGCGTCGTATTTGATGCGACCGATGGTGAGCACCTCCAGGGCAAACACGGTGCCGGCCACGGGGGTGCCAAACACGGCTCCAAAGCCGGCGGCCACCCCGGTCATGAGCAGGATGCGCACGTCGTCGCGCTTCAGTCGAAGCCATTTGCCCACTTGCTGGGCAACGCTGCCGCCTATCTGCACCGCCGTGCCTTCGCGCCCGGCCGATCCTCCAAACAGGTGCGTGACCACGGTGGTGATCAGCACAAACGGGGCCATGCGTGCCGGAATGCCACCGCCCTGTTGGTGTATTTCGTCCATCACCAGGTTGTTACCCGCCTCGGCATTCTTGCCCCTGAAGCGGTAAAGCGCCACGATGGCCACCCCCGCTACCGGCAACAGGTACAGCAGCCACGGATGTTCCCACCTCAGCCGCGTGGCCTCGTCGAGCAGCCACAGGAACAGCGCCACCATCGACCCCGCCACGATGGCCAGTGGCAGCGTCAGCAGAATCCATTTTCCCAGGTATTTAAAAAAAGCAAGTTGTTCGATGGCGGGTTTTGATATGGGGGTCATTATAATACTGGATTATGAATCAATATCGTTTAGTTAGTGCTGCTCGAACAAAAGACAAGAAGATTTTTAGACGGCAGACAGATAGATTAGACCGGGGAGACGAAGGAGATGGATTTAAATATTTGTTCTCATCTTATCATCTGTCTCATTGTCTCACATCTTCTTCTCATAAACAAACGACATTGTATGATGAAAAAACGAATGCGATTAAACTCCAAGTTATTGTGCTTTGGATTCACGATACCATGTTGGGCGGCGTCATCCCGTCGATGAATGCCCGGATGTTTTGCGCCACCACTTGCGACATCTCGATGCGGGTTTCGATGGTGGCCGAGCCGGTGTGGGGGGTGAGTACCACGTTATCGAGTTTCAGCATTGCGGGGGGGATTTGGGGCTCGTCCTCGTACACATCCAATCCTGCTCCGGCGATGGTGCCGTTGCTGAGGGCTTCGATGAGAGCTGTTTCGTCCACCACGGCGCCCCGGGCGGTATTGATAAGGATGGCCGTGGGGTTCATCTGTTCGAAGGTGATGCGGTTCATCAGGTGACGGGTGTCTGACGTCAGTGGCACGTGCAACGACACGATGTCGGCGCTGCTCAGCAGTTCGTGCAACGGCAGCCACGTGGCATGGTATTGTTTTTCGTCGGCCGGCGACATGGGCTTTCGGTTGTGGTAGACCACCGTCATGCCAAAGGCCAAGGCTCTTCGTGCCACGGCTTTGCCAATAGCGCCCATGCCCACAATTCCCAATCGTTTGCCCCATAGGGTGTTCGAGAGATTTTGCATGGTTCCCCACCGCAGGGGTTTACCATGTTTGAGGGCGGCATCGAGGTGGCTTACCCGTCGAGCCACGTTGAGCATCAGTGCCAGTGCCAGTTCGGCTGTGGGTTCGGTCACCGGGTGGGGGCAGTTGGTAACAATGATGCCTTTGTCGCGGGCATGTTGCACGTCCACGTTGTCGTAACCTGCGCCATAGTTGGCGATGATTTTCAGTTGTGGCGCGGCATCTATCATCCCGGCTGTTATCTTTCGTCCGAATATCGACACCATGGCGGTACATTGCGGCAGGTGCTGCAGCACTTCCTGGTCGGTAAAGGCCTCGTTGGTCGGGTATATCAATTGGCAGTCGGGCAGAATCTCCCGAAACGGTTCGACGGGGATGGCCGTGGGGATGAGTATGTAGGGGGGAGTGTGCATGGTCATCGGTTTTTTGAGGTTCAAAGGTAAGTCTTCTTGTGTGAAATTGTTCTTCTGTGATGGCATTGTCCGAGGGGCTTCGGTCTGCGATGCAATTAAATGTTATTTTTAGCGTTCCATTTTTGCAATCTAATTTGATATGTATTTCAATCGACTCCTATATATAATGTTGTTGATGCTGTCGTGGTCGAGCGTTCAGGCACAGGTGCGGCATCAGGTTCACGGTGTGGTGAAGAACCGCCTGGGGGAACCACTCGAATATGTCACGGTGATGGTGAAAGAAAGCCAGCAAGGGAGTACCACTACCGGCACGGGGGCGTTCTCGTTTTATACCACCCGGTCGTTTCCATTGGTCATTGTGGTGTCGGCCATCGGGTACGAAGGAAAGGAGGTGCTCATTCAAAGTGCCGACGGGCTGGCGTTGCTGCTTGACATTCGTTTGGATGAAAAGACCGAGCAGATTGGCGATGTGAATGTCACCGCCACGCAGCGCGGCAACGGCACTTTTACCCGCATCGATCCCAACTTAACCACTTTGTTGCCCGATGCGGCCGGTAAGTCGGTCGAGGGATTGGTGAAGAGCCAGATTGGTGTGGCCAGCAACAACGAGTTGAGTTCCCAGTATCGGGTGAGAGGGGGCAACTACGACGAGAACCTGGTGTACGTGAATGGCATTGAGGTGTATCGGCCGTTTTTGGTGCGCTCGGGACAGCAGGAGGGATTGAGTTTTGCCAATCCCGACATGGTGTCGTCCATTCAGTTCTCGCCCGGGGGGTTTGATGTGTCGTATGGCGACAAGCTCTCCTCGGCTCTCGATATTCGCTACAAGCAGCCCACGTCGTTTGCTGCCGGAGCCCAGGCCAGTCTTTTGGGGGCATCGGCGTATTTGGAGGGGATGTCGAAAAACGGACGTTGGAGTCATCTCTCGGGCGTGCGTTACAAAACCAACCGTTATCTGTTGGGTAGTCTTGATACCAAGGGCGATTATTCTCCCACCTTTGTCGATGTGCAGTCGTTGTTGCATTTTAAAATCAGTGACCAATGGTCGGTCGATGGGTTGGTGAATTATTCGCAAAACAGCTATGAATTCATTCCCACCGATCGGGAAACCTCTTTTGGCACCATGAGCGAGGTGAAACGGTTGACCATCTATTTTGAAGGTCAGGAGAAAGATCTCTTTCAGACGGGGTTTGGTGCCCTGGCTGTAAACCATCATCGCGACAACAGTCAATATAAATTGACCCTTTCGGCCTTTCGTACCTTCGAGGAGGAGGCATTTGACATATTGGGGCAATACCGGTTGCACGATCTCGATCCGGTGAACGGCGAAGCATCGTCTGATGAGCCCATGACCGGAATCGGAATTGGAAGTTATCTGCTGCATGCCCGAAACGATTTATCCGGACAAGTGGCCAATGCTGCTTTGCGAGGCACCCATCAATATGGACGTCACGTGCTGAGCTGGGAAGCGAAGGTGCAATCTGAGCGTTTTCGCGATAACGTGAACGAGTGGGAATTGCGCGATTCTGCCGGTTACTCGTTGCCTTACTCTGGCAAGGTGGTATCGGTGTTTGATGGCACGCACGGCCAATATCAAACCCAATCGGCACGCATGACCGCCTTTGCGATGGACAATTGGTCGTTCCCCTTGGGACGTGGGCAAATGTCGGTCAAATATGGCGTGCGCGGACAGTACTGGGATTTGAACAGGGAGTGGTTGTGCAGTCCCCGGTTCAATGTTCAGTATGTGCCGGGGGGAGCAACCCGGATGCTGTTTCGGCTGGCCACCGGCATTTATTATCAGCCTCCTTTTTATAAGGAGATGCGGAATAGCGACGGAAAATTTAATGACGAGTTAAGAGCACAGAAATCTGTTCATTATGTGGCCGGGGGCGATTGGTTTTTTAATGCTTGGGGGCGCCCGTTCAAATTGACCACCGAGTTGTATTATAAGCATCTCAGTAATTTAGTGTCCTATCAGGTCGATAATGTTCGCATTCGCTACTCAGCCCAAAACGATGCTGATGGTTATGCCACCGGCATTGACTTTAAGCTCAATGGCGAGTTTGTGAAGGGCATCGAATCATGGGCTTCGTTAAGCATCATGCAGACTGAGGAGAATATTCGTGACGATGTTCGTCTTGTTCGTCAGGACGATGGGGCGCAAACAGCAGTATATCCGGGGTATATCCCGCGCCCATCGGATCAACGGGTGAACTTTGCGTTGTTCTTTCAGGATTATCTGCCCAATAATCCTTCATTCAAAGTGCATCTCAATTTGCTGTTCGGCACGGGGTTGCCTTTTGGACCACCTCGTTCCCAACGTTATTTGGCCACCTTCCGCACCCCCCCCTATCGTCGTGCTGACATCGGTTTTTCAAAGGAGTTGATCCGTCAACGGGAAGGGGTTAATGCTCATTGGTTAAAAAAGATGTGGATTGGTGTGGAGGTATTCAATCTGTTTGATATCAATAACACCATTTCCTATTATTGGGTCACTGATGTTAGTAATCGTCAGTATGCAGTGCCTAATTATTTGACATCGCGTCGGTTAAATGTTCAGTTGACGGTTGCTTTTTGATGTTGAAGCCATCTTAAACATCTGCATTGTGATGGCTTCATTTTTTTGAAACGTCAACAGCTTTTGTGTTTTTTTTAAGTTGTGTCGTTTTTTTTCTATGGTTTTGAAGGTCAGTTCTCTTGTGAAATAGCACGCCTAATTTGTTGGTCTCCTCCCCCCCGAAAGGGTTAATAAAACCCCCTGTTGGTGCGGGGTAGAATCAAACAATATGGCTAACGTCATCCCGTAGGCATACCCTATCTTAGCAATGTAGAAAACAAGATGATTAACCTTAAAAAATGAAACCCATGGAAAAAATCTCATGCCTTACCTTCTCCGTTGGAAAAGAGTATTTCGCCATCAACATTAAAAATGTTCGGGAAGTGTTGTTTCATCAATACTACAGCAGTAATTGCGACCCTTCACAGCCCTATGCCGGAAATATTAGTCTTCGTGGCAAAGTGGTGCCATTGATTGATGCGCATTGTAAGCTCTTTCTCAACAAGAGTGGCAAGAGACACAACCATACGGTTATTGTTTTTGAAACACCGGGTAAATCAGGACACAATATGTTAGCAGCAAGTGTGTTCTCTGTTGATGAAGTTCTTGAGTTGGATACCAAGGATATCATGCCTATCCCATTTAGTTACGATACGCATATCAATCCCATGTGTGTAGATGGGGTCGTTAAATATCACAATTCTCATCTGTTTGTGGTGAACCCCGAAAAATTTTTGGCCATGCCCAATGTGCTCAAGCAAGTTTCGCAACCTACTAAATCTTACATAGCTTAACCAAGCCCTGTTTTTTATCTCCCTTTCCTAACTTACTTTGACCTTTTTTTGATTACATCAACCCTTTCTGATCCTAATCTAATTTGGCCTTTGTTTTTTTTACCCTAACCAAACAACTAAGCCTCTGTGAATGATTTTCGTTCACGTAAAAAACCTGCAGAGTAGGAGACGTTGGTCTCTGAAATGCAGGTTTTTTTATGTGTGTAGGCCTTTGATTTTTTTCTTTAAAGAGAACTATTCTTAATTGTTTGTTGTTCTATTTTTTGAATGGATTTTATATTGGTTAGTTTTAACACTAAATGGCCAGCCTGTCGGCATGGTGATTTTTGTATTTAATGTCAATCATCAATCATAGAATATTGAAAAATAGGGGTGATTGATGTTTTTGAATGTATAAGAGTGTAAATTGATATTAATTTTGAAGAAAAGTATTTTATAACATATCGGGTTTTTTCCAAAACGGGAATAAATAACCCATTTTTGCAGAAATTTTCATGAAAACACAAAACACAGTAGAAATGAGCCGAAAACTATTAATCCGCGATGTCACCCTACGGGACGGTCAGCAATCATTGTTTGCCACCCGCATGAAGCAAGTCCAAATTGATCGGGTATTGCCTTTGTATAAGGAGGCCGGTTTTTATGCGCTTGAGGTGTGGGGAGGTGCTGTGCCCGATTCCATCATGCGTTATTTGAATGAAGATCCTTGGCTTCGCCTGGAAAAAATCAAGAAGGAAATTGGCAATGTGTCGCACTTAACGGCCTTGTCGCGCGGACGTAACCTTTTTGGCTATAACCCTTATCCCGAGGAGGTAATCGAGGGGTTTAACCGCAATGCGGTGCAAACCGGGATTTCGATCATGCGTATTTTTGATGCGCTCAATGATACCAGCAATATCAAGTCGACCATCAAGTATGTGAAAGAGAACGGCGGTTTGGCTGATTGTGTGGTGTGTTATACCGTGGATCCCAAGTTTACTAAAAAAGAAAGGATTCTCGCCTTTTTGAAAGGTAAGCCTCTGCCCAAGGCTATTTTTACCATTGATTATTTCGTGAAGATGGCCAAGGAATTGGAAGCCTTGGGTGCTGATATGATCACGCTAAAAGATATGGCCGGTTTGGTGCCTCCTCGTAAGGCTGGGCAAATCATAAAGGCATTTAAGCAACATGTGAAAATTCCCATTGATTTCCACACTCACTGTACCCCCGGTTACGGCTTGGGAGCTGCTTTGATGGCCATCATTAACGGAGTAGATATTGTAGATACGGCGTTGTTGAATTTCGCGGGTGGTCCCGCAGCTCCTGCATTTGAATTGATACAGATTTTTTGTAATAAGTTAGGCATCGAAACCAATGTGAATCTCGATGTGACGGTACGTATCAATAAGCTGTTGAAAGAAATCCGTCAGGAGATGGCTGATATTGATAGTTATAAAGTTTTCCCCATCGAGTTTGATATCACCAAGGACAAGTTGCCTGCTCATATCGACAAGTTGTTTGATGATGCCATTGAATATGCCAAAGCCGACAACGAGGCCGCTTTATTGGAGGTGTGCGGTAAGATTGATAAGTATTTCAACTTCCCCGATCCTGATGAAATGGTGAAGTTTGCAGAGGTTCCCGGGGGGATGTACACCAATATGTTGGCTCAGCTTAAGCAGTTGAAGCAGGAACATTTGTTGCCCCGCGTGTTGCAGGTGATTCCTACCGTTCGTTTGGCAGCCGGTTGTCCTCCGTTGGTGACACCTACCAGCCAGATTGTTGGGGCTCAGGCTGTAAACTGTGTGATTGACGAAAAAAATGGAAAACCATTTTATACCAATAATTCCATTCAGTTTGTCAACCTGGTGAAAGGGTCTTATGGAAAAACACCTATCCCGGTTGATCCCGAGTTTCGTTTGAAAATTGCCGGTACGCGTGAGGAAATCCCTTATAACACTGCGAATTATCAAAAACAGGCCAACCCTTCGTTTCCTGAGTATGGTGACGATGTGAAATTGGCTAATAATGAGAAAGAGGAGTTGTTGTTGGAATTGTTTCCCACAGTGGCCAATAAGTTCCTGCTCGATAAAGTGCACGCCGACCATGGACGTCGGATTGCTGAAGAAGAAGAGGAGCGTCAGCGAGCTTTTGAGGCTGAACGCAACAAATATTTGGCATTGTCACCCGAAGAGAAAGAGGCTCGTTTGATCGAGGGACTGTATCAATGGTGGTAATTTGTATTAAAGGTTTTTACACAAGGGTGTCCGTTTGGATGCCCTTTTTTTATTATTTTTCCCGTCTTTTAGTGTGTTTTGTATTTATTTGAATTTTAAGTTTTTGTTGTGTTTATTTGTTTTTCTCATTTCCTTTTAGTGTGAATAAAATGATTGATTTGTGAGGAGGGAATGGTGTTTGTTGTATATCTTTGGATAAAGAGATGAATAAATCTTAAAACTGATATTATGAAACGCATTATTTGTCCTGTATCGTTTGATAGAGTGCCATCACATTTGCCTCGAGTGAATGCGGTTTTTGTGGTGCTGCTGTTGTTGGGTTGGGCTTGGTTGCAGTGGCATTGGATCTTGATGTTGCTGTTGGCCGATTTCTTTTTGCGGGGCTTTGATTTTGGTCGATGGAGTCCATTGATGGGCTTGTCTGGTTGGTTGTCTCAACGGGTGGGTTTGATATCGACAATGACTGATAAAGCCCCCAAAATGTTTGCAGCGCGATTGGGATTGGCTTTTGTGATGCTCATTTTGGTGTTATCGTTCGTTGGTGAGTTCTATTTGAGTATGACTGCAGTGTTTGCGATGGTTGTTCTGGCATTGTTGGAAGCCATTGTAAATTTTTGTGTGGGATGTTATCTTTACCATTGGATGGTGCACCCCTTTAAAAAACTGGCATGATTTGCTTAAAAAATAAAAAGGAACCCAGCAGGGGTTCCTTTTATTTTTAGCTATAGTATGAAACTCGTGTTTGAGTCGAATAATGTTGTTGAGAAATGTCAATCATTGAGTTGATCCCATGAGTATTCACCCACTTCAATGAGTTCTTTTTCGACGTTTTCTTTGGTAATGACAACTGATTTGACCTGTACGGTTGGTATGTCAACCAGCCCGTTAAATGTCGTGGCGTTGATTTGCGACTTGATATTCTTTTTGTTGACAATGTCCACAGCTAATTCAGCCGCTTTGTAACCCAGTGTTTTATACGGGTGGTAAACCGTGGCGGTTTGCTTATCGTTAAGGATGTGTTTAACGGCGTATATATCGGCATCTTGACCCAGAAGAACCACCTTGCCTGTCATGCCATATTTATCGAGGGTTTCGATGACCCCATCGGCCATTGGGTCGCTTCCTGCAAGGATCACGTCGATGTCAGTGCCGAACGATGAGATGACCTGATCTATTTCTTTAGCTGCAATTTCCCGGTTCCAGTTTTCGATGTAAGATTCGTAAATAATGTTGATGTCCCCTTTGGCAACGTGTGGTGCCAAAATGGTGTCGATGGCGGCTTTAAGTTCAACGCCATTACGGTCAAAACGGTCGCCGGCTAAGATGACATAGTTACCGGTTGGTTTTCGGGTCAGTGCGATGTCGCAAAAAATTCGTCCAATCTCTTCATTGTTACCTGTGAAAAAAACGTCGTACTCAACGTTGCTTATCAGACGGTTGTAAGCCATTACCGGCACTCCGCGGCTGTGTGCTTCGCGTACCAATGGTGCGATGGTGGCACCGTTGAGTGCGGCAATGATGAGCATGTCAACCCCTTTGTCGAGCATTTTGATGCCGTTTTGTATTTGAATGGCATCGTTGTCTTCGCCACTCATTACGATAGGTTCAACACCCAGTTGCCTGAGTCGTTCGGTAATGAAATTCCCTTCTTTGATGAATCGGGGGAATTGTTCGGATGGATAGAGGTAGCCGATTTTTATTTTTTCTTTCTTGCCGCAGCCGGCCAAAACCAGGATTGTGATGACAAGAAGCAGTATTTTCTGAGAAAAAGCCAAAAATCTTTTCATAAGTTGTTGATTATGTGTGTATAAATTTTGGTTGAGCGAAGTGTATGGATGATGTGTTAAATTTAAGAAAAAGAGTTCAGATGGTGCTATATTTATTGTGTTCGATTGCACAATTATTAAACTTTTTTGATGGTTTATAACCATAATGTGTTAATTTCGTATGAGTGGATATCATTAACAAATCTTCAAATTCATAAACCTCATGACACGTTGGAAAGACCTGAAAATCAGGAAAAAAATAGGGAGCGGTTTTTTACTAACCATTGGGATATCTGTCATTACCGGGGCTGTGTTGTTGTTTAATTTATATCGTATTACGCAAAGTACTAAGGAGATGTCCGATATACATATCCCTTCGGTTAACGAAGCCAGTAAGGTGATGCGTTTTTGGCAAGAATCAAGCGAATACGCCAGGTCGTTTGATTTCACATCCAATAATTTTTATGCAACGCGTCAACATATCTCATTTGATAAGATGAATGAGGCATTGTTGAAGCTGAGTATTTATATGAAAGGGCGTGAAGCAGAGTTGGCCACCAAAGGGGTCAATCTTGAATTGTTGCGTAATTACGCTTTAGCTTACAAGAACAGCCGCGAGGCTTATGAGGCTACGGCAAAGGATTATGTCAGAATAAAGGGTGATTTTACCAAATCGATGATGGCTATCAACGCTTCATCGCAAGTAGGGAGTGCCGCAAAGCTTAATGCTGTGGCATTTGCTATTAAAACTTATGAAGAGCAGCGTGATGGCGTTTCAATGAGAAATCAAATTCCATTGTTGCAGGCCATCGCTCAGGGGGGGACCTCTGATATCAGCGAAGCGGCTGAATATGGCGTTAATATGTTGAATCAGTATCAATCGATGCGATTGGCAGAGTTGAAAAATTTTGAAGATGCTAAAAACGTGCTGTGGGAGGTGCGTGCGTCATCGGATATCGGGCTTGATCAAATTATGGTTTTGGGGGATCATATCACCGGGATTATGCGTTTTCAGCGCGATTTACAATTGATTGTTATAGTGGTTATTATCGCCTTGGGTTTGTTCTTGATCTATTTTCTGGCCAATGCCATCAGTAAACCGATAAATACCAGCATCGAACTGGCAGAGATGGTTGCAGCAGGTGACTTGTCGGTGACCATGAATATTGACCGAAAGGATGAAATAGGTCGTTTGGGTGCCGCTCTGAATAAAATGACTGAGAACTTGAGAACCATGGTGAGCGACATCACTCAGAGTGCTGCGCTAATTGTGAATGCCAGTGATAAGTTGAATCGCGAGGCCACTGAATTGGCCGAAGGAGCCACGGAACAGGCTGCATCGGCAGAGGAGGTTTCTTCATCAATGCAGGAGATGCATGCCAACATTCAGCAAAACAACGAGAATGCCAAGGAAACCCAGTCCATTGCAGCTAAAACGGCCGAGGGGATGAAAATCAGTAACGAGAGTTCAAAAATTGCCGCTCAGCATCTGAAAGAGATTACCGATAAGATTTTGGTAATTAAGGATATTGCCTTTCAGACCAATATACTGGCGTTGAATGCGGCAGTTGAGGCGGCTCGCGCCGGGCAAGAAGGACGTGGTTTTGCAGTCGTTGCCAGTGAGGTTCGGAATTTAGCTGAGCGTAGCCAGGAGGCAGCGCAGGAAATTACCAAAGTATCTGCTGTGGCCATCGATTCGAGCGATGTTGCGACCAATTTGATTGATACCATCACTCCTGAAATTGAAAAAACGGCCAGTTTGGTGCAGGAGATTACGGTGGCATCGATGGAGCAGGTTACAGGGGTAGAACAAATTAATAGCGCACTGCAACAATTGAATAACGTGACGCAACGCAATGCGACTAATGCAGAAGAAATTAGTACTGCAGCCAAGGATTTGGATCAATTATCGCGCAAATTGTTCTCTGCTATTTCGGCATTTAGTGCTTCAGAAGCTGATTATGCCGGTCGAAATATGGTTAGTAACCATCACGACGAGGAGGGCGATGAGGACGAGTCGTGTGAGTTAAGTCGTCCGCACGTTCAGAGGGAGAACAAGATGATTATCGATTTGGGGTTGGATGACCGGGAGTCATACGAAACCTATTGATCGATTTAAATTGAATTTGATGAAGGCTGCCATTTGTTGGTGGCCTTTTTTGTGAATGGGTGGGGTTGATATCTGGTAAACGGATTCACTGGTTGTGATAGTTATCCGATAATTCAAGTCTATTCGTATGAGTAATTGGGATGGAATGTTTGTTGTGTTTTAGCATTTTTTGTAATGCGTTGTAACTTCTCTGTTTGCTTGTTGTGCATCCGAAGTTGATGATAAATAAAAACGCCTGCTGCATAGAGCAACAGGCGTTTTGTATGGGAGGAGGATTTTGATTAATCCTGCATTTTTCTTAGTTGCAAAATGTCACCGGCTTTGGGTTCTGTTCCAATGGTAAGATGATTGTATTTAAACAGTCGTTTGAGTTTGATGCCATATTTTTGCGAAATGTAATGCATGGTTTCCCCTTGCTTGACAGAGTGCGTGTCGTGGTTGGGATGGGCTTTGTTGTGTTTTGGTTTGATGTAAAGAATTCGGTATTTCTTAATGTTGTCGCTCGAGGCGATATCGTTGTAGTGATAGATTTCCCAAGCGCGCATGGCGAATTCCTTACTAATGGACTCGAAGGTGTCGTTTTCACCAACTTCGATATAAGCAACACCATTGTTGTATTTGATGGGATGCGATTGCCCCATGTTAATCACAAAGTCATCGGTTTTTCGTTTCGATGAGGTGGAAACGTTTTGTTCAAAATCGTCGTTGGCTGCCACAGCGTCATTGTCAATGTGGAAATCATATCGATAGAGTTGATAATCTTCGATGTATTTGATGAGTTTAGCCGGGTAGTTGGGATCGGTCGCATATCCGGCCTTGCGAAGTCCATGCGCCCACCCTTTATAGTCGGTGGTTTCGAGCTCAAACAGGGCAGCATATCTTTGTCGACCGCGCAAAAAATTAGAGTGGTCGACGTATGAATCGTAGGCTGAGTCGTAGTGGCGGAAGCATTCATTTTTTGTGTCATCGTCTTTGTAGACTTTTTTTCCGGTCCAGTCGTGACATTTAATTCCAAAGTGGTTATTGGCATCCACTGCCAGGGAGCTGTTGCCGCTGCTCGATTCTAAGATGCCCTGAGCCAAGGTGATGCTGGCCGGTACACCGGTGCGTTTCATTTCGACAACAGCCCATTTGCTGTATTGCTCCACGTAATTTTGCGTCGACATTCGCTGGGCGACGAGCTTATGTGAGCCCAACGACAGGCAACAAGCCAAGGCGATGGTCAAGTATTTGCTGTTCATTTTATTGTTTTGCATTTCTGATTCGTTGCAAAGATAAAAAAAACGGAAATGATGCCACCCGGCGTTTCTTTTATTCGGATGCATTATCTTTGGTTGAGCCGGCAGTTAGGGATGGAACCTACTGGCGCGAATAATGTTTTCATATAAAAATAGAGAGCCATGCCGCAGATGCAATTGACCATTTCTTATTGGGAGTATGATTTGAATGACGGAGCAATTCCGCAAGATATTCAGCGATTGATTGATAAATCAATCGCAGTGCGTGAAGGTGCTTATGCTCCTTATTCTCGTTTTCAGGTGGGGGCGGCTTTGTTGCTCTCCGATGGCAGTGTTGTTACCGGCAATAATCAGGAGAATGGGGCTTATCCTTCGGGATTGTGTGCCGAACGGGTGGCCATGTTTTATGCCAACGCGCAGTATCCTCATTTGTCAATCCGAGCCATTGCTCTTGCTGCGGGCGAAGGTGCCGATCTGACCCAGTCGCCCATCACCCCATGTGGTGCCTGTCGTCAGGTAATGCTCGAAAGCCAAGGGCGTCAAAATCATCCCATTGAGGTGTGGATGGTAGGAAAAAATAAAGTCATCAAACTATCGTCGGTGGACAGCTTGATGACTTTTGCTTTTGATGGCAGTTCGTTGAAAAAATGAGTGTTTTTATCCCATCATGTTTCTAAATTCGCGCCACAGTGGTTCGTCTTTAGGTGGTTGTGCCTCAATGATGATGGGCTCGTTTTTTACAGGGTGAATGAATTCAATGCGTCGCGCATGTAGCGAGATGCCACCGTTGGGGTTCGACCTGGCAAAACCATATTTGAGGTCACCGCGAATGGGGCAGCCGATTTTGGCGAGCTGGGCGCGGATTTGGTGGTGGCGACCGGTTTTCAAATCGACCTCCAACAAATGGTAATTTGACGAACTGGATATTAACTTGTAGTGAAGAATGGCTTCTTTTGAGCCTTTGCGGTGTTTGTTGAACACGTGCGATTTGTTCTTCTCTTCGTCTTTTAAAATGAAATGTACCAAGTCGGCTTCAAACTCTTCGGGTAATTGTTTTACAACGGCCCAATAGGTTTTTTTGACTTCTTTTTCGAGGAACATTTTGTTGAGGCGTACCAATGCTTTGGTGGTGCGTGCAAAAACCACAATACCGCTTACGGGTCGATCCAGTCGATGGGCAATGCCAAGGTACACGTCGCCCGGTTTGTTGTATTTTTCTTTGATGTATGCTTTTACCGCATCGGCCAGTGTGCTATCGCCGGTTTCATCGCCCTGCACCAGGTCGGAGTTGGTTTTGTTGACGGCAATGATGTGGTTGTCTTCGTATAAAATATCTAACTTCATTACTTGTGCTTACATGATGTGTTTTGTCGCAAACTCAACGGAGAAGGTGTGGATGGTTTTGCGATGATGATTGATGAAAGGCATTATCCCTTCATTTTGTTTGTGTGCAAATGTACAATAAATAACCTTGCAATTGAAGCGTGAATCTGCGTACGAGACGGTCGTTTTTTGTCCCGGGGATGTGTTGTGCTCAACTTTTTGGTCGTTTCATTGGTTATTCAGATATCTTTGCATTTCGTTCGAATGACTACCGAATATTGAATTTCATGACTCATCAAGCCAACTTTCCTCAGGTCAACGGGCATGTTCCGTTTGAAGTATCCCGCACTCTGCTCGAAAAATACAATCAGGCTGTTCCGCGCTACACCAGTTACCCGCCTGCCAATCTGTTTGGGCCGTTTCATAGTTCCAGCTACCGGCAAGCTTTGGAGGCATCGAATGGGCAAAAGCCTGATAATATTTCCATCTACATTCACATTCCATTTTGTCATAAAATCTGTTTCTATTGCGGATGCAACTCCACCCGCATGGGGCAAACCGAGCAGGTAAATGCTTATGTAGATGCCATTTGTCGTGAGTTGGAGATGGTGAGGCAGCATTTGGCACCGCATCGCAAGGTGTCGCAAATTCATTATGGTGGAGGAACGCCCAATGCCATTGCTCATACGCATTTGAATCGCATCAATCGGTTGATTTTTGATTTGTTTCCCATGGCTGAGCAGCCCGAAATTGCCATTGAGTGCCATCCCGGCTATCTCAATGAGGAGTATATTAAAGCTTTGGTTGATGCCAGGTTCAATCGGGTGAGCTTGGGGATTCAGGATTTTAACCTCCAGGTGCTCAAGACGGTCAACCGCGATCCGTCTCGTTTACCCGTCGACGAAGTGATGCGTCTGTTTAGGAAATACAATGCTGATGTAAAAATTAATCTCGATTTTATTTACGGTTTGCCCGGTCAATCACCCGAGAGTTTTGCGCAAACCGTTAGCCAGGCCATTGCTCATGCCCCCGATCGCATTGTGACTTTTTCGTATGCGCATGTTCCCTGGATTAAGAAGTATCAGGAGGCCTTGGATCGAGCCGGGTTGCCGGCTCCCGATATCAAGCTGAAGATGTTTGAAACCGGATTCCGATTAATGGCAGAAGGGGGATATCGCGAGGTGGGGATGGATCATTTTGCCCGTCCCGATGATGAAATGGTCAAGGCTTTGGATTCCGGGACTTTGCATCGTAACTTTCAGGGGTACTGTACCCGTCAAACGACCGGACAGGTTTACGCCTTTGGTGTGTCGGGCATTAGTCAGTTGCATCGGCATTATGTGCAAAATACCAAAGATATTACTTTATACATCGACACAATTAGCCGTGGCGAGTTTGCCGTAGAAAAGGGGGTTGCGTTGAGTGACTCTGAGGTTGTGGTGAGAGAAGTGATTAATTCATTGATGTGTAATCGCTTCGTGTTGTGGGACGAGTTGGAGACCGTGTTGGGTGTAGATGCGGCAGAGATTCGCCGCATTGTCCATTTCAGAGACGAAGATTTCGTTGGCTTGGTCGATGATGGCTTGGTGGAAGTAAGTGACCAAGGGGTGCGGGTCACTTCAGTGGGACGTTTCTTTATTCGTAACGTGGCCGTGATGTTCGATCCTGCCTTTAAGGGTGGCAATTTGACCTATTCTAAATCGGTTTAATCACATAATTATATTAACGAGATGGCATCAGTGGTGGTGATTGGAGCCGGATTGACCGGCTTAACGACGGCATATTATTTAAAGAAACAAGGGCATCAGGTAACCGTGATTGAGAAATCGCATCGAGCGGGAGGAGTGATTGAAACTCATCACGAACAGGGATTTACCTTTGAGTCGGGGCCAACCACGGGGGTGCTGAGTCACCCGGAAGCAGGCGAGTTGTTTGCTGAGTTGTCGGGGCTTTGTCGGGTTGACATTGCCAACCCCGATGCCAAGGTCCGTTGGATTTGGAAGGACAATGGCTGGCAGGCATTACCATCAGGGCTGTTGAGTGCCATTAAAACACCACTCTTTACCTGGGGCGATAAGTTTCGCATCTTGGGCGAGCCTTGGCGTAAGCCCGGAACCAATCCCGACGAATCGTTGGCCGACCTGGTGCGCCGCCGTATGGGGCGGAGTTTTCTCGATTATGCCGTAAATCCGTTTGTGGCTGGTGTGTATGCCGGTGATCCCGAACGGTTGGTAACCCGTTTTGCTCTCCCCAAACTTTATCAGTTGGAGCAGACTTATGGCAGTTTTGTGAAGGGAACGATAAAAAAACGGAAGGAACCCAAAGCACCCAATGCGCATTTGGCCACGCGCGAAGTGTTCTCATTTGAGGGTGGACTCGATCGATTGGTGACGGCTTTGATCGAAGCCATTGGACGTGAGCGCGTGCTAACTCATTGTGGTGAGGTGGCAGTGAGTGCTGTGAATGAAGGCTCCTGTCGATTTCGGGTGACGGGAGTTCGGCATCAGCAACCGTTGGAATTATCGGCCTCACACGTGGTGACCACTTGTGGCGCCGGAGCGTTACCCGATTTGTTGCCGTTTGTTGATGGCTCTCGCTTGCAGTCCTTTGTCGATTTGCATTATGTACCCATGGTGCAGGTGGTGTTGGGCTTTCGGCAGTGGCGGGGCATATCACTCAAAGCTTTTGGAGGTCTGGTTCCCGAGCGTGAGGGGCGCGATGTGTTGGGGGTTTTGCTCCCGTCGTCATTTTTAAAACAACGTGCACCCCAGGGTGGGGCTTTGATGATGGTGTTCATGGGGGGCAGGCGTCACCCCGTAGTGCTTTCGCTGACTGATGAGCAGGTGATGGAGCGTACTGCGCGTGAGGTGTGTGCCATGATGGGGTTGAAGGCGTTTGACCCCGATTTGGTGCGGATATTCCGTTATCAGCATGCCATTCCGCAATACGAGGCTGATACCGGGCGTCGGCTCGCGGCTGTTGAAAGCATTCAATCGCAATATCCTGGTCTGGTGATTGGGGGCAATCTCCGTGGGGGTATTGGAATGGCCGACCGCATTCGGCAGGGGCGCCAGATGGCCGACGCCATTACCGCGATGGGTGAGTGATGATTATCCGGCTTCAATGATGTTTTTTAGGCCTTTTACCCATTGCGGGGTTGCATTGAGACTCTCGACCAGAGTGAGGTTTTCGCCCCCATGTTCGCGAAATAGTTCCCTGTATTCAAGACCAATTTCGATGGTTGTCTCAAGGCAGTCGGCCACAAATGCGGGGCTTACAACCAAAAGTTTTTTAACGCCTTTTTTAGCGAGCGACTGAATGGTCTCGTCGGCAAATGGTTGTAGCCATCCTTTGCCCAGGCGGGACTGGAATGCTGTGGTGTAATGTTCTGGGTGTAAGTTTAGTTTGTTTGCCAGCAGGCGGGTGGTGGCGTGGCAGGCCGCGTGGTAACAGTAGGCGTTGTCTGTCGTGTAGGTTTGATGACAGTTGAGCTCTTGGCAGGTTTTTCCGGGATGTGTTCGTAGCACATGGCGGATGGGCAACCCATGGTACGAAAAGAGGATGTGGTCGTAGTCGTGCAGGGTGTGTTGGCTGATTTGATGTGCGAATGCCTCGATATACGCGGGGTGTTGGAAGAACTGTCCTATGATATTTACCCGGGGGATTACATTTTGGTTTTTTAAATGGAGCAGTACTGCTTCAATGGCAGTGCCGGTTGTGGATGATGCATAATGTGGAAACAGAGGTACGATGGTCAGACGGTTGTAGCATTTTTTATTAATCTGATTAAGGATGCTCGGAATGGACGGATTGCCATACCGCATGGCCAGGTAAACGTCTGCTTTGTCTTGCATCTCATGTTGCAGGGCATCGCGTAGCAGTATGCCGTTGTGAAGGAGGGGCGACCCGTTGGGAGTCCACAATTGTTGGTACAGTTTGGCCGATTTGGGGGCTCTGAATGGCACGATGATGCCGTTTACCAATAGCTTTCGCCCCAGCCAGGGCAGGTCAATGACGCGTCCGTCGCCCAAAAACTGGCTCAGGTATCGTCGCACGTCACCTGTGCGAGGAGTGTCGGGCGTGCCGACATTTATCAGGAGAATGGCCTGGGGCGGTGTCATATCTTTAACGATTGTGTTTTGAACATTAACAATTGAGGCGCCGGGTTGTTTGGCGTTGGCTCGGGTAAAGATAGCTGTTTTGTGGTGTTGATTTTATTGTCCTTGTGACTGTCGTGTTGCAGTAACAGGGAAGGGAAATCTGACAAAACGACACAGAAAGGTGACAGATGTGTCGCTTGTGTGGTTCTTTTTGCCAAAAAACCTGTCAGAATCACCTTTTTTGATTGTGGCACACCCTTTGATTAATGGAGGCTGTGACTGAGAATTAACATTTACAATACAATAAATTTCAATTAAAATGGGAAAGATAATTGGTATCGACTTAGGGACCACCAACTCATGTGTTTCGGTTATGGAAGGCAACGAGCCGGTGGTTATCCCCAACAGCGAAGGGAAACGCACCACGCCTTCAATCGTGGCTTTTATTGAAAACGGGGAGCGTAAAGTGGGCGATCCTGCCAAGCGTCAGGCTATCACCAATCCACATAAAACAATCTATTCAATTAAACGTTTAATGGGAACTTCTTATGGCGAAGTGCCTCATGAAATTTCTCGTGTGTCGTACGAAGTGGTGCGTGGTGACAATAACACCCCCCGCGTGAAAATTGATGACCGCATGTTCTCTCCTCAGGAAATCTCGGCCATGGTGCTTCAAAAAATGAAGAAAACTGCCGAAGACTATTTGGGGCAAGAAGTGACAGAAGCAGTGATTACCGTGCCTGCTTATTTTAACGATGCACAGCGTCAGGCCACCAAAGAGGCCGGCGAAATAGCCGGATTGAAAGTACGTCGTATCATCAACGAGCCCACAGCTGCTGCCTTGGCCTATGGTTTGGATAAGATGCACAAGGATATGAAAATCGCAGTGTTTGACTTGGGTGGCGGTACTTTCGATATCTCTATCCTCGAATTGGGGGATGGCGTTTTTGAAGTCAAATCGACCAATGGTGATACTCACCTGGGGGGTGATGATTTTGATGATTCCATTATCAATTGGTTGGCCGAAGAGTTCAAGAAAGACGAAGGCATTGACCTGCGTCAGGATCCCATGGCTTTGCAGCGCTTAAAAGATGCCGCCGAGAAAGCTAAAATTGAACTTTCCAGCACCACGTCAACCGAAATCAACTTGCCCTACATCATGCCCGTAAACGGTATTCCCAAACACTTGGTGCGCACCCTTACTCGTGCCCAGTTTGAGCAGTTGGCCGACCGTTTGATTCAGCGTTCGCTCGAGCCTTGTAAAATCGCTTTGAAAGATGCCGGCATGACGCCTTCGGACATCGATGAAGTGATTTTGGTGGGTGGTTCAACCCGTATCCCCGCCATTCAGAAAATTGTGGAAGATTTCTTCGGTAAAAAACCTTCGAAAGGAGTGAACCCCGATGAGGTGGTGGCCGTTGGTGCTGCCATTCAGGGGGGCGTGTTGACCGGTGAAGTGAAGGATGTATTGCTGCTCGACGTGACTCCGCTTTCGTTGGGTATTGAAACCATGGGCGGTGTGATGACTCGTTTGATTGAGTCCAACACGACTATCCCCACCAAAAAATCAGAAACATTTACCACGGCGGCCGATAACCAGCCTTCGGTTGAAATTCATGTTCTGCAGGGTGAGCGTCCCATGGCTCGTGATAACAAAACCATTGGTCGTTTCCACCTCGACAGCATTCCGCCTGCCCCCCGTGGCGTTCCTCAAATTGAAGTGACTTTCGATATCGATGCCAACGGTATTTTGCACGTAACGGCCAAAGATAAAGGCACCGGTAAAGAGCAAAGCATTCGTATTGAGGCTTCATCGGGCTTGACCGACGACGAAATTAAGCGCATGCGTAACGAGGCTGCTGCCAATGCCGACGCCGACAAAAAAGCCAAGGAAGAAATTGACAAGCTCAACCACGCTGACAGTTTGATTTTCCAAACTGAAAAGCAGTTGAAAGAGTTTGGCGATAAGTTACCTGCCGATAAAAAAGCGCCCATTGAAGCTGCTTTGGAAAAACTTAAATCAGCACATGCCGCCAAGGATTTTGCCGGCATCGAAGCAGCTACTAATGAACTCAACAGCGTGTTCCAGGCTGCTTCTCAAGAGATGTACAACGCAAGTCAGGCTCAAGGAGGCAGCGCACAGCAGCCTCAGGGCGATGCAGCGGGCAGCCAAAAGAAAGACGACGAAGTCACCGATGTGGACTTTGAAGAGGTGAAATAACAATCCTGAATCAAGGATGATTGATAAATGGCCGGAAGATGATTCTTCCGGCCATTCATTTTTTTGCAACCTTGTTAATGGCATCACGTTTCAATATTCGGGCACCCAACAGTCTGCGTTGGCCAACTTTTTTCATTATTTTTACGTTCGTCAAACCCCTAAGCGTGCATGGTTATGAAGTGTGTTGCGGTTGTGTTTTTTTTGATGATGGTCGTTTCGTTTTCGTCTAAGGCTCAGATGGGCGATTTGTTTGGACCGCCGCCGGCTCTGCGAAATAAATCCGTTGAACCCCGTCGTGAAGGCATCAATCAAACTGACGATAAAGGACGTAAGCAGGGAGCCTGGCAAAAGAATTACACGTCGGGGAAGCCTTCGTACACTGCTACTTTTAAGGATGATAAACCTGTTGGGGAGCTGATTCGTTATTATCCCACCGGCAAAGTGAGCGCCCGTATTGTTTATGATGTCACGGGTGATAAAGGGAAGGCTGAGCTATTTGACGAAACCGGACTGCTCATTGCAAAAGGCAATTACATTGGTACATTGCGTGATAGTATTTGGCTTTATTACGTGGGACGCAATCAAATCGGTTCGAGTGAAAACTACGTGATGGGGAAGCGTGAGGGTAACAGCCTTACTTATTTTCGAAATGGGAAGGCATCAGAGCTAATTTTTTGGAAAAATGATCAAAAAAATGGTGTGTGGGAGCAGTACCATGAAGTTGGTGGGCTGAAACTTCGTTCGCAACACGTCAACGGGAATATACACGGGAAATACGAAACGTTTTACTCCGACGGCAAACCCGAAATTGTTGGCCAATATGTCAACGGACTGGAACATGGCAAGTGGCGGTTTTATTTTCAGTCGGGTAAGCTCGACTATGAACTGGATTACGATATGGGCCGGCTCAAAAATAAAGAGGTGCTCGAAAAGCGGGAGAAAGAGCTCTTTGATGAATTTGAACGCAACAAGGGTAAACTGAACGACCCGGAGCAAATGCGTAATAACCCTGAGCAGATGCTGTTTGGTCAATGAAAAAACGATTGATCATATCATCTCGAATGAAGGCCGATGGATGGAAATTCCATCGGCTTTTTGTCATTTTGTTATGTTGGGTTTGTTTTTTACCCACTGTGGCGCAGGACTATTATTATTGGGTTGGGTTAAAAGATAAGCAGGGCACTCCCCATGTTTTCTCTAAACCTGAAACATTTTTATCGCCTCGGGCGATTTCCCGGCGTGCCCGACAGGGGATTGCCATCGACAGTACCGATCTGCCCGTGTCGCCGGTTTATGTCAATAAATTGAAGGCGTTGGGACTGATGGTACGTGATACCTCGCGATGGCTTAATGGGGTGATCGTGACTGCTGGTGATGCCCATTGGGTCGAGTTGTTGATGCAGCAGGGCTACGTGCGCGAGGCGGCTCTGATTAAAACGCCTTTGCTTAAAAGTGTATCTCTCTCCAAAGGGGCGCCGCGCAGCGAGCTCAAGTCCACTAATTCAGAGGTGGACTTGTATGGTGCGGCTTATGACCAGCTGAGCATGCTGAACGGTCAGGCTTTGCACGATGTCGGCTACAAGGGTGATGGGATGCACATTGCTGTAATTGACAACGGATTTTTGATGGTGAATCGCTCGACCTGGTCGGAAGGGCTTCAAATATTGGGGACGCGTGATTTCTTTTCGCCCGGAAGCAATGTGTTCGAGGGGAGTAGCCATGGCTCTACCGTATTGTCGGTGATGGCCGGTGTAAAGAGTGGTGCTGTGAAATATTTGGGGGCGGCGCCCGAGGCCGCCTATTGGTTGCTTCGTACTGAGGATGCGGTCTCTGAATCACCTTTGGAGGCCGATTTATGGGTGTGTGCGGCCGAATTTGCCGATAGTGCCGGGGTGGATGTCATCCAGTCGTCGTTGGGCTATTTTACGTTCGATGATCCCTTGTTAAATTATTCTTATGCCGACCTCAACGGGAGTACACGCATTTCCCGGGCTGCCAACATGGCAGTCGATAAGGGGATGGTGGTGGTGGTTTCGGCTGGTAACGAGGGCGATAAAAGCTGGAAATATATCACGGTGCCCGGCGATGCAGCCAATGTGTTGTCGGTAGGATCGGTGCGAAGCGATTTGTCAATATCGTCATTTTCGGGATGGGGACCTACACCTGATGGGCGCATCAAACCCGATGTGGTGGCTCGTGGTGAAGGGGTGGCCATGATTTTGCCTTCGGGCCATGTGGCCGGTTATGGAACCGGAACGTCTTATGCGGCGCCCATCATTGGCGGGTTGGCCGCCTGTTTGTGGCAAAGCCGCCCTCAGCTCAAGTCTCACGAGGTGGTGGACGCCATTCGAGCTTCGGCAGTGCGGCAGCCCCACTGGGACGTGAACCGTTATGGTTTTGGGGTGCCCGATTTTACTAAAGCGTGGTTCTCAACTCAGGCTGAGGTTGCACCGGCCGATGTGCACTGGAAGGTATGGCCAAATCCTTTTTCTGAATGCATCAATGTGTCGGCCAATGGTGTCCCTGATCATCTATCGGTACTGCTCACCATTTATAATAGTATGGGTAGCCGGGTTTGGCAGGAGCGTCGTGCACTTCCGACCGTTGTGGATGGATTGGGGCATTTGGGGCGCGGCGTTTACGTTCTTACCATCGACCTGAATCATCAAATCAAAACCATTAAACTGATCAAACCATAGCATGTCACAACCATCCATCACACTTTTGGAGCTGGGCACGCGCATTAAAAATGCGGTGGCAGCGGCCTTTGACCTACCGGTATGGGTGACGGGCGAAATCAGCGATGTGCGCATGCACCGCAACGGTCACTGTTATCTCGAACTCATTCAAAAGGACGAGGCTTCAAACCAGGTGGTCGCACGCATGCGAGCCACCATCTGGGCCAGTACGTTTCGCATCATTAAGCCTTATTTCGAAAGCACCACCCGGCAATCTTTATCGGCGGGGATGAAGATATTGGTGAGGGGAACGCCCGAATATCAGGAGGTGTACGGGTTGAACTTCAATGTCATTAATATGGACGCCACCTACACGTTGGGCGACATGGCACGTCGCCGCATGGAGGTGATTGCCCGTCTGCAAGCCGAGGGAGTGTTCGACATGAACCGCGAACTGGAGCTGCCGGTGGTGCTGCAACGCATTGCCGTTATTTCATCGCCCACGGCGGCCGGGTACGAGGATTTTCTCGACCAGTTGCGCAACAACCGTCAGGGCATCCGTTTTTATGTGAAGTTGTTTCCGGCCATCATGCAGGGCGAACGCGCCGAAGCATCTATTATTGAGGCATTGGGACAGGTGTATGAGCATGAGGATTTTTTTGACTGTGTGGCCATCATGCGAGGAGGGGGAGCTTCGGCAGATTTGGTCTGTTTTGATGGCTACGACCTGGCGTTGCATGTGGCGCAGTTCCCGCTGCCGGTGCTCACGGGCATTGGTCATGACCGCGATGAATCGGTGGCCGACATGGTGGCACATACCCAACTGAAAACGCCCACGGCGGTGGCCGAATTTATCATTCATCACGCCATGGATTTTGAGCAGTGGCTCGATCAGGCACTTGCCGATGTCACATCCGCCTGGGACGAGTATCTGGATGATGCACATGACCGTTTGGAGCGTGCTGCCGGCCGTTTTGTGCCCCTGGTGCAGCAACATCTCGAGCGGCAACGCGGTCGTTTGATGCGATTTACCGACCAATTGGGGCATCGCACCACCACGGCACTAACCCGTCGGCAGGTGCGCCTCCATCAGGCGGGGCAACGCCTGCAGGGAGCCACCGGGCAGCGGTTTGGCCGTGAGCAGGTGCGTCTGCTGATGCTGCGGGAACGTTTGCAGCGGGCATCGTTGGCTCTCATCAAGAACCGGCATCAACACCTCAATTTCCTCGATGAAAAAATGCGCCTGCATGACCCCGTGAACATTCTCAATCGGGGCTTCTCGGTGACCTATTGCAATGGGCGAGTGGTGAAGCATCCTTCGGACGTGAAGTCCGGCGACGTGCTGACCACGCTGCTGAAGTCTGGTGCCATCTCATCTATTGTCGATTAAATTCACTTAAATATTCATTCACCGCGCAGTAAGCGCCAAACAATACATCACATGAGCAAAAAAGCAATCACCTATAGCGAGGCAATGGCCGAAATAGAACTCATTCTTCGGAAAATAGAACAGGAGGAACTGGATGTGGATGACCTCTCTGAAAAAGTGAAACGCGTGGCTACCCTCATCAAAATGTGTAAAGAAAAACTGCACAACACGCAGGAGGAGGTGGATCTGGTGTTGAAGGAGATGGAATAAATTTCTATTTGTTGTTGAGATGGGCAGCTCCGCGAGACGGTGCTTTTTATCTTGTTGTTTAAGGCAATTGACAGAGAATTGAATTTCTATCAATTGCCTTTTGTTTTTTTGTATGTTGGCGTTTGAAGGAAATGCTAAAACCAGCAGCTAATTGAATTTCTCTTGATGGTTACCAGCACCGATACACCCCAATGGCATACGTGAGCCAATAGCCGGGGGCTCTTTGTGCTGATGTCCATCCCGCCCCGTGGTCGAGAACCTTACCGAAGCCGATTTGGCACGAGAACCATTTTTTTCCGCGGTACACCAGGCTCGGGCCGATGAGCCTGACTGCAAAATCATTTCTGAAACCCTGTTGGCAATATTGTAACGACACAAAGGGACTGTTGAGTTGTGGACACAGGTGATAGTTGACCCCCACGGCCATGGAGGTGTTGCCCAGCATGCCCAGCCCGGCCTGTGCGCCCCATCGGCGTGTCAATGCATATTCGATGTCGGCACCCACCAGTGCCCCGCCGCCTTGTAACAGCCCTAATGTGAGGGCATATCGTGGCATGTCATCGGTGGTTTGTGCCTTGGCGTTGGATGTGCTCACGATGGTGAGCAACCATAAAAGTGCAATGAGGGAGTGGGGTGGTTGCATGGTTGGGGGGCGTTGGTGCAAAGATATACGGTATATCTTCCCAAACAAGGGAGCAAATTGCCGTTTTGAACTTGGATGTTGTCGTTGTCTGGTCCAATAATGGAGTTGTGAACGAGAATGATCCCGTTGCTTGCCTCCACGTTTTTGTTCTGATAGACGACGTTTTCCGTTCGGAGGAGCAATTTGATATTTCGAACGGGAATCGAGGGGTCTTTAACTCCGACAATGCCGTTCGGAACGGAATGTTTTCCCTTCGGAACGGGAATTTTTTGCTCTTCAAAACAGAAATTTCCTGTTCGAAACGGCAATTTCCTGTGTCGGACAGGATTTTG
Organism: Breznakibacter xylanolyticus; assembly: GCF_003254275.1. Classification (GTDB taxonomy): domain Bacteria; phylum Bacteroidota; class Bacteroidia; order Bacteroidales; family Marinilabiliaceae; genus Breznakibacter; species Breznakibacter xylanolyticus. Next base: position 11,953 of record NZ_QKZK01000029.1, on the reverse strand, counting down.
CTGGTTTTTGGATGAAAACAATGCCGTTCTGAACGGGAATATTTCCCTTCGGAACGGCATTGTTTCTTCTTTGAACGGGATTGTCGAGCTTCGAAACAGCAATTTAGAAGCTCATTCTCACCCTCCCCATCACATGGCGTCCTGCTTGCGGGAAATAACCATCCAGCACGTCCTCGATGTTTTCGGAGACGTAGCGATACACCCAGGCGTTGGAGATGTATTGCTCGTTAAGGATGTTGTTCACTTGCAAGCCAAAGTCGAAGGCGCACCAGCCTTTCACCGGCAAATGGTAATTCAGCACCACATCATTCACCAGGTAGGCATCGAGCATGCGTTGGCGGTTCGAGGTATTGTCGATGAATTGATCGCCCACATACTTGCTCATCCACGAGGCCGTGAGGTTTTTAATGGGTGTCCATTCGGCTTGTCCCGATGCCGTTACCGATGGCGAAAAGGCAATGTCGGTCGTACCCAGTTCTGCTACAAGCTGAAAGGGTTGATTGTCAGGATCGTCCCAATAACTCCAGTTGTCCACATGGGAAGTAAAGTTTTTGATTTTGTTTTCCGACAGGGCCACACTGCCCGACACCCTGAGGCTGTTGAACGGTTGGATGCCGGCCGTGACTTCGATGCCCCGTCGGAAACTTTCGGGTACGTTGGTCATGATGGCTGAGCCCACGTTGTTCACTTCGCCCGTGAGTACCAGTTGATCGTCATACATCATGTAATAGGCGTTGAGTTGCACAGCCCATCGATCCGACTTCCATTCAATGCCCGCCTCGTAGTCGGTGAGTTTTTCGGCAGTGGGTTTTTTGTCGATGTCGGCATCGCGAAAGTCGTTGCGCGAGGGCTCGCGGTTGGCCACCGCCACTGAGGCAAATACGCGTCCGCCTGTTGCAAAAGCATAGTTGATGCCTGCCTTGGGGTTTACAAAGGCGAAGCTTTTGCGGAGCGCCAGGTCGGTAAAGTCATCGTGCAGCCCTTCCATGTGGTAAGCCACGCTGCGGTATTGCAGGTCGCCGTATATGCTCACCCCGTCGGCCACCTCAAGGGTGGCTTTGGTGTACCAGTTGAAGTCGTCCTTGGTGCCCTTGTTGCGATACCATTCGTATGGCAGCGCCGTGCCGTTGTTCACAGACATCCACACCACATCGCCAAAGTGACGTCCCAGATAGCGGTTGGCAGCGGCTCCCGACACCAGGTGCAGATGGTCGGTTTGGTAAATCCACGAAAACACCGCCCCGTAAAAGTCGTTGTCGAGCCATTTTTGGTTCACCAGGTCGGTGCGTTTCACTTCTTTACCATCCACCACCACCGACGAAAAGGGCAGCCCGTATTTGCTGAACTTGGTGTCGTACTTGTACGATTCGTAGTAACCCTCGCCATGGGTGTAGTGCAGCGATGCGTTTATGTGCATGTTGCTTTGTATGCGGTGCGACAGGTGCAACTGATAGTGGTTCTGTTCGTAGTTGTCGGTTTGGTTGGCGTACAGGTAGCGGTTAAAGGTGCGCGCATCGGCTGAGTAAAGGTTTTCGGCCTCGGCCTGTGACCAGCCGTCCATCATCACCAATTTTTCCATGCCGGCGCGGTCGCCATTGAGCTTCACCTTGGGCACGCCGTTCCACGCCTGATAAGTGTGCTCCTTGCCCGAAAAGGTGACAAAGCGCAGCGAAGTGGCTTCGGAAAAGTACCCTCCCGAGAGGTAGAACGACTTGAGATCCGAAAAAGCGCGATCCACAAAACCATCGGAATGCATGTTCGACAGGCGCACATCAAAGGCGAATTTGTCGTTCAGTAGTCCGGTTTTGACCATCACCGAGTTTCGCAACGTGTTGAACGACCCGTAGCTGTTGTCGGTCACCACTTGCGGGGATGCCGACACGCCCAGGGTACTCAGGTTGATGGAACCGCCAAATGAGGCCGCGCCGTTGGTGGATGTGCCCACGCCGCGCTGCACCTGCATTTCGTCGACCGACGAGGCAAAGTCGGGCATGTTCACCCAATACACTGCCTGTGACTCGGCATCGTTGAGGGGGATGCCATTCACGGTGATGTTGATGCGCGAGGCATCGGTGCCTCTCAGTCGCAACCCCGTGTAACCCACGCCGGTGCCGGCATCGGAGGTGGTCACCAAGCCGGGCGTGAGGCTCAGCAGGTAGGGAATGTCCTGTCCGTAATTCTGTTTGTCGATAGCTTCGCGGGTGATGCCGGTATAGGCCACCGGGTCGTTTTTCTGTGCCTTGATGGCCGAAATCATCACCTCTCCGGTGACGATGCTGCGTGAGGTGAGCACCACGTTGTGATCCACATCGCCTGCCACGTTAACCGGTGCCGTGTATGGTTCGTAGCCGATGAACGATGCATTGAGATTGTGGGTGCCACTTTTCACGTTGTCAATGACAAACTGGCCGGCCGCGTTGGTGGCCGCTCCCCGGCCGTCGATGAGCACGGCCGCGCCTGGCAGGGGTTCGCCATCGGCATTTCTCACATGGCCGCTTACGGTGTGCTGGCCATTGACCCACAGGGTCATCATCAGGCCGGTGCAGGCCGTCAGCAAAAATCTTTTCATGGGATTGAAGCAGTTTTTTAATGAAACAAAACGAAAAACTGCAATGAGGAAGTCCTAAAACCATTTTCCCTTGTCGGCATGACCCGACCAGGTTCGAAGGGTATAATCTCAGCCCGCGTATTCAGGCACCCCATTGTAGAGCATTTCAACAAAACAACGCAAAGGTGGGGTTTTTGTTCGAACGGGGCAAACAAAAGCCCCACTTGTCTAAGCAAATGGGGCGATGTGTTGATAAGAGAAACCTTATTAAAAGGTTATATCTGATTATTTTTGAACTTTTAGCACGTTGCTGATAATTTGTTCAAGGCTTTCCTTGGGTTGAAAACCCATCACGGCCTGGGGCTGTCCCTCCAGAGGAATAAACACCACCGTAGGGAGGCTGCGGATGCCAAAGGTGGCAGCCAGCTCTTTCTCTTTGTCAGTGTTGATTTTATACACCTGCAACTTGTTGCCGTATTGTTTTTGCAAATCTTCGAGCACGGGGCTCAGCATGCGGCAGGGTCCACACCAGTCGGCATAAAAATCGACAATGGCCGGCACGTTGCCCGCATATTTCCACTCTTTGTTGGCTTCGTAATCGAACACCTTGGCCTTAAAGGTCTCTTTGGTGAGATAAACCACCTTGGCCGAATCGGCGCTTACGGCCACGGAGCCGTTTTCAGGTTTTTCGTTGTTGGCGCACGAGGTGGAGGTGCTGAAAAACACGCCCAGCAATGCCGCGATAACCAAGTACTTCATCATTTTTTTATTTTTTACAAACATAGTCAAAATTGTTATGCATCCCCGAAGGGGAAATGTTAAAGAGGGATCGAACCATGGCATTGCCGGGCGATGAGGACGGAGTGTCGGGAATGATTATTTCTCAACTCCCAGTACCTCTTTGATGGCTTTCACAAACGACTCCTTGGGCAGCGCGCCCATGGCCATTTGTGGCTGACCTTCTTTGGGAACGAACAGCAGCGATGGAATGCTTTGAATGCCAAACACGCCCGCCAGTTCGCGCTCGTCCTCGGTGTTGACTTTGTAGATGTCAATTTTGCCGTCGTACTCTTTGCTGAGTTCTTCGAGCAGTGGAGCCACCATTTTGCAGGGCCCACACCAGTCGGCATAAAAGTCAATCATGCAGGGGCGCTCGCCTTCAAATACCCACTGTTGGTTCTTGTCGTAGTTGAATACCTTGGCCTTGAAGGTTTCAGCTGTTAAATGTTGTACCATTTTATTGTGTTTTAAATTGTTTCGGGTTTGAATGATTGCTGATACGGGAATGTTTGAATTTGGTTATACAAATATATGTAGATTTTTAGATGTGACAATATCAAATCGTGTGCCAATGCAAGCTTTCTTTTCCAAATCGGTGGCAGACCATTTAAAATTGTATTTTTGCAGGCTTAAATAATTAACAATCTCGGGCTCCGTTCTGTTTTATGTCCAGGTGGTTTGACCCCTTGTTCGTCTATTGTCTTGTTGTCTGAATGAGACATTGTGTCAGTTTCCGGTGCCCTGTCATCATACAATTCCTGCAAAACGTGAAGGAACATCTTAAACATCCTGTATTTAAAACCGCCTCGCAGCTGGCCGACGAGATGAATGTGGAAGCCTATGTGATTGGCGGTTTCGTGCGCGACTTGTTTCTCAATCGCCCCTCCAAGGACATCGACATTGTGGTGATTGGCAGCGGTATTGAACTGGCCGAAAGGGTGGCGCAGCGCATGGGTGGCTTGCGTGTGAACGTATTTAAAACCTTTGGAACGGCCATGATTCGTCATCGCGATACCGAAATCGAGTTTGTGGGGGCACGCAAAGAATCCTATTCGCCCGATTCGCGCAAGCCCGATGTGGCGCCCGGCTCACTGGAAGACGACCAGAATCGTCGTGATTTCACCATCAATGCGCTGGCGCTGGGGCTCAACAAGCACAACTTTGGTCAGTTGCTCGATCCCTTTGGCGGCAAAGAGGATCTCGACAACCAAATCATCCGCACCCCGCTCGATCCCGACATCACCTTTTCGGACGATCCGCTACGCATGATGCGGGGCATCCGGTTTGCCACGCAGCTGGGATTTCATATCGAGGAGGCCACCTTCGAGGCCATCGCCCGCAACAAGGAGCGCATTCACATCATCTCGCGCGAGCGCATTATCGACGAAATGAACAAGATCGTGATGGCTCCCCGGCCTTCCATTGGCTTCAAATTGCTCGAAAAGACCGGCCTGCTGGCCATCATCTTCCCTGAATTGCAGGCTCTCAAAGGCGTTGATTCGGTGAATGGGCGTGCTCATAAAGACAACTTTTATCATACGCTTGCGGTGCTCGATCAACTGGCGCCTCACAGCGACGACCTGTGGCTGCGGTGGGCCGCCTTGTTGCACGACATCGCCAAGCCGCGCACCAAACGCTACGATCCCAAGCTGGGATGGACGTTTCACTCGCATAATTTCGTGGGAGAGAAAATGGTGCCCGACATTTTTAAGCGCCTCAAACTGCCCCTCAACGAGAAGATGAAGTTTGTGCAAAAGCTGGTGGGACTGCACATGCGCCCCATTGTGCTGAGCGAGGAGGTGGTGACTGACTCGGCCGTGCGCCGTTTGTTGTTTGAGGCCGGCGATGACATTGACGCGCTCATGACCCTGTGCGAGGCCGACATCACCTCGAAAAACGAGGATAAGGTGAAAAAGTTCCTCCGAAACTTCAAGGTGGTGCGGCGCAAGTTGCGCGAGATTGAGGAGAAAGACAAGGTGCGCAATTTTCAGCCACCTGTGTCGGGCGAGGAAATCATGGCGCATTTTGCACTGCCACCTTGTCGTGAAATCGGGCTGCTCAAAACGGCCATCAAAGATGCCATTCTCGACGGCATCATCGAAAACGACCGCGAACAAGCCTGGGCATTTATGCTCAAAACAGCCGCTGAGCTGGGCGTCGAGAAGAAATAACCGATTCAATCCTCCTGCATGACAACCCAAGCCAATGGTTTTTTCGCGCTGACCACCTACGCCCCTGTTCCCGGGAGCGAACTCGTGGTGGTGGCCTGGCAGCTCAAGACGCCCGAAAACGTGGGGAGCATCATCCGCACGGCGGCCAATGTGGGTGCTTCGCGTGTGCTGGTGGTACAACCCGACGGGGTCAATTACAAGCGTTACAAATACGAACGGGTGGCCGGAGCTGCCCTCCAGCAATTAAGTGTGTTGCTGGTCACACCCGATGAGGTGTGGACCCATTTGGCCGATGGCATGGTAACGGTGGCGTTGGAGACTTCGCCGGGATCGGGCAATTTATACTTCTCGGCATTGCCTGACAAAATGGCGCTCATGGTGGGCAACGAGCAGGACGGTTTGCCGGCCGATGTGTTGAGCCGTTGTGCCATGGCCGTGCACATTCCCATGCCGGGGACGGTGAAGTCGATGAACGTGTCGCATGCCGCTGCTGTGGCCGTGTTTGAGTGGTATCGCCAGATGTCACTCCCCGGTGCGGGGTGAAAAGGTGCCGATGACCGGCAGGTGATCGCTGAATCCGCCCTGGTATCGGGGGCCGATGTAGGTGCGATGCAGTTTTTTGCCCATGTAGGTTTCGTCGTCAATGAGTAAAAAGGGGAGGTCGGCCACCCGGTAGTGAATGTGTTGCATGCCCTCGCGCATGGCGGGGGTGATGAGCATCTGGTCGATGGTTTCCCAATGCTGACGGTATTTGTTGGTGCCCTGCTGTTTGTTTTCCTGAATGTCGTATAAGTTGAAAAATGCCGATTGCGAGAGCCGTTGCAGGCTCGAGTCGGCAGGCGAGTCGTTGAAATCGCCCATCATCAGGATGTAGGCGCGGGGATGAATGGCCGTGATGGAGTCGTGCAATGCCAGCGCCCTGTTGGCTGCCGCAATGCGTTTGTGAGCCGATGCTTCGGCACCTCCAAAGCGCGATGGCCAGTGGTTGACCATCACCCACAGCGTGTCGGTGCCATCGACAATTCCTTTGACCAATAAAATGTCGCGCGTGGGCTTGCCATCGGGCAGGTTGACCTTTACGGGGTGCGATTCAATGGGCGTGAAGCGGTCGTGGCGGTAGAGCAGCGCCACGTCAATGCCGCGCCCGTCGGGCGAGTCGAAGTGCACAAACCGGTAGTTGATTTCCGAGAGTCCCGTCCAGCCGATGAGGTGCTTGAGCACCGTCGCGTTTTCAACTTCGCACAAGCCCACCAGGGTTGGCGGTTCCCATTGTCCGGCGGCCACGATGGTTTTGGCAATGTGATGGAGCTTGGTTTTGTATCGTCCAAAATTCCAATGGCGAGGCGAATCGGGCAGGTACTCGTTGTCGCCCGTCGAGGTGGTGTCGTCCCAGGGGTCAAAGAGGTTTTCGGTGTTGTAAAACATTACAGAAAAGGGCGCCTGCGCCACGAGTGACCCCGTGAACAGGCACATGATCGCAGCTATGAGGATTGCGCGAAAGGGGATGATGCGGTGGGAGGTTTTCAAAGGAAGGTGTATTTTTAAATGAGAAAAAACGAAGCGTAAGAATAACCGCTGAGGCAAAGGCGCTGAGTTAATTTGTAACGCCTCGTGTTGAAATTCAAAGGCAGATGACTCTTTTACTGAGTGACGCTGAAGTTTCTTCTCCTCACTGGTTCTCATCTTCTCTCACTGCAACTCAGTGTCAGTTCTTTGTTGGATACGCCAGGGAAGATGAGTTTACGCTGAGTGATCTGCTTTTTTTTTATTTGAACACAAGGTATCGTTTTCTCAACCCAATGTCGTTAAGTTAAGAAAAGAAGACGTAAGACGATGAGACAGATGATGAGATGAGGAAAGACGTTTAGATCTGTTCTCTTCGTCTCTTCAGTCTAATCTGTCTGTCTGATGTCTAAAAGTCTTCTTGTCTTTTATTCTATTGTCACTCACTCAACGACATTGAAATGCGACATTTCATTCCGCTTCAACGCGCTCATAGGCGCCCAGGTCGGGGTTGTCGTCCACAAGGCGTTTGTTGCCGTCGGCATCGGTGGGATAGGGCTGGGCATAGATGGCGCTGCCGATGTCTTTGGCCACCGAGAGGGTGTCGAGGCGGTAATCGTATGCTTTAGTGTTTTTGAACATGGGGTTTTGGTTAAGGATGATGTTGCGAAAATGATTCACATCGTTGAGTTCCTCCATGCGGCTGTCGGCTTTAATGAGGCAGTGTTCAAAGCGGTAGTCGGCCGTTTCGGTCTCCTGGTCGCTTTTGAGGTCGAAGGCCAGTTCGGTGCCATGGCTGCCGGTGATGATGCAGTTGGCAAACACCGTTTTGGTGACAGGCACAATGACGTTGTTGCCGCTGCTGTTGCGGTAGTAGTTGTTGATGAACAAGGCGGCCGAGGTGCGTGGTTGGCCGTAGTTGGGAAAGAAGTTGGCAATGGTGCAGTGGTAAAACTCGTAGCTGCCGCCCACGGTAAGAGCCACCGAGTGGAGTCCGCAATCGGCAAACAGGCAGTTGTAGGCCAGGACGGAGGAATTTTCGGTGAGCAGACCCACCGACGATATGTGCTCAAAGCGGCAGTTGGCAAGCTCCAGGGGGGCATCGTGCCCCAATCCGATGGAGTCGGCCTGAATGCCGATGACGCCGTTTTTAATGATGGCATGGTCGATGCGGTTGTTTTTGCTGCCCGGGAAAAAGTGGATGAAACCCCACTGGCCGGGGATGTCATCATAATCCTTCTCCAATCGGTCGCCCTCAAAAGTCACGGGGGCTTCTACGGTGCCATTGACCACGAGTGAGCCTTTGACAATCATGCTGGCGTTGTTGTGGAAGTGGATTCGGGCACCGGCATCGACAGTCACCTGCCGGAGCGAATCAATCACCACATAATCGTAAATCAAATAAGGCTTGTCGGCCGTGAGGGTTTGCGAGCCAAGCCGTGCCTGGCGCAATACGGTCACATCCTGCCCGTAGGCAATGAGCTTGACGGCCTGTGTGAGGTGTTGGGTGATGAACAGCACCGAGTCGAGCATCACCACGGGGTTGTTCACGCCCAGCGGGTCGACGGTTACTTCGACGAAAATGTATAGGCTGTCGCGGCTGCGCAGGCGCACATCGGCGAGCTGGTGGGTGGCGATGCCGTTGATGTTGATGCGGAAGCTCGAGTTGTCGCCACCGGCCAGGGCAATGGCGTCGATGGTCATGTCTTCTTCGTAGGGATTGTAGAGTTTAAACTGGCGGGTGGCCGATCCCACGGCGGTGAAAACGGTGTCGAAGGTGAGCGTGTCGGTTGAGAATTGCAGTCCTTCCGAGCCGCCCCGGTAGGTGTAGTCGCGTTCGCAGGCGCTGAAGGTCAGGATGGATGTCAGTGCAGCCATCGCCAGCCACATGATGTGCCGGGTGTGAAGTGTGATGGTGCGTAACGAGGCGGTGCTGTGCATGTTGATGGGGGTAAGGATGATGAAAATCAGTTGTTAAAATTATCACATTTATTTGAAACGTCATTCCTTTTGTTTTGGTATGTGGATGAGGAGAGTGCCTGAGGAAGAGAGTGGCAAAGTGGCAAAGGAAGAGAGTGCAAAATTGCAAAAGTGCAAAAGTGTAAAAGTGTAAAAGTGCAAGAATGCGGGAGTGCAAAAGTGCAAGAGAGTACATCAAGCAAAGTAATTCACGACACAGTGCTCTGTAAGTCCCCCTTTGGGGGATATAGGGGGCTTTTTACTTGTCTAAATAAAAGTGCGGCCCGGCCGTGACTTTTGTGGCAAATCGCTTTAACTTGCAAGCGTAAACCATTGTTGACCCTTCATACAATATTGTATATGATCCCACCTCGTCAGCCTTATACCTTCGACCGGGCCGTGCGCATGGCCATTACGGCCCTGACCATTGCTGCCTTGTTGTTGTTGGTACGTTACCTCAGCAGCGTGTTGCTGCCCTTCATCATCGCCCTGTTTTTGGTGTATCTGATCAACCCGTTGGTCAAGTCCATCCAGCGGGTGTTGCATCTGCGCAAGCGCATGTTTGCCGTCATCATCACCCTGTTGCTCATCTTTGGTGTTATTGGGGGCATTGTCTATTGGATGGCGCCGGTGTTTGCGCGTGAGATGGTGCGCATGGCCAACCTGATTCGCATTTATGTAGAGGACATCGACTACAAAGCCATGTTGCCGCCCAGCATCGACACGCAGCTGCGCGACTTTTTGCGCGATTACAACGTGATGGATTATTTCAATCCCGAGAACTTTGGCCCCATCTTGCAAAAGATATCGTCTAAGATGTGGACTTTCATCTCCGGGTCGTTTCATGTGATGTCGATGCTGCTGGGGATGATGATTGTGTTGCTGTATGTGGTGTTTTTGTTGCTCGATTTCGACAGGTTCGAGAGTCAGTGGCCCGGCTTTGTGCCTGAGAAATATCGCAGCCTGGCCATGGAGGTGGTGGGCGACATGAAGGATGGCATGAACACCTATTTTCGCCTTCAGGGGCTCATTGCCCTCATTGTGGGGGTGCTGTTTTCCATTGGTTTTACCATCATCGGGCTGCCCATCCCGTTTGTGATCGGGATGTTTATCGGGCTGCTCAATCTGATTCCCTATTTGCAATTGTTGGGGATTATTCCGGCGTTGTTGCTGGCTTTGCTCAAGGCGCTGGAGGCCGGCACCGGCTTTTGGCACGAGGCGTTTTTGGTGCTGCTGGTCATTTCGGTGGTGCAGCTCATACAGGATTTGGTGCTGGTGCCCCGCATCATGGGCAAAGCTTACAATTTGAACCCCGCCATTCTGTTACTTGCCCTGTCGGTGTGGGGCAGTTTGCTGGGCATCATTGGTTTGTTTTTGGCCTTGCCGCTCACCACGGTGCTCATCTCGTTCTACAAAAAGTTTGTCCTTCACGTGGGCAAGGACGACCGCCCCCTGATTGTTGATTCGCACGAGCAGCCGGTGACGTCCATGCGCCTGCCGCCCGAGAGTTGAGGGGGTGTGAGGACTTTTCAAGTGAAGAAGATGCCAGACGTTGAGACAGAGGATAAGATGAGGAAAGTTTTTCAGATCCGTTCTCTTCGTCTCTTAAGTCTAATCTGTCAGTCTGAAGTCTAAAATTCTTCTTGTCTTTTTCCGAGTGACCATGTTTAAATGGCAATCATTCCCCTGCCATAAAACAAAAAAAGCTGCCCTCATCGGACAGCTTTTTTCATGTTACATCCCCCGTAGGGGTTATTTCTTTTCGAGCACTTCCATCACTTCGCGCACGTGCTTGCGGCTCTCTTGCATCAGGGCCATCTCCTCGCTGTTGAGTTTGAGTTCGATGACTTTTTCAACCCCGTTTTTGCCCAATACCACGGGCACGCCCAGGTAGCAGTCGTCGATGCCGTATTCGCCTTCAAGCTTGATGCACACGGGCACCACGCGGCGTTGATCTTTCACGATGGCCTCGACCATTTGCGCGGCAGCAGCGCCGGGCGCATACCAGGCCGATGTGCCCATGAGTTTCACCAGCTCGCCACCGCCCACTTTGGTGCGTTCGATGATGGCGTTGAGTTTATCGGCGTCAATGAGTTCGGTCACCGGGATGCCGCCCACGGTGGTGTAGCGGGGGAGTGGCACCATGGTGTCGCCATGACCGCCCAGCAGCATGGCCTGAATTTCTTTGGGCGACACTTCCAGGGCTTCGGCCAGGAAGGCGCGGTAGCGCGCCGTGTCGAGGATGCCGGCCATACCCAGCACGCGGTTGCGGGGGAAGCCCGAGGTGAGGTGCGCCTGGTAGGTCATCACATCCAAGGGGTTCGATACGATGATGATAATGGCGTTGGGTGAATATTTTACCACGTTTTCGGTCACCATTTTCACGATGCCGGCGTTGGTTTCAATTAAGTCATCGCGGCTCATGCCCGGTTTGCGAGGAATGCCCGAGGTGATGACCACCACGTCCGAATCTTTGGTACGGGCGTAATCGTTGGTGACGCCCACGGTGCGGGTGTCGTAACATGTGATGGGAGATTTTTGAAATATGTCCAGCGCTTTGCCTTCGGCCACACCTTCTTTGATGTCGACCAAAACCACTTCGTTGACAATTTCACGATAGGCCAGCACATCGGCACAGGTGGCTCCTACGTTTCCGGCTCCTACTACGGTGACTTTCATAAGTGTATTGTGTTTTGTGTTATCTATTTTTCTGAGATAAAGCCTTGCGTAACCGGCCATGAGCATGCTGCCGCAAAGCCTCACAAAAATAGTATTTCCTGCTTGCTGGCCGAGGGCAAAAGATGAAATTTTTCTTTATTTCCCCCCATTTTTAACCTCTGTTTGCAAATGTGTCTGGTCGTTTCATCTGTCTGTCTGATGTCTTCTTCTCTGACATCATCATTAAGGGAAGATAAGAAGACGCCAGACGGTGAGACAGAGGATGAGATGAGGAAAGACGTTTAGATCTGTTCTTGTCGTCTCTTCAGTCTCA
>NZ_QKZK01000028.1 GCF_003254275.1 Breznakibacter xylanolyticus | reverse complement strand
AAAAAATATTAAGGTGGTTATAGCGCAGGGGTTCCACCTCTTCCCATTCCGAACAGAGAAGTTAAGCCCTGCCGCGCCGATGGTACTGCATAGAAGTGGGAGAGTAGGTCGCCGCCGATTTTTAGAAAAGCCAGTTGAGTAATCAGCTGGCTTTTTTGCGTTGTAGACTTTTTTATCCGCGAAGTGCACGAGGGGATCAGGTAGAAAAAGTTTTTTTAACCGCGAATTACACGAATTACACGAATTATACGAATTCTTTGCTTCGCAATGTGTCGAAGACAACGATAACTATGCTTCGCAAAGCGACTGCGTCGATTAGTACTAATGGAACGAATTGTTGCTCGGTGGGTCTTAGTGCCTTCTCGGGGGGCTCTGTGTAATGGTGGGTGACACAGAGGTGCACAGAGGTGACACGGAGGGGCACGGAGTTTTTTATTGAGTTGGATCGGGGGCTTGATGTGAAGCCTGTTTGTGATGGGGTGCTGTTGGGTATTAGGCGTTAGGGATTGCAGCGGAGCCCGATCCGAGGGGGAACGCCCAAAAGAAGAGTTGAAGAGTTTAGAATGGTGGAGTTTAGGGGGGGATTTAGGCAGGGGTAGAAATTTGTAACGAGGAGTGTTGAATTATTCCAGCCACTCTAATTGGTTGTTGGCGTTTGTGATGATGAGATCGACGTCTTCGAGCCAACGAATTACTTTTTCAACGTCGGGGCTTGGGATGTTGAGGGCGTGAACGAGGTCGGGGTATGTGAGGGGGGTTTGTGTGAGGAGTTGTCGGATAGATTGTTGGATGGATTTGAATTGTGAGTCGGGCAGGCCAGTCTTTTTTTTGTCGATGCAGACGTCGCAACGGCCACAGTCGGTGGTGTTTTTTTCGACGAAATAGTGGAGGAGTAATCGGCTGCGGCATGTGTGAGTGGTGGTGGCGTAGAGGATGACCGAATCGACTTGTTGGCGGTAGATGTTGAGCCGGTCGGCATAGATGGCTTTTGAGAATGTAAGGTGACGCAGGTCTTCGCGAGGTTGTGAGTAGGTGATTTGTGGTCCTTTTCGGCGGGGGATGTAGTGGATGACGCGAGCCTGGTTGAGGCGTTTGAGATATTGGTAGATGGTGTCGAACGAAGAGGCGGTTCGTTGAGCCATGAGGTTTTCATCGATGGCAGCGTATTCGGTGAATAGGCCGGTGTACGAGCGGAGCAGGAGTTTGATGAAAGCGTCGAGATCGGCATTGGCGACCTGGAATTTGTAGAGTTCGTCGCGTTGCAACAGGAAGATGATGCGGGAGGGTAGGTTGATGTCTTCGGTGAACTCGAGGTATCCGGCGCGTTCGAGAATTCGGAGACTGCTGAGCGTGTTGGAGATACTGAGGTGGTAGTTGTGGCAAAAAGCGGCCATGTTGAAGTCGTGAATGGTTCCTGAACCGGAACCAACGGCGATTTGAAAGAAGTTACCGAGGGCTTCGTAGACGCGGCGAACGGTATCGAGTTCGGGGAATGCGGTGGAGACTTGTCGGTTAAGGTTGGTTTTATCGTTAGGCGACCAAAGGAGCACGGCGTATGCTTTGAGGCTGTCGCGGCCGGCACGACCGGCTTCCTGGAAGTAAGCTTCGAGGGAGTCGGGGGCTTGCATGTGAACGACGAGTCGGACATCGGGTTTGTCGATGCCCATGCCAAAAGCGTTGGTGGCGACCATGACACGCGTTTGGTTGAGCGTCCAGCGTTTTTGTCGTTCATCGCGCAGGTCGTGGTCGAGACCTGCGTGGAAATAATCGGCCGAAATGCCCTGCTGGAGGAGCATTTGAGCGATTTCTTTGGTTTGCTTGCGGTTGCGGGCGTAAACAATGGCGCTTCCGGGAATGGCATTGAGCATGTTGAGCAGTTGCTCTTCCTTTTTTTCAGAGTGACGCACAACGTAAATGACATTGGAGCGTTCAAAACTTTTTTGGAAGAGGTTTTTGCGGGAGAAACGGAGTTTATCCTGAATGTCGTCGACCACTTGCGGTGTCGCAGTTGCGGTGAGAGCCAGCACGGGGACGTGAGGAATAATTTCGCGCAATTCGGCCAGCTTGAGGTATGAAGGGCGAAAGTCGTAACCCCATTGCGAGATGCAGTGTGCTTCGTCGATGGCCAGGATGGAAATGTTGAGTTGGGTGACGCGTTCGCGAAAAAATGGAGATGCAGCTCTTTCGGGGGAGATGTAAAGGAATTTGTAACCGCCGAAGAGGGCGTTGTCGAAAGCAATAGAGACTTCTTTGCTTTGCATCCCGGAGTGGATGGCCAGCGCTTTAATACCCCTGCGGGATAGGTTGGCGACCTGATCCTTCATGAGGGCGATGAGGGGTGTGATGACGATACAGATGCCATCGAGCACCATGCCGGGAACCTGAAAGGTGAGTGATTTGCCCCCCCCAGTGGGCATGAGTCCCAAGGTGTCGTTGCCCGAAGCGATGGACTGAATGATGTCGCCCTGCAAGGGGCGGAAATCGTTGTAACCCCAGTATTGTTTTAGTATCTGTTTGAATTTGTCCATGGTAAGCGATGGCGTGGCAATAAGAATAAAAGTAGGAATGCGCGTTTAGATGGCATGAGCGAAGATAATACGAAATCAGGTTCTCGAGCCGGATTATTTTGAAGTTGATTGAGGTCGCTGATGGTGTTTGTGATATGTAGAGTTGGAAGGAATATGCTCCGAGTTTTTAAATGAACACGGAGGTACAGGGACGCCGCGTTTTTTTAGATTATGACGTAAGTTTGAGAAACCTTAAACCTGTGTTCCAATAGAAATCAGATTACTCAGCCTTAAATCATCTTTCTTAGCTTGATCATCTAAGAACTGACACTGATTGCAGTGAGATATGATGATCGCCAGTGAGAAGAAGAAACCTCAGTCCAATTCAACAAAAGATTTAATTCATAATTCCTCATCAAGCGGTGTTATCGCGCTTGAATAATAATAACTTAACTTGTTGTTATGTAGGAGAGATGAGTCGAATAAGGGAAAATGTAAGTTTATCGTCTGAAACCTAGTTCAATGACTTCGAGGTTTTGGATGTTGCTGCCGTCGATGACAAAACGAACGGCGGTTCGAACCACGTGAAAGCCAGATAGACCGGCAGCTCCCGGGTTGATGTGTAGTAAGTTGAAGGAGGGATCGTTTATGACCTTGAGGATATGACTATGGCCGGAGATAAAGAGTCGGGGTGCGTTTAGTTGCATTTGTTGACGAATGCCAGGGGCGTATTTACCCGGGTATCCGCCAATGTGAGTCATCCACACGTCCACATCTTCGCAGCGAAAGCGTTCATGTTCGGGCAATTCGTGACGTAAGGCGGCATCGTCGATGTTCCCAAAAACGGCTCTGCAGGGTTTGAAATCGGTGATGGATTTTAGAACATCCGAAGCGCCAATGTCGCCGGCATGCCATATCTGATCCACATCTTTGAATAAATCGTAGAATCGGGGGTCGAAATAACCATGGGTGTCAGACAGAAGGCCAATGCGAGTCATGTGGTTGTTTTGACGACGAAAATATCGTTTATTCGTAAGAATGCCAATAATGCAGTGTTGTAATGTTGATATGTAAAAAGTTTTAGCTTTACACCAAAACAGCGGATTCAGCGTTTGTTAAACAACAACCCACAAAAGATGAAAACAGGTCTTTTTATTCCCACGCTCAATGCCGGAAAAGAATGGGAGAAGTTGCTTCGATCCATTGAAGAGCAAAGTCACACCTGTCATCGACGCGTTATTGTGGATTCCGGTTCTTCGGATCAGACAGTTGCATTGGCTCATCGGTATGGGTGGGAGGTGGTTGAGATTTCACCGACAGCGTTTGACCATGGCGGCACTCGCAACATGGCGCTCACCTTGTTATCCGATTGTGATGTGGTTGTGTATTTGACACAAGACGTGATGTTTGATTTGCCGGATGCCCTGAGTCGGTTGGTGGAGCCGTTCGAGATTAACCCAGAAGTGGCATGCAGTTACGGGCGACAATTGCCACATGATGATGCCAGTGCCGTAGCTCGGCATGCGCGAATTTTTAATTATCCGGTCAGGTCACAAATTAAAGATCATCACATGATTGAAACCTATGGTTTTAAGACATGCTTTGTGTCCAATTCCTTTGCAGCCTGGCGAATGAGTGACCTGCGACAGAACGGAGGATTTCCTTCGGATATTGTGTTTGGAGAGGATGCCTGTATGGCTGCAAAATTAATATTGAAAGAAAAGCAGATTGTCTATGTGGCAGATGCACAGGTTCATCACTCTCATAATTACAATTTTTTAGAAGTAATGAAACGTTACTTTGATATTGGCGTTTTTCATGCCACGCAGCCCTGGATAAGGGATCAATTTGGGACTGTTTCAGGAGAAGGCGTGCGTTTTATTGTCTCTGAAGTGCGTTATCTATTGATGCATGCCCCACATTATTTGTTGAAAGCCGCATTGGATAATTTGTCTAAGATGCTTGGATACCGCTTAGGGCGAGTTTATCATCGTCTCCCATTTGCTTTGCGAGCACGGCTTAGTTTGAATCCGAATTATTGGGAGCGACTGAAGCAGAAAAGTTGCAAATGTGATGCACCATCTTGAAATATGTGCCAATCTGTTGCCGCCTCCCCCAATTTTTGATAATTTTAGCCCGCTATAATTTGTCGGGGGAATACACCCAAAAGGGTTATTGAATTCCCTGATATCATTCATTACATTACCGCTAATCAATTGCCTGATTATGTCGCAACAGACAGCGCAACAATTTGACCACGTTATTGGGTTATGCAAGGATATTTTTGAGAAAAAGATGACTGATTATGGAACGGCCTGGCGAATCTTGAGGCCCAGCTCGATGACAGATCAGATCTTTATCAAAGCGCAGCGTATCCGGAGTATCGAAATCAAAGGGTCATCCCGAATCAACGAGGGAATACGCGATGAGTTTATCGGGATTGTCAATTACGCGGCCATGGCACTCATACAGTTGCAAATGGGAATTGCCGACCAGCCCGAGATGGATCCCCAAAAGGCATTGACGATGTATTTGGAACAGCTTTACACCGCCAAGGCATTGATGGATGATAAGAATCATGATTATGATGAGGCATGGCGGAAAATGCGCATCAGTTCTTTTACTGATTTAATATTGATGAAATTGCATCGAACCAAGCAGATTGAAGACAATCAGGGGAAAACACTTATTAGTGAAGGGATAGATGCCAATTATAAGGACATGATAAATTACGCGATTTTTGCGTTGATCAAACTGGAATTTCCTGAACCAACAAAATAGACCTCGATATGAAAGCCATACGCATTATAAGTCTTTGGATAATAGGGTTGACCTTTATATTTTCAGGGTTTGTAAAGGCTGTCGATCCCATTGGTGGTTCCATTCAATTGACGGATTATTTGTATGCTTTTCATTTAGAGTTTTTTAAAGGAATGGTCAAGTTTTTGGCCATTGGTTTGGCTGCCATGGAATTTCTGATAGGAATACATTTGATTTTACAAATGCGCATCAAATGGGTGTCTTGGCTCATGATGGTTTTGATGGCTTTTTTTACGCTTTTGACGTTAGTGATTGCCATCTTTAATCCGGTGAGTGATTGTGGTTGTTTTGGAGAGGCCGTGAAGCTGACCAATTGGCAGACGTTTTTTAAGAATCTGATTTTATTTCCCTTTGCTGTTGTGATTTTTGTTGGGAGGGACAAAATATCATCAGTGTTGAGCCCCGTTCGCAGTACATTGGTAGGGTTGCTGAATTTGTGTTTTATTTTGACCATCAGTTGGTATGCTTATTATGATACGCCCATATTGGATTTTCGGCCATTTAAGGTTGGGGTAAATATTCCACATGCCATGAGTATCCCTGCCGATGCCGAACAGCCGGTTTATGACACCCGATTTTTATTGGAAAAAGATGGGGTGCAACAAGAATTTGGTGTAAACGATTATCCCTATACCGATTCTACATGGGTGTATGTGAGCAGCAAAACGACACTATTAAAAGAGGGTTTTGTGCCCGCTATCAAGGATTTGCATATTAGTACGCCAGCACAGGAAGAAGTGACCGATTTATTGCTCAAATCGCCAAGTGCCGTGTTTGTGATGTTGGCCCCCAAATTGACCAAGATTGATACCACGAATATGGAGAATGTAGTGAAACTTCATTTTTTGGCACAAGAGAAAGGGTTTGGTTTTTATATCATTACGGCATCAGCCAATGATGAAATATCGAAGTTTGATGCCCGATATGGAGTCGGATTTCAGTATTTGACCGCAGATGAGTCGACCATTCGAACCATTACTCGCGCTAACCCGGGGGTGATGATGCTTCAGAATGGAACAATTATCGGGAAGTGGAATGTAAACCGTATTCAGGATGCATCCATATTTAGCAATCCGCTTGAAGGGGCGCTCACGATGTTACGCAAACGGAGTGATGCCATCATGTTGTTCAGTTGCTTCTTTTTATTATTAGCCGGAATATCTATTATTTTTCGTTATAAATAATTCTATAAACACAAACCAAAATGAGACAGAACATTGTTGCCGGAAACTGGAAAATGAACAAAACCCTTCAGGAAGGGATTGAATTGGCTAAAGAAGTGAATAGCCTGGTGGCCGGCATTTCGCCCAAATGCAAAATTGTATTGGGTACCCCTTTTACCCACATCACCGAAGTTGTTAAAGCTGTTGATGCATCGAAAATAGGTGTGGCAGCACAAAACTGTGCCGATAAAGTTTCGGGTGCTTATACAGGTGAAATCTCAGCTTCAATGGTTCAGTCAACCGGAGCTCAATATGTGATTTTGGGTCACTCAGAGCGTCGCACCTACTATGGTGAGACCAATGCCATTTTGAAAGAAAAAACCGATTTGGCACTTGCCAACGGGTTGACCCCCATTTTCTGTATTGGCGAAGTATTGGCCGAGCGCGAATCGAACAAGCATTTCGATGTGGTGAAATCACAAATCGAAGAGGCATTGTTCCACCTTTCAGCCGAAGCCTTTGGGAAAATTGTGTTGGCTTACGAACCCGTTTGGGCCATTGGAACCGGAAAAACGGCCAGCTCAGAGCAAGCACAGGAAATGCATGCCTTTATTCGTAAGACTTTGGTGGCAAAATACGGCGAGGCTGTAGCCAATAATACCTCAATCCTTTATGGCGGTAGCTGTAATGCTGCCAATGCAAAAGAATTGTTTGCAAATCCTGATGTCGATGGTGGTTTGATTGGAGGAGCTTCGTTGAAAGCGGCTGACTTTTTGGCAATCATCACTGCTTTTTGATTTATACAGATTTAAGATCATTAAAACGCATCCATTGAGGGTGCGTTTTCTTTTTTAATCCTATTGAGTATTTCAATATCAATGTCGTTAAGTTAGTGCGATTCATAAAAGAGACAAGAAGATGATTAGACTAAATACAGATAGATTAGACTAAAGAGACGAAGAGAACGGATCTAAACATCTGTTTTTATCTCATCATCTGTCTCTTCGTCTGCCATCTTTTTCTCTTAACTAAACGACATTGATTTCAATATGCATTCATTAGTGGATGTTGTGGAAACTGCTATTGGAGATTTTAGAATTCATTGGATTAGAAGGAACTGGGGAGTGCAGAAAAATAAATTCGATTTGGAGTTGTATGGGACGGGAAATTGCCTAATTTTGCCAAAATTTTTCAATTCCAAAAACACCAAGCGATGTCGTTTATAGAAGATAAAATTGTATCAGACGGATTGACATTTGATGATGTATTGCTCATTCCATCATATTCCGAAGTCCTTCCCCGCGAAGTGGATCTGAGTTCCATGTTTACCCGCACCATTAAAGTGAATACGCCCATTGTGTCGGCAGCGATGGATACCGTGACCGAATCGCGTTTGGCCATCGCCATTGCCCGTGAAGGAGGAATTGGAGTGATTCACAAAAACATGACCATTGAGCAACAAGCCAAGCAGGTTGAGATTGTGAAACGAGCCGAAAACGGGATGATTTATGATCCCATTACCATAAAAACGGGAAGCACCGTGAGTGATGCGCTGCGTTTGATGGGGGAGTATAAAATTGGAGGTATTCCGGTGGTCGATCAGCATGGCTACCTGGTTGGAATTGTGACCAACCGCGATTTGCGTTTTGAACGTAATATGTCACGTCTGATTGACGAGGTGATGACCAAGGATAAATTGGTGACAACGCAGCAAAGTACAGATCTTGAGGCTGCAGCTGAGATTTTGCAGCGCCATAAAATTGAGAAGCTACCTGTGGTTGATAAAAACAACAAACTCATAGGGTTGGTGACTTATAAAGACATAACCAAGGCAAAAGATAAACCACTCGCCTGTAAAGATGAAAAGGGTCGTTTGCGAGTGGCTGCCGGTGTAGGTGTGACATTTAATACATTTGAGCGCATCGATGCGTTGGTGAAAGCCGATGTGGATGCCATTGTGATAGATACAGCCCATGGACATAGTAGAGGTGTGCTTGAAACGTTGAAGGAGACCAAGCGTCGTTATCCCAATTTACAAGTGGTGGTAGGAAATATTGCCACGGCAGCAGCAGCACTCGATTTGGTGAAAGCCGGTGCCGATGCTGTGAAAGTGGGAATTGGACCCGGTTCTATTTGTACCACCCGGGTTGTTGCAGGAGTGGGAGTGCCACAGTTATCGGCGGTGTACGATGTATCCCGTGCTCTTGCCGGCACCGGTGTTCCAGTGATTGCAGATGGCGGTTTGCGTTATTCGGGTGATATTGTGAAGGCCATTGCCGCCGGGGGCGATTGTGTGATGGCAGGTTCGTTGTTTGCCGGTGTTGACGAATCGCCCGGTGAAACCATCATATTTAACGGACGTAAATTTAAGAGCTATCGAGGAATGGGTTCTGTTGAGGCAATGCAACAAGGCTCCAAAGATCGCTATTTCCAGGATGTTGAAGATGATATCAAAAAACTGGTTCCCGAAGGGATTTCGGCACGAGTTCCCTATAAAGGAACGTTGAATGAAGTGATTTATCAAATGATTGGTGGGTTGCGTGCCGGCATGGGGTATTGCGGAGCCATTAATATCAATGCACTTAAGAAAGCGCAGTTCACAAAAATCACCAGTGCCGGTATCACCGAGAGTCACGCTCACGATGTGACCATTACCAGTGAGGCGCCCAATTATTATCGTTAACGATATTGTACTATCCATATTTAAGCCTGAGAAGCATGTCTTTTCAGGCTTTTTTTGTTGTTTGGGTGTAATACTATTCGTTTTTTAACGTTCATAAGGCTATTGAAGCCAATGTTGGGTGCATTCAGTCATCGTTGAAAGCGTGATGTTCAAATGTTTTCTGTTTGTATTATTGTTGGCTTTGCGTCCACATCAGATGTGCTGTTATTGTGTGTGACTTGCTATGTGTGATTATGAATGTCGTTGGTGAGGAAATTTATTAAACAGTTACGAGGAAGATGTGACCATTTTTGTAGTGTAGTGTTTGTTTGAATTTTAAAGTAGTGTTATTGTAAATAAATAGACAGATGAGACGATTGTTTTTAGTTTTTCTGACGGCCATGACCTGTTTATCGATGATGGGTCAACAGAAATCCACCGTTGTTTTAGAGATTGATAAGCAAAAGTTTTTTCTCGATGAGTTCGAGTTTGTGTACCATAAAAACAATCAATTGAGTCAATCACCATTGACGCCGCACGAGTATTTAGATCTGTTTACCAATTACAAGTTGAAGGTGATTGAAGCAGAGAGGCTGGGTTACGACAAGCGAGAGGGATTTGTAAAGGAGTTCTCATATTATCGTGATGAGTTGGCGAAACCTTATTTGACAGACAAGCGTGCAGAAGATTTAGTGATTGAAGAGGCCTATGAGCGATTGAAGTTAGAGGTAGATGCCAGTCATGTTTTGGTTCGTTTCCCGAGTCAAACCCCATCGCCTGAAGATACGCTCAAGGCATGGCAGCGAATTCATGAACTCAAGGCCATGATTGACCAGGGAAAATCGTTTAGCGATGTGGCCTCAGCGCATTCCGAAGACCCTTCGGCGCGTCAAAATAAAGGTCATTTAGGATATTTTTCAGGTTTTCAAATGGTTTATCCGTTCGAAACTGCAGCTTATCAAACGCCTGTGGGGCAAATGTCAGGTGTGGTGCGTACGGCATTTGGTTATCATCTGATTCTGGTACACGATAAGCGCCCCACCCGTGGGGAGATTTTGGTGTCTCATATCATGAAAATGTATCCTTATAATGCCGAAGGTGCGCAGGAACAAAAAGCGAAAGCCTCCATCGACAGTATTTATGCTTTGATTCAGCAGGGTGCTGATTTTGAGCAACTGGCACGAGAATTATCAGACGACCGTCAATCAGCAGAGAATGATGGTCAGATGCCATGGTTTTCGCCCGGACGTATGATTCCTGAGTTTGCAACGCCAGCCTTTGAACTGAAGGCCAATGGTGATATTTCTCAGCCCATTAAGACGCCATACGGGTGGCATATCATTAAACGGATTGACCATCGAGGTATCGAATCATTTGAGAATATGCGGGACGAAATCAGCAAAAGAATAGCCTCCGATGAACGCGCTTTTGCCGGTCAACAAGCGGTGCTGCGTCGATTAAAAGAGACGCTTCAGTTTCAGTCGTATCCCAATGCAATTGAACCGCTGAAAAGCGTTCTTAAAACAGACAGTATCAACGATTCCATTTTTTATTCACGTGTGATGTTGATGAACGATCCTGTTTGTGTTTTTGCCAAGCAACGGTTGACTCAAACTGACTTTGCTAAATATTTGCAGTCGAAAAGCTGGCCGGTGTCCGCAAAGAATGGTGCAGATCTCGATGAGCAACTTGAACAGTTTTGTCATGCACAGTTGCTCGATTACGAGAAAGCAAATCTTTACAACAATCGTCCAGATTATCGATTTTTGGTATCGGAGTATCATGATGGGTTGTTGATATTTGAAATAAGTCAAGCTGAAATATGGAACAAAGCAGCAGCAGATACCGCTGGTTTGGAAGCTTTTTTCAACCTTCGTCGTGCTTCATATCCTAAGCCCGTTTCATGGGAAGGTTCGCTTTATTACTGTGCTAACGACAGTGTCTACGACGTGGTTAAGAATTTGATTGCTAACAAGAGCCGCTCTGAAGCAGACTCGTTGGTGAAGGCCATGGCATTGCCTGTGTCGCAGTTAAAAGTTGAATCGGTGAAGGCCATTAAAGGAAATAAGCCATTGATAGACAAAGAAGTGTTTGGAGTGGCTGATGCACATGTGACTTACCCGAAGGGGTATGACCGGGCACTCTTGTCAGGGAAAAGTTACCCCGAGGGGTTGTACGAGTTAAGTGAGATAAGGGGGCAGGTGTTGAGTGATTATCAGGTTGAGGTTGAGAAACAGTGGATTGCTTCGTTGAAGGAGCGCTATCGACCCAAAGTGAATTATAAGGCTTTGCGTAAAATGAAAGGCACTGACGCAAAGTGATTTTTGCCCCTTTCCATATAGCCCCCGCCCCTGATGCTTTGAGCAGATATAGGACGGGGGCTTCGTTTTTATTGGTTGATATTTTTTGCGCATTGCTCGATTTTATGCCTGCTTTTGTGATTTTTAGTTGTGTGATAAACGAATCGTCTATATATTTTCAGCGCTGATTCATTTTAACTAAATTTAGAGCCACCAAAATCAATTCGTTTGTCATGCGAAGTTTTAGTAAATCGATTCGAATTTTTGTCTTTCAAGGGCTCATTGGCTTGTTGATTCTCAGCGCGTCGTGTCGGCAGTCATCAAATGATCCGCTCAATATTCCGGTGGTTGATATTGAAGGAAAAGTATTGACTCAGCGCGATTTGTATGAAGCTGTTCCTCATAACATGTCCAAAGAAGACAGCCTTGTTTTCGTTCAGGACTACATTACCCGTTGGGTCAAAACACAGTTGCAATTGCGTAAAGCAGAGTTGAATTTGACCGAAGAGGAAAAGAACATCGAGAAATTATTGGACGACTATCGCACGTCATTGCTGACTCATCAATATCAGCAAAAATTATTGGAGCAAAAGTATGCGCCCATGATCACGAGTTCCGAAGTAGAACGTTATTATGCCGAGATGAAGGAAAATTTCCCGTTAAGGGAGGTTATCATCAAAGGCATTTTCATAAAAATGCCATTGACAGCACCCAATCTTCAGCAGTTTGAGCCATTTATTCGCTCCAAAAAACCGGCAGATATGTTAGAAGTGGAAGGGTATTGTATTCAAAATGCCAAGAAATTTGATCAGTTTATTGATCGCTGGATTCCCTTTTCCCAAATCAATAAGGAATTGCCCAATCGCGTGGACGACCCTTCGGCGTTATTACGTTCGCAGCTTTATTATACCGATCAGGATTTGGAATTTAAATATTATTTGGTGGTGCATGAAGTGGTGTTTGATGATGAATTAGCGCCATTGGAATATGCCAGTGAAAGGATTAAAAGCATCTTATTGAATAAGAAGCGTGTTGAATTTATTCATCAACTCGAAGAGGATTTGTACGAAGAGGGGTTGGAACAAAAAATTGTGAAATTCTACTAACTTTACCCGCCTTAGTAATTGCCTGAGTGGTGCTTCATAGGTGTTGTTTCTGGTTTATTGAGAAATTTACTCCGACACAACGGTTTATGCCCGGAAGTGGTTTTCTGAGAGATTGATGATTGATAAAAGAATATACGATAAAGAGAAAGATAGATGAAGTTGAAATACATCATGCTCCCGTTATTCGGGATGTTTTTTGGGATGAATGCTCTGATGGCGCAGGGTAATGTGATTGATGAAGTGATTGCTATTGTGGGCGATAAAGCAATTTTGCGTTCCGATATTGAGCATCAATACCAACAATCGTTAATGGAGGGGGTAAATTTCTCGGGCGATGCCAAATGCAAAATTCTTGAAGAACAATTGATTCAGAAATTGATGCTCAATCAAGCTGTGCTTGATAGTATTGAGGTTGGAGAAAATGAGGTTGTCAATGAGGTTGATCGTCGCATGAATTATTTCATCCAGCAAATTGGAGATCAAAAGAAACTGGAGGAGTATTTTAATAAATCGATGATTCAAATTAAGCGAGAGCAAATGGAGATGGTTCGTAATCAAATGCTGACGCAGCGAATGCAAGGAGATATTACGAAAAACATCAAGGTGATTCCAGCCGAAATACGTTTGTTTTATCGTGATGCCAATAAAGATAGTCTACCCATGGTGGGGACGCAGTACGAAGTGCAGCAAATATCGGTTTATCCCGAAGTGGAGCAAAAAGAGATTGATCGAGTGAAGGATCAATTGCGTGATTTTCAGAAGCAAATTAATGAGGGTCGTGATTTTGCGACCCTGGCAGTGCTTTATTCCGAAGATCCAGGAAGTGCAACTCGCGGGGGAGACTTAGGGTGGGCTACCCGATCGACTTTTGTGCCCGAGTTTGCCACCGTGGCATTCAATCTTCAAGATAAAAACAAGGTGTCGAAAATTGTGGAGACGGAATATGGCTTTCATATCATTCAATTGCTTGACCGCAAGGGAGAGCGCATCAACGTTCGCCACATTCTCATCAAGCCCAAAATTTCGTCTGTCGCCAGGGATAATGCCCGTTTGCGATTGGATTCGATTGGGGTGTTGGTGAAGGAAAAAGGGATGCCTTTTCACGAAGCAGCTTTGCGTTTTTCGATGGACAAAGATACCCGCGCCAATGGTGGCTTGATGGTGAATGAGTACAACAATTCATCGAAATTTGAAATCACCCATTTGGAGCGGATGCCCGAATTGGCTCGTGAGCTGCAGAAAATGAAAGAAGGGGATGTTACAGCGCCTGTATTGACCAAGGATAAGAATGGGAAAGAGGTTTATCAGATGTATCTGTTGAAGAAAAAAACCGATCCCCATCGTGCGAATTTGCAGGATGATTATCAGGTGATACAAAACGCGTTGCTGGCACGCAAACGTGAACAGACCATGAAAAACTGGATTCGTGAAAAGCAGCGCTCGACCTATGTTTCGTTAGATAAAGCGTGGATGAATTGCGAATTTGAATACGAAGGTTGGGGAAAATAAGTCATTATCACAGTCTGGATGTTACGAATCTGTTCATTTTGTAGGCTGCGTTCGGGGTTACGTGCGTGGGCTATTTTGTTGGTAATGATGCCCCTGGTGTTGTTTGCACAACGTCGCACTCGTGTTGAGCTTGAGAAAGCCGATGTGCTTAAGGCCGATGAATCAAAGTATGGCAAGGGAGTTCAAGCAGTTTTTGGCAATGTCCGTTTTAAGCATGTCAATACCATCATGTATTGTGACAGTGCTTATCTCTATCGCGATTCAAACATGGTGGTGGCTTATAGCAATATCCATGTCATTCAAAACGATTCCATCCATTTGTATGGTGACAATATGGATTACCTCGGGAATCAGAACCTGGCTCGTGTTCGCAATAACGTGCGCATGGTCAAAGGCGATGTGACTCTGACCACCCAAAACTTAGATTACGATCGTTTGGGGCAGGTGGGTTATTATTTTGATGGTGGCACGGTGATGAGTGGCGATAATAAGCTGGAGAGTCACTGGGGTTATTATTATCCCAACACCGATATGGTGCATTTTAAGGAGACGGTGAGGGTGTATAACCCACAATACACGATCTATTCCGATACCTTGAAGTATCATACAGTGACCGAAGTGGTGAGTATTTTGGGGCCAACGGATATCATCAGTTCTGATAGCATTAATAAGATATATTCGGAGGACGGTTATTACGATACCAAGACTGATTTTTCTCAGTTGCGTCGTCGAAGTGTGATTACCGGCAAAGAGCAGGTGCTCACCGGCGATACCATCAATTACAATCGTCGCTCGGGATTGGGCGAGGTATATGGCAATATGGAGTTGACCGATTCGGTCAATAACGTAATTATTAAGGGGAATTACGGACTCTATAATGAGTTGACCAAGAGTGCGCTATCGACACGTAAAGCCTGTTTGTTGCAGGTGTATAATAATGATACGCTGTATTTACATGCCGATACGCTGAGGATGGATACCATCCCCGAATTGGGCACCAAGTTGGTGAGGGCTTATTACAAGGTGAAGTTTTTTCGACCCGATTTACAGGGACGATGCGATTCAATGGTTTTCAATTTAAAAGACTCCACCAATACCTTTTATCACGATCCGGTGATTTGGGCGCAAGGCAGTCAGCTCACAGCCGAAACCATTACCATGTTCAGTCATAATGAGGTTTTGGAACGAGTGGAGCTCGAAAATTCCGCCTTTGTAGTGCAACCAGAGGATACCACTTTTTTGATGTTCAATCAAATTAAAGGGAAGAACATGATTGGTTACATTCGCAACAATGAGTTGTATAAAATAGATGTGGATGGTAACGGGCAAACCATTTATCACCCCAAGGACAAGGAACTCATTATTGGGGTGAATCGTGCCGAAAGCAGTAACATGACCTTGATGTTCAAAGAACGTCGCATCGATCGCATCATTATGCGCGTGACCCCAACCGGGAATATGAATCCTCCATTATTTTTGCCGGTTGAGGATGTTAAGCTTGAAGGATTTTTGTGGCTTGAGAAATATCGACCCAAAAATAAAGAAGACATTTTTAGAACCGACGTGATGCCGGTGATGGAGGCTCGACCAACCTACGACGATTTTCAGGAAGAAGGGGTTGAGAGTATCAAAGGGCAGAAGTGAATAAAATATAAAAGCCGACTAATCGTATGATTGTCGGCTTTTTAGTGTCTGTGAAAACCAGTCGTTGTGCTTGATTATTGCGGTATTTTAATCTGATAGGTTTTCTTGCTTAAGTTGGTCAATTTTGTATCTCTAAGCCAGGAGTTTAGGTTTTTTAGAGTTTTATAGTTGGTGCCGTTTTGTTTGGCGAAATCGGCAAAGTTGGTAATGGCATCGCTCACTTCGATAGAGGATGTTGTAATCGGGGCATAAAGGTCTGATTCGGTGAGGTTGAATCCGTATTTGTCAGGGTACGACATGATTTCTTTAACGGCCAAAATTCGATACACGTACCGTCCGGTTTCCTCGCCGAAAAGGATGTTGTAATAATCCTCTTCCTTTTGTAATGTCAATTGTTTGTTGACACCGGCCATGCCAGCGTTGTATGAAGCAGCCGCCATGGTCCAAGTCCCCAATTTTTGTTTGGCACTTTTCAGATAGCGGCATGCGGCTGCGGTACTCTTTTCGATATGATACCGTTCATCCACTTCTTTATTGACTTCCAGTCCGTAGGATTTTGCTGTTTCGGTCATAAACTGCCATAAGCCAGACGCCCCGGCCGGAGATTGGGCGCGAACCATGAGGCTGCTTTCAATGACCGCTAGGTACTTAAAATCATCGGGTACACCTTCTTGTTTTAATATCGGTTCGATGATGGGGAAAAAACGGTTCGCGCGTTTGATGAAAAGTAAGGTTTGCGAGTGCCAAAAAGCGTTGACCTGTATTTCGCGATCCAGTCCTTCGCGCACATCGTATCTGTCCAAAGGCACTTTTTCCCCGCAAAAATCGGCCGATTCCGGCAGCGGAAATGCGGCATGAATGATTTGCGAATGATCGGGTTGTTCGGTATTTGGTAAGGTGCTGTGCGTAAAGAGTTGGATGATAAGAATGGCCGCAATGATGCCCATTGAAATGGATCCAATGCGGATGAACAGTGAAGTGCGTGATGACATAAGGTTGAATTTTTGGCTAAAATATCATATTTCTTTCTTTTATCTGCCTCAATGTGTCCTTAACTTACATCAGGTTTTGTATTGGTCAATCGTATGAATGTCCATGTTTTCGGCTTGTAACCGTTAATTGTATTTAAAATGGCAGGTTATCGACGGATTCTATTGGTCGGATTCAATCTCGTGTTTGGTTTTTCATTATATGGATCCGGGAGTGTGAAGTTTAAGAAAATTTCCATCGAGCAAGGATTGCCCGGCGTTTCGGTGCAGTCTGTTGCTCAGGATCACAACGGGTTAATGTGGTTTGGGGTTGAAGGCAGTGGGTTGGCCATGTACGACGGGCGCAATTTTACGCTTTTCAGTAATGATGATAATGATAGTACGTCGTTGTCCAATAATTTTATAAATTCTATTGTTATTGACAATCAAAACCGGGTGTGGTTGGCCACATTGCATGGGTTAAACTGCTTTGATCGGGATAAGAATCATTTTCGCCGATTTATTCATTCTCCAGATGTTGCGTCATCGATAGGAGGTAATTACTTAACATCTTCAATGTTGTATTCAGATGGAACCGTATGGGTTGGGTCTGAGAATGGGGTGAGCATTTTTTGTCCTCAAAAAAACGCATTTCTCAATCTTCGTTTTTCATCCAGTGCATCAAACGTAGATCGGTATGGTGTTCAGAGTCTTTATTGCGATGCTGATAGTCAAGTGTGGGTTGGGACGACCCGATTTGGGTTGTTATGCTTAACGAAGTCGGTTGTGTTGGATTTATAGAAAAGCTGGCAATCCCCATACGAGGGCGTTCGATTGGTTGACTATGTGCAATACCCTGTTGAAAAGCCGATTCCCGATCGGGATGTTGAAATTTGGTCGATTCAATCCGATTGGCATGGGACACTCTGGGTGGGAACCAGTGATGGGTTGTATTGGTTGAGGCCCGGTGCGCATGAACTTAAAAAATATTCATCAACACATCCGTTTTGGCATTATTTAGAAATGTCTACCATCGATGCATTATATTTAGACAAACAGGACGTATTGTGGATTGGTTCCACCAGTGATGGGATTGGGCGGTTGTCGCTTCGCGATGGTGATTTTTTGTATCTCTCCGAAATGTATCCTCATGCCAGTGGACTGGGGAGTAATACCATTCGGGATATCTATGAAGATCAAAGCGGTTTGATTTGGTTTGCCACAAAGTTTGCCGGATTGCATCTTTATGATCGTCGTCAGGATCAGTTTGAGCATTATATGAAAGCAGAGGGCTCATTTCCAGGGTTGAATAGTGGGTTTGTGATGTCGATGTGTCAGGATATAAATGGGGTGATCTGGATTGGAACTAAAGATGGGGGAATCAATCGTTGGGATCGTGAAACAGGTTCGTTTAAGCCTTATCATTATCTCCGAATGATGGATGGTCAAAAAATGAGTCATCGCATTCATTATTTATTGCCATATAAAGGGAAAGGTTTTTTTGTCGGGACTGATAATGAGATAGAATGGTACGAACCTTATACCGGCAAAGTAGAGCTCTTGAAGAACAAGGTTGTAGTGTATGTGATGATGCTCGATTCAAGCCAACGGTTATGGGTGGGAACTTCAAAAGGGATTTTTTTATTTGATGCCGATACGCGCCGCGAGATCTCGTTGCAATCTCCGTTATCGATGGAGGTTTTGAATAGGGAGATGGTTGTGCAATGCTTGTTAGAAGATTATCTTCACCGAGTTTGGATTGGTACTCGTTCCAATGGTTTATGGTTGTTTGATGTGCCCAATGATTCTCTGCATCGATATTTCTCGTCCAAAAATGACTCCTGTTCATTAGGAGGCGATATGATTCGATCCATTTATGAAGATACTCGCGGGAACGTTTGGATAGGAATGAAGGCGACAGGATTAAACCGATTTGATGAAGCCCGAAATTGTTTTGTTCGCATATCAGCACAAAATGCCTTGATGGGTAAAACCATTTATAATATTATGGAGGATCGCAGAGGGCATTTGTGGATGGGAACCCATGATGACATTGTTCAATATGACCCACAGATGGATTTGGCCGAAAGTTACAATCTGGATTATGGATTGCAAGGAAAGGTGTATGAGGGTGGCGCATATCTCAAAACAGCTGATGGCGCCATGTTGTTGGGAGGACAAAACGGGTTTAATCTTTTTTATCCCGAAAAAGTACAGAGAGTGCATTATGTTGCACCAATGGTGTTGGTGAAGTTTAAGGTTTTTGACGAAGTTCGGTTGCGGGATGTCACACAACACCAAACGGTTCGGCTAGACCGACATGATAACTATGTTTCGTTTGAGTTTGCTTTGTTGGATTACATTGCACCGCTTCAAAATCAATATGCTTATCAATTAGAAGGGATTGATAATGATTGGATCTATTGTGGCAATCGCAATTACGTGTCGTACACCAATATTCCACCGGGAACGTATCGGTTTAAGGTGTAAGGAGCTAATGTGGACGGTGTTTGGAACGAGCAGGGGATGAGTTTGACCTTGATTATGCCAGCGCCCTGGTGGATGAAATGGTGGTGTCGTGTCGCGATGATACTGTTGGTGATCGGATCCATTGGGTTGGTGTTTTATGTGCGTATGAGAGGGGCGCGACGTCGGGAAATACTGTTGCGTGAGACCGTTCGATCCCGCACTGCCGATTTGCTTGAAGCCAATGAAGAGTTGAAAGTAAAAAGCGAGCAGATTGTTTCACAAAATCAAGAGTTGGAATTGCATCGCCAAAATTTAGAGCAATTAGTGCAACAGCGCACCCATGATCTGGAATTAGCCAAAGAAAGAGCAGAGCAGAGCGATTCACTGAAGTCGGCATTCTTAGCCAATATGAGTCACGAAATACGCACTCCGCTCAATGCCATTCTCGGCTTCTCGAGTCTGTTGGTTGCTGACGCTGTGTCGAAAGAGGAAATGCCCGGTGTTGCCGGTATCATTCAAAACAATGGAGAGGCCTTGTTGCAATTGATTAATGACATTTTGGATGTTTCGCTTATTGAAGCCAATCAAATTGAGCTCAATAGAACAGCTTTCTCCATTTTTGAGTTGTTGACACAGTTGCAAAGTGAATTGACAGTTCTTTTGCATGCGCATGACAGAAGTAATGTTGCCGTTTTAATTGATTTCGATTCTCAGGTGGGGCATGGATTTTCGATGGTTGCAGATTCGCGGCGTGTTCGGCAGGTTTTTCTGAATTTGATGGGTAATGCAGTAAAGTTTACGTCAAGTGGTCGCATTACATTGGGTTTTCGGGTCAATCAGCAGGCGCAAAACGTCCTTTTCTTTGTGAAAGATACCGGCGTTGGAATTGATCCCGAGAATGTTGATGTCATTTTTGATCGATTCCGGAAAATTGAATTCAATCAGAGTGAAGTGCATCGAGGAACCGGTTTGGGATTGTCTATCAGTAAAAACCTGGTTGAATTGATGGGTGGAAAAATATGGGTTGAGTCTGAGCGCGACGTTGGATCTGTGTTTTATTTTGAACTTCCGTTGGAGCAATCTCCGGATGAGGCATTGATCGAATCCTCTCGCGAACAAAAAGACCTAACCGATGGGTGTTGGCATGATCAGGTGGTTTTGGTTGCCGAAGATGAGGAGTCTAATTTTTTAGTGATTCAAGCTTTGCTGAAATCAACACAAATAACCATCGAGTGGGTTGCCAATGGTCAGTTGGCTGTTGAGCGTGTTGTCGCTAATCCGTTACGATATGGTTTGGTGTTGATGGATGTGAAGCTGCCCGTGATGAATGGTAACGATGCCACCCGGTTAATTAAGAAGGAGTGTCACATTCCGGTTGTGGCGCAAACCGCGTTTGCCACAGCAGGTGAAATCAATGAATTTATGAAGTACGGTTATGATGACTATGTGTTAAAACCTCTTGATTTTAAGTCGCTCACCGGTGTGATGAAAAAATTTTTGACATAGCTAATCGGATATGGTTCGGAAAAAAAAGAGGATGAACAAATAGCTTGCTCATCCTCTTTTTTATATCTGTTTTACGATAAATTATATTGAATATCCTGTGGTCACCTGTTTGTTTTTAATCATCAAAAGTGATTCTAAAACTCTGTGAAATTTGTGTTTTTTTATTGTTTCGCAGAGTAAGAATAACAAGATGCTGAGCAGAATAGGCATTTTTAAGGATATTCAAATAAATTATACCAATCCGGCAAAACCCATAAATGCCAATGCCAACAGGCCTGAAACCACCAGGGCAATGGGGGTTCCACTCATTCCCTTGGGAAGATCCACCAGGTCGAGTTGTTCGCGAATCCCGGCGAATGTGATCAGCGCCAAACCAAATCCTAATGCGGTGGCACCGGCAAATACAACCGATTCGACCAAATTATAGTTTTTCTGTATCACCATGATGGCAACACCAAGGATGGCACAGTTGGTGGTAATCAATGGCAGGAAAACGCCCAAAGCCTGATACAGGGGAGGGCTGATTTTTTTTAAGATGATTTCGACCAACTGAACCAATGCTGCAATCACCAATATAAATGAGATGGTTTGAAGATAGGTGATTTCAAATGGTTCAAGCACTAGTTTTTGTAGTAAGAAGGTCATTAAGGTGGCAATGATCATCACAAAGGTCACGGCGCCGGTCATGCCGATGGCCGTGGAGATACGTTTGGATACACCCAGAAATGGGCAGATTCCCAAAAATTGAGCCAGAACAACGTTGTTGACGAAAATGGCTGAGATAACAATGAGTGCGTATGTCATGGTTGTTCCTCCTTAAGCTGCTTTAAGTTTGTTGATGATGGCGATGAGAAATCCTAATGCCAGAAAGGCGCCCGGAGCCAGCACAAATACCAGCATGCCGTAGTCTTCGGGATAAATGGCCAGGCTGAAGATTTTCCCGCTCCCTAAAAATTCACGTACCGACCCCAGCAGGGTGAGTGCCATGGAGAAACCCAGTCCCATGCCCAAGCCATCGAGAATAGAGCGGAAGGGATTGTTTTTTGAAGCAAAGGCTTCAGCCCGCCCCAGTACAATGCAGTTGACCACGATGAGTGGGATGAAAAGCCCCAGAGAGGCGAACAGCGATGGGAGGTAGGCCTGCATCGACATTTCAACCACCGACACAAATGTGGCAATGATGACCACAAATGCAGGAATTCGTACTTTGTCGGGGATAAAATCCTTCACCAGAGCAATGACCATATTCGACATCACCAACACAAATGTGGTTGCCAGTCCCATGCCCAATCCGTTGCCGGCCGACGAGGTCACCCCCAGTGTGGGACACATCCCTAGTAAGAGTGTGAATGTTGGGTTCTCCTTCAGTAATCCGTTGGCAAATATTTTCCAGTTATTCATAGTTCTTTCCTCCTTCTTTTGTGGTAGCTCCGCTGACAGCGTCAGTCGAAAGATTGGCTTCTTTGGCGTAAGTCTTATAGGCTCTGACCACGGCATCCAAAAATGCTCGCGAACTGATGGTTGCAGCCGTGATGGCATCTACCTCGCCGCCATCTTTGCTGACAATCATTTTGTTTTTTCCCGGGTTCATGCCCACGATACTGCGATTGCCGCCGCCCGATGCCTTGATCCCGTAGAGCCATTTGGCAAATGACGTTTCTTGGTCAGCAGTTGCATCGGCTTTGGGAGCCTGGGGGCGGAACCATTCTTCCATTTTACTGCCCAACCCAGGGGTTTCTTTGTGGTCGAGCACGCGATAGTTGATGATGGTACCGTCGGGTTGCATGCCTACCATGATGCGTATTTCACCACTGAAGCCATTGTTTGTGAGGGTTTCAACGGCAACACCCACCAATTCTCCTGCTTTTTTTGCGGGAAACATTTTTAGTTCAAGTCCGTCTTCCGACTGGAGGGTTTTGGCCTCGGCCAACGGGTCGTTGTCGAATTCCGGTACCACATCTTTGATGGCCGCTTGTTGTTTGGCTGCTTTGGCCTGTTCGATAGGCGCTTTGGTGAGTTTATACACATACCCCAGCGAAGCACCCGAAATGACTGCAATCACCAGCAGGGTGAGCAGCATATTCACCAGTGTTGATTCTGTTTTTGCCATGGTTTGTTATGCTTTAACGGGTTTTGCCACTTCGCCGAATGCTTTGGGCTTGATGTATTTATTGATGAGCGGGGTGAAGGCGTTCATGATGAGGATGGCGAACGAAACTCCTTCGGGATACGCCCCAAACACTCGAATCAACACCGTGATGACCCCAATTCCGACCCCAAAAACGATCATTCCCGGGTGCGACATGGGGGAGGTGACGTAGTCGGTGGCCATGAAGATGGCGCCCAGTAACAAGCCTCCTGTCAAGAGATGAAACAGGGGAGATACATACTGTTGCGGATCCACCAGGTGTAAGATGCCTGTAAATATCAATACCGTTGCAATAACGCTCACCGGGATATGCCAGGTGATGATGCGACGAATGAGCATGTATGCCAATCCGATGATTAGCGCAATGGCCGCTACTTCGCCCAAGGAACCTCCCATGTTGCCCAGAAACAAGTTGATGGAAGAAGGGATTTTCTCCGTTAACTCGGCCATGCTTTGACCACTTTTAACGCCCTCTTTCAATACGGCCAAAGGAGTTGCCCCTGTGAGAGCATCCACGTAACTCATGCGTGATGCAATGGGGAGTGGCCATGAGGTCATTTGTACCGGAAATGAAATGAGCAGAAATACCCGTCCCACCAATGCTGGGTTGAACGGATTATTGCCCAAGCCGCCAAATGCCATCTTGCCAATGCCAATTGAAACGGCGGCTCCGATGATGATGAGCGCAATGGGCAAGTTGGAGGGGAGGTTGAAAGCCAACAGAAGGCCGGTGATGATGGCCGATCCGTCAAGGATGGAGGGCGCGCGGTTCAATAGATACTTCTGAATCAAAAATTCAAACAATAAGCAAGCGGCCACCGAGGTGAGCGTTACCACCAGGGCACCCACCCCAAAGAACCAAAGCGATGCCAGCAGTGCCGGCATTAGTGCAATGATCACACCGTACATGTTCTTTTTCACACTGTCACCGCTGTGAACGTGCGGTGAGGGCGAAACGGTCAGTTTATTCATAAATACATTGTTTTTTGTAGGTGAGTTACTTGGTGCGCGAACGCATGATTTGTCCAACCTTGTTCTTGCCCAAACGGATGTGGTCGAGCAGTGGACGTTGCGATGGGCATGTAAAGCTGCATGAGCCGCATTCGATGCAATCCATCACTTTTTCTTCTTCGGCGCGATCCCAAATGCCTTTTTGCGATAGCACCATTAATAAATATGGTTCTAATCCCATAGGGCATGCCGAAACGCATTTGGCGCAACGGATGCAATTTTGCATGGGCTGTCGTGTGGCTTCACGGTCGGGCATGATTAGGAGTCCTGAGCTGCCTTTGGTGACCGGAATGTCAATGGATGTCAGTGCTTTTCCCATCATGGGGCCGCCCCCGATGATTTTGCCCGTATCAACGGGTAATCCGCCCGACGCCTCAATGAGCGAAAGCATGGGGGTGCCGATGCGCGCCAGGTAGTTGCCCGGGGTGGACACCGATTTTCCGGTAACGGTAATGACCCGTTCGATGAGGGGTTTGTTTTTTTGTACTGCTTCGTAGATGGCCAGTGCTGTCCCGATGTTTTGAACCACCGCTCCAACCTCGATGGGCAGTTTGCCAGATGGCACCTGACGGCCAATGCATGCATCGATGAGTTGCTTCTCACCCCCTTGCGGGTATTGCACTTTCAGGGGCATGATGCTGATGCCTTGATAGGCTTGTGCCATTTTGTTGAGGTGTGCAATGGCATCGGGCTTGTTGTTTTCGATGCCGATGATGGCTTTGTTTACCGAAAGTGCTTTCATTAGGATGGCGATCCCCACCATGATTTCATCTCCTTTTTCGAGCATCACGCGATGGTCGGCGGTGAGGTATGGCTCGCATTCAACCCCATTGATGATGAGGATGTCGCATTTTTTGCCCGGCGGGGGCGCCAGTTTAATGTGTGTGGGGAACGTTGCGCCCCCCATGCCTACGATGCCGGCATCGGCAATGCGCTGAATGATTTCGGCCGGCGACAGGCTGATCTCTTTTTTGAGATCGGGTGTACGGTCGATGGTCTCGAGCCATTCGTCGCCATCGGTTTTGATAAAGATGGCTTTGCGTTTGTAGCCCGAGGCGTCGGCCACGTCATCAATTTTCTCGATGGTGCCGGAAACCGGGGCGTGGATGTTGGCCGACACAAAGCCCGACGCTTTAGCAATCAGTTGTCCGGTTTTTACGATGTCGCCTTTTTGTACCACCGGTTCGGCCGGTGCACCAATGTGTTGCGCCAGCATCACGATGGCTTGTGCCGGAAGGTCGAGCGTTGCGATGGGGTTCTGAGCCGAAAGTTTGTTTTCGGCCGGGTGTATGCCCCCTATTGAAAAAGTCTTTAACACGATAGTTCCTCCTGTTAAAATATTGGTTGCACGAGGCGCATGAGCCTCGGTTTAAAACTCATTGATTCATTAATTGGCCGGAGCCTCTTCTGTTTTCTCCTCTGTCGTTTTTTCTTTACGGGGAGGGAAGTTGATTTCGTGAATGGCATTGGTGGGGCACACCTCAACGCATTTGCGGCACAATTTGCATTTTTCGTCGTCGATGTATGCCAGGTTGTTGGTGATGGTGATGGCGCCATGGGGGCACACTTTTTCGCATTTTCCACAACCAATGCAGGCTACCTCACAGGCTTTGCGAGCAACTCCACCCTTGTCCTTGTTAACACACGACACAAAGATGCGACGGCTTTTGGGGCCTTTCTTTCGCAGTTGAATGATGATTTTGGGGCAGGCTTTCACGCAGGCGCCACACGCCACGCATTTATCTTCAATAATGACCGGGAGCCCTGTTTTTTCATCCATATACATGGCGTCGAATTGACAGGCATCCACGCAGTCGCCTAAGCCCAAACAGCCAAAGGAACAACCTGTGTCGCCACCGTAAAGCGAAGCGGCAATGGCGCATGATGAGGCACCATCGTAGTTGTTGGTTTTAGGGCGTACATCGCAATTGCCGTTGCATCGAACCACTGCCACCATGGGAGCAGTGGCGGCTGCTTCTTTACCCAATATGCCCGCGGCCTGCGCCATCACGGCCGCACCGCCTACCGGGCACAACAGTGTGGAGATGTCATCGGCTTTGACCAATGCCTCTGCAAAAGCACGGCAACCCGGAAAACCACATCCCCCGCAATTGGCAGCCGGCAATACTGCTTCGACCTGATCGATGCGGGGATCTTCGTAAACTTTAAACTTTTGGGCAGCTGCATAAAGAATCACGGCTGCTGTTGCACCAAGCACCACAAGGGTTGCGATGGTAATCATGACAACACTCATATCGTTAGCTGAATTGATTTTTTATTTTAAACGAAAAGGTTTTCTGAAGTCTGTCTTTGAGCAGGTACACCACACCATAATAAACAGAAACGGTCGCAAGCGAAATGATGGCCGAGGCCATGTCGCTATTGGTGGTGGCGTAGGCGACAATCAGGCTGGTGATGACCAAGATGGATGGGATGACATAAGCATAAAGCACTGCTTTGAATCCCAGCGACTGATGTCCGGAAATGACGACCCGTTGTCCGGTGTGATAATCGTGCCCGTCGGGTGCGATGTCAATCAGTTTGTCCTGCATGTCAGCCGCCGAACAAGCACCTTTGGCATGGCATCCACTACAGGCTGATTGGGCCATGATGCGCACGACAATTTTGCGATCGTTGATGGACACCACGATGCCTTCGTGTTCGATTGTTTGGTTTGGTTCCATTGTATTGGTTTCCATATACCCCATGTTTCCGATTCGGGTTTTTCTTTTTTTATGAAAGTTGATCGGGCAATTTACAATAATGTCAGATGTGAATCAATGATTTGGAAAAGGGGCTGAAAGTACCTTGTAGTGGGTCATTTCCCCTACAAGGATAAATCAAAAGTAGATGAAAGGTGGAATTGTGCAAACGTTTGTCTTTAATTTTTCTTTGGAATGAATAAAAATAATTCCGACGTTTTCTCACTCAATTTGCAGTCATTGAGTGTGGTAATGGTTGTTTA
The DNA here is from genome assembly GCF_003254275.1 of Breznakibacter xylanolyticus. GTDB lineage: Bacteria > Bacteroidota > Bacteroidia > Bacteroidales > Marinilabiliaceae > Breznakibacter > Breznakibacter xylanolyticus. The sequence continues at coordinate 23,157 of NZ_QKZK01000028.1, read as the reverse complement.
TTTTTACACTTTCGAACGAAAAATCACTCTTTTTTGAACAAATTTTGCCATTTAAAAATGACAAATCACAAGAGAAACGTGCATGTGAACGTGGCAGAAAGGTTGGTTTTTTGTTTAGTCAGCTAATCATGCTCCAGTTCATCTTTTGGCGAGCCAATTTGGTGAGTTGCTTGGTGAGGATGTGATTTTCGGGATGTTCAAGCATTGGGTCGGTGTCGAGAATGTCACGGGCAGCCTGTCTGGCTTGTTGCAGAATGAGTTGGTCGCGTCCCAGGTTGGCGATTTTCAATTCAAAGGGGAGACCCGATTGCTGAGTGCCTTCCAAATCACCAGGGCCGCGTAGCTTGAGGTCGGCTTCGGCAATTTCGAAACCGTCGTTGGTGCGGGTCATGATTTCCATGCGTTTGCGGGTGTCGTCGCCCAGTTTGGGAGAAGTCATCAGGATGCAGTAGCTCTGTTCGGCACCGCGTCCCACACGTCCGCGCAGCTGGTGAAGTTGTGACAGACCAAAGCGTTCGGCACTTTCGATGACCATCACCGAAGCGTTCGGGACGTTAACGCCCACTTCAATCACCGTGGTGGCCACCATGATGTGGGCACGTCCGCTGATGAACTCTTGCATGGCCGCATCCTTTTCGGCGGGGCGCATTTTACCGTGTACCATGCAGGTGGTAAATTCTGGGAAGGCCTTTTGCATGTAGTCGTAACCTTCGGTGAGATTTTTGAAGTCGACTTTTTCTGATTCATCAATCAGAGGAAACACCACGTAGGCTTGCCGTCCTTTGCTGATTTGCTCGCGGATAAATCGGTTGAGGTTGTTTCGGCGGTTATGAAAATAGTGTACCGTTTCAATGGGTTTGCGGCCGGGGGGGAGCTCGTCAATGACCGATACATCCAGGTCGCCGTACATGGTCATGGCCAGTGTGCGGGGAATGGGTGTTGCTGTCATCACCAGCACGTGTGGGGGGTGAATGTTTTTCTTCCAGAGTCGTGCCCGTTGTGCCACGCCAAAGCGGTGTTGTTCGTCGATGATGACCAGTCCCAGGTTTTGAAATTGCACGTGTTCCTCAATCAGGGCATGGGTGCCGATGAGCATGTGCAGCTCGCCCGATAACAGTTGTTGAGATAATATTTCGCGGTCGCGTTTCTTGGTGGAGCCGGTAAGTAACGCGACGTTAATGCCCATTCCTGCCGTGAGTTGAGTGATGGATTGATAGTGTTGTGTGGCCAAAATTTCGGTAGGAGCCATCAAGCAGGCCTGAAACAGGTTGTCGCAGGCAATGAGCATCACCATGAGAGCCACCAACGTTTTTCCACTGCCCACATCCCCCTGTAGCAGTCGGTTCATTTGTCGGCCGCTGCCCATGTCGCGCCGTATTTCTTTGATGACACGTTTTTGGGCGTTGGTCAGTTCAAAGGGTAGTTTTTCGTTGTAAAAAGTATTGAAAAAATGTCCCACCACCGGGAAGAGATGTCCTTGTACAGAAAAGGTGCGCTGGTTTTTTAGCTTCAGGATGTTGAGCTGTATGTAAAAGAGCTCTTCGAATTTGAGGCGAAATTGCGCCTTTTCGAGCGTGACCATGTCGGTTGGGAAGTGGATGTTGCGCAAGGCATCGTCCAGCAGCATTAGCCGGTGTTTGTGAATGAAGTGGGCAGGCAGGGTTTCGGGTATCCTACCCTTGAAGGCCTGAAAAACGGTGTGTTGCAGTTTGTGGATGGCTTTCGAATTCAGAAAGCCCGATTTCATTTTTTCGGTGGTGTTGTAGTGGGGCATCAGGCCGATTTCGATGCGTGGGGTGTCGGCTTTGAGGCGTTCGAGCTCGGGGTGCACCACGTTGATGGTGCCGTTGAACACTCCCGGTTTGCCAAAAATGATGTATTCGGCTGTCGGGTCAATTTGATCGCTGATGTATTTGTTGCTTTTAAACCACACCAATTCCAATATGCCGGTGCCGTCGGAGGCTTTGGCCACCAATCGTTTGCTGCGTCCGTCGCCCACGGGTTGCGGAGTGCTGATTTTGGCTTTTACCTGTATGTAGGGCATGTTGCCGGTCAGCTCGCGGATGGCGTAAATGCGGCTGCGGTCGATGTACTTGTAGGGAAAGTAGTATATGAGGTCTTCGAACGAAACCATCTTAAGCTCCGTTTTCAACAGATCGGCTTTTTTGGGGCCAACCCCTTGCAAGTACATGATGTGTAGTGCCGATAGTTCGGACATGGCGATGAGAAAAACTGTCTGGTCGGTTCGTGGGGCAAAAATAACGTTAATATTTGGGCAAAAAAAAACCGTCCCTTTCGGAACGGTTAGGCTTTTTGGTGCTATTCGTATAATTACTGAGCAGCAACAGTTGAATCAACGGGAGCAGCAACAGTTGTGTCAACAGCAGCAACTTCTTCAACAGGAGCAACAGCAGTAGAATCAACAGCTTCAGTTTTAGGAGCCTGGTTTCCGGCACAAGCAACAGCAGCAACAGCAATAGCAAAAGCAGCAATGAACTTTTTCATGTTTAACAGATTTATGGGTTTGAATAATAGTGTTAAAAACAGGGCGCAAGATAAATGATTTAAGTTTAATATGAAAAAATCATCACAAAAAGTTTTCAATAAAATGATGCGTTTGTGTTTGGTTATTGATGATTAGGTGTGGTGTTCTTTATTTTGAGGCCTTATGAAATGGGGGATGCCGAAAATCGGCTATCTTCGTGAAGCCCAATTTTCGCATCTATGAATTTTTTTATTGCCAAACGTTTTGTTGCTCATTTGTTCAAGGCTCGTCATTATAAAGGACATGGCATTCACAGTCCTTTTGTGTTTCGACTGGTTCACGATCTGTTTTGCCAAACTCATCGGTACTACGCTTTTGATGTTATTAATGAGGTACGTCAGAGATTTCGAAGTGATTGTTCTGAGATGACGCTTCCCGTGGGGGGAACGACAACTGTAGCTCGGGTAGCACGGAGGAGTGCCATTGGAACAAAACATGGAGAATTGTTGTTTCGTTTGGTGAGAGAATTTGCGCCCGCCAACATTCTCGAATTGGGAACATCGCTGGGGATCAGCACGCTCTATTTGGCAATGCCCAACAAACAGGCATGCGTTTATTCTATTGACCATTCTGGTGCAGCACAAGATGTCGCTCGAAAAACCTTCGAGTTGCTGGGGCTGAAACGCGTCGAGTTGCGACAGGGCGATTTTGATGTCGCTCTGCCCGGGGTGTTGCGCGAAATGGGGCGTGTCGATTTTGTGTTTGTTGATGGAAATCATCAGCAGGCACCCACTTTGCAATATTTTGAGCAGTGTCTCGAATATGCTCACAACAACACGGTGCTGGCCTTTCACGACATTCATTGGTCGGAAGGGATGGAGGCGGCCTGGCGAACCATTTGCGAGCATCCCCGGGTAACGGTGTCTATCGATACCTTTCACGTGGGTTTGGTGTTTTTGCGCCGCGAATGTCTCAAGCAACATTTCGTGGTGAGGTTTTGAGGAAGAGAGTGGCAGAGGAAGAAAGTTTCAAAGTGGCAAAGCGAGAGAGTGGCAAAGAATAACATCAAATAGTGGCATGCTTCTTTAAGGCCCCCGTTGGGGGATTTAGGGGGCATTTAATATTTTAAGCAATGAAAAAAAGTCTTGTCTATACCAAAACCGGCGATAAAGGACAAACGAGCCTTATTGGCGGCACGCGCGTACCCAAACAGCACATTCGGCTGGAGGCCTACGGCACCATTGATGAGTTGAATGCATACATTGGCATGATATGGTCGTATCCGGTGCCCGAGGATGTGAAAAAGATGATTTACGACATCCAAAATCAGTTGTTTGTGGTGGGAGCCTGGCTGGCGACCGATGATGCCGCTTCCGACATGAAGCAGCAATTGATTGGTGATGATGCCCTGACCCAGCGTCTCGAAGAAGAGATGGATCGACTGGAGAATGACTTGCCGCCTTTGAAATATTTTGTCTTGCCTGGTGGTCATCCGGCGGTGGCGGCGGCGCATATTGTTCGTACGGTTTGTCGGCGTGCCGAACGGTGCGTGATGCGTCTCAATGATGAGTTTCCCGTGGAGGGATGGATTTTGGTGTTTCTGAATCGGTTATCGGATTATTTCTTTGTGCTGTCACGTCATTTGACAAATTATTTTCAGGTTGATGAAATTCCTTGGGTGCCGGTGAAGCGTTAAATTGTTTTTTTACTATCTTCGCCAATGATCAGTCTTATTGATAAATAATAATAACCAACGTTAAATATCCCACTATGTACTGGACATTAGAATTGGCTTCCAAGCTGGAAGACGCACCATGGCCCGCATCGAAAGATGAATTGATTGATTTCGCCATTCGGAGCGGTGCTCCTTTGGAGGTGATAGAAAACCTTCAGGAAATTGAAGATGAAGGCGAGATTTACGAAAGTATCGAAGACATCTGGCCGGATTATCCCAGTAAGGATGATTTCTTCTTTAATGAAGATGAGTATTAAAAAAATAGAAAGGGGCTTAGGCCCCTTTTTTTATCCCATGCCGGAATGTTATCTTTGCCCATTCAACAGTCACGAACGTGAAAGAAAACGGCATTTCATCCACCACTGCGCAACCCGACGACGACTCCATTGAAGTCTTTGGCGCTCGGGTTCACAACTTAAAAAACATTGACATCACCATTCCTCGCAACCAGTTGGTGGTCATTACCGGGTTGAGTGGTAGCGGCAAGTCGTCGCTGGCATTCGACACCATTTATGCTGAGGGGCAGCGTCGTTATCTGGAGACCTTTTCGGCCTATGCGCGTCAGTTTCTCGGGGGCATGGAGCGTCCCGATGTGGATCGCATCACGGGTTTGAGCCCCGTGATTTCCATCGAACAAAAAACCACCGGCAAAAACCCGCGATCAACGGTGGGCACCATCACCGAGATATACGACTTTTTGCGTTTGCTGTATGCCCGCGCCGGCGATGCATACTCATTCGAGACCGGCGAGTTGATGGTGAAATACACTGACGAACAAATCCTTAATTTGATTTTCGACAAGTTTGAAAATCGCAAGGTGTACCTGTTATCGCCATTGGTGAAGGGACGAAAGGGACATTATAAAGAACTGTTTGAGCAGGTGCGTAAAAAAGGGTTTCTGCACGTGCGGGTCGATGGGCAAATCAAAGAGGTGGTGTACGGCATGAAGGTGGATCGTTACAAAACGCACTTCATTGAGCTGGTGATTGACCGCATGGAGGTGACCCGCGATGATGCCAAACGCCTGAGTGACTCCATTAAATTGGCCATGAAACATGGCAAGGGTGTGATGATGGTGGTGGACAAAGAGACCAACGAGGGGCGCTACTACAGTCGCATGCTCATGTGCCCCACCACCGGGTTGTCGTACAACGAACCGGCGCCCCACTCCTTTTCGTTCAACTCGCCACAAGGGGCTTGTCCCAAGTGTAAAGGGCTTGGCGAGGTCGATGAGGTCGATTTCTCAAAAATCATCCCCGATACCAAGGATAATATTTACAATGGCGGCATTGTGCCGTTGGGCAAACATAAAAACTCGCTTATCTTTTGGCAAATCGAAGCCATTGCCGAAAAGTTTGGCTTCACGCTCAAAACGCCCATCGAGGAGATTCCCGATGAGGCCATCGAGATGATTCTGCATGGCTCCAGCGAGCCGCTCACCATCAAAAACACGCCCTTGGGAGTCAATTCCAATTACTTTATGAGTTTTGAAGGCGTGGTGAAATACATTGTTGAGCAGCAGGACAACGACACCTCAGAGAAGGCGCGCAAATGGGCCGGTCAGTTTATCCGCACCTGCAAATGTCCCGAGTGCAAAGGTCAGCGCCTCAATCGCGAAGCGTTGCATTTTCGTATTGCCGATAAAAACATTGCCGAATTGGCCGAGATGGATTTGTCGGTGCTGGCTGAGTGGTTTGTGGGGGTTGAAGATCGCATGAATCCCAAGCAACGTGCTATTGCCGTCGAAATTCTCAAAGAAATACGCAGCCGCCTGGGCTTTATGCTCGATGTAGGGCTCGATTACCTGGCACTTAATCGCAGTGCAGCGACCTTGTCCGGAGGGGAGAGTCAGCGCATCCGCCTGGCCACGCAAATTGGCTCACAGCTGGTGAATGTGCTTTACATCCTCGACGAGCCCAGCATTGGTCTTCATCAAAAGGACAATCACAAGCTCATTCATTCCCTGTCGCAACTGCGCGACACCGGCAACTCGGTGCTGGTGGTGGAGCACGACCGCGACATGATGATGGCCGCCGACTATGTCATCGACATGGGGCCGCGTGCCGGCATTCACGGGGGCGAGGTGGTGGGCTGCGGCACGCCCATGCAGCTCTTGCAGGGACAATCACTCACGTCAAAATATCTGCGCAACGAAGTCGCCATTGAGGTGCCCTCGCAGCGTCGACAGGGGAGTGGCAAAGAGTTGGTGATTCGCGGGGCTCGCGGCAACAACCTTAAAAACATCACGGTCAGTTTTCCGCTCAACAAACTCATTTGCGTTACCGGGGTGTCGGGCAGCGGCAAGTCGACGCTCATCAACGAAACGCTTTATCCCATCCTCAATCAGCACATTTACCATTCGGTGAAAGACCCCTTGCCCTACGATGCCGTGGAGGGGCTCGAGTTTCTCGATAAGGTGGTAGATGTGGATCAGGCGCCGCTGGGACGCACACCCCGATCGAACCCTGCCACTTACACCAAGATTTTTGACGAGATACGTAAGCTCTTTACCGAGCTGCCCGAGGCCAAGATACGTGCCTACAAGCCCGGGCGCTTTTCGTTTAACGTGTCGGGGGGGCGCTGCGAAACCTGCAAGGGGGGCGGCTATCAGCTCATCGAGATGAACTTTTTGCCCGATGTGATGGTCAAATGCCCCGATTGCGATGGCAAACGCTACAACCGTGAAACGCTGGAGGTGCGCTTCAAGGGCAAGTCTATCAGCGATGTGCTGGACATGACCATCGACAAAGCGGTGGTGTTTTTTGAAAACATCCCCTCTATATATGGTAAAGTAAAGGTGTTGCAGGATGTGGGGCTGGGGTATGTCACCCTGGGGCAGCCATCCACCACGCTGTCGGGGGGTGAGAGTCAGCGCGTGAAGCTGGCCACCGAACTGGCCAAAAAGGACACCGGTAAAACCATTTACATCTTGGATGAACCCACCACCGGCCTTCATTTTGAGGATATCCGCGCCCTGTTGGACGTGCTGCAAAAACTGGTGGACAAGGGCAATACCGTGGTGGTGATTGAGCACAACCTCGACGTCATTAAAGTGGCCGACCACATCATCGATATTGGCAAGGATGGGGGGCGTAACGGCGGGCAGGTGCTTTGTGTTGGCACACCCGAAGAGGTGGCGCTCAATGCCGAAAGTTACACGGCTCAGTTCCTGAGGGACGAGTTGAAGCGGTAATCTATTTCTAAACCTTCGAGGTTTTTAAAACCTCGAAGGTTTAAGTGAAGATGTGTCATTGCGTTATTTGAGCCATTCCCCAAAATTGTCTTTGTTGATGACTTCGAAAGAGGCATCGGGATAGGCGCTTTTCCATTGTGACGGAATTTTGACCTTGTTTTCCTGCCATTTGAACTCATACCCAAACAATGCTCCGTCTCTCTCTTCCACCCAGTCGACTTCTTGTTGCTCGTAGGTTCTCCAGAAATAGTTGTTTGAAATGATGCGGCGGTACTCCTGATGTTTAAGCCGTTCGCCGATGATGTAGTTTTCCCATAAAGCCCCAATGTCATTGCGTGCTTCCAAGGGGTTGAAGTTGGCGATGACCGCATTTCGGATGCCATTGTCGATGAAGTACCACCTTGCGTTTTTCGTGATTTCTTTCCTTAGGTTTCGACTAAAACCTTCCACTTTGTGGAGAATGAAAACCTTGGTGAGGAGGTCTAGGTACTTCTTTACAGTGTTTTTGCTGATGCCCAGCTGATTTCCCAATTCTTGCAGCGACACTTCTTCGCCAATCTGAAAGGCAATCAGGCGCAACAGGTTGAAGATCTTTTGCGAGTTCTTGATGCTTTCGTACACCAAAATATCTTTGAGCAGATAGGAGCTGACCATCTCATTCAGGTAATCAATTTTGTCGGTTCTGTCGGGAAGTTGCAATAATTCGGGATAGTTCCCAAAAACAAGTCGTTCCCTCAGTTTGTCTGTTTTGGAGATGCTGTTCTCTACCTGGTTGTACTCATTTTCGCAAAGCGGAAACAGGTTAAAAGAGTACTTACGCCCGGTGAGCGGTTCGCCGGCTTCTTTATGGATGTCGAGTGACGAGGAGCCGGAAACGATAATCTTCAGCCCTTCGATTTCATCAATCATCAGTTTGAGTTTTTGTCCAATGTCCGGAATCTTTTGGGCTTCATCAATGTAAAGCAGCCGGTACGAGCCGATGATTTGTTTGTAGTTTTCAATGCTACGGATGGCCAGTTTGTCGTGTACGTTGATGTCCTCGCCATTGAGGGACAGAACCGGCTCGTTGAGTTGGGTGAGAATTTCTTTCACCAGCACTGTTTTGCCCACCCGGCGGGCTCCAAAAATGATGATAACCTTGTTGGGTTGTAGTTTCCGGATGATGCTTTGCGATAAATCGCGAATCAGATAGTTCATAATTCCGTCCGTTTGGTGACGCAATTTACGGGATTTTGTGGATACCCGGACTAAACCTTCGAGATTTTCAAAACCTCGAAGGTTTAAGTGGGTTATTTAAAAATCCTCCTCCCTTTTCTCCTTCTTCACCAACTCCTTGGTCGAGAGCAACCCACAGGCGGCATAGATGTCTTCGCCACGGCTTCGGCGGATGGTGGTGGTGATGCCTTTTTTGGTGAGTTCGTCGCGAAAGCGGGTCATCTGTTCTGTGGATGACCCCTCGAGGGGCGTGTTGGGGATGGCGTGGAACTTGATGAGGTTGATGCGGCACTTGATGCCGTTGAGCAGTTTGGTAAGACCCTTGACGTGGGCGGGGGTGTCGTTCACATCTTTAAACATGATGTACTCAAACGATACGCGGCGCTGTTTGCTCCAGTCGGTCTCTTTGAGCATCTCCACCACTTCTTCGATGGGATACACGTTTTCGATGGGCATGAGGTTTTTGCGCTCTTCGTTGAAAGGCGAGTGGAGGCTGATGGCCAGATGGGCTTCGCTCTCGTTGATGAAACGTTGCATGGCCGGCGCCACGCCAATGGTCGAGACGTTGATGCGGCGGGGGCTCCACGCCAAGCCCCACGGGGCGGTGAGTATCTCGAGGCTTTTGAGCACCTGGTCGATGTTGTCCATGGGTTCGCCCATGCCCATGTACACAATGTTGGTGAGCCGATCGAACTCGGGCAAACTAAAGACCTGGTTGATGATTTCACCCGCCGACAGCTGTGCCTGAAAACCCTGTTTGCCCGTCATGCAAAACAGGCAGCCCATTTTGCATCCCACCTGCGACGACACGCACAGTGTGGCCCGGTCGTCCTCGGGCATGTAGGCTGCTTCAATGTATTGGGCGTGCTGCGTGGCGAAGAGGTATTTTTTGGTGCCGTCCACGGATTCCTGCACCTTCATCGGCGCCAGGCGTCCCACCTGGTAACGTTCCGTGAGTTGTTGCCGGGCATTTTTCGACAGGTTGGTCATCTGCTCAAAGTTGGTGACCCGTTTGGCGTACAGCCATTCGGCAATTTGCTTGGCGGTGAAGCCCGGCAGGCCCATCACTTTTACCATTTGTTGCAGCTCGGTGAGCGTTTTGCCCAGCAGGCTTTCTTTTTCAGTCATCGGGAGTTGTTAAAAATAGATTTCGGCCAGCACGTTGTGGTAGGGAATGCCCTTTTGTTCCACCAAAATGCGGCGCACTTCTACCACCATGTCGGCATGGCCGCAAAGATAGTATTTTATCTCCAAGGGCAGATGGGGATGCGACTCGAGCCAGTGGGTGAGCCTGCCGTGTGCCACGTGGGGCGCCTGAGCGGTGGTGCAAAAGCGGTGGTAGCGATCGCCCAAATGCTGCTCAAACAGGGAGGCGAAATAAAACTTGTTGAGGGTGCGCGCCCCGTGAATGAGTGTTTTGTTGTGTGCCAGCCCCGCTTCGGTCATGCTTACGAAGGGCGCCACGCCGGTGCCGGTAGCTATCCACCATGCCGGCGCATCGTCGCCAATGAATTTGCCAAAGGGCTCGGACACCTGCACGTGGTCGCCGGGTTTGAGTCTTGCCAGGCGGGGGGTGAGCCATCCATCGGCCTTCACGTCAAAGAGGATGCGCAGTCGGGTCTCGCGGGGGCTTCCCGCCACGCTGTAAAGGCGTGGCTTGTGTGCATCGTCCGGAAGCGCCACGGCCACCACCTGTCCGGGCAAAAAGTGAAATCGTTTTTCGAGGTCAAGCACGTACACCTGCGGTGCCACGGCCTCAATGGCCAGCACGCGATGCGGGAAAAGGGCATAGGGTGTCCCTACGGATGATGTCATCGCTAAAAATGTTTGATGATGTAACAACGGGTCGGGCCAATGGTTCACGCCTTGTATCATGATGCGACCCGGCTGTAAAAATGCACTCCCCTCTTCACAGCCCCTCCACTTCTCCACCCCTCCACTTCTCCTAAAACCTCTTTTTCATCGCCTTCTCCAAATCTTCGTCGGGCTGAATCACATTGTAGTTGTCCCAAAATCTGGCATCAAAGGCATCAATTTTCTCCGACAGCACATAGTCGGGTTTAAAGGTCTCGGCATATTTGAGTCGTTGCCCGTCGGCGGGGCGAAAGTCGGTGACCACCATCTCGGTCACGGCTTCAAAGTGGGAGGTGAGACGTTGTTGGCGGTCGCGGATGCGCACTTTTATTTCGCCCTTAATGCGGTTGAGCACCCAGCGGTCGTGAAAGGGGCGATAGTCGATGTGGTAGATGGCAAAAAAGGGCGTGGCCTTGGCCTGGCGCGTGTCCTTGCGGATGAGGTACTTGCGGCTTTGGCGCAGCGTGGGGCGTGTCATGCGAAAATCGACCGACACCAGGGCATAACTCTCCCCATCAATGGCCAGCTCGCCCTCGTATAGCAGCTCGCCATTGTCGTCAATGGGCTTGAAGGCGATTTTGTAAAGCGTGCGGCCATGCTGATAATCATATCCGGCAAACGCGTATTGGTACACCTCGGGGGCATCCTTGTCGGGGAAAAAGTCGAGGTAACGAGCCACATCCATGCGCGAAAAGTAGTACGGTCCCCCCTGCAACCGAAACTTCACCAGGTTCATCTGTGCCACGGTGCTGCTTTTGCGTCCCTTTACAAACCGCACCTTCTCAAACTGGTAGTTGTTGGTGTAGGCCGGTTTCAGAATGTCGATGACCGCCTCCGATACCTCCACGTACTGCGAGTCCTGCCGAATGGTCTCCCTGAGAAATGCCTCCAGCAGCACATCCGATTGCAGGTAGTTGCGGTGTCGGTTGGCCAGCATCCGGTTGATGATGACCCGTGCCGGAATGGCCATCACCTTCACCTCGGGCAAACGGATGTCGGTGGTGCTCAGGCGCAGGTCGGCCAGCGTGTCGGCCAGGGGAACCGCCAGGTGAGCCGACGCATACCCGATGCTCGAAAAGGTAAGCGGACGCCCCCGGTAGCGGGCAGGGAGCCGAAACTCGTACTGACCCTCGGCATTGGTGGTGCTGCCCACCGGTTCGCCCACGATGCTGATGTTGACGTAGGGGAGGGGCTCGCCACTGTCGGCATCGGTCACCATGCCCCGGATGCGCACCTGCTCCTCTTGCAAAGGCTGGTGTCTTGTGCTGCGACTGATCACGATCTGATCCATGAACAGGCTCACGTCCACATCGTGCGCTGCCAACAATTGGTAAAGCAACTGCCGCAGGGGTGTCTCCCGGGCGTCGATGCGCACCAGTGAGTCGAGGGGCAGCGACCCCGCATCGTAAGCAAAGCCGGTATTTACCTGTTTGCTCAGCGTGTCGATGGCCTGACGCAGGGGAATGTTCTCGAGATGAAGCTGCACGGGGGCGGTCAGGAGGGTGTCCTGAGCCAGGGCTTCGCAATAAATGCACATCCCAATAAAGAGCAGATAAGCAGAGAGGCTACGTGATGACATTTTGGGGAGTTTTCGCAGTCATCAAATTTAACCAAATGGATGATTCCGCAGTCGGATGGTTGCGATTTGTTGGGATGGTTGATGCCGTGAGCTTGCTTTGTATTTATTTACATGATGACGGGCAGGGGCGTAATTTCGATGCTTTCTTTACTAATTTCGTTAATGAAGTCGTCTCCTTCGTAGTAGTATTGAGTCGAATAGGGGTGTGTTTCGATGGTTGGATATTTAATGTTGATTCTCGAATAGAGTTTAAGGTTTTCAAATACATGGCTCTATTCTGATTTGTGTGGGTAATCATAAGTCTCAATTCACACAAACCATTTTTTCGTGTCCTCGAGCCGGGCGGGCTCTTACTTTTTATTCGGAAAGGGTTTGTTTTCATTTGCCCTCATGATTAAGCGTCGCTGAGCTCCGCTGAATTGGCTACAGCCCCAAAAAGTAAGCAAAAAAGGCCGCCGCTGACGTAAAATGGCTAAAAATCATAGGCCTTCGCTAAAATCTGCGAACTCGCAAGCTCAAACAGCGCATCTTTTTTAACGTTCAGGCCTATGATTTTCTTAACGCCATTTTCCGAAGGCGGCTTAGTTACCTTGCTTGATTTCGTGCTGCCATATATTGTTTATCAATAGGGTTCGAAATAGAGCCCCTTTTTTATTTGAAAACAGGTATAATCGTATCTCAAATGTACGTCATAACGTTCATAATCCTCCGTGCCTCGGCGTCTCTGTGTTTATTGAAAACTCTGGCTGATGATGTTATCTTTGTGTCATTCGTTTTGACACCTTTGATGTTATGAAAACAGCTCCTGTACTTGAGTGCCCCCATTGCCACTCCCGTTTCTCGAAAGACGACCTTGAAAAATACTGTTCCAACTGTTTCAGTTGCACCGGGTGCGAAATATACGAGTGCCCCACGTGTCGCAAGCTCATCGAGGTTCGCCCCGTGGGAAAACCCATGCGCGGGCGTCCTGCCCTTGATGACGATGCCGGTCGGGCAGGGGGGTGACAACTTTTCAGTTTGGCAACCCATGGTTTTGTTGAGGTTGTCATTTTGAGGTGACGCGATGTCCTTTTTGATGTAATAATGTCAGTTAAAAGGTTCATTATCAGGGTTGGCACGTCTGTTGTAGGTTTTGGGTAAATGTTTCACTTATAAATGGAGGACAAAGCCATGACACTGTTAAAACGTCACGAAAGCAGAGTTCCCTCTTTCCCTTCATTGTTCGATAACTGGATGAACAGGGATTTGATGGACTGGATGAACTGGAACTTCTCGGATACCAACACCACGGTTCCGGCCGTGAACGTGATGGAAAACGAGAATGAGTTCGTCATTGAAGTAGCCGCTCCCGGCATGCAAAAGGATGACTTTAAGGTCAACCTCGACCAGGACACGCTCACCATCTCTTCGGAACGCAAAAGCGAACACACCCTCGAGAAAAAAGGCCGTTACACCAAGCACGAGTTCAGCTATCAGTCGTTCCAACGGAGTTTCACACTGCCCGAACGGTTGGTAGATGCCGAAAAAATTGTGGCCAAATACGATAACGGCATTCTGCACATTACCCTTCCCAAACGCGAAGAGGCCAAGCCTCGTCCTGCCAAAGTCATCGAAATTAAATGACCTTTTTTAACCATCGCCGTCGGCATTAACTGGCGGCGATGTTATTTTTGCAGGCATTGTGCCACGCTTTAATCCCTTTTTGCTTGCAATCCCCCGACTTATATCTCTTCAACCCCACTTGCGACATTGCTGTGGGCAACAATTCCATTAGTTATACCCCCGCACGGGGATTGTTGCTGTTCGAGACCGATACAGCCACCCTGCCCATGTGGCTTGCCCGTTGCGATGACATGGTGTGTGTGCCGGCGACTGTCGATGTCCCTTTTCTCGATTTGATGACGCAATGCGGCATTTCTTTGCCACGCTTTGTGACGCTTGGTGAGGTGCTCGGCGGTCAGGAGTCTTTGCGTCGCTTTGTGCCGTGGGGCTGGAGCCGTGCCACGCACCATGCTTATGCCGATGTGATGAGGCTGTGCGATGCCTCGTTTCGGGCATTGCCGGTCGCCTTATGGCAACCGGCTCATCGGGAGCTCATGAGTCGGCTCACGGCCATTGCCCTGGCCGATGTTTTGAGGCCTTTGGTGCCTGAGGGTTCGCCGGTGCAATTGCCTATGTCCACGCGAATCATTCGTTCGGTGTCGCAGGCGCATGATGTTCTGGAGGGGTTCTCCGGCAGGGTGATTTTTAAGGCACCCTGGAGTGCTTCGGGGCGCGGCCTGATGATGTGCGATGTGCCCGCGGGTCGTCTGCCGGATATGCGATGGGTGGAAGGATCTGTTCGTCAGCAGGGCTTTCTCACGGCCGAACCATTCTTGAACAACGAGATTGACCTCTCCTTTCATTTCGAGATTCACCCCGGGGGTGAAGTCGAATATGTAGGGCACAACTTTTTCAATACCAACGACAAGGGGCGCTTCACCGGATGTTTGTTGGCCGCATGGCCCGATGAGGTGATGCGTCGCGATGATGCCGCTCGTTTGCGAGCGGCTGTTGAACTGGCTGCTGTGGCTCTTCGGCAGGCACTGGCAGGCATGGCGATTCATCGTCTTTACAGTGGTCCGCTGGGGGTTGATGCGCTGTGGTACCGTGCCGATGACGGCAGTTGCTATCTGCATCCTGCCATCGAAACCAACATACGCTACACCATGGGGCGTCTCAATATTTCGTTGCGCCAGCGTTTGCATCCGTCGGCACAAGGCCACTGGCAGATGGAGCAGTTTGCCGGCAACGGCTTTGGTGAGTTTTGCGAAAGCCATTTGCGTCAGTCGCCACCTGTGCTGGAAGCAGGACAATTGCGGTCGGGTATTTTGCCCATGGTGCCGTGGGGTGGCTCCTGGGGCGCGTGGCTCGTGTTGCGGTAATGCCACGGTTGGGTTATTTTTTTGCCCCTAACCGTTTGAGTTCGTTGTAAGCGTTTTCTTTCTCTTTTTGCAGTTGGGCTATTTCTTTGAGCAGGAAACTGATTTCGTACCCGTCGCGAATGGCCTCCTTATCGGGTTTTTCCATCCATACCACCGTATTTCGTTTGCCCATGAGCTGCACTTTAATGGTTTTGTCGGCATTTCGGGCAATCAGGTCAATGACGCCGTTGTCTTTGCCATCGCGATATTGCACCACTTCCCAATAAAGGCCGCCATCGTCAAATTGCCGGTTGTAAAAGCCATCGGGTTCAATGGTTTCCGAAACCATCGATGCATCGCCCGCAGTCACCTTGATGTGCGTGTGATGAATGTTCCCTTCGCCGCAGTAATAGCTTGTCAGGTAAAAGTTGCCCAATGTGTCGAGCGTGGGTCGCAAATAGGTGCGTCCGTAGTAGTTGATGCGTTTTTGTTGTTTGTGCACCAGGGTTTTGCGCGAGCCGTCATCGGTGATTTCAAAGTTTTGCATCAGGGGAGCCAGTGAGTCCCGTTTCACCACCATAAGGCTGTCGAGAAAGCGGAGGTTGTTCTCCTGTTCGGAGATGTTGATTTTATGTAGCAAATCTTTGGCGCGTGTGGTCACGGCAATTTGTTCGGGATAGAGTTCGATGATGGAATCGAGTTCCAGCTTGGCCGTGTGGTACTGATGATTGCAAAACAAGCTGTCGGCAACGGCATAACGGGCTTCGGCCTTTTTTTGTGATGTGTGGCAGCCTGTGGTTGCCACAACAATGGCCAGGGTGATGAGAATCAAATATTGCTTCATGTTTCAGTGGGGGTGAGTGATGTGTGGGTTAATGCCTGCAAACTTATATCATTTTCGGTTGATGGCCATGGTTGTGGCAAATCAATTGGCGCTGTCTGTTCAAATAAAAGCCCCTGCCGGAGTGCGGCAAGGGCAGAGTTGAAATCTCAATTGTATGACAGTTAATTCACTAATTCCAGTTCTTTCACGTTGATGCAGAGATAAGATTTCGGATCCCCTTCTTTCGATTTGTAGGCATCGGCCGACGGAATGCCTTCAATGAGCACTCTTTTCCCTTTTTTAAGATAGTCCGAAACTTTGGTGCTTTGGTTTTCATTTTTCCACCACACGGCTTTTACCCATTCGGTGCGTTCTACTTTTTTCCCTTCACCGTCGTAGTAGTCCATGTTCACCCCAATTTTGAAGTTGATGGCGGTGCGGCTGCCCACCTGTCTTAATTCGGCATCCTCAGCCAGGTTGCCGTTTAGAATCATTTTAAGCATAATCGGTTTTGTTAAAGTTAATTGTCAGGTAATTTATTTTGAATTGTTCAAAATGTCAATGGGCAATGGTTTTTTTATTGTGTTGAAAATGCGATAGCCCCCTGAAAGGCGCATATGCTTCTGTTTCGCGCGCTTAATTGGCGACCAGACGTGCGGTTTCGAGGCTGATTTTCGCGCTGAGCCAGTTTTTTGCATCTGTGATGTCCTGAAAAGCCTTGATGTCTCGCCGGGTTTGGCGAATGGTGTTTTTAAACACCACTTGCGAGAGACTGTTTAGCCCAATGACGGCACTGGCGTAGATGTGGTCGCGATTGCCCGTGATGAAATCCACAAACAGCTCTTTGATGCCGGTGTTGATGTGCATCATGCTGATTGATACCAACACCAACAACGATTTGGGTGGTTGATTTCGAATGTAAGTCTTAGCGTTGTGAATGACCGTGGTGATTTCCTCGATGCTCTTGAGGTGCGAAAAGTCGATGTAGTAGATGCTTTTTCCGTGATGATGGATGGTTTCAGGAAGCTTCATGGGTGTAAATAGTTAAGGGTTAGAGGTTGTCAAATTAACAACTCTAACCCTTAATCGCAATATTTTTTTGATGACGCTTTTTTTACATCCTAATGGCCACCAAAGCATGGTTGGGTAAAGCCCGATAGATGGTTTTGGCATCCGTTTCAAACAATTCAATGCGTATTTCGGGCGTGTACGATGGCAATTTGAAATGCTTGAGCGAGTCGGTGGTTGACTTGAAAATTTTCATTTTCTGATCAAAGAATAATGGAAAATACGAGTGCCCTTTTTCATGTTCATGCACAAAGGTGACTTCAATGCCATTGTCGAGGGCAAAGTAATAAAACGACGGATTCACATCCACGCTGTCCTGCTTGGCCGCTTCTTCCTGTTGTGCGGCTTCAATGGTGTCTTTGGGTGCTTTTTTGATGATCTCGGGCTCTTTGACGATGGTCGATGATTGACGAAGCACCTTCATGGGGGTGTTGATGAGGTTGAGCTGCGCTTCGGGACTTAAGGCGCTCAATACCGCTGTTGAGGTGTAATTCACCATTTGAGCCTTGTGAATGGCAACCCCTTTCAGGTCTAATGATACGGTGCTGTCTTTCAGGTCGATGATGAGCGATACGGAGTCGTTTTTTGTGAGCGACAAACGCGCTTCGGTGAATGCGTTTTCTTTGCGTATTTCGAAAATGCGGGGCAGGTCATTGCCCGGCATGGGGACTTCGGCGCGATAACGTTCGTTAAGCTCACTGATTTTTTTACGAGCTGCCAGAATGCCCATTGCCGTGTAGATGATGGCAAAAATCAGCAGAATGCCTAAGATGATGTGGATGAGCTTGGTTTTATGGATGAATTGAGCCACTTGAAGATAAAAACCTTTCATTGTGTGTAATTCTATATGTGGTGAATAACCGAATGTTAATAAACAAATACTTTTGAACCGATGACCAACGTTTTGTAGATGGCCTCCAGATCTTTATCGCCCAGGCGGATGCAGCCGTGGGTGACGGCCTGTCCCAGGAATCGTTGGTAGATGGTGCCATGCAGCATGTAACCGTCACCAATGTGGAGGGCATAGTCGCCCAATACGCCGTATTCGTAACGCGACTCATGACGAGCCGAAGGAACCGGCAAGCCCTCTTCAATAAAAGCCCAATCGGGTTTTGTCCATACCGGGTCTTTCACTTTGTTGATGATTTTGCGCACTCCTTTAGGGGTCTTAAAAGTCCAGGTTTTCTTTCCATTGTCAAGGGTGATGTAGCTTCCGGTGGAGCATACGCCTTCGCGCACCAATTCCATTTTGGCATTATAGAGCCAAAACTTATTCTCGGTAATGTTGATGACGATAAAGGGATGCTTGGGCACAAACGAGTTGAGCTTGGTGCGGTTGCGAACCAGCGTTTTTTCGAGTGTTGCATACAGTTCATCAGCATCGTATGCAATGGTATCGGCCTGAAGCGTTCCACTTTGACCAAACAGGCCAATGGCGACATTCTGAACCGGGTGCACCCAAAATATCAGGTAAAAAGGGAGCATCGCCACAAAGGCAATGATTGCCAGTGTCACAAACACGGGTTTAAGCCATTTTCTGAATCTGTCGGATGTGGGAAGGGGGAGGTTGTCTGCAGTGGTGAAATCTTGTTCTGCCATGCTGTTGTTTGTCAGTGTGTTTGTGTGTTGATGACGTTAAAAATTAAAAACTTCTTCAAACGGGCGAAGTGACCCAACGATGGTGACCGGTGTGCCCACTGTCACCTGATGATATATTTTATCCATGTCGGGGTTCGACAAAGCCACGCAACCATCGGTCCAGTGCACGCCTTTACCGCCGCCACCATGTATTTCGATGTTGTTGCCGATGCCGGCTGATGAGGGGATTTGTCCTTTCTTCTTGGCTGCTGCAAACGAAGCTTTGTCTTCTTCGTTGGGGTAATTGATTAACAGTGCTTTGTAGTAAGTGGTGTTTCTGCCCGATTTTTTTGCAGTGACATAATAGTTTCCTTCGGGAGTGGCTTTGTCGCCTTTCATTTTTTTGTCGCCGATCCAGTTTTTTCCCAACTCTGCATCCCATGTGCTTATGAGTTTGCCTGAGTGGTACAGATAACATTTGCCGGCAAATTTGTCAACCACAATGGCCGGAGCATTTTGTTTTCGTGAACGGGCAATGGCATTGTCAACCTGTTGTTGCCATTCCGGATGGTTGTCGAAGTAGTTCTTCATTTCGTTTTTAGCGACAATAAAGACTTCGTGAATTTGCTCAGTGGCCTTGTCAATGCATTTGGCACTTTTGAGATAGTCCTTTTTGTCGAATGCCAGTTTGCCTTCGGAAAACAACAGGCGTGCCCTGACTTCTTTTTTCTTGAGTGCAGTCGGCCAGGGGACTTTGTTGAAATTCTGGTCGTACTGTTTTAGCAACGAGTCTGTTTCTTTAATGGTTTTGCCGAGCCGGTTTTGGAATGAGGCAACGTTGTTGATTGACCGTTCTTTGGCTAAGATGGCTTTTTTTTCGGATCGCAGCGCTAATGACTCAATGTGGCTGTATTTGCGGTTGAAGAAAATTTTTTCGTTTTCAATTTTCCAATAATGCATGGCCGAATCGTAAAGCGTGACTGCTTCTTTGTATAATGATGCAGAATATTTTCCCGACAATGATTTGTCTGCTTCGGCAATGGCATTTCTGGCTTGGTTTACTTGAGCTGCCGGCGGTTGTGGCAAATTGTAAATCCAAATGGTTACAATGGTAATCGTAATAATTGGTAGGATGATGAAAAACAGTCTCTTGCGCATTTTCTGTGTCAGTCTCTCTTGCTCAGAAGGTTCGTGAAAATATGATCTTAAAAAAAATCCCCGGCTTGGCCGGGGATTTTCATTTATTTATAATCCCGTAAGATTATTTCTTTTTTGTTTTGTCGATAGCAGCTGTCAATTCTTCTTTGATAGAAGCAGCTTTATCTTTCGCAGCTTTGATCTTGTCGATGGTACCTACATACTGACCATTGTCATAAGCAGTTTGGCACTCAGCGATAGTCGCTTCCACAACAGACAATTCGCTGTTGATAGCTTCCAAAGCAGCTTTGCCTTCTTTACCTTTAGGAGCTTTAGCTACCAGTTCTTTGTTTTCAGCCAAAGAAGCAGTTACTTCAGCAATTACAGCCACAATTTCTTCTTTCAATTGAGCTTTACGAGTTACAGCGTTTTGAGCAACCTGACCGGCGTTAGCAGACACCCAAGTCAAAGTAGAAGCCGCTTTGTCGTAGTTCGCGAAGAATTTAGATTTTTGAGTTTCAACTTCAGCCAAAGCGCTTTTCATTGAATCTTCCAAAGCAGTCAATTGCTCAGGAACATAAACAGCGGCTTCAGCAATTTTAGCTGAATCAACAGCAGCTTGAGCTCCGTCAATAGCAGCTTGAGGAACTTTAGCACAGCTAGCAAATAACACAACCATACCCATGGTCAACATGCCTAAGAATGCAAATTTTTTCATGTTTTTTAATTTTACCTGAAATTAATAATGAATAATGAATAGATATATATTTGCCGCCGATTCGGTTGCCCGTTTCTTTGGTCAAATTTCATGATTAAGACGCAGCAATTGCTAAAAGTAACACTTTGGAGTCAAAAAAAACAGACTTTTTTTTAATCGAATGGAATTCAGAGCGTTTTCGGCGTTTACGGATGAGCAAATCTTGCATGAGATTGTGCATAACCATCGGCATGAGTTGTTTGAGGTGCTTTATAAGCGTTATTTTCCCAAGGTGGTGGATAAGTGCTATTCGTTTTTGAAAAAACGTTCGCTGGCGCATGAAGTGGCCAACGATGTGATGTCAAAGACTTATGAAAAGTTAGGGGACTTTAAGCACAATGCCACTTTTTCGTCGTGGCTCTATTCCATTACTTATAATTACTGTATCGATTATCTGCGCTTGCAAAAGAAATTGCACTATCCCCAATGGAATCAGGACAATGAACTGCCTGAAATCATTGATGAGACAGAGGAAGATGTGTTTGAAGTGAACTTTCATAATCTCATGACAATTCTTGAATCGGTTCATCCCGAGGAAAAAGCCATGATTTTGATGAAGTATCAGGACAATCTATCAATCAAAGAAATTAGTGTGGCGTTGCGGGTGAGCGAAAGCGCATGCAAAATGCGCCTGAAGCGGGCAAAGGCGCGTGTGCTGTACCTTTATAAAGAAAAATTCAAAGAATAATCATTTATTCAACCATCATCTTAATCAGTGGTTGTTTATTCTAAAAACGAATAAAAAATGAGTGATACCTTCAGTTTTTCCTTTGGGAATGGAGATTCTCAAACATTGTCTGTTAAAACGCGGCAGTTATTTCAGGAAATGTTTCCCCGTGCCATTAATGTCGAATGGTCGAAGGGGGCTTCGTGCGAAGAAGCTATTTTTTATCAGGACGACAACGAGTGTATCGCCTTGTTTAACCCCGAGAATGGTTTGGTTGAGTATCGGGTCAATCACAACCGCCTGATGTTACCGCTTGAGATTGAGCAGGCTGCCGCAGTTCACGGTGAAATTATGAATGTGATCACGGTTCACAAACATCCGATGAATGATGATATTGATCATTACGAAATTATATTCAGGGATGCTCATCTTGTGCGATACACGCTTTTACTCCGACCTGATGGTTCTGAGGTGAGTATCACTCGATTATAGGATTGTGTAAGGGGTGTAAAATAAAAACACAGAGTCAAAATAAACGCTGAGGCGCGAAGGCGCTGAGTTGGCTTGATTAATAGATTGCGTTTAAATATGAAAGCAGATAACTCAGCATTTAATCATCGTCCTCTACTTAACGAACTAAGAACTAATGCTGAGTTGCAGTGAGATAAGATGAGAACCAGTGAGGAGAAGAAGCCTCACTGGTTCTCGGTAAAAGAGTTATATAGTAGGTGTCTATTTAAGTGACTACCTCTGCGTTTTTTTATTGCTTAACGAATAGGTCGTTTTAGATCATCGATAAGGTTGCAATGGCTGTGATAAGGCCAACGGTTAGCATGATTACCATTAAGGCTAGCATCACAATGGTGAAAATGCCCACGAGGGTGTATTGTTTTCTAAGGGCATTGAATGCTGCTTCTAATTCACTATCGAGGTTGAGGGTGATGGCATTGGCTGATTTGGAGGCGAAGGAATACATGTAATACGCGATAAAGAAATAGAATACGGCTAAAGCCATGTATGCAAACCCTAAGACTTTAAATGGCATGAAAGTTACCGGGCTGGGGCTTATTTGACTTAAGTCGGGCATGAACGAACTTAATGTGAGAACAAACAGGCTGACCAGTAGCATAAAGCCTGAGCCGATATAGCCGATGATGGCCAGGAATTTCGCCCAACGGGTCACGGTGAGCAAGTGATTTTTTGCATTGAAATTCAGAGTGAGTTGTTGTGTGTCGGTCATGTTAGTTGTTTCCATAGTCGTAGTTTTCGTGATTTTGAATTTGATTTTTTATTTCGTTCCAGCGTGCGGGGGTGAATTATTTCCCTACTCTTAAGGCTTTTCGGTCACGCCGGTTTTTTCGTATGGGTTGAAAATTCCGGTATCAATTTTAATGAAAAATTATCATAAGTGGGTGTGTGATGGAATTTTTTTTTGTTGTATGGCTTCTGTGGTATATGCTGATATCATAAAAATGACACCTTCTCTCAATGTAATCATGTAGTTTACTCCCTAAAAGAGAGGGCTTAGTCAAATCGAGCTATTCTCGCTGTTGCGGCATCGTAAATTTAGTTGGTGTGAACCAAAACAGATCGTCATGAGTCGTATCACTATTTTACTATTGTGTGCCTTGATGTGGGCAGGGAGCAGTAACGGTTATGCACAGCTAACGTTTACTTCTTCGGATGCGGTTGTGGTTGATCAAGGAAGTTCGTTGTTGCATGAGTTGACAGTAACCGGCTTTGAAGGAGAATTTGTGATTGTCGTTGAATCAGTCTTGCCAAGTTGGTTGGTGTTTGACAAAGATTCCCAAAATCGTTATTGGTTATCCGGAATTCCCAATCAATCTGATGTTGGGAGTCATAACGTCCAGTTTCGCGTGACAGATGCTGTTGGTTCGGCCATGCAATTGTTCTCGTTGACCGTTAATAATGTGAACGATGCCCCCGTCATCAAAGGACAAGTGCCCCTCACCACCGTTGAGGAGACGCCGTTGACGCTCACGCTGTCGCACTTCACCATCACCGATGAGGATGGCGATACGAATTTCACGCTTGCCGTGCAGTCAGGCACCAACTATATTGTGAGTGGTACCACCATCACGCCGTCGGTTGATTTTCAAGGTGCTCTGACGGTTCCCGTGACGGTGAGTGACGGAAAGGCCA
>NZ_QKZK01000027.1:18288-50870 GCF_003254275.1 Breznakibacter xylanolyticus | reverse complement strand
CCCAACCCGATTATCAGTGTGATTGGATTCAAGAGTGGCTTGACGGATTGTCCTGGAGTGGCAACACCCATTCAATTACAAGTCATTAAACCCACAGCCTCTTTTGTTGCCCCTGCCAACTCGGTGTGCGATGGTAGCAATTTAATCCTGACTGCCACCGGAACGGATGCCGTTGAATATCGTTTCTTTGTGGACAATACCACCACGCCGGTTCAGGACTGGAGTGCTCAGAATACGTTTGACTACACTTACACTTCAGCGAACAACGGTCAGGTGGTGTATGTGCAATCTCGCAGCGTTCAAGGATGTACTTCCGACATTGTGACCGGTCCTACCATGACTGTAAATCCCCTTCCAACCTCTACACTCTCATTGTCTGCCACAAGCAGCAATCCGGTTTGTGCCAATGAGGCTGTGACTTTTGAAGCTGCCACCGATTTTGGCGATACATTCCAGTTCTTGATGAATGGTGTGCCTGTGGCCGGAACCACCGGAAACAGCTTTACCATCAATTCATCGGACATCGTTAACCCGGTGACCGTGCTGGTGACCAACAGTGCCACCGGTTGCGCGATGCTTTCGAACGAGATCAACATGACGGTAAACCCGCTGCCGCTTGCAGGCATCTCTGCCAGCCCGGGTATCGAGGTGATTAACGGCATGACGGTGACCTTTACAGGTACCGGAGGGGTGGAATATCAGTTCGATGTCAATTCTACACCTGGTATAGATCAGGCATTCTCAACCGACGATACATTCGACTCAAGTACACTGATTGCCGGTGACATTGTGACCGTGACTGTTCGTGACGCCAATGGTTGTGAAAATACGGCTTCGCTGACCATGAGTGTATTGGCTGAAATTGAATCTAAAATAGTTACAGCCAATCCTAATGCATATTGTATTGGTGAAAATGGGGTGTCTATTTATGTCAAAGATCCTCAGCCAATGGTTACTTATGAGTTAATCAGAGTTGATGATGGAATGGAATTAGGAGTTGGTGTCCTTGATGGCACAAGAGTATTATGGACTAATGTTAAAAATACAACTGTAGGAGATAATACATATCGTGTTGTTGGTTATTATTTATCTGTTCCATCTGCACCCAAGGTTAACATTGGTGAGACTGTAATTAAGCTTTATGATAATCCTATTCAGTTTAATATGTCACCAAATGAGGTGAAAACTGATTGTAACAACGGAGCTGGTTATGAAATTACATTAGATGGTTCTGAGTCTGGTGTTATTTATGAGCTTTATATTGATAATTCTCCAAGTGGGGTAGAACGAACCAGTGATGATGCTGATGTTAATGGAATTATTTCATTTGGTTCAACTGAATTTGGTGGCTCATATACCATTTATGGAAGATGGGAGAATCTAAATACCTGTGGTATGTTTATGAACGGTGAACTAAGGATTGATGTTCCAGGTACTGCTTATTATGTAGTTTCTGATCGCACCGATGGTCTATATTGCCAAGGTGATGTAGGTGTTGCGATTAGTTTATCTGATTCTGATTTGGGAGTTGAATACTTTTTGACGATGAATGGTTCTATCGTTGGTTCTTCGATAATCGGAACTGGTGGTGTGCTTTCATTTGGCCATCACGATGCGGAAGGAACTTATAAAATTTATGCTCAGTTTCCTGGATGTCCTAAATGGATGAACGGAGCTGTTACTGTGAAGCAAATACAGACTCCTAAAGTATTTACGTTATCAGCAACCAATGCCGGTCACTTCTGTAAGGGATCTAATGGTGTAACAGTATCTGTTGCCGGACAGCAATTAGATTACATTTATACTCTTTATCGTAATGGCATTTCTACTGGACAAACTTTTATCGGTATCGTTGATGATGATAATGCTGTCTTTACATTTACGGACAAAGTCGTTGATGCAGGTTCATATACTGTTGTTGCCCAGGATCCAATTGTTGGATGCTCAAGTGAAACAGATGAATATATTATTTCAATGGATCTGCTTCCTGTGCCTGTATTACTTCCGACTGAACCTCTTGACTTCTGTGAAGGAAGTTACGCATCATTCACATTTGTGCCAGAAAATGGTGTGGAATATGAATTGCTTGACGAAAATGGACTGGTTGTGATTCCAGCCTCTGCCAGTGGCGTGTTTTCTTATGACCAACCCGGGACTTATCGCGTTCATGCGATCAATACTACCACGTTGTGTGACATTATTTATGCAACTGACATTGTAATTAATCCTGTTCGCCCACTTCCTGATAAAACACTTAATGTGGATTTCGTTCAAGGAATCGGTTGTGATGATGGAGCGTTGATCACCATCACCAATCCTCAAGTGGATATCACTTATGTCATCGTAGATGCAAATAATACTGATCTCCAATTGGGTGATGAATGGGTTGTTACGGCTCCTAATTATGATTCTGATTTGGATGGAACACCTGATCAGGTACAATTTAATCCTGTATTTGATAAAAATGCTGATTATCGAATTAAGGCCATTTCAGAGTATGGATGTGAAAGCATTTTAGACGATGGTCCAATCCATGTGGATGTACCGGGTACCGTGAAAAAACAACAAGTTGTGTTACCTGAAACCATGTGTATGGGTGACGGTGGCGTGAAAATTACTCTTGAAAATTCAGAACCGGGAGTGACTTATACTCTATATTTTATTGAAAATGGGAATAGAATTTTCAAACAAGATGCTGTTTCAATTGGAGGAATTCTTGAATTCAAAGAGCCTGTTTACTCTGAAGGTATTTGGAGTATTGAAGGTGTTGATAAAAATGCCACAATTCAATGTCCCAATTTGATGATTCCTTCTGAGTTTGAAATTCGCTTTAATCCATTGCCAATATCTTATAAGTTGGATGCGAATTCAGGTATTTACTGTGATCCTGCTGAAGCTAAGATTGTTCTGGAGAATTCTGAATATGGTATTGAGTATTACTTGATGCGAAAAATGGCCAATGGATTGTACGATTTTGTTGAAAAGCAAATGGGTAATAATTTATCAGGTGGCATTCAATCGCTTTCATTTACACCAAAGAAAGATGATGATGGTGCAGTGATTGATGGCACATACATGGTTTATGCCAAGAATCCAGAAACAGGCTGTACTTCTAACATGGAAAATATCGTAGAGGTAGAGCAACGCAATGCCCCTGGCGCATTCTCAATTCAATCGGTAGATGAGTGTAGTGCTGATGGTATGCTGACTGTCGAAATGACCGGTTTTGAAGCCGGGGTTACTTATACTGTCACCAATGATGCGAATCCCCCTGTGGTCGTATTTGAGGGTGAAGTAGCCAACAGTGCCTTTACCAAATTGCCTACAGGGAATTACTCTGCTGTAGCAAGCTGGAACGGTCAGTGTGCATCAGATCCTGTAACGTTTGCGGTGAATGCGCCTGTGAGCCCCGCTACACCTGTGGCAACCATTAGCAGCAACAGCATTTGTGGCAGTTCTGAAGTGGTGAGCATCACAGAACCTGCACCTATCAGTGACTTGTATTATGGGGTAGAGCGTTCCGATGACGGTGCTGCAACCTGGACAATCAATAAACCAATGCAGTTATCTGATGGCACGCCAATCGAATGGAATGACATTAATGACGGTACCATCACCAATTCAACTTTCAGAGTGGTAGTTTCTAACTATGCAGGAGGTGAATGTGGTGTGCCCAGCAAAGAGATGTCTTTGAGTGTGTTGCCACAACCTATAGCAGCCCCTGTTAAAGTTGAAGAAACCACCAATTGCACAGCAGATGGTAAAGTTGCCATTCTCATACAAGGGAACGAGGCTGGCGTCATCTACACGGTTACTGATAATAAAAATGCAGATGCGGTTGTCTATTCAGGGCTGATCACTTCCTCTGCCGATGCAGATGATTGGTACGTCTTAACACGTGTGGAAACTGGTAATTACAAGATTTCTGCAAACTGGGCAACCAACATGTCTTGCGGTATCGATTTGAATACAGCATTACCGGTTGAAGCACCCAGTCAGCCGACTGCGCCTGCAATTACAATAAATGGCAATTCATTTGCTCATGAGGTGTGTGGTGATGCCGGAACTGTATTAATCCAGTTTAAAGAAGGTAGTTATGATCCAACATTGTATTACTCGCTCAGCCGAAAAGAATCAAACGGAACGATAACAACCACCTTGCCAGCTATTAATGATGGCAGTGGATGGGATGTCAGTGTGGGAGCTTCAACTGGAGATATCTATTGGGTAAATGCATTCACTGATGCCAGTAATACTTCCTGTGTAAGCAATAATAGCAATACTGTATTGTTCACCCAGGGAATTGCCCCAAGTGGTACTACTATTTGGGCTCAAGATTTGGGATACTGTATTGGTGAAAAAGGGGTTCAAATTGGAGTTCTCAATCCCGATCTGAATGAAGTGGTGTATCGTTTGGTGCGTGTTATTTCTGAAGTTGACGGAGTAATAACTTTCGAGCATGTTGAATATTTGATGACCAATTCTTCTGATTTTACTAAATATCAGTACACACTTGATAACGATCCTAATTATCCATCAACAGCATATTTGCCATTCAAAAACTATGTACAGGCAGGTGTTTATGCTGTTTTTGCAAGTTATCCTTATGGTGATTGCAGTTCATTTGTTGAGATGAATAATAGACTGCTTGTTTTTGAGAAAGATGTTTCAGACTGTAGCAAACTTACAGCTATTGATGATTTTATGTTCCTAAATGGTGAAGATGTGTCTCGTTCAATCAACGTATTTTATGATGCAGAAACAGCAACCGATTTAGACATTCGTAATCCTGATATTGACTTTTACAATACAGAAGTGGAAGCACCTAATTTGGAATTTGTATTACTCGATGCTGCTTGCTACGAAGATCAGGAGTGTAAAGCCAGTCGGAAAGATAAACGTGGTAATGATGATCCATTTTTTGGTAGTGTATCATTGAATAAGAAAACTGGAGAATTCATTTATACAAAAGTGTTCGGTTTTTATGGAACTGAGACGATTGAGTACATTGTTAGGAATCTTGATTTTCCTGATTCACGTGTTGATACTGCTACAATTACGATTATGGTGGGTAACAAGGATTTTCATGATAAAGGAACTTTATTGATTCCTAATGCCTTCTCTCCCAATGATGATGACTATAATGATACTTTTATAATCACAGGTAATGTTGATTTTGATGAGGAAAATAATGACAAACCGATTAATATCTCGGATAATAATGTGTTTTCTTCGCTCGAAGTTTATAACCGTTGGGGATCTTTGGTTTATAAAAGCAAAGGTGGTCGGTATGGTGATGAAAAGGCTTGGTGGGATGGTAAAGGCAATGCAGGAGCCATGGTTTCCATTGGCAGTGATTTACCCAATGGTACATACTTTTACATCTTTAAGGTATCATACAATAAAACCAATGGAACACCAAAAACACAGCATTACAATGGCTTTGTTGAACTGAAACGTTAATTGTAATGACCTAAACCGGTAAAATAGATTAATCATGAAGAAGTTATTAACGATATCAACCATCATAGTTCTGGGAGCTTGCAGCGTAGTGCTGCAAGCTCAAAACCAGGCGCAATACAATCATTATATTGCAAATCAGGGAATTTTGAACCCCGCTTACAATGGCACCCGTGACGTGATCAGCGGGATCATGATTCACCGCAGCCAGTGGGTCGGAATGGAAGGCGCTCCTTTTACTGAAGCGCTCAATGTTCATGGCCCCGTGGAGGATACTGATTTAGGGGTGGGGGCTTTTATTACCAACGATCACATCGGTTTTACCAATACATTTGATTTTTTTGGATCTGCCTCCTATAAGTTCCAGGTCGATCGAAATAAATTTGTCTCTCTGGGTCTGCAGTTGGGCGTTGGAAATATGAGTTATGATGGGACAAAGTCCATCACTCAGGATTTTGGCGACCCTGTGTTTACTGGCAAACAATCAAAGACAACTTTTAATGCCGGTTTTGGAGCTTACTTTTATGCTGAAAATTATTTCGCTGGATATTCAGTACCAAAGTTTTTCTCTAATAAATTTGATGGGAATGCCGGTGAGTTCCGAAATACTTTTAGCCTTCCTAATCAGCATCATTATTTATACGGTGGATATGTGTTTGAATGGGGTGAAGTTATGGTTAAACCCACCTTATTAACCCGTATCGTTTATGGTTCTCCTTTAGAGTTTGATGTCTCTACAAATGTCTTGCTCATGGAGAAACTTTGGTTAGGTTTATCTTATCGCACCATGAGTGATATGGTTTTCCTGGCCGAATACATCATTAATCGTCAATTTACGGTGCGTTATTCATTTGATTATACTCTCTCTGAATTAAATAATTACGCCAAGTTTGGTTCACACGAAATTAGTTTGCAATTCGATTTTACCTTCCACAAGCGTGCCGGTATGCGATCTATTCGTTATTTTTAATCACTTTTTTGAATCTGACACACTGTTTTGGGCATCAAAATTCTTAGTACATACTTGACTACATCCATATTTATGAAATCCTACAAAAAGAGCATAGCAATGGCTGTTCTGTTTTTAGTGCCTCTACTGATGGGGGCGCAAAAATCAGAACTCAAGAAGGCAGAAGGCTTCTATAAGAATGGTGAATATTTTAAAGCTTTAGAAAATTATAATGCTTCGCAAAAATTAGGTGAGACATTTGATTTGGAGACGCGTAAAAAGGTCGCCCGATGCTATTATTACCTCAATAATATTGATAAAGCTTTTGAAACTTTCACGGAGTTGGCCGATGACCTATCTGGCAACGATGTGTTGTTGTACGCAATCACTGCGCATAAGGTTGGGTTTTATGAAGGTGCCATCGAACTTTTTGAAAAAGCTAAAATTGAAGGCGCTAACCCTGTGCAGGTCAATGAGATGATTAAGTCGTGTCAGTGGGCTCTCGAGAACAGTGACTTCTTACCTGTGCTGGTTAACCCAACTACGGCGATGACATTTGGGCAATCTTTTGGAATCAATTATTATGAAAAGGGCGTGGTTTATTCTTCAGCTTTAGAAGGTGCCGGCAGCAAGAATGTGGATAAAATGGGGCGCCCTTTCATGAACCTCTACTATTCCGACTTGAAAGATGGTCAAATACAGGAGACTAAGCGACTTTTTTCCGAAAAGCTCGTTTTTCCCTTTCATGTGGGTGCTACTGCTTTTACATCTGATTATAAGATGTTATTCTTCACTCGTGCTGTACGTGTGAAAGGAGGTAAGGATGTCATGAAGATTTTTTCCGTGAAATATGATGGGAAGGATTGGGGGAACATTACTGAACTGTATATTAATAGTGATGATTACGACTGTGCTCACCCCGCTATCTCTCCCGATAACAAAGTTCTTTATTTCGTTTCCAACCGACGGGGTGGTTTTGGTGGGAAAGACCTTTACTCTGTTGAGCTTAAGAATAATAACACATTTGGTGAGCCCAAGAACCTTGGCAAAGACATCAACACCTATGGTGATGAAGTTTATCCGGTGGTGAGCAAGGATAATAAGTTGTATTTTTCTTCCGATGGTCACTACGGTTTTGGGGGTTGGGACATCTTTATGGCTGATTTTATCAATGGCAAGTGGACCAATGTGACCAATATGCGTCAACCCTATAACTCCACGGCCGATGACTTTGGGTACATTATTGACCCCAGTAACTCTCAATGGGGTTTCTTGTCCTCTAACCGCGCTGGCGATCGCATCGATGATGTCATTTTTTATGTGCGTCCTCGCGAAGTTGAAAAGGTTGAAGACGAAAAACGTCCCATCGCAGGGTTGGAAAATCTTAAGCCTGTTGAAGAGCCTGTCGAACCCATGACTCCTCCTGTGGTGCCGCCCATTGTCGATACGGTACAGGAAGTCATTGTTGCAACGCCTGCATTGCCAAATGCATTTGCTTCTGTCCTGAAAAATTCATCCAATAATGAAGCGGTTGCTGGTGCTTCTGTCTTATTAAAAGATCCGGTGTCGGGTGCCATCATTGGGCAGGCTTATTCCAATGCCGATGGCTCCTTTAATGTGCCCATTCCGGTGGCTTATCAAAAACAGGATCAGGAATTTGATTTAATTGTTTCTAAGGGTAATGAGTTTCGTGAGAAACAAATGATTGTGAACATCCAGGAGTTTGATGACATCAAGAAAAATGGGATTATCCTGACCCCAATTTTTAACGATGCGGTGTTGGATGATATCAGTTTAATGGTCATCCCTTACGTGGGCGAAGAGATTACTGCTGAAGGTCTCGCAGTGATTGAAAAATTATCTGCTTATATGACTCAAAACCCGAACATCGTTGTTAAATTAAACGGACATACCGATGCACGTGGAAATCGTTATACCAATTTGGATGTGTCGCAACGAGTGGCTGAGAAATGCGAGCAGATTCTCATGGGGAAAGGCATTGCAGATGATAATATGATTCCTCGCTCCTATGCTGAACGTTATTTAGTAAACAAATGTCGTCGTGGCGTTTATTGCGACAACGAGACGCATTTACAAAACCGTCGGATAGAAGTGGTGGTTTGGCGTAAAAAGAACTAATTGTGTGACTTCAGTAAACTATTGATATAATGAAAAATATTTGCCTTGCCTTCATTTTACTCTTTCCTCTTTTTTCCGGGGTAATGAATGGTCAAAAAAGCGATAAATTGTCTCATCTGCGTACTCAGAAAAAAATTGTGACCTGCGATAAGGCCACTGCGCCATACTATGCCATTCAGATTTTGGCATTGCAATTGCCCCCCCAGGAACCTGAGTTTTTTAATCATATCGACGCTGCGCGTGAGTTTGCCTGTGCTGATGGTTTTGTGCGTTATGTGGTGGGCGAATATCAAACCTTTAAAGCAGCCGCTGAGCAATTAGCAAATGTAAAAGGATTGGGTTATGCGGATGCATTTGTGGTCAATACCTCAAAATATCAATTGGCAGAAGGTCAGTTTTCTTCGTCACAAAATATTAAAATCGATCCGAACAAAAACTATCTGGTGCAGTTAAGTGCTTTTCGTTTCCCGGTTTATCTGACTCATTTTGAAAATATTGACGGGATATTGGAGTTTTATATGAAGGATAAAATTTATCGTTATTGTGTGGGGCAATATCCGGGGACAACAGTTTTGGATGAACTGGCTCGTGTCAAATCATTGGGCTATAAGGGAGCTTTTGTTGTTGAATGGGATAAATATGCGCCTTATCAAATTGAGTAGGTCGAAGATCATATCTGAAGCGGTCTTGTTTTGAATAGAAACAAGACCGTTTTTTTTGTTATTTTTGCGAATCAGATAATGATATTAAAATAAAAAAAGTAGGCCATCTTGTCGCTGCTTTCTGTCGAAAGGAGAGGAAAGTCCGGGCAACGCAGGACACTTTGCTTCCTAACGGGAAGATGTTCGTGAGGGCATAGTAACGTAACAGAAAATGACCGCCTTGCTTGCAGGGTAAGGGTGAAAAGGTGAGGTAAGAGCTCACCGGCATGAATAGCAATATTCGTGGCCGTACGTCTCAAAGGTTGCAAGACCATGTATATCACGATCCGGCTTGCCGGTCAGGGTTGTCCGCCCTGTTGCTTGCAGTCGTGAGGGGTAGGTTGCTCAAGACAGGGGGAGACTCCTGTTTTAGATAAATGACAAGAACCTCGTATGAGGCACAGAACCCGGCTTATCGGCTTACTTTTTTTATTTTTATCAATTTTTTTCCTCAAGAGGGCGTTTATCTCTATTGCCTTATATTTTAGTGATTTGTGATAACTGCCTATTAGGGCGGGAGGGGGACTGAAAGATGAACGACTTCATTAAATATTTCAACGATTTGGATTTCAATGTTGCTTAATCAATGTCGATAAGTTAAGAGAAGAAGACGCAAGATTGTGAGACAGATGATGAGATAAGGAAAGATATTTAGAGGCTCTATGTCGAATCCTGTGGGTAAACAAAATATGAAAGCACGAAATCAACACAAGGTAACTAAGCCGCCTTCGGAAAATGGCGTTAAAAAAATCATAGGTCTGAGCGTTAAGAAATATGCGCTGTTTGAGCTTGCGAGTTCGCAGATTTTAGCGAGGGCCTATGATTTTTAGCCATTTTACGTCAGCGGCGGCCTTTTTTGCTTACTTTTTGGGGCTGTAGCCAAAAAGTAAGAGCCCGCCCGGCTTGAGGGCACGAAATATTGGCCTGAGAGAATTGATACTTATGATTACCCACACAAATCAGAACAGAGCCTATTTAGATCTGTCTTCTTCCTCTTCACAGTCTCATCTATCTGTCTGCGGTCTAAAATTCTTCTTGTCTTTTATTCGCTTGTCAATAACTAAACGACATTGATTGCTTAATAATGAAAAAATGATGTCAGATAACAAGACCGTTGATGAGATAATGAATGAGTTTTAGATCTGTTCTCTTAGTCTTTTCAGTCTAATCTATCTGTCTGACGTCTGATCATCTCTACGTCTTTAATTTTCAATTCTTCATTCATATCATGAAACATAGAATAAAAAAATGGATGGAAGTTTCGCATTTACTTAAGCAGTTTGCCCGTGCGAAAAAATTCATATTAGAAGATATTTGGCGTATTGACTCTGCGTCAACATCCAAGCATCATTTCCGGTTAATTAACATCATTCGCATCGTCATATTGGCGGTTCGAGGCTTTATGAGTAACAATTGCATTAATAAAGCTTCATCGCTGACCTATTATTCATTAATCTCTATTATCCCCATTGTGGCCATGGCATTTGGAATTGCCAAAGGTTTTGGGTTCGATAAAGTTCTCGAAAATGAGTTGCAGAATCAATTTGCAGGGCAGGGGGAGGTGGCCAATTGGATTATGAGCTTTGCTTCGGGGTATCTCGACAATGCCCGTGGAGGAATGATTGCTGGTGTCGGTTTGGCTGTCTTGTTGTGGTCGTTAATGAAGGTTTTGGGATCCATTGAGGCCTCGTTTAACGAGATTTGGGAGGTAAAGCGCGATCGCTCGTTCATTCGCAAATTTAGCGACTATGTGTCGTTAATGATGGTGGCTTTGCTTTTTCTTATTTCCTCGAGTAGCATGGTTGTGTTTGTTCGTCAGGAATTCGGAATGGGTGATTTTGGTGAATTGGCCGGTGCATTGTTTGGTTTTGTGATTCCCTATCTCATTATATGGCTCGGATTCACCATGTTGCTATTTATCATGCCCAATACCCGGGTGCATTTTTATTCGGCTTTGGTGGGGGGGATTCTTTCGGGAACCATGTTTCAATTGCTTCAGTATTTTTATATTCATTTTCAGGTGGGTATGTCCAGTTATAATGCCATATACGGCAGTTTTGCTGCGTTCCCGCTTTTCCTGATTTGGCTCAACAGTTCCTGGATGATTGTACTCTTTGGTGCTGAGTTGTCATATGCCACCCAAAATGTGAAGAACTATGAGTATGAATTTGATGCCAATAACATCAGTTACAGCTATAAAAAACAGGTGTATTTGCTCATCGCACATTATGTAGTACAGAAGTTCAAACACCATCAAAAATCGCCCTCTATCGAGGAAATTGCTTTTCATTTAAAACTCCCGGTGCGATTGGTGAAAGATTCGGTCAATTTTATGCTCGACTGTCATGTGTTGGTTGAAGTGGTGACAGGGGCACATCACGAAGTCGGTTTTTATCCCGCGTTTGACATTCACGAAATGACGTTGGCTTTGCTCTTAAAACGCATTGAATCGCATGGATCATCGGATTTTTTAAAGCTCAAGCATGGTGAATTAATCCGTATAAAAGATCACATCAAAAAAATGGATCTGTCTGCACACGAAGCAGGGTGTCAGATCCTATTAATGGATATTTAAAGGCTGTTTGAGTGGCTTAATCTCATCGTGATTAGTTAGGGGGCATTGCCCGTGATTCGGGTGGTTGTGATTAAGTGTTGATACACTTTCTTCATTTCAATTTGAACCACTTTAATGTGAGTGTGCTATGAGAATCGTGCCTGGAATATAATCTGTAACTCGTTTGAGTTATCCGCATTTATATTAATCCGCAAGGTGTTACAAATTAATTAAGCCCGCCGCTAGCGCGGATTTGCAATCCGTGCTATTGCAAGTATCAATTTTGTAATGTTTTAATACAGCAAAAAAAAGTCTCCACGCAGCTCACAGCAGTCCCCGTTGGAGCTAAGCGGCCAAAACCTTTATGTAGGCGACCGGCCTGTGGTTGTCTATATACCTATTTCAAAATACATAATAGATGAAATAAAAAAAGCTGCTCGTTATGAACAGCTTTTTATTATAAGAACCGCATCAACTTGGATTATTTAAACTCCTGCTAACAGGGTTTGAGTGCATTAGCTTATCGGTAATCCTCCGTATCAAAATTTGATAACCCGAAGGTGAGGCCCGCCCTTTAAACCAACAGCGTTACTCTGGATGTTTTTAATGTTGAGTTTAACAATCAAATAATGTTGATGCGGTGTTGTTAATCTCTCATCCTTGATACAAAAATAGCTTATTTTACAGCGTTGGCCAAATATTTTATGCCGTTTGTGGACAGTTTAGCGATATTTATCTTTAACACCATGAGCGAGTGATGGATGGTGTGTTAAAAAAAACACCTGCATGAGGGCAGCTCTATGCAGGCGTTTTTTTTTACTTTGAGGATGACATTATTTGTTCCTGCCAATCATTGGCTTATCTCTAAATCCTTTCGATCCAAAAACAAGGTTGACACCGGCCATTAAGTTCAGATCCTTAAATTCTCCGGGAATTTGCGTTTTATTGCCATTTTCGTCGTAATAATTGTCGAGGTGAAAGGGAACGTTGTCGATCATGACGAAGACTTGAAGTGGCCCCATATACCACATGGTACAAGCGCCCATATAGGTACTTCCTTTGATGCGCGTATTCAAATTCACATTCAATGCCATAAAACGGTAAGAATTGTAATTTAACGATAAAGCAAACTCCTGGCGCCAGTTTTGTTTCTGAAACGTCGTTCGTGACAGACCTCCAAATGATATCGCATGGTTGACATGATATTGAGCCCCAAGATACATATTGGGAGTGAGACCTGAGGTAAAACCATCATGTGTATGATTGTAGCTAAGCGTCTCTTTCAGCTCATCAGCCACATCATTAAACACATCCCCCAGATCGTCCCAGTTACTTGCACTCACTTCTACACCATCGTAGGCATAGGTTCCTTCGGCGTGAAGGGCGTTAAGATCTTCGTTCCATTGAATAAAACCCAAGTTGTTTAAAGCCGCAGAAAAAGTCCATCGATCCGAAAACTTGTATTCGCCTCCAAAATCTAATGCTAAGCCTGGATTACTGAAGGAAGTGCCATAATTGTTAAGATAATCATCTCCTTCTAAATCTTTAAATTTTATGGAATCAGGAAATTCTCCGGACTTACTATAAACCTCCATTGGCAATGAGGTGTAAATGTCGCCATTCACCCGAATATCATACTGATTTTCGCCAATTGAAAGGCTCATGTTGCTGATGTCTGTCATGCCAATGGCTTGCCCAAACAACGGTTTCACATGAACCCCCACGGTCAACCGATCAGTCAATTCACGGGCATACCCGATTGAGAACTCCTTGTAAGCGTAAGCCTTTAATCGCATGGTTGAAAAGTCAAACATAGCTCCCTTGGGCAACCCCGCATCCGGCAACTTAAAAAAGTCGGATGAAAATCCGGCTTGGATCACCGCTTTCTCTGAAAACTGAAAGGAGAAATAATCCCGTCCGGAGCTAAAGCCAAAACCGAGTGCACTAATGTCGCCTCGTGTCCCCATATTTAGTGCATCACCTATCACATCATAAAACTCCCCATAATCAAAGTTCTTGTGAAGGGGTGTGACCCATTCGGAACCTGATTGCTGCAGGAAGTCTTTCATGGACACATCACTGAAAAGGCTGTAATTAAAGGAAACAACTGAAATGTAAGCATTGGCTCGCGGTGCCATCGCTGCATTGTCATGGTGACTCTGCGGGATGGTTTCCATAAAGTAGAGCGACATCGGGGACTGCCCGTGGATGGTGATTGCTGTCAGGCTAAGAAGCAACATGACGGCAATATATTTTATTGTATGATTCATGTTTAAAAAGGATAATTAGAGGTTGGGAATTTGACTTTTACCATTCATGGTCACTTTGCACTTAAGCGTGCTGTTTGTCTGTATTTTAACCATTGTATTGGGGGCATCTTTGGTCATCGCAGATAGGTCCAACAAAATCTTCATGGCCTTTTTGTCCCAAAATTTTTGGATTTTATCTTTGGTTACTTCAATGGTCAATTTTGATGTTGTGGTGCCCGAAACTGTGCCATCATTGTTGATGGTGGGCGATTTCAACATTTGCGTTTGATCCATCAGGTTGGCAATGAATTTGTCATTGGCATCCACCACACGGGCGATGGTTGTTAAATCGAAGGGCATCCCGTTTTCGAAATCCAGAGTAAAGGTCATTCTTTCGAAGCTTTCAACCGTTTCTTCATCAAAGAGATCTTGAAAATCAAAATCAATGGTGTCGGTGCGTGTGTAGGCTTTGGTTGAAAACCAAAAGGGGAAATTGACTTTCAAATCTGCCTCGAGGGTGCGATTGGTGCCTATAAAGTTCTTGATGTTTTGGGTCGATCCTGTAACATCAGGGTTTGAAGTGCCTTTGATGTCGCACGTCAAGTGGTTCGGTTGTCGAGTCCCGATTAATTCAATGTTGGAGTTGTCGCGTTTGTATGTCAATTCATCAGAGGTGCTCGGCAGCAAAGGATTGGGGCCTTTAGCGGCAGCGAGGTCGAATGTCGGTTTTAGTTGGGCTGTTTCGTTGTTATTCATCAAAAACCATTGATTTTGACCACTTTTATCAAAGCGAATGTTATCAACTTCTACCTTGAATGGAGCCCCAATAGGATTGTGTGCTTTCACCATAATCTGAATGTCGGCAAATTGCACTTTGTCTTCTAACTCATATTTCTCGAAAAAGTCGAAATCAAAACCATTGTCTGTTTTCGAAAGCTCCCTACGTCCCAAATAGCCCGATATGTTATCTGATGCCAAATCGATCATGGAACATTCAACGTTTAAATTGCCACCTGAGTTGGATGCCATATTTTTGATGCTAACAACCATTTTTACCCGATTTGTATGGGGCGCATTGGCATTTAACTGTTCGGGTTTAATGGTAAAACCATTTAAATCTTCTGATATCTGCAACGACCGTTGCGACGGTGAAATGTTTAGCGAATAACTCAGCATCTGACCTTTGTGATTGAAGATTTCCGGAAATGAGAGGGTCATTGTTCCTGATGAGATACCCGAAGGAACCATCACAAAGGTGTTCAGCATTCCCTGCGAAAGATCCACCTGGTCGAGACGCATGTCATCTGAAGGGGTTAATTTCATTGGGATTGTAATATCGAAAGATGCCACGCCTTTGGTGATGGGCACTAATTGATTGATGGATGGCGAAGAGAGCACCACCAATTCGTCCCATTCGAGCGATAATGGCATGTCGAACGATCGCATGATGGTGCAGTCATTGGCTACCGTAAACTCGCCATCGCCGTACTCATCAATTAAATCGCGAGCCGTGACGGTCACTGTTCCACAAATAAGGTGCATCTCGTAAACGCGGTTGGCATCGGTGTTGATGTCTTTTTCGTAGATATCGTCACCGGCGCATCCCGGCGTCAGCATGAATACTGACGCCAGAAGCGAATATATCAAGTAATTACGTGTCTTCATGTTTTTAATTTTGAATGAATCAATCCAGAATTTTAATTTCTACACGGCG
Organism: Breznakibacter xylanolyticus; assembly: GCF_003254275.1. GTDB lineage: Bacteria > Bacteroidota > Bacteroidia > Bacteroidales > Marinilabiliaceae > Breznakibacter > Breznakibacter xylanolyticus. Next base: position 35,104 of record NZ_QKZK01000027.1, on the reverse strand, counting down.
GTTTTCGGCTCGCCCGGCTTCTGTTTTATTGTCGGCGATGGGTTGTTCTAAGCCATAACCTTCGTACTCTAACCGATCCTGTGTGATACCTTTTTTAATGATGTAATTACGCACTGTCAGGGCTCGTTCTTTCGACAGTTTCTTGTTGCTGGCGGCTGAACCTACATTGTCGGTATGACCGGAGATTTCAATCCGTACTTTGGGGTTTTCGAGTAGCAGGTTGGCAAATTTGTCAAGCTCGGCGAACGACGAGGGTTTTAAGGTCGATTTGCCGGAATTGAACAGGATGTTCTCGATGACGATTTTCACGCCCGCCTTCATCTTTTGAAGATCAAAATTTCGAACCAATAACGTGGTGTCACCCAGGAACTGTGCCGGTGCATTTTGGAAGAAATAACCTTCGGCTGAGGTCTCGATGACAAACGGACCGGCTTCCTCCATCGTGGCCACATATTTACCCGATGACGAATCGCTGGGGCAGATGGCGATGGGGGCTGCAATACCCGGCTTAAACACTTTTACCCATCCGGAAACAGGCAGCTTGCTCTCTTGTTCGGCCAACACGCCGGTGATGGTGTATGTGATGCGACTGGGCGTGAGCGTTATGTTCCGTTCTTCTTTGTCGCCCTTGATACTTTTCATGGTCAGCGGCGTGGTGTAAGCAAAGAAATCGGTGGCCGACACTTCCATGGTCACATTTGTTTTGTCTTCAAATGTGATGGAGTACTCTCCCGTCTGTGGGTTGGTGGCGATGCGTTGCAATACTGTATCCTTGTTGATGGCTTTAAAGACAATGTCGGCCATCACAGGACTGCCGTTGCGCGAATTGGTCACACGTCCCCACACCGTGAAGGGGTATTTGAGCTTCTCTAGTTGATAGTTTTGGGTGATGACTTGATGACGTGTAGTGGCTCGTTGCAGTTGATCTTTAGTGCCTTTGTAACCGGGTGCATCTATCTGAAGCCAGTAATTGTTGACGTCGTCAAATGCAATGCTGTACTGACGTGCAACGGTGTCTTGTGCAGCTGATGTCACCAGTTGATTGTTGTCGTCACGATACACCGACACGGTTGCGGCCAATATTTTGTTGGTCTTATTGTCGGTGACCTGACCGTTGAGTTCAAAAGGAATGCGGGGGTCATGAACAATTTTATAGATGTCGAGACCGCCATGACTTCCCTGGCGAAGGGTGGAGTAAATGGCCACCATGCTGTCGGGCGTGGGGCGATAAAAGAGCTCGTCAGCAGGCGAGTTAATGGGGTATCCCAGGTTGACCGGCTCACTCCATTCTCCATTGGGCTGTTTGGTCGTGCGGTACACATCAAATCCTCCCATACCGGGCAAACCATTCGACGAGAAATAGAGTGTGTTGCCATCGGGCGTTACGTAAACACCTTCCTCATCAAATGGCGTGTTAATTTGTGGCCCCAGGTTGCGAACCTTGCGGAAGCGATATTTGCCCGATTGTTGGGCGGAATAGATGTCTTTGCCGCCTTTGCCCTTGGTTCGGTTCGATACAAAATAAGCTATCCCACTCTTATTTACCGTCATTGCGGTTTCCTGATGGGCACGATGATTAATTTTACCCTTTAACTGACGCACTTTTTTTACTTTACCGTTGTTGAGATTGGCGGCATAAATGTTGCCATGTCGCCATTTGCCCTGATAAAAAAAGATGCGGTTATTTTGATGGTCAATACCGGCTACGCTCGAGTTGGTTGATTGACGCAACGAGCCGGGTTCGTCGGTTGCTTCGGCCGGGTGGTTGATGCAATTATTCGTGGCAAGGATGCGTTCTTTGTAGCGGTTACGGTGAACCACTTTGTCCTTTTCCCGACGGGGACGTCGGCTGGTAAAGTACATGGTTGAATCGCTCTGGTAGCTGACCACAGCATTGTAATCGTCAAAATAACTATTAACAACAGGCCCAAGGTTGATGATGAACATAGGCAGGGAATCCTTCACCGCCTGAGCCCCAAAATCACACTCGCTATTGAGTTGCTTTAGCGCTTTGCCAAACGACTTCTTGCGAAACGACTTGAGTGTTTGGTGATAGTTGTTGAATGCCACTTTCGCCGAATCGTACATCAAATTGTACTGAAAAGCTTTCCCCAAATGGTAGTAATAATCTTTGGCCACATCGGGGTAGGCTTGTTCCATATAAGCCAATGCACTTTGCGGATGTGTGCTGTAAAGGTTACAAATGGCCATTTTGTAGTTGAATGCCGAGATGCCGGTCGCATACTTTTGTACATTTTGGTAGTACTTCACGGCTTCGTCATATAGACCCTTGCGGTAGTATTTCTCACCCATCTTCAGGTCAAATGCCGTGTTATCAGGCATGTCGGAACGCTGGATGATCGGCTCTTTCTCCAGCTTGGGATTCTCTTGCGACCACGACGTGAGCCATAGGCAGCACAGGGTAATAAGGGAGATTGTTCTTAGATTCATTTGCTAATGATTTATTATCGGTTTAATGATTCAAGTGGATGGGCGTTATCTTTTATGACTCATATTTTATCATGGTTGGAATGCAATGTGTCCCAACCTTATTGCCTTTTAGATATCATGATCAACTGGGAAGGTGTGTCTTCAGCTAATGACTTAATCCGTTGATGATTCTACTTCAAAATTGCATTTTTCAATGCAATGTGATACTGCATTATTTATCATTTATTTCAAAATTTGATAAAACATTTGATTTTGTTGATAAAAGACTAACGATGTGGTGAGAAATCAAAAAAAAAGCAGTCAATTAATAAATAATTGACTGCTTTTAAACGTGATTCCGAAGAGATTCGAACTCCTAACCTCCTGGGCCGTAACCAGGTGCTCTATCCAATTAAGCTACGGAACCTTATTTTGAGTAAGATGTGTAAAGCAACAAAGATATTTTAAGTGTGATTCCGAAGAGATTCGAACTCCTAACCTCCTGGGCCGTAACCAGGTGCTCTATCCAATTAAGCTACGGAACCTTATTCTTTGTTGCGTTCTCTTTTCTCTCAAACGCGGTGCAAATATAGGGGTTTTATTTTCAAATCTGCAAGGGCTCTGCTGTTTTTTTTTGACCAAATGTAGCCTGCTGATTTTATCTGCTTGTTGCAGATTGGGTTAAAAAAGTCTCTTTATGGCGCAGATATCTCCATACGTTGAATTAGGAATGGCTGAATGCTTATTTTTCCCTAATTTCGGCCATTTTTAAATAGGTCTGTGACGGGCATTCTCTTTTATTTCCGTCAAATTTCAATACAATATGAGGAAACTTTGGTCACTTAGTTTGATGTTCGCGGTTGCGATGTTGCATGCTCAACAATTTATCCCCAATACTTTTCGTCCGCCGTTGGACATTTCCCCGGTCATCAACGGAACCTTTGCTGAAATTCGTTCCAATCATTTTCACAGTGGCATCGATTATGGCGTAGGAGGTAAAATTGGCAATAAAATATTTGCCATCGGCGATGGTGATGTGTCTCGTGTAAAAGTGCAATCGGGCGGTTACGGAAAGGCGCTTTATGTGACGCATCCCAATGGCTACACCAGCGTTTATGCGCATCTGGATCGTTATGCGCCACGCATTGATTCGTTGGTCATTGCGTCGCATTATCACCGTCAGCAATTTGATATGGATGTGACCTATCGACCGGGAGAGATGACGGTGAAACAAGGCGAGGTAATCGGCTATGTGGGCAACACCGGGAGTTCGTCTGGGGCTCATTTACATTTTGAAATTCGGGGAACCAACGATGAAAAACCCATCGATCCTCTATTGTTTATGAATAACGTTAAAGACAATGTTCCCCCAGTTATTTCGGGCATTCGTATTTATCCGATTGACAATGGAGCCTCGGTTGCCGGCAAGGGACAAGCCAAATATTACAAGGCGGTGCTTGTGAATGGCACATATCGGTTGGAAGGCAACTTGCCGGTAAGCGCGAACGGAAACATAGGAATTGGCATTGAAACCATTGATTATCTCACCGGATCGTGGCGCAAATGTGGTATTTATTCTATTGAGATGATTGTGGATGAAGCAACACAATTTAAAGCTGAGCTGAATCGTTTCAGCTTTGATCAGACACGCTATGTCAACAGTTTTATCGACTTTGGTTATAAAATATCCACCGGAAAGGTCATTCATAAGTGCTTTGTCGATGCGTATAATGCCCTTGATGTGTATCGCAGCGTTGAAGAGAAGGGCGTGATTAAGATTTCCAAGGATGGCATCAAGACGGTGCTGATAAAGGTGCGCGACACTCACGGCAATGAGTCTGTACTGGCTATGAAGCTCAAAGGCGATGGCGTGGTTGCACCCAAATCGAACATTGCGGTCATTTCGGGTGACAAGCCATTGGTGGTTGAAAAGGAAAACATCAAAGTCAACATTCCCGAGAATGCGTTTTACTCCGATGTGCCTTTCTCGGTCACGTCGCGCGGGGAAGGCATGTCAAAAATTTACTCGGTGGGGCAACGCACAATTCCGTTGCATCAGTTCATTACGGTGAACGTGAGGATTCCGGAAGCGTTGTTGCCCAAGGTGCGTTATCTGTGTCTGGCAAAAGTCAATGGCAAAAGCTCAGCCTATGCCGGCGGCGTTCATAAAAACGGATGGCTGAGTGCCCGTGTGCGTGAATTGGGCGATTATCAATTGGCCATCGATTCGGTGGCGCCTGCCGTGACGTGGCACAATGCTGCCCCACAAGGAAATTATGCCGGCCGCAAAACATTGGAACTAATAGTAAAAGATAATTTCTCGGGCATCGCCTCGTTTCGCTGTGAAATTGACGGCAACTGGGCTTTGTTTGAATATGACGGTAAAACCAATCGTCTTATTTGCCCGCTCAATCGCATACCCATCACCAAAAATAAAAAGCACTCCCTGAAAGTGGTTGTGGTGGATGGACTCGGAAATGAAACGGTTCGTAATTTGGCATTTCACTACTGACCCCTGATTCGTTGACGTGCCATCACGTTGTATAGCTTGATTTGCTCCCGGTGCCGCATCCAAATATCCCGCTTTTGTGTTATGTTTGTATGCTGTGCTTCATCATTGCAGTAAATTTTATCTTCAAATGCAAATCAATGTCGTTTAGTTAAACCCCAATGGGGCGCCAGCATTAGCGTAGGGCAAAGCCCTGCTTATTGTAGCAAACGAGCTCAAGCCCCGAAGGGGCGTAAGCCTACGCCCTTTGACTTTGTCGATTTTCAACTCAGGGCTCTGAGATTGAGTTTGCATTCATCGTTGGGCGATGACCAACGCGACTGCTTATCGCCCTTTCAGGGCTTAACTTAACGACATTGATATGCGAATTATGAGTTGAAAAATGCATTTATGGATCAAAAAATTTAATGTGCATTAAAATAGTTACCAAGCATGAAATTTATGAGGCTTTATAATTCTCCTGCCGTTAGGCAGGAAAGCTCGGTAAAAACAAAGAAGGGCTTCGTTTTGTCTTGCCCCATCCGAGGCAAAAGACCTAATCAACGTTTTTTATTGTTACCGAGCTTTTTCCCTTACGGGGAAATTTTAATGCCCCTCAAAAATTTCGTGGTTATATCTACGCCTACATCTCTTTTGTCTTTCTTTGAGATAATTTGTTGTGTGCCAAAACTCAATGCTGTAGATAAAAATCTCAACCCTTATTGACATTTCAAATAAATTTTATTGTGACACGTCTCATAGATGATATAATCCGGTAATGATTTAACTACGATATTACTCTTTTGAGTTATCTGTTTTGTTATTTAAACGCAATGCGTTAAAATTAACTTAGCGCCTTTCTTGGCATAGCCAAGCGACTGCGTCGATTAGCGCCTCAGTGTTTATTTTGACTTTGTGGTACTCAGTGTCTGTTCAGTGGAACTCGGTGATATGTAATATATTTCACAGAGATACACCAACATTTATTTCGAATTTTAAACAATTGGTATGCGCTTACGCATGATGTTATATGTGATTTTGTTGATGTGGCTGGCTCCGGGTCGCATGGTGGCACAATTCAACACCGATCAGGTGATGGCCAACGCACGAAATGCCATCTATTTTGAGGACTACGTGCTTTCCATTCAATACCTCAATCGGGTGATCAGTTCCAAACCTTACCTGAGTGAACCCTACTTCTTTAGAGGTTATGCCAAGTTTAAGCTCGAGGATTTTGCCGGTGCCATGGATGACTTTAAAAAGGCTCTGGAGATCAATCCCTATCAAATGGATGTGTACCGTTTTTACGGGCTGGTGAATACGTTTACCGGCAACTATCAGGCTGCCATCGACGAGTATTCCAAAGGTTTGGAAATTGACCCTGTAAACATTGATCTGCTGATGTTGAGGGGCGATGCCCACAAAATGCAAAAGCAATACGACGAGGCCATTGCCGATTTTGACCGGGCACTCTCCAAAGATCCAAAGCTCATCAACATCTACCTGGAACGCGGTTACAGCAAATTGTCGCAGGGCGATACCCTGGGTGCCATTCAGGATTACTCGCTGGTGATTGAGCGCAATCCATTGCTGGTGGACAGCTATTGGCGTCGTGCCATTTTGTATTCGCAAATGAAGGAATATCAACTGGCCTTGAAAGATTACGACAAGGCCATTGAGCTGCGATCGGGCGAAACTGATTTTTACCACAATCGCGCCGTGGTCCGTTACCAGTTGGATGATTTGAGGGGCGCCATGGCCGATTTGGACAAAGCCCTGGAGCTGGAACCGCGCAATCGCATGGCTTTGGGTAACCGGGGGCTTTTGCGTGCCGAAGTGGGCGACCTAAACCGTGCGGTGGAAGATTTCTCGCGTGTGCTGGCTTTGGATCCTTCCGATATGATTACCCTTTTTAACCGGGCGCTCATCTTCAATCAAATTGGTGAATACCGACAAGCCATCAGCGATTTGAATATTATTGCCGAAAAATACCCACGCTTTGCCCCCGTGTACATGAGTCGGGCAGCTGCCAGGCAGCAACTCAACGATGCCGCCGGAGCTCAGCGCGACTACAACACGGCCATGAAACTCGAAATGGACAACCAGAAGGCATCAACGGCCAACGCTCAAAAAAGCGATGAATCCGATGAGGCAGGAAAGAAGAAAGAAACCCGCAGTCAATCGGACACCGACATTAGCCAATACGACAAGATTGCCGTGTTGGACGACTTTGATGACAAAGACGATCAGGGGGATCTGGACAAAGTAAAGGCGCCCGAAACCATTCGCGGACGGGTGCAAAACAGGGAACTGTTCATCGACATGGAACCCATGTTTGCCCTCTCGTACTATTCGGCCGATACCCTGCTCAACAAGGTTCGCTACTTTGATCGCGACGTGGAACTCTTTAACCGAAAAGCGGTGGTGCCGCAGCGCATGCTCATCAACAATCATGTGGTGGATCATGAGTCGCGATACTACGCGGAGATGATGAAACGCGTGCGCTTAATTAGCGAAGATTTGAAACAAGGCGGACACGACAATCAGTTGCTTTTTGTGCGGGCTGTGCTGTACGCTTCGATGCAGGATTATACCCGTGCCATGGACGATTTAACGCTGCTGCTCACCATGCTTCCCAACGACAAGTTGGCTCTGTTTTTGCGTGCGCATGTGCGTTATCAAATGGTAGAGATGATTCGCTCGATGGATGCGACAGCAACAGGGGCGAGCGACTTATCGGTACAACCATCCCTGGGGGTCAAGCCTGCACCTTCGGCCGAAAACCGTAAATCGATGGAGCGGGTGATGGATTATGATTTAATCATGAACGATCTAAACCGGGTGATTGAGGCCGATCCGTCATTTTCGTATGCTTACTACAACCGGGGCGTCTTGTTTTGTGCCATGCGTGATTTCGAGAGTGGCTTGGCCGATTTTTCAAAGGCCATTGACTTAAATCCCGCCCTGGGCGAAGCCTGGTTTAACCGCGGTCTCACGCGCATCTTCTTAAAACAGCAAAACGATGGGGTGGCCGATATGAGCAAAGCCGGCGAATTGGGAGTGTATAAAGCTTATCATGTCATCAAGCGTTATTCATCGGTGCGCTGACATCGGTAGTATAAATAAATTCATTGCATGGCCAAACTGCTCGACACCATTGATACAGATAACGCCGAATTTCAGGATGCTTACAGCCTGATTCAATATACCAATTCATCTGTTTTTCTCACCGGACGTGCCGGCACGGGTAAATCGACTTTTTTAAAATACATCTGTCAAACCACCCATAAAAAGTATGTGGTGGTGGCTCCCACTGGCATTGCGGCCATTAACGCCGGGGGTGTAACCATTCATTCGTTTTTTAAGGCGCCCTTTCGACCCATCCCGCCCGACGATGCCGACTATTCCATCCAGAACAGACGCATTTTCGATGTGCTCAAATTCAGGAAGGAACATGTCAAACTCATTGAGCAAACCGAATTGTTGATCATCGACGAGGTGTCGATGGTGCGGGCCGATTTGCTCGATTTCATCGATCGGGTGCTGCGGGCTTACACAAAAAACCACCATCACCCCTTTGGCGGTAAACAGGTGTTGATGGTCGGTGATGCCTTTCAGCTTGAACCGGTGACCAAACGCGAGGATTGGGACATCCTCAAGCGGTTTTATCATTCGCCCTATTTCTTTTCGGCACGAGTGTTTCAACAAATCCCCCTGGTGCAAATTGAGCTCCGTAAGGTGTATCGCCAGAGTGATGCCAATTTTGTGAACCTGCTCGATAAAATTCGCGTCAAAGCGGCGGTGTCGGCCGATATTCAGGCTGTCAACAGCCGATATGTGCCTTCGTTTAGAGTGCCCGACAACGACTTTTTCATCACCCTGGCCACCCGTCGCAATACGGTCGATTACATCAACGAAAACAAGCTGGCAGAGCTGCCCGGCGAGGCCGCCTTGTTTGATGGCCACGTGGAAGGCGATTTTCCAGAGTCGAGCCTGCCAACCCTCAAACGACTGGAGCTGAAACCCAACGCGCAGGTGATGTTCATCAAAAACGACATGGAGCGGCGTTGGTACAACGGCTCGCTGGGCATCATTGAAGAGATTGTTGAAAACACCATTTTCGTGCGTCTCGAGAATGGCATTGTCCACGAGGTCAATCGCGACATCTGGCGCAACATCCGCTATAAATACGACGAGAAAAACAAACGCATCATTGAAGAAGAATTGGGCTCATTTACCCAGTTTCCGCTGCGGTTGGCGTGGGCCATCACGGTGCACAAAAGTCAGGGGCTGACCTTCGATAAGGTGCTGCTCGATTTCTCGGGGGGAGCCTTTGCCGGGGGGCAGCTTTATGTGGCGCTCAGCCGTTGCCGTTCGCTCGAAGGCATCGTCCTGAAAACCCCTGTGCGGCAAAGCGACATGATTGTGAGCAACGAGGTGGTGCAGTTTGCCCGACAGGCCAATAACAAGCAACTCATTCAGGCGCAGCTCAACAGTGCCCGCGCCGATAACCTGTATCGCCAGGCTGACGAGGCTTTTGCCGCCGACCGGTTTCAGCAGGCGGTGGCGCATTTGGCCGAAGCCATTGGTTTGCGAAACGACCTCGACAAACCGGCCGTGCAGCGTTTGCTGGCCATCAGGCTGTCGCGCATCATCGACCAACAAAACCACATTCGCCATCTGCAGGAGCTACTGGCGCAACAACGTCGACACACAGAGGAGTTTGCCCGCGAATATTTTTTGATGGCCAACGAATGTGTGCTCAAATATAAGGATCGCCGCGCGGCCATTGCCAATCTCGACAAAGCCCTCAAGCTGCAGCCCGACATGGTGGATGCCCTGCGTCGCCGTGCCGACCTGCGGGTCGAAACCAAAGATTACGAGATGGCAGAGGCCGATTACTCGGCGTTGCTCAAGCTGAAACCTAAATCGTTTAAAGCCCTGTATCATCGGGGGCGTACCCGCTTGTTGCTGATGAACTACACGGGTGCCTACAACGATTTGCTCGCGGCCACCCGCATCAAACCCGAACATGCCGACGCGCTTTATTATCTTGGCAATGCCTGTTCAAAATTGGGCGAAACCGACAAGGCCAACGACTATTGGAACATGGCCTCCCAATTGGGGCACGATGGGGAGGATGATTAACGCGAACGCTGTGAATCGGTATAGGATGAACACTTCAAGTTCATTGTCATTTCATTCGAATCATGAGATGACGATTTTTAGACTTCCGACAGATTGAATGACCCGACTAAGAATACCGACCGATTTTTTTGTCCACCAATTACACGAATTCTAGTCTCCTCGCTAGCGCGGATTTGCAATCCGTGCTCACATATATCAAAATAATACCATTCTGAGCAATTCCCCCCCCATCGGGGGCAAATATCGGTAGCAATTTGTGGCATCCGTTAACCCTTCGCCCCATTCGGGTCGAAAGAAGGTTTGCTGACCTTCTTCTACCGAGCTTTGGTGCCTCGCTAGCGCGGATTTGCAATCCGTGCTGCCACAACACCTCGCTAGCGCGGATTTGCAATCCGTGCTCACATATACATCAAAATAATACTATTCTGAGCAATTCCCCCCCCATCGGGGGCAAATATCGGTAGCAATTTGTGGCATCCGTTAACCCTTCGCCCCAATCGGGGCGAAAGAAGGTTTGCTGACCTTCTTCCACCGTTCTTTAGTACCTAAAGACACTAAAGAACAAGCACGAAAGGTCAAGCCCGATAAGATTTTTAGACATGAAAATTCATTGAATGCTAACAAATCATGAACTAAACGTCATTGAATCATGGTACTGCTGCACTCCTGCACTCTTGCACTTCCTAGTTCCGCAGCATCTAAGCGACTTATTTTTTGCTTTGTGAGGGCGTGTCCGCATCGCGCAGCTCCACGCGTCTGATTTTGCCGCTGATGGTTTTGGGTAGCACCTCTACAAAGTCGATGATGCGGGGGTACTTGTAGGGGGCAGTCACCTGTTTGACATGGTTTTGAATCTCCTCCATCAGAGCCGCATTGCCCGGCTTGTAAGCAGGAGCCAGCACAATGGTGGCCTTCACAATTTGACCTCTCACATCGTCGGGAACGCCCGTCACGGCACATTCCACCACGGCGGGGTGGGTCATCAGGGCACTCTCGACCTCGAAGGGGCCAATGCGGTAGCCCGAACTTTTAATCACATCATCGGCACGCCCCACAAACCAGTAATAGCCTTCCTCGTCGCGCCAGGCAATGTCGCCGGTATAGTACAACCCATCGCACAGCACTTCGTTGGTGCGTTGCGCATCGCGGTGATAACCCATGAAGAGACCCACGGGGCGTTCGTTGTCCACCCGAATGACAATTTGACCCTGCTCGCCATCTTCGCACAGCGAACCATCGGGTTTGTGAAGCTCGATGCGATAGGCCGGCGAGGGTACACCCATGGAGCCGGGCTTAGAATCCATCCACACAAAGGTCCCCAGTTGCACGGTGGTTTCGGTTTGTCCAAAGGCTTCCATGAGTTTGATGCCCGTGCGGTCGTAAAAGGTTTGAAACACCGATGGACTCAGTGCTTCGCCGGCCGTGGTGCAATATTGGAGCGCCGACAAATCGTATTTTGAAAAGTCCTCGCGTATCATGAAGCGGAACACCGTGGGCGGCGCGCAAAACGAAGTCACCCGGTTGTCGGACAGTACCTGCAACATGTCAGCGGGGTCGAACTTGTCGTGGTCGTAAACAAAAATGGAGCATCCCGCCATCATTTGGCCATACATTTTGCCCCACACGGCTTTGGCCCACCCGGTGTCGGCCACCGTGAGATGGCAGCCATTTTCCTGCACGTTGTGCCAAAATACCGCCGTGATGATATGACCCAGGGGATAGGTGAAATCGTGCGCCACCATTTTTGGATTGCCGGTGGTGCCCGAGGTGAAGTACAAAAACATGATGTCGCTGTTGACCGACGGAAGCTCAGGTTTCACAAACGGAGGCGCGGCGGCCATGCCGGCCTCAAAACTGTGCCACCCGTCGGGAACCAGTGGTCCTACCGAGATGAGGGTGGTGAGGGTAGGGCAGGAGGGTTTGGATTTTTCGATGTGCTCAATCACCCCCGCATCGCCCACGCTCACGATGGCTTTGATGTCAGCAGCCTGGCAACGGTAAGTGATGTCCTTGTCGGTGAGCAAATGGGTGGCCGGAATGGCCACTGCTCCCAGTTTGTGCAAGGCCAGGCAGGCAAACCAAAATTCGTAACGACGTTTGAGGATGAGCATCACCTTATCGCCCCTGCCAATGCCCATTTGTTGAAAAAACGAGGCGGTACGGTCGGTGGCTGCCTTCAGCTCGGCAAATGTAAAGGTGCGTTTTTCGTTTATATCATTGGTCCATATCAACGCCGTTTTAGCGGGTTCCTGATGGGCATACACATCCAGAATGTCGTATGAAAAATTGAAATTGGCGGGAACGTTGATTTTGAAGTTTTGTTGAAAATCGCTTAATGAATTGAATTCCGGCTGAGCCAGAAATTTCTTATATAACTGCATGGGATGATGATTAAATAATAACTGCTAAAAACTGACAATCCTGATTGTCGAGGGCAATCATGCCGTGGGGCTGATTGGCATCAAAATAGATGGAATCGCCGGTTTCAAGAATCATCTCTTTGCCATTGAGCAACAATTTAAGACGCCCTTTAAGGATGTAATTGAACTCCTGTCCGGCATGGCGGTTGAGGCTCATGGGCGTGTGGGCATCCACGGGCGCCACGGTCACTAAAAAAGGATCGGCTTTGCGCTGCTTAAAGTTGGCAGCCAGCGATTCGTACTCATAGGCCGCAATGCGGTCGATGGACGGCCCTTGCATTTTGCGCGTGAGGGCATAGGCGTGCATGAGCGGCTCTTCGCCCGAGAGAAGTGCCGTGAGTTCAATGTGGCAGGCATGGGCAATGGTGTGAAGCACGCCAATGGGGATGTCCTGATGCCCGGTTTCATATTGTTGGTATTGTTGTGCCTCTAATTGGCATCGCTCGGCCATTTGTTCGACGCTGATGTTGAGGCTTTCGCGCAGCCCTCTGAGTCGTTCGGCGATTTCGATAGTGGAACTTTCCATGTCATTGGTTTTTGAAACCTTGAAATACATCATTTATTTTTAAACGGACAAGGTGTTTTTGAACAGGTTTTTGGCTCTATGTCGAATCCTGTGGGTAAACAAAATATGAAAGCACGAAATCAACACAAGGTAACTAAGCCGCCTTCGGAAAATGGCGTTAAAAAAATCATAGGCCTGAGCGTTAAAAAATATGCGCTGTTTGAGCTTGCGAGTTCGCAGATTTTAGCGAGGGTCTATGATTTTTAGCCATTTTACGTTAGCGGCGGCCTTTTTTGCTTACTTTTTGGGGCTGTAGCCAAAAAGTAAGAGCCCGCCCGGCTAGAGGGCACGAAATATTGGCCTGAGAGAATTGATACTTATGATTACCCACACAAATCAGAACAGAGCCAGTTTTTTCAATGGATGCTACTATATAACTCTTTTACCGAGTGGCAATGAGGCTTCTTCTCCTCACGGGCTCTCATCTTATCTCACTGCAACTCAGCGCTAGTTCTTAGTTCGTTAAATAGAGGACGATGATTAAATGCTGAGTTATCTGCTTTCATATTTAAACGCAATCTACATATTCAAACCAACTCAGCGCCTTCGAGCCTCAGCGTTTATTTTGACTCTGTGGTTCCTCACGTGCAGTCACAACCAATTTGGGCGCCTATCGCCAAATGTTTTTGCGAATCGACGCATTTTCAAATTGGTTGGCAAAAGCGTGCATGCGTGCATGTATTAATTGTTTGCGCCCCTGATAGTACTTGGTGAAAACCATCTCGGTAGCGCCAACCTGTTTTTTCCAGTGCTTGAGAAAGATGTCGGCCGTTCGCTTGTTTTTACCCAACACTTCGGGCACGGCATGAAAATCAATTTGTGTCTTGATTCCCATGAATTGATGCTTGCGGATGATCACATAACGCGGATTGTTGATGGGCGACACAATCTCACCGATGGCATTGATGAACAACGATTCGTCGTAGGACGTGCCCCCTTTTAAATGACACGTCAGGGAGCCATACAGGTCGGTGCCGGTTTCGGCTTTCAGCTCGGCAACCGGCGTTTGAAGCAGACCGGCCTCCGCGAGCGTATGGAGCAATGCTTGCGCAATGCGCCCGATGTCGGCCGCGATATCGCGATATTTTAAATAATATTTGAGCGACACATAGGTTTGACGTCCAAAATAAACCAACCCAATGGTGCCGGCCACGCTCATCCAGGTAAAAAAGTCCTTCAGCGAATCGATGCGTTGGGTGTGCGTGCCCATTTTAATGAGCATATCCTTTAGAAATACCATTCCGGCCATGATGAGCTCAAACATAAGGGTGGCGATGGTGCGACGGGTGTAAAAAACTTTGCGACGGGTCGAGTTGCGTCTGATGGCTTCAGGAAAGGTAATTTCATCAATCAAACGCACCCCGTTCGCCAATGCCTGATTCCATTTTTGGGCAAGTGCGGGCCGATTGGCGGCTTGCTCAAGGGTTTGTGCATTGTGCTGCGAACCGTTGATGTGTCCAATTTTTTCGGGCAGGTTCAGTCGCCCAATGCCATTTTCGATGGAAGCACCACTGTGGTAACATGGCCCGGTAAACCCACGGAAACGGCGTTTGAGCAGCTCCAGGTCGTTGCCCCCGTCGGCCGACGTGTTGTCCAAACATACCAGATGCCATATATTGGCTGTCTTGCCGGCATTTCCCGGTTGCGTACGTATGGCGCGTCCCCGCATCTGGTTCGACAACACAAACGATCCCACATAACTGGCCATCACAAGGGCATTGATGGCCGGCGCATCCCATCCTTCGCCCAACAGCGACTTAGTGCCCACCAAAACCTCTATTTCGCCTTGCTCAAACAAACGGGTGACCAGTCCCACCATATCATGCCTGAGACGGTCACTCTCGTCGATGGTCACATAGTGGTGGTCGAAGGGAACCGGAGTGTGCCCGATGGCCGCAATGCCACTTCGCTGTGCTTCATGCGCCAATGCTTCTAAGGCCGTGCGGGGAATGACAATCAGGCTGCCGGTGAGGATGCCCAATTTCAACGTTTGTCCCGACTGGCGTCGCAGTAGTTCAAAAATTGGCAACACGCCCAGCTTGTTGATCGGTGCGTTATTTTCGGCCGCATTCACCCACGCTTCTTTGCGGATGTAGTCGGTGAGAATCACCATGCGTAATTGGGCTCCCATTTGTTGGTGCTCAAAGGCCACAATGCGCTCAATGCCCCTTAGTTTGCTGATGCTGGTGTTGAGGACTCCGGCCAGCCGTTTGCTAAAACAAAAGTCGATTTGTTTTTTGTCGATGGCGCCATGATGCTTTAGCTTGTTTTCAAGATGTTGACGGTGCGTGTCGAACGCCGTAAAGTGTGTCTTTTCCTGATAGATGTAGTAAGTGAGCAATCGCTGGCACCACAGGTGATCCATTGGCGGAATGGGGTGATCTTTATCGCCAATGATGTCCAGATGCGTGGGGGGGATGAGCACCCCTTTGGCGTGGAGAAAAACCAGTATGGCTGCAAAAATCTCCAAATTGTTGTATATCCAGTTGAGTTCTTCGATGGGGCGTAACCAGGCCGGATGACTTTGCATGGCTTGTTCAAGCACCGGATCCTGAATGATCTCCGACAGCAACCGATCCATATCGGTACGAAAGGTCATGATGCGATGATTCTCATCGGGCGTCGGCTCTGTAAAATATACATGGTCTTGGTGTGGGCATAAATCGCCGGCTCGTACCAGTTCCGGAATGGTGATTTCGGCATCCACCGGGCCGTTGAGTTCGCTGTAGCGCATCCACTCGGCCACCGAAACATCATAGGGCGGCGTGGCCGTTAACCCCACAATGGTCGGTGTCAAAAGGGCTTTGAGACGATGCAATGTATGCCACCACTCATTTTTCAGGTGATGGGCTTCGTCGGCCACTATCGTGTCAGTGCCCTGTTGTTTCAATAAGTTGGCAATCGCTTCGAGTTGACCGTTGTTTTTTGGGGTTGCACCCACGCATTCATCTGCGATTTCGTCTTCCTCATTCACATCGTCTTCATCTGTCTGCTCGTGCTGGGGTAGATTGTTGCAGGCAGCGTGTAATCCCTGATAGGTAATCACAGTCATCAGCCCGGGGCGACGGATGTCACGTGAAATCCACTCGGGAGTCACTTCGGTCTGCAAAAAGAGCTCGCAAAAACGTTGAATCCACTGATTGCGAATGGCAAGGGTCGGAGCCAAAATCAGCACCGGCTTATTGAGCCGCAACACCACTTCCAGTCCCAGCACTGTCTTACCCGAACCGGGAGGGGCAATGATGTGTAGATGGTTGTCGTGCAGGTGAAACTTCAGTTGGTCGAGAACCCTTTGTTGATATGTGCGCCAGGGATGTTTAAAGGTGATGCCGGGGGGGAAATGTTTGATGGTGTGGGGTGTTGGTGAGTCAATAGTTTCTTGTTGGGGCTGGGTTTTCATTGTGGATAATAGGTTTGATATGAATAACCAAAAGATGGAGCCGGATTTGATACAACATCTACTTCGGGTGAGTGGTGCTGAAAGGTTTGATATCGCTCGTAAATCCGCATAAATACGGTCTCAAATTGTCGGTAAGTAAAAATAACTTCATCCCAATCGCAAAATATCCGCATCGGATTAGTGGCTTTAACATGCAAATTTCCGCCTTTATCGCAATGCGTAATGATCCGGGGATTGATACTGCTTTTTTCGTTTATTGTTTTTCCGTGATGATAGAATGGAAGAATGCAAGAACGCTCCAGTATGATTTTCTTGGCTCTATGTCGAATCCTGTGGGTAAACAAAATATGAAAGCACGAAATCAA
>NZ_QKZK01000027.1:0-18278 GCF_003254275.1 Breznakibacter xylanolyticus | reverse complement strand
GGCCTATGATTTTTAGCCATTTTACGTCAGCGGCGGCCTTTTTTGCTTACTTTTTGGGGCTGTAGCCAAAAAGTAAGAGCCCGCCCGGCTCGAGGGCACGAAATATAGGTTTGAGTGAATACATACTTATGATTACCCATATGAATCAGAATAGAGCCAATCTTTTTTGTCCCAAAACAACACGTTTCTCACGCAAGTCATTAGAAATTCATGCAATGCCGGGGTCAAATGGGTCGGTAGCACTTTGCGAAAAGATGGAATGATGAACCCCCAACAGACTTTCGTCTGATGAGGAATCTGAATTGCTTCGTCTCGCGTCTGTATTCGAAACGCAATTTCATTGTGGATAATGACTTTTTGCAGCTGCTGTTTGCTGTTTGCCAAAATGAAATCTAATTCTGTTCTGGTCAAACCCATGTAGTCTAATTGCCTGGGCTCTTTGGTGTATAATAGTGTTTCGATAGATTTTTTCATGCGTATGCGCTGATTGAGGATGGATTGAAGATTCCACTCATCTTATATATTTGTGAATCATTCGCGTTTTGAAAGGGTGATTCAATGTGGGTTAATTCAATTTCAAATATGGTAAAATATCAGCTACGATATACTTCACACTCGAAATCGTCATTTAGGCCACATTTATTGAAGCTTAAAACCCTGATTAAAGAAAAAATCGTATCATCGTACCTCGAATAATCGCATTAAATGCATTCATTCACCCGTCAAAATAGATCAACTATGACCCTAGCCGGCACCAAATGGATTCCCCTGTTTGCAACCAATTTCCTGGGCGTTGCCAACAATAACTTTCTCAAAAACCTGATCATATTTTTAAGCATCACCCAGTTAGGGCAAACCGATAAGGGGCTGATTGTGACCCTGGCATCGGGGTTGTATGTGTTGCCATACATTATTTTTTCGCCATTGGGAGGGCGCTTGGCGCGCACGTGCCGAAAAAGTAATGTAATGGTGTGGAGTAAAATGGCCGAACTGCCTTTGTTTGCATTGGCTTGCTTGGGCTTTATCACACACTCGGTGGGCATCACTCTGGTGGCGATTTTTGGCGTCGGACTCATCAGCACCCTGTTCTCACCCTCCAAATACGGCCTGATTCGCGACATTGGTGGTGACGATGGCATCTCTTATGGCACCGGAACCCTGGAAATGTTCACTTTTCTGGGGGTGCTCATCGGTACGTTTGTGGCATCTTATTATTCCGACCGTTACAACCCATGGCTGGTCTTTTCACTGCTCATTGGCATCTCTTTGATACAAATACTGGTGAGCCGTCAGTTGCGCCGTGTGACCGAATCCGCTCCGCTGTCGCATGCTGACGATACGCTTAACCCCTTAAAGTTCCTCTCTCAGTCGTTCAAGTGGGCCGGAAACATTCCCCATGCCAATGTGGTGATATTGGGCCTGGCCACCTTTTGGATGTTGGGTAGCCTTATTGTGATGAACATTACCCTGCACTGCGACAGGGTGCTGCAGATGACCAATACGCAAACGGGCTGGGTGATGAACATCTCGTCGGTGGGCATCGGATTGGGTAGCATCCTCACCGGCATGTGGTCAAAACGCAAAGTGCATCTGGGGTTTACCCCCATTGGCGCAGTGGGGATGGTGACCTGTTTTGCAGTGCTCTATTGGGGCGAACCGGTGGGCACTTTTTTTTCGGTAATGGTAAGCCTTACGTCGTTTTTCTGCGGCATGTTTATGGTGCCCCTCAGTGCCTGGGTACAGCACAGTGTTGAGGGACGCTTGCAGGGCAATATGCTGGCTTATTCCAATTTTGTGATTTTCCTCTTTATCCTCATCTCTGCCGCATTATTTGGTCCCGTATCAGCCGGATTGGGAACCCATGCAGTGTGGATGTTGATGTTGCTCATCGTGGTGGGGGTGCAGACAGTGATGCTGATGAGCATCCCTCTGATGAGGAAGCAAATGGTTGGCTTGTTTAAAGGGAATAATCGGTTTTGATAAATGACCCCGGGATTTTACTCGGGGATTATTTTTTCCTTTAACGGTTCCGTATGGATGTTGATGTGCGTTTGAAATCCATAACGATCGCGTAAGTTTCGCTCAATAAGCGAGGCAATGTCGTGCGACTCAATAAACGATATGTGCCGATCCAGTTGCACATGAATGTCAATGGCATAACTATTCCCGATTTTGCGGGTGCGCAAACGGTGCGAATCCAGCACGCCCGGCGTGTGGTGGATGATGTGCAATATCTCGGCTTCTGTTTCGTGGGGTAAAGCCGATTCCAATAGTTCTTTCACGCTGGGCAGACCAAGTTCAATGGCTACTTTAATAATGAAAATGCTCACAATCACCCCCGCAATGGGGTCGAGCATTCGCCAAACGCCTCCCAAAAGAATGGCTCCACCAATGCCAATCATGGTCCCGATACTCGATAGGGCATCCGACCGATGGTGCCACGCGTTGGCAATCACGGCCTGACTTTGAATCGATTGTCCCACCTTACGTGTCACCCGAAAGAGCCATTCTTTTGACGCGATGGATGCAATGGCCGCAGCCAGTGCCAACAATGAAGGTTCTCCCAGTTCTTCTCCTCCCAAGGCGCGGATAATGTTCACGATGCCGCTCCATCCGATTCCAATACCCACAAACACCAAAGCCAGACTAATAAGCAGGGTGGCAAAGGTTTCAAATTTTCCATGCCCGTAACGGTGATCTTCGTCACAGCCCTTGTCGGCCACTCGCACAAAGGCCAATACAATCAGATCCGTTACAAAATCGGAGAGTGAGTGGATACCATCGGCCAGCATGGCCGAACTCCGGCCAAAAACTCCGGCCATGATTTTGGCCAACGTCAGACCCAAATTGACCCAAAACCCTAACCAGGTGATGCGCTGGGCTTTTTCGGAACGTTCGGAGATGATCATAGGATAGTTGTTTTAATGCAGCGAATATCGATAAAGATATTGAATTGTCGTTAAAAGATGAATATGCATTGTTAATCCGATTTAGCCACGGCATCTATTTCATGTTCAACCATGCCATTCAAAATGGTTTGCTATATTTGACATGCAAATAATGGCTGATCTAGGATCATGATGATTGGGGTTGAATGAATCAGAAGCAAATCAATCTGTATATCAATGTCGTTTAGTTAAGAAGCTGAACTCTTCAGTGAGGCTTTCTGGTCAGTCAAGGTGTTTGCCAATCACTGTTTGTACGATATATTTAAGCTTCAAACGCAAGTAAAAGAATAGATCAACTACCAAATGATTTCATTTTTAACGCGAGCAATACTCTTTTTAGAGGCCCCATAGGGGCCAAATATCGGTAGCATTTAGGCGATTCGTTTACCTCTCGCCCCAATCGGGGCGAAAGAGGGTTTCTAACCTTCTTCTACCGAGCTTTGGTACCCAAAGGCTCCATTAAAAAGCTTGAAAGGTCTTCACTCCCGTGCGATAGCGCTCTTTCATTATTCTATTATTCATGTTTCGATTTAATAATTAAATGTCCCCAATGTTTTACCTATTATCATTCAATGTCGTTTAGTTAAGAAAATAAGATGTCTGACAAAGAGACAGATGATGAGATGAAATCAGATGTATAGATCCGTTCTCTTCGTCTCTTCAGTCGAATCTATCTCTCTTTAGTCTAATCATCTTCTTTTCTACTATATAACTCTTTTGAATTATCTGCTTTTTTATTTGAACACAGGTTTAATCGTATCTCAAACGCACAACACAATTTTTTTAAATAAAACTCTGTGACTCTGTGCATACTATATAACTCTTTTGAGTTATTTGCTGTGTTATTTAAACGCAATGCGTTAAAATTAACTCAGCGCCTTTGCGCCTCAGCGTTTATTTTGACTCTGTGTTCATTGAAAACTCTGTGATTCGCACTAACTTAACGTCATTGTATAATCTTTAGCTTATGAGATTTCTCGCCTCATTACTTCGCATTCTATTATCCACCCGATATCGGATGACGCTCAAAGGTGTTGAACTATTCAATCAGCCCGGAGCAAAGTTTATCCTACCCAATCACCAGGCGTTGGTCGATCCTCAAATCCTCTTTTCTCAATTGTCCAGTTTCACGCGGGTGGTGCCGGTGGTGTCCGAAATTTATTTTAACAAACCCGTTTTAAGTTCTGTTTTTAAAGCTCTGGGCGCTGTGCCGGTGAGTGACATCTCGCTCGACAATCGCGATCATCACACATTGCACCACATTGCGCACAACGTTTCCCATGCGCTTGCCGCCGGTACCAATGTGTTGCTTTACCCATCGGGTCAAATTGCGGGGCAGGGGTATGAGAAAATCTTCAACAAGCAAAGTGCCTGGGCGGTAACCTGTGAATTGCCTGCCGGAACCCGCATCATTGGGGTGCGAATCACCGGTTTGTGGGGCAGCATGTGGTCGAGAGCCTGGATGGGCAAATCACCCGAATTTGCATGGACTGCCCTGAAAGCGCTCTTTTACGTGCTTGCCAACATTGTGTTTTTTGTTCCCAAGCGACAGGTGACAATTGAGTTCTGTGATTTGACCCAATCGGCGTTAGATGCTGCTAAGCTTGGCAAGCAAGCTTTTAATGAATTACTCGAGAATTACTACAACGCCAATGGCGAAGAAGAGGTGTTGTTTTTAAAACATTTTTTCTTCGCCCCTAAGTCTCGCCGTCAACTTCCTGAACGTATTGAAGAATCGGTGGCCGATAGTCTCTCTTCGCACCGTTTCAACGACGAAGATGTCGATGCGGAGGTGTTAAACCAAATCGTGGCCATTCTGGAGCATGAGACTCAAATGCCACGTCAAGCCATTCATCTCAATGCCAATCTCAAACTTGAATTGAGCATCGATTCCCTCGGTTTGGTTTCGGTGATTTCGGCCATTGAAACGCAGTTTGGGGTAAAAGCCGATGCCGAAATCACTGCGGTGAAAACCGTGGCCGATTTGTACCACATTGCGCTCAATCGTCATGTGGGACACGAGGTATTAAAACCATCATTGCTGGCTCCTGTGTTGAATGCCAATGGCGAGAGTGAGCTGTTACACGCCGATGCAGATGCGACCATTCCTGAACTCTTTCTGAAATCATTTCGAAAAGAAGGTAATCGATCTTTTGCCTACGACAAAATGTTGGGAACCTCCTCGCGCAAAGATTTTTTGCTCAAGGCTCATGTGGTGGCTCGTATTCTGCGACATGAAGTGGATGGCCCTTATGTGGGCATCATGCTACCGGCACTGCAAAGCACCACCTTGCTGGTGGCTGCCACCTACTTGGCCGGTAAAACGCCCGTGATGCTCAACTGGACCGTGGGGCCTAGGGTGATGGAACACTGCATTGCCGATATGAACCTGCGACAAGTGATTACGGCAAAAAGTTTTTTTGACAAGGTGGCCGATCTCTTGCCCGATTCAGTGAAAGTGAAATGCCTCTTTTTTGAGCAAAAAGTCCGAAGCGCTTCATTCACCACTAAACTGAAAGGGTTAATGGATCATGGGTTGCACCGATGCCCCGGCTTCAAAAACAATGATGTGGCTGTGGTGCTTTTCACCTCTGGCAGCGAGGCCTTGCCCAAGGCGGTGCATCTCACGCATCGCAACCTTTTGGCCGACCTGCATGGTTGTTTATCGCACCTGCACATCGACCACAGTTATATCTTCCTGGCCTTTTTGCCCCCGTTCCATAGCTTTGGATTCACCGTGCTCACCATCTTACCTTTGGTGACCGGATTACAGGTGGCTTACACGCCCGATCCCACCGACAGCCGCGAAGTCCTCAAAATACTCACACATACCGGTGCAAATGCCATCCTTGGCACACCCACCTTCTTAAGAATGCTACTGGGTGTGGCTGACAATGGTGACCTGAGTCATGTGAAACTGGCCGTGTCGGGTGCCGAAAGCTTGCCGGCTTCGGTGATGGATACTTTTTTGTCAAAATGCAACGCCAATGCCCGTTTGCTCGAAGGGTACGGCATCACCGAGTGCTCACCCGTTTTGGCCATCAACCCGCTTGACAAACAAAAGGCGAAAAGCGTGGGTACTTTCATCAAAGGCATCGATGCGCTGATTGTCGATTATAACACATGGCAACCACTGCCCGTGGGGTGCGAGGGGATGATCGTCGTAAAAGGGGAGAGCGTGTTTAAAGGTTATGTAGATCCGGCGCTCGAATCTCCCTTTGTCTGCATTCAAGGCAGTGACTATTACAAAACCGGCGATTTAGGGCATCTCGACGACGAAGGATATCTTTTTATCACCGGCCGTCTCAAGCGATTCATCAAAATTGGCGGCGAAATGATCAGTCTGCCGGCCATTGAATCCGTTTTGCTCGAAAAATACGGAGATCCCGACTCTGTGATGCTTGCCGTTGAAGGCTCTGATGCTCCGCCTTCCCCGCAAATTATCGTGTTTTCGGTTCGCCCTCTTAACTTGCCCGAAATAAATGAAACCCTGCGAAATGCCGGCTTCTCGGCGATCGTCAAAATTCATGACCTGGTAGTCATTCCCGAAATTCCGTTGCTGGGAACCGGCAAAACCGATTATAAAGTTCTGAAAGGAATGGTGAGACAATCGTCATAATGTGTGGAAAAAAGGGGGATGGAAGTACATGAGTTCATAGACACCATCATTTAGTTTTTTTCGAGACTCCTGATTTGGGAAGTATGCGATTGACAAACACTTATCGATTATCTAAATTATGTGGTGATTGAAAACATGCCTAAAACACCCTGAATCAAAAACTATATATCCCTGGTTGCTTAACTCTTACATCTTAATACTTTTATCTTGATACTTGATACTTTCATCTTAATACTTGCGTCTTGATACTTAATACTATAAAAAATGAAAACCTCTCACTCATTCACCTTCCGCATCGTGTTATGCATCGCCTCAATGACGATATCACTGCCTGCAATGGCCAAAAAAGTTCCTGCAACCGTGGTCACGACCTCCTCGGATACTTTGCTCGGTGAAATCCGTCTCTCGAAAGTCAACATTGCCGATGGCAGCTTTTTGCTGGGGGGATACGACCCCGAATCGTTTCATTACATGGTGGCATTTCGTCAACATGGTAAAAAGCGATTTAAAAGTTTTGGACCGGAGGAACTCAAAGCCTTTTCGTTTGTGATTGATTCGGTACCCCATCTCTATCGCAGTTTTGTTATCGACCGCAAAAGCATCGTTCCCAGCGAGCAAAACAGTGTGCGTTTTCTGCATTGTCTGTACGATGGCACCATTTCGTTGTATTTTTTACGAAGCACCTACCCGGTCAATCGGCAGCCCATGTCTGGCTTACTGCGTTTTGATGAGTATTTTTTACACAGCGCCACGGCCGGGTTGGTCATTATTAAGGATAGCGATCGGGATTTATTTTCAAAAGAGAGGCTCATACAAATGGGAATGGACGACGAGTTTATCAAACAACTCTCCGGAACACCTTCGTTCAAGAATATCCTCTCCATCCTCACCACTTACGACCAGTGGTTGAAGCCTAAAAAGTGACCACAATCATGGAACCAACATCAGCCCCGGATGATTTCCGGTGATGCACTCACCCCCATGGGGAGTCACAATAAATGTGTTTTCAATTCCCACCATCCCCACACCCGGTACACCCCGTTTGGGCTCCAGGGCTATGACCATGCCTTCGGTCAGTGGTGCATCAAATCCCTTGGCTATGACCGGTATTTCATCAATCGTCAACCCAATGCCATGCCCCAGAAACTTCACCGTTCGGTTCCCAAAACCCATGAAATTATCCATGAAATCGGGCATTAATGATGCCATGACTGTTTCGTAGATGTGAGAGGGGATGGAACCCGGTTTGAGTTGTGAAGCCATTCGGTTTTGCAGCTCCACACACTGACGATGACGGGATTGTGCCTCATCTGAGATGGCATCACCAAACATATATGTCATGGTTTTATCGGTGTGATATCCCTGAATGCCGCACCCTACGTCTAAAAATATTAAATCGCCGCGTTTGAGTTTACGACTTGGGCTTCCAATAAGTGGGATGGCCGGGCCAATGCCCGTGTTACCGCCCGGGCCGTTGAAGCTGGTAGGGTAAAGGGAACTTTCGCCAAATGCAATGTGACCAAACACCATCTCGGTGTCGAACATGGCAAAGCGAACCAACCCCTGATGCCCTTCTTGCATCAGCAACCCATAAAGCGCCACCGCCAAATCCACCTCACTCATGCCTTCTCGGAGTATTGACGGAACCAAATCCTCAAGCACCCTTTGGTGAATGGCACCCGACTGACGCATCAAATCCAGCTCGTAGGGGCTTTTCACGGCGCGCAAAGTTCCGATGAGTGCATCAATCCCCACGCTTTCATTTACCGTAAAATATTTTTTAAAACGATCATACATGGCCAGCGGAACGAATTCCCGTTCCATAAAAATGGTGTTGGGCATGGTGCCATAATGTCGTGCCGCATCCCGATAACTCTCCATCGGGCGTATGTCGGGAAATAACGACTCATCCTGTGCCCGTTCAAAACTGCGTCGTACCCACAAAATTGCCTCATCATGACGCGGAATCAGCAACATGCCCTCTTGCATGGTGCCTGTGAAGTAATATTGGTTGATTTTGCTGAAAACGACCGCCAACTCCCATTGTGGATGCGTTTTATCCATTAATTGACGAAAGCCTTGCATGCGTTGAGTTAACTCATGGGTTGGTACTTGAAAGGACATAGTGATTGGTGTTTTGTTAATTTTAGCGAACAAGCAAAATTAAGGTTTTTTCCTGATCAGGGACATTAATGACGGGGAGTGGAGCTTTTGTAGCACCTACTTTTTCCTCCTATTTCAGAAGCTAAATCGATGACTTAAGTTGCATTTCTTGCATTCGTATTTTGATGGCTCCAATGGGGGCTGGAGTTTCGATAGGGTAATGTTACTTTTCATAATCGTCAATCATTAATCTAAGAATATCTGTTTCATCACTTTCAGCCATATATATTCATTGAAATTATTAATTATTATCAATGAAGGGTCAGGGTTTTTATCTAAAGCATTAAGTGAGGGCACACAAATTATCTCAAGGATAGACAAACGAATTATTGGCTGTGATAAGACCAAGGGATTTTGATGGTCTTAAATTTCCCCGTAGTGGAAAAAGATCGGTAGAAACAATTGGTTGGTTGATTCTTTTGCCCCGGATGGGGCAAGACAAATCGATATACACTTTTGCTTTTGCCGAGCTTTCCTGCCTACGGCAGGAGAATTTTAAAGCCTCATAAATTTCACACTTGATCAAATTCTGTGATAGCCGTTGAGCTTCTCATTGAAATACAGGCGATAGCTTTGGGATAGCTGCAAAGTGGATTAACGTTTCCCCGTAGGGGAAAAAGATCGGTAGAAAACAATTGGTTGGTTGATTCTTTTGCCCCGGATGGGGCAAGACAAATCGATATACACTTTCGATTTTGCCGAGCTTTCCTGCCTTCGGCAGGAGAATTTTAAAGCCTCATAGATGTCACACTTGATCAAATTCTGTGATAGCCGTTGAGCTTCTCATTGAAATACAGGCGATGGCTTTAGGATAGCTGCAAAGAGGTTAAAGTTTCCCCGTAGGGGAAAATGATCGGTAGAAAACAATTGGTTGGTTGATTCTTTTGCCCCGGATGGGGCAAAACAAAACGATATCTTTCGTCGTTTCTACCGAGCTTTCCTGCCTTCGGCAGAAGAATTTTGAAGCCTCATAAATGTCAACGCTGGCGCAAGTTTGTAACTTGTGCCTTCAAACCATTGCTGAGCGTAGTTTCCCCACTGCTGGCGCGAGTTTGTAACTCGTGCCATTTTTTTATTCACAACACCCGCCCCCCGATGGCGCAAGTTTGTAACTCGTGCCTTCAAACCATTGCTGAGCGTAGTTTCCATAACTACGCTCCACTATTCCTCAATTTCCTGCACCCTTCCAACCTGTCCATCAGTCAGTCTTACCTTAATGCCATGTGGATGAGAGGGACTGTTAGTCAGTAATTCCTTCACCACGCCATATGTTAGCTTACCAGTCCTTTGGTCTTGCTTTAGAACAATCGCCACTTTCAAGCCTGTCTTAATGTTTTTCCGTTCTCTGCCATCCATCATTTTATGCTTAGTGTGTAAAGATAAATAAACTCATTTAGTAACAACTGCTGGCAAGTGTATGTAATACCTTCTTTTTTTTAAAATTCACCACACCTCTAAATAACTTGAATCTGAAATCTCTTAACCCACTTTGCAGCGATCCCAAAGCCATTGCTTGTATTTCAATGAATTGGTCGTTTTCGAGTTCGGATTTGTGTACTACAGATTTTCGCTTTGTAAACGTAGCGTGATTGTGCTAGCGTTCCACTTAAACGGTAATAACCACTATAGTTGCCCGTCTTGGAGTTGGTGCCCATGTTTACTTTGACAGACATTCTTCAAAGTAAATATATAAAACACTGATATACAACACTCCTTATGTATTACAGATGATTTTTTGAAAATTAGAAACTGATTATAAACACCTTACAAAGACAAATAAAGCAAAAGAGCCTATTTTGAGGTGAAAAAAGGTGTTTTTTACTGAATTTTGGATGGAAAGCTGCAAGAGGAGTTAATTCTCCTGCCGTAGGCAGGAAAGCTCGGTAGAAACGAGAGGGTATATCATTTTGTCTTGCCCCATTTGGGGCAAAAGAACCAAAAAAAACGGTTGCTTGCTACCAATTTTTTTCCTTACGGGAAAATTACAAACATCGACTAAGAAACGGTGACTTATACAAGTATTTTCTTGAGATGATTTGAATATCCATTCTTAAGGGGTGTGAATGAAATTCCCAACCCTTAATTCGCATTATAATATTCAAGATATGATGGGTAAGTTACATGACAATTATGCTTTGGGCAGATAGAAGAAGAAGCGGGAACCTTTGCCGGGAACACTCACTGCATCAAGCTTTCCTCCTTGTTTCTCGGCGAGCTCACGACACAAAGGCAAACCCAAACCACTTCCTTTTTCATTGGCTGTTCCTTCGGTGGTCAAATATAAATCGGGGTCAAACAAGTGTGAAAGAACCTGAGGATGAATGCCAATGCCTGTATCGACAATGTTTACGATCACCCACCCGCTCTCAATAGTGGCTTCAATGGTGATTTGGCCTCCGGGATAGGTATATTTTACAGCATTTGAAATAAGGTTTCTCAATATGGTTCTTGTCATGTGCAAATCGCATGTGACCATAAGTTCTTCGGGAATGCGATGAATGAGTGCAATCTGTTTGTTGGCTGCCAATTCGCGACTCAGCGCGCAAACCTGTTCAATGGGTTCAATGAGGGGGCAACGTATCATTTGTGCTGAGAGGAGGCCGGATTGCAAGCGCGCCCAGTCGAGTAAATTCTCAAGCAATACAAAAGTCTGACTGGCCAACGTGTTGATGTTGGTAATGAATTGATGAATGTCGGTGCGGTTGAAATCGTCGTATGATCGCAGCACGATGTCACTCAACCCCAACAGCGCGTTGAAGGGGGCACGCAGGTCATGAGCAATAATGGAGAAAAGCTTGTTTTTTGCGGCGTTGAGCTCGCTCAACTGCTTGTTTTGTTCTTGAATGATGAGTTCAGCCGATTTACGTGTGGTAATGTCAACAATGGTACCAACCATCTCTTTCAGCAGCCCCTGTTCATCAAAAATTAGTTCCCCGCGTCCGTGCACCCAGGCTTCCTCCCCGGTATCTTGACGAATAATGCGATATTCCCGATCGAAAGGCTCATGGTTTTCTATGATATTGATTTTCAAATATTGCGACATCTCTTGTTGTGAGTCGGGGTGGATGATACGAAGCCAGCCCTGAACATCATGAGGAAAATTCTGGTCGATTCCGAATATTTGATCCAATATCTCTGAACTAAGCCACAATCCGGTGCAAATATCGAAACGATAACTTCCCACACGGGCTATGCGCTGTGATTCTTTGAGGGTGTCTTCGCTGGCTCGCAGTTCTTCCTCCATTCGTTTTCGATCCGTAATATCACGACAAACACTCAAAATACATCGCCCGTTTTGATTCTTGATAATGGTGGACGAAATCATGCCGGTAACACGACCTCCATCTTTTTTACGAAATTGTGCTTCGTAATTATAACAATAACCATCGTGGCTCAATGCCTCCACCAATTTGTTCCGTTCTTCGGGATTGATCCAGATGTTGAGATTGAGAGTAGTTTTACCAATCACTTCATCGGGATGATAGCCTAATAGATTGTAGTAACCATTGTTTACATCCAAAATCATTCCATCAGATTGGCGCGTAAGAATCACCGCATTAGGAATAAGATTAAAGATCTGCTGAAAATATTGCTTGGCTTGGTAAATTTCTCTTCGGCTAATGACCTGTTTGGTGACATCATTGGCCAACATGGCAAATTGACCTTGAATATGAGTGAAAACATCCAGTTCATAAAACCGATGAAGCGCCTTGCTGTAGTTCCGATAGTGCGCAGCAACACCGGTTTGAGCAACTTTGGCAAACAGCTCCACCCAATAGGGTTCGGTGTCGGGAAATAACTCTTTTGCGGTTTTACCAATGATTTGCTCAGCCGGCATTCCGACTGCCTTTACAAATGCAGGATTCACGTCAATAAATCGATAATCGATAGGGGTGTGATGAGAGTCGTAAATGATTTCATGAACCGCAAAATTGGCGTTCAAATTTAAAAACAGATGTTTGTAAAATCCCTCTGTATTCGAATCAGAACCTTCATTGGATTTCTGCCTCAGGGCAACTACCTCGGCCAGTTGACGTTCCAATTCGACCACACGCTGACGCAGTTCTTCATATGTTGCATGCTCATGTTTCACGACAATAACTGTTGGTGGGTTGTTGTGGGCTAATGATTATGAAGATACTTCAATTAATCATTCCTGTCAATTTTTTTGGCTCTATTTCGAATTCTATGGGTAAACAAAATATGAAAGAACGAAATCAAGTAAAGTAACTAAGCCGCCTTCGGAAAATGGCGTTAAGAAAATCATAGGCCTAAGCGTTAAAAAAGATGCGCTGTTTGAGCTTGCGAGTTCGCAGATTTTAGCGAAGGCCTATGATTTTTAGCCATTTTACGTCAGCGGCGGCCTTTTTTGCTTACTTTTTGGGGCTGTAGCCAATTCAGCGGAGCTCAGCGACGCTTAATCATGAGGGCAAATGAAAACAAACCCTTTCCGAATAAAAAGTAAGAGCCCGCCCGGCTCGAGGGCACGAAATATTGGTATTAGCAAATACAGACTTATGATTACCGACGCAAATCAGAATAGAACCATTTTTTTAATTGACTTAATAACAGCTTTACGATGAGTTAAGTTTCCTTTAATATTATTGGAATAGCACATGGACAATAACCGGCAAGTCGCCAATATAATAACGATTTGGTCGCATAGCCCCAACGGGGCGTAATCATTCAGCCCGGGGTCTAGCCCCGGGAAATGAGAGGTAAACAACAAACCACAAAGGGGCGAAAGCGTTGTTGGACGCAGCACTTAACCAAACAGGCAGTGATTGATTTTGCCCCGTTGGGGCATTGGGAGGTTCCTGTTTGCCTTGTACACAGGGCTATGCCCTGTACTGAGGGATTCCGTCCCGTTGAGGCTTTAAGATGATTTACAAAATGCCTGCTTCAATACTTTTATTCTTGAGCCTGCATCATCTTGTGGATCGCTCTCTGGTGCCAACGTCTAAACAATAGAATCATACAAATTGCTCCCATTGTAGCCCACATCATATCCGATTGCGTATCCCAGACATATCCCTGCGACCCAAGGAAGGCATCAGCGGCTTCGCCTGTCGCGAGGGCAACACCCCATTCAATAAACTCATAGGTCACGCTGATGGCCATGCAAACCGTCATGATTAAAAACAACAACCAGCTCGTAGTTCTGACAATGTGCTTGCGCACAAACAGCTCGTGCACAATAAAAGCCGGAACAAATCCCTGGGCAAAGTGCCCCACCTTATCATAGTTGTTGCGGCTCTGGTGAAGCCAATCGCGTAGATGGTCAAACAGAGGCACTTCAGCATAAGTGTAGTGCCCCCCAATGAATAGAATCCAGCAATGTATCAAGATCATGCCATAGACCAAATTGGTAAATTGAAATTGACGATAGGTGGCCACCAATACAATAAGCCCAATCATCGCAGGAAGCACTTCCAGAAACCACGTGAAATAATCGTGAGGACAAATGCCTGACCATATCAGGCCGAGGGCAAACATAATGAGAAATAGGGGTTTCATGTCATCAATAAATAATGGGTAAAGCCGAAGCAAATGATCCTTGGGTCTTATTACATCAACCGTCGTAAATCCTTTAACAACTCAATGGATGCTTCAATTTCGTCCTTTCGCACCGCCACGCTTTCAATATTAAATCCTATGGGGATGCCTTTAGGCGCACTGAATTCCATGAGTTCTATGGCAATTTTACGGCAGGCATCAATCGAGTTTTTCAAAATGTCCTCCGAATGTTTCAACTCATTGTTGAGCCATACCGGGATTTCAATCCCCAGCCATTTCATAAAGTCAAGTGTTTTGAGCGATCCGCACGGCGTGAGCGTAAATACGACCGGAACCGGCAACTGTTGCTTGTCCCGACAGGCATAATAATACTCCGAGAGGACATTTTTGGCATTGTCGAGGTTGTAAACACATTGGGTCACAAAAAAGGAACACCCGTTGTCTATCTTATCGAACATCCGCTGATGTTCATCTTGCTTTGTGACGTGACGCTCCGGAATAGCGACGCCTCCAAGCACCATGGATGATCTCAGTTGCTGACGAATTCGATAGGCTTCGCTCAAGGGCAGTGCCGGTTGATGACTCTGCGAAGGACTACCCACAAAGACAGTACAATCAATATTCGCTTCGTGATTCATGAGCCATTGACGAAATTCTTCGGGGCTGTACTTGCCCACACTTTTATAGATAATCTTGGGCACATCAAGGGCACCCAGGTATTGTTCACTGTATGTCTCGGGAGGCAACGTGGGCATATAAGGAAAGGGTCGGGGGGTGTCTATTCTGGCCGTTTCGTCTTGAATGTCATACAAAATCAATCCATCAATGGCGATGCCCGACAAGCGTTCCATCTGTTTTTGGGCAATGGCCGATAAGCGTTCCGACTCTGTGTGAAGCTTTGGGGGGGTCAATCCGTAAAACAATAAACCGTTTTTTCTTTGAAGTATTTTCTCTCTTAACATGATGGTGTGTTTGAATGTCATTGGTTGGGCGAGTGTCCGTAAACCCCATGGATATCTGACTTGCAAAAATGTAAAAAATATGTTGGTGCTGCAATGCAATCCTGCTATCGATACAAAACCATGATCATAATTGCAATCAGATTATTGGATAAAATGTGAATTAAGTGTTGAATAATGCATTTAAGTATCAAGAATATCAACGTATATCCCCGAATTTGATGAAGCGTGAAATGAAAGAGGATTTTATAATTCTCCTGCCGTAGGCAGGAAAGCTCGGTAGAAACGAAAAGGTATATCGTTTTGTCTTTGCCCCATTCGGGGCAAAAGAACCAATAAACCGGTGACTTGCTACCGATCTTTTTTCCCTACGGGAAAATTACAAACATCAACTAAGAAACGGTGAGTTATACCAGAGCCGAAAAATATTTTCTTGAGATGATTTAAGTATCCACTCTTAAGGGGTATGAATGAAATTCCCAACCCTTATTTCGCATTAAAAAGCTATTTTTACAAGCCCATTCAAAGTTGTTATGTGAGGTTGGCAAATGGTGATGATGTTTGTTTTTTCTTAAATACATTTTCTTGTTCAAGCGTCACCGTCTCGTTTTTCGTCTAAAAAAACGATCTTCAATTGAATCGAAAATTGTCGGATGATGTATTGTATTGTCGATGTTGAAACCACAGGGGGCAATCCCCAAGGCTCGAAAATCACCGAGGTGGCCATTTATAAATTTGACGGTCATGCGGTTGTCGATGAATTGGTAACTCTTATCAATCCTGAAACCGACATCCCCGAATTCATTACTCGCCTCACCGGCATCAGCAACGAGATGGTCGCCGATGCCCCTCGGTTTTACGAAGTGGCAGCACGCATTGTCGAAATGACTCGCGACACGATCTTTGTGGCTCACAATGCCGCATTTGATTATGCCTGTTTTCAGACTGAATTTGCCGCTTTGGGGTATGATTTTAACCTGCCTCAAATATGCTCTGTGCGTCTTGCCAGAGCTCTTTTGCCAGGCCATGCATCATATAGCCTGGGCAATTTGTGCCGTGACCTGGGAATTTCCATCAACGGCCGCCATCGTGCCGGGGGGGATGCTTTTGCAACGGTGAGCCTCTTTAAATTATTGTTGGAACGCAACCATGGTTCCATCAGTCCCGATCATCCCTATCATCGATTCGACCGTTCCCTGTATCATCCCAATCTCGATTTATCCATCTTAAAAGATATCCCGGCCTGCCCGGGTCTATTTTATTGTCGCGATCAGGATGACAATCTTCTCTATGTGGGGCATGGCTCAAATATCCGCACACAGGTGCTCAATTATCTATCTCATACCAAATCGATGCGGGCAAAAAAAATGCTCGCTCTGATTGTTCACATCGAGTGGGAACGCTCCGGTTCGGCGCTGATTGCTTCAATGATGGCTGCATGTAGCATCGCCGATCTTAAACCTCGCTTTAACCATCAGGCGCGTAAACCATCTGGGGCTTTCGCTCTTATTTCTTATACTGATCAAAATGGGTATTGCCGCCTGATGATAGGCAAGAGAAATAAAAAAGAGGATGCCTCGGTTTGTTTCAGCTCATTAAACGATGCGCAACAAGCCCTCTGGCGTTGGGTTGATAGCCATCATCTGTGCTCTAAAATGTGTGGTCTCGAAGAGGGGAGAGGGGGGTGTTCGCTTGTGCCATTGGGGCAATGCAACGGCGCTTGTGTCGGGAGCGAATCCTCGGAACATTACAACATCAGAGTCAATAAACTATTGGCCGAGCTCGACTTAAAATACATTCACCGTGTCATCATTGACAAAGGGCGCACCCGTGACGAATTCTCTCTGGTGTTCATCGGTGCTACTCACGAAATTGGTTGGGGATATATAGGGGTAGATGAGACGATTCATCGACCCGAAGAATTTCGTGAACATGTTCAATTGAGTAAATTCCCTCAGCTAGTAAAACCAATTTTAAAGAGTTATTTTGAATCACATCACAAACCCCTAAAAGTTTTGATGCTCAATCAAATCAATCAAACTGATTGGGATTGACTACCGTTGCACGATGATGCGCTCCTGAGCTCCAATCCCAATTTTTTCCGATTGACAATTGAGAACCACCACATCAAAAAATAATTTTTCCTCATCAATGTATTTGAGGTGAACGTTGCAAATGATGGTTTCATTTTTCTCAACTGCCTGAAGATGTTTTACATTCATCTCAAAACAAATGGTTTCATATTCAGGATTTATATAGGGTGAGATCATTTTTATAACGCTTTGCTCCATGAACGCAATCAATACCGGAGTGGCCATCACGTTGAGCTTGCCAATCCCCCAATATGTATCCAGGTCATTCTCGCTGATGACTTTCTCTTCGTGATACACGATTCCTTCAACCAAAGCAGGCGAATAATAGGCACCCATGATTCATTTGCATTTACTCCAAATTTAATCCATTTCGGAGCATCCCGTTCGTTTTTTAACCTCTTTTTTTCGATAAAAAATGTGGAGGAAATTTCAACCAGTAGGATTAATTCTACTTTGACAGATTAGAATCAAATGTCCCCCAAAGGGGCGCCAGCAATAGAGCAGGGCAAAGCCCTGTTTAAACGTAAAAACTGACTCAAGCCCTGAAGGGACATAAGCATCCCCCCTTTGACTTCGTCGATTTTCAATTCCGGTTCCGATGTCGTTTCGTTAAGAAACTGAAAGGTACTGTGATGGCTTTCAGGTCAGTCAAGGAACTTGCCGATCACTCACTGTTGGTGCGATAAGTTAAAGCTAAAAGGGCAATGTAAAAATAGGTCATACCCTCTGATGTCATTTTTTACGCGAGCAATGCTATCAAAGGCCCTATCGGAGCCCAATATAGGTAGCATTTAGGGGATCCGTTTCCCTTTCTGGCCATACCCAAATGTTGTGATGAAGCACATGAAATGAAATCCCTGATAATGTAATGTCACTAAACGTCGTTTAATTAAGCCCCAAAGGGGCGCCAGCAATAGAGCAGGGCAAAGCCCTGTTTAAATGTAAAAAACTGACTCAAGCCCTGAAGGGGCATAAGCAT
>NZ_QKZK01000026.1 GCF_003254275.1 Breznakibacter xylanolyticus | reverse complement strand
TGTAGTACACAAATCGGAACTTGAAAATGAACAATTCATTGAAATACAGGCGATGGCTTTGGGATAGCTGCAAAGTGGGTTAAAAAGCATCCGGTTAGGTCAGTGCATAAAAAAAAGGGCAGATTTCTCTGCCCTTTCCCCTTAATCAGCTTTGTTAACCAAATCCAAATCTATGAAAAAAATCTACATTACAAAGATGGTTGTTTTCTTGGTGAAGAAGTTTTAATCGCTGTTAAAACATTATAAAAGAACGTTGATGGAACGTCTATCTGTTTTAGAGGTGGGGTGGAGTCTTGATTTTCAATAATGGCTGATGGGAACAAGTGCTGAGTTGAATGCAAGAAATTGTAAACGACGATTTGAAATCAATGCTGTGTCAGCTGTTTTTTTTGGGGGGCTTTATCTGTTGAACCTATCGTCTGGTGATGCGAAGCAATATGTTTCCATTGTGTCGTTCCAAATAATGAGGAGGATAACTTATGATGGGGTTTGCTTGTGTCATGTTTGATTGTTTATCAAAAACCAAATATGGTCATCTCTTAAAATGGGATGTGTTATTTTATATGGAGTTTAATGAGAATGCTCTGAGATCATGCAATAGATGTCATTAAAATTGAATCTATTGTTGTGGATAAAAAGAAAAAGGGCAGATTTCTCTGCCCTTTCCCTTAATCAGCTTTTGTTAACCAAATCCAAATCTATGAAAAAAATCTACATTGCAAATATCTTGAATTATTCAATGAATGGATATGAAATGAAGTTAAAACGTGTTAATTGAGAGGAGTGTAGCCTGTTGTCTTGTCGTTGAAAGTAAGTGGATAGGCACTTAATGCGGTTTAGACGGTCATTGATGTTGTTTGGTTTGCAAAAAAAAGATGCCCAATGAAAAATGGGCACCTTTTTAATCGTTGAGCGATGTGTATTAGTTCAATAATTCGCGTACAATGGTTTGATCACGATCGGGACCCACTGAAACAATGGTGATGGGAACCTCGAGTTGTTCTTCCAAAAAGTCGATGTAATTATTAAGTTCTTCGGGGAATTCATCTTCCGACTTTAAGCCCGTGAGGTCGCAATGCCATCCTGGTAAGTCCATATAAACGGGTTCCAGATTTTCGGGCAATTCGTATGGGAATTCGTTGGTGATTTCTCCATTAATTTTGTATGCGGTACAAATTTTGATGTTCTCAAATTGACTCAATACATCGGCTTTGGTCATAATGAGTTGTGTGACACCGTTGATGGTAACGGCATATTTGAGGGCAACCAGGTCGAGCCAGCCGCAGCGACGGGTCCGTCCGGTAACGGCGCCAAATTCATGTCCCACGGTTCGGATGGCTTCACCCACTTCGTTGTCGAGTTCTGTGGGAAAGGGGCCGCTACCCACGCGGGTGCAATAAGCCTTGAAAATGCCAAATACTTCGCCAATATTGGTGGGTGCGATTCCCATGCCGATGCAAGCGCCGGCACACACCGTGTTTGATGAGGTGACAAACGGGTAAGAGCCGAAGTCAATATCGAGCAACGTGCCTTGTGCTCCTTCGGCCAATATTTTTTTACCCGTTTTGCGTAGGTTGTTGAGTTTATTTTCGCTGTCTATGAGTTGGAAGCTCCGAATGGTTTCGATGCCTTCCATGAACCCTTTTTCAAACTCTTCGATGTTGAACTCAAAGTTGTACATCGACAACATTTTGAGGTGTTTTTCTTTGAGCGCCTTGTATTTTTCATCAAAGTTGTGAAGAATATCCCCCACGCGCACGCCATTACGGCCGGTTTTGTCCATGTAAGTGGGGCCAATGCCTTTGAGGGTTGAGCCGATTTTGGTGGCTCCTTTTGCTGCTTCCGACGCGGCATCGAGGATGCGGTGCGTGGGCAAAATCAAGTGTGCTTTTTTAGAGATGAGCAGGCGTTGACGTAGGTCGTAGCCTTTGTTTTGGAGGGCATCAATTTCCTCTTTGAAAGTGATGGGGTCGAGCACCACGCCGTTTCCAATGACGTTGATTTTATCTTCGTGAAAAATGCCGGATGGGATGCTGCGCAAGACGTGTTTCACATTGTTAAATTCAAGAGTGTGTCCGGCATTGGGACCACCTTGAAAGCGGGTGATAATATCGTAATGAGGGGTGAGTACGTCAACGACTTTACCTTTGCCTTCATCGCCCCACTGGAGCCCCAATAGTACATCAACTTTCATTGTGTTTGTTTTGTTGTTTCATCTGTTTAACAATCGTTTATTCGTTCCGTTCTCGCACAAGTTTTTCTGTTTTGGTCTCTTCTTTGACCTGTCATTCCATTATTTTTTTCAAAATGTTGGAATGCGTTTTCATTGATTTATTTGTGCAATATTCAGTAAATCTGTTGTTTGTTTGAATATGCTTTGCGATATGGTACTTCTAAACATTAAAAAATCGGAAGCCCCATTAGGGTTCCGAGTTTCGACTGGTAAAAATACGTTTTTTTAATCTTTATTTCATGCCCATTGACGGGCTAATTTTTAAAATATTGGATTTTTGAATGAGTTTAAATAGGCCGATTGCCTAAAGTAGAGATGTGCATTGCTTTTGTAGGGTATTAGGTCGGTTTTATCCCTTTTTTTCCTGGCATTTTTTACAAATGCCGTAAATGTAAAGTGAATGTTGCGTGACATTAAAATGCATGATTCCCGAAGCATTGTTGAGAACCACCTGTATGCTCGGGTCGCAGAACTCGGTCACGCTGCCGCATTGGGTGCAAATGAGGTGGTCGTGTTGTTTCGATTCAAACGCTTTTTCAAATTGGGCAATGTTTTTGCCAAATTGGTGTTTGATTACCAGTTTGCAGTCGAGTAGCAAGTCAATGGTGTTGTAAAGCGTGGCACGACTAACGCGGTAGTTTTTGTTTTTCATGAATATGTACAACGATTCAATGTCAAAGTGACCGTCACGAGAATATATCTCGTCGAGAATCGCGTACCGTTCGGGTGTTTTGCGATGGCCGTTTTTTTGGAGGTAGTCGGTAAATATTTGTTTGACAGTCTCCTTATTGATCTCTTTGCTCATGGCGAACTGGTTTTCAAATTGGTGATAAAGTTAATTAAAATCGAATAAAAATAGCAGGCTTGTTTAGATTCAATATATATTAACTTTTTGAGCGAATCAGGGGCGGTGGGCGTGAGATCTCAAGTTAACTGTTTTTCATGCGTTCCTGACGGGTGACGTTGTATATTCCTTTGATTTTTTGAATGTTGCGAATGATGTTGTTGAGGTCTTCGGTATTGTGGATGTATAGGTAGATGATTCCTTCGAAAATACCATCGTGGCTCTCAAAGTTGAGTGATCGCATGTTGACGTTTTGATCTTCGGAGATAATTTTGGTGATTTTACTCACCACGCCAATTTGGTCGATGCCCGTGATGTTAATGATGGCCAAATAGGAGAGTATCTTGTGCGACTCCCACTGTGCCGACACAATGCGTTGTCCTTCACTCGACATGAGCTTAAGGGCATTGGGACATTTTCGGCTGTGGAGAATCATTTTGTTTTGGTCGTCCATGTAGCCCACCACATCGTCGCCGGGGATTGGGTTGCAACAGGTGGCGATGGTGTATCGTTCCGGGTCGCTTTCGTCGGTGAGCACCATGTGGCTGAGTTTGGGTTTTTCTGTTTCCTGTGGGATATCGTCGGTTTTCTTGTTCGACTCGTTGAATCCAAACGAGAGGCGCCAGTATTTCACCCATTTATTGGACGATTTGCTGCTGAGTATTTTATTGAGGTTTTCGAGTGTGATGGTTTCTGTGCCGATACGATAGTATAGCTCGTCTTTGGTGCCAATGTGGTGGTGCTCGAGAATTTTTTTCAGAATGCGGGCGTTGGTGGTGAGCTTTGTTTTGTTTAGCTCGGTTTCAAGCATGTGCTCCCCTTTGGTAATGACGCCTTTGCGCTCTTTTTTAAATATCTCTTTGATTTTTGTCTTGGCCTTGGCTGTGGTGACAAAGTTGAGCCAATCGTATTTAGGGGTTTGTTTTTCGGAGGTGATGATTTCAACCTGGTCACCGCTCTTGAGTTCGTGGCTCAGAGGCACCAGTTTGTAGTTGACTTTTGCTCCGATGCATTTGTAACCGATGTTGGAGTGGATTTCGAAGGCAAAATCCAACGCCGTAGCCCCAACAGGCATGACCTTGGCATCGCCTTTGGGGGTAAATATCATCATCTCGGACGAGAAGAGGTTGAGCTTAAAGTCATCGAGAAATTCCAGTGAATCGTTTTCGGGATTCTCAAGTATCTCGCGAATGCGTTTAAGCCAGTTGTCCAGTTCTGACTCGCCGTCTTGCTGTCCTTTATATTTCCAGTGGGAAGCAAACCCGCGTTCGGCAATCTCATCCATGCGTTCGGAGCGGATTTGTACTTCCACCCACTTTCCCTGCGGCCCCATCACGGTAACGTGCAGCGCTTCGTAGCCGTTGACTTTTGGGGTGCTCACCCAGTCGCGCAGGCGGTCGGGTTTGGGTTTATAAATGTCGGTCACCAGTGAGTAGATGGCCCAGCATTGTGCCTTTTCGGGAATGCCCGGCTGTGGCTTAAAGACGATACGAATGGCCAGCATGTCGTAAACCTCCTCAAAGGGGATGTTCTTTTTTTGCATCTTGGTCCAGATGGAGAAGATGGATTTTGGGCGCCCTTTAATGTCGAAGTTGTAGCCCTGTTCGGTTAATTTTTGAGCAAGGGGCTGTGATATTTGGTCGATGAGATGCAGGTGAGCTGTCTCGTTTTTCTTGACCTTTTCGTACAGGTCGTTATAGATTTTGGGATGCTCGTATTTGAGACTTAAATCTTCCAGTTCTGTTTTAATGGCATAGAGCCCCAGTCGGTGCGCCAGCGGGGCGTAAAAGTAAAGCGTTTCAGCTGCAATTTTCAGGCGTTTGTTTTCGGCCATCGAATCGAGTGTGCGCATGTTGTGCAAGCGGTCGGCCAGTTTGATGAGGATCACACGGATGTCCTCAACCATCGAGAGCAGGAGTTTTCGGAAGTTTTCGACCTGTTGCGATTTGTTTTTGTCCAGAATGTCGGACAGCTTGGTGAGACCATCAACAATGGATGCGATCTTTTCTCCGAAGAGGTTTTTCATGTCCTCTACGGTGTATTCGGTGTCCTCTACCACATCGTGTAGCAAAGCAGCCGATATGCCTTTGGAGCCCAGCCCGATTTCTTCGGAGACAATGCGCGCCACTTCAATGGGATGCAAAATGTAGGGTTCACCCGATTTGCGGCGGATGCCTTTGTGTGCCTGATAAGCCACTTCAAAGGCCTTGTATATGAGGCGGGTGCTTTGTTCGTCGAGGTTGCGTGGGCATGAGCGCACCAATTCGTCCATGCGTTCGCGGACATACTTCTCTTCTTCTTGTTCTGAAAAGTTCTTCATTGAATGATGTTAAACCGCACGAAATTATCAAATTATTCAATCGCTCGAGTCGTTAAGCGAATCATTTTCTCCCCGGGCGAATGAAAAACACGCCTCAAAGCTCATGGATGCATCATTGGATGTCTTTCTTAAATGTTGAAAGCGGGGGCATGGATGATATTTTGGCGCAAGCGTCGATATTCCGATATAATGTCTGTCATAATTTGGCTGACGGGTTCAACAGTTTGGATGAGTGAGGCAATTTGGCCAATTTCCAGTTCTCCTTCTGTCAGGTCGCCTTCAAAGATGCCTTTTTTTGCACGCCCCCGACCCAGTATTTCTTTGAGTTCATCGGCCGATGCACCTTGGGCTTCGGCTTGAGCTACACGGTTGAAAAAATCGTTTTTGATAAGACGTACCGGCGCCAATTTTTTAAGTGACAGCATGGTGTCTCCTTCGTTCAGGGTGGTGACAAGTTGCTTGAAGTTGTCGTGTGCCGAAGATTCGGCAGCTGCCGCAAAGCGAGAACCAATTTGCACGCCATCAGCACCCAACGTCAATGCTGCCATCATGCCGGCTCCGGTGCCAATGCCTCCGGCTGCAATAAGAGGTAGCGAAGTGCTTTGTCGGATCGACGGGATGAGGGTGAGGGTGGTGGTTTCCTCTCGGCCGTTGTGTCCGCCGGCTTCAAAACCTTCGGCCACAATGGCATCCACGCCGGCATCTTCGCATTTGCGGGCAAACTTGGTGTTAGCCACCACATGTGCCACGGTAATGCCATGCGATTTGAGACGAGCCGTATATTTGGCCGGGTTGCCGGCTGAGGTAAATACGATTTTCACGCCTTGATCAATAATCAGGTCGATGATGCTGTCCAAATCGGGATAGAGCATGGGCACGTTGATGCCCCAGGGTTTGTCGGTGGCCTGTTTCATTTTTGCAATGTGCTCCTTCAGGACTTCGGGGTACATCGAGCCGGCACCCAAGAGCCCGAGGCCGCCATGGTTGCTCACGGCAGAGGCCAGTTTCCAGCCACTGCACCATACCATCCCGCCTTGAATGATGGGATATTGAATGTTGAATAGTTGTGTGATGCGGTTTGTCATTGTATTTTTTGTGTGGTTTGTTATTATTGGGATGATTTGTTTAGAATTCAACAATCAGCCCCACCGATGGAAGCAGAGTTCCCGAAGTGGTTTGCAGGGTTTTGAGCGCATATTTTTGTTGGCTTTTTTCTGCTTCGGGGTTCAGGATGATGGGATTTCCATTGGCATCTTTCTGCTGAACCAGTTTGAGTGGACTGTTGAGTTTGAAATTATAAGCGTTTTGTATGTCCATATAGAGACCCAATGACCATCCTTTAAAGGTGTATGTTTTGTCTATTCTCAGATCGAGTTGTTGGTAAGCTTGTGCTCTTCGACCATTAAACTGCGAATAGTCGAGGTATTCTTTTCCTTTGGCATCCCAGGCTTCTACCATTTGAGAACGTTCAAAGTCGTAGGGTGTATAGGGTAATCCGCCCACAAAACGCCATTTGGCACCCACGCTCCAGTTGCGTTTGAAGGTTTTGTTGAGCGTGAGGGTGAGCAGGTGTTTGCTGTCCCATGACGAGGGCACCAGTTCGCCTTTGTAGTTCGAGAACTCGCTGATGACGTAAGTGTACGAAAACAGGTATGAATATCCGCGAGGCGAACGCTGCCGAGCCATGATTTCGAAACCATGCGTTTGCCCGTGCGAAGTGGGGGTGACTTCTTCATCGCCAAAGGCTCCGAAGTCGTTTCCTTTGCTGGCCAGACTCACCGAGTCGGTCACCGAAAAGGGGTAATTGTCATATTTTTTGATGAACGCTTCGATGCTGAATTTGGTGTATTCGTTGGGGCGGAGTTCAAAGCCGGCCACCAGTTGGTCGTTTTGAATGTAAGTGATGCCATTGAGGTTGTTCACCAGCACCCCGTTGTTATTTCTGAATCCCAGGGTGGTGTAAGCCGGGAGTTGAAAATAGCGACCCACGGCGGTATTGAACCATAGCATGGGAGCCACTCTCAAAGATGCTGAAAGGCGTGGACTCAATTGGTTGATGGGGTTGCGCATGTGGGCGTTGTAGTTGTTGGCGTCCATGCGTACCCCCATTGACAGGGTGAGTCGCTGGTCGAAGTAAGGGTGCGACACGTTGCCAAAGGCGCTCCATTTAAGCACTTCCAAGTCGGATTGGTAGAGGCGTTGGGTGAGTCCTTGCTGGTTGTAAAGGAGTGCGAAGGTACGGTTGTCGTACAAGGCTTGCTCTGCACCCATTCCGACATTGATGGTATAGTTCATGGGGCGAGCCGAGAGTTCTGCTCTGAGTTTGTGTTCGGTTTCAT
The DNA here is from genome assembly GCF_003254275.1 of Breznakibacter xylanolyticus. Classification (GTDB taxonomy): domain Bacteria; phylum Bacteroidota; class Bacteroidia; order Bacteroidales; family Marinilabiliaceae; genus Breznakibacter; species Breznakibacter xylanolyticus. Next base: position 46,496 of record NZ_QKZK01000026.1, on the reverse strand, counting down.
TGGAAACGTAATCGTATAACAGGTTTTCGGCCGTTTCGATATTGTCACGATATTTAAATGAGGTGTTGTTGAGCTTGTTGCGACTGGCCACAATGGTAAGGTAACTGTGGCTGAAAAAGTGCTTGTAGCTTAGCCCTGTTGCATAGTTCCACTGTTCGTATGCAGGCAGGTAACTGAGCGTGTAGGCCTTTTCTTCGCTGGGGTTGGGTGATGGGTTGAGTTTAAATTGGTCGATGGCGCCAATGCCCAAAATGGTCAGCTCGTTTTTGTCGTCAAATCGTGTTTTGGTTTTGAACGAGAAGTCGTTGAATGTCGGCAAGAATGGCTGGTCAATGAGCTTGAAAAGCAGCTGAAGGTATGAGCGGCGTGCGCTGGCAATGAGGGTGGTTTTGTTGCCCACGGGGGTGTTGACCGAAAGCGATACTTCCGACGCACCTACGGCGGCTTTCATGGCTGTACGATCTTTATTGCCATCAATTTGCTTAAATTCAAATACCGAGCTGAGGGCGTTTCCCCTATTGGCGGGAAATGCCCCGGAGTAAAAATCGACTTCCCGCACAAAATCGACGTTGAGCAGTCCTACCGGGCCTCCGGAAGCACCTTGTGTCGAAAAGTGATTGAGAGCCGGGATCTCAATCCCGTCGAGGTAAAAACGGTTTTCACTCGGACCGCCCCCGCGCACAATCAGGTCGTTGCGAAACGAAGAGGTGGTACCCACGCCGGGCAGCGACTGTAACACTTTTGATATGTCGCGGTTGGCACCTGCGCTTTTTTCAATTAAGTCAACCCCGATGTTTTGGAGCGACACGGGGCTTTCGGGGCGTAGAACAAAGGTTTGTGCCGAAACTTTCACTTCCGTAAGTGTTTCGGCAAAGGGTTCCATTTCAAGGTTCACCTGCACGGGGCGAATGCGCGACAGGTAGATCACCTCGGTCATCAGGGGGGCATAACCCAGGCTCGAGAGTTGCAGTTGGGCAAATTCGGTGGTGATGTTGCCAATGGTGAAAGTGCCGTCCAGGTCGGTGGTGGTGCCCGTGGTGGTGCCCGACACAATGATGTTGACAAACGGGAGGGGCTGGTTGGTGAGTTTGTCGCGCACCACTCCACTTATCGTGTTGCCCTGTGCCCATGATGGAAGTGATAAGCTTAGCAGCAATAGGGTTGTGAGGAGGAGTTTCATGTAAATGAACTGTATGATTTATTTTAGTATATAAATTCTTTGTGGGTGGCTTTGATGCTATCTTCTCTCATAACAACAAGCCGGGCTGGTTGGTTGCCAAATATAGCAGAATGTTTTGGGTGAAAATTCAAATTGATGGCATGGGTGTAAAGAATCTAACATGGCGTGATGAATGGTCGATTTGAGTGAATATCTTTACCCGGCACAATTATTCATCATGCATTGCACCGTTATTGATATTCTTCAGCACATGGCCATTGCTCAGCAATCATCTGAGCAACCCGGGATGATTCCCGGATGGCGTTCGCATGGCTTGATGGGCTGGACGCGGAGTGAGCGGACGTTATTTTTCTCATCGGCTGTGGCATTTGTGCTGAAATCACATCTGCAAATCATGGATGGTGACGAACGTGCATGCGCTGAAGGCATTATTCGTGAGGCCAATGCGCACTATGGCCGGTTTTGGAATGTGAGTCGGCCTTCGGTTAATTTTTGGTCGCGTCGGCCACGGGAGTGGTTCCCCGGGGGGAGGTTGCTGCATCGGTTCCGTTTTTTCGACTTGCCCGATGATGTCGATTCGACTGCCATGGTGATGCTCACAGACGGCACCGACACTGCTACTGTTCAGCAGTTCCACGACTTGTTGCCTCGTCATGCCAACACGGTGCGTTTGTGTCTTCGGAATGGTTGTGAGGCTTATCGTCACATGCCATTTTACAGTACCTGGTTGGGCGAAAAAATGCCTATCGAGATGGACGTTTGCGTGTTGACCAATTTGATGTTTCTATTTTGGAAGTCGGGCGTGGCGCTCAATCAACACGATGCCGCGACTCGTGAGCTTTTGCACCTGGTGGTTGGTTCGGGTAAGATTGTTTGTGATGCTTTTCGTCTTTCGCCCGAATATCCGCGTGCAGCGCTTATCTATTATCATTTGAGTCGTTTAGCTGCCTTGGTGCCCTTTTTTTTTGAAGCTGATGCCATGCAACAACTCCGCGCTCAAGTGCTCCAGGCCTCTTGTTCGTCTGGCACGATGGACGACTTGTTGCTCGATAACGCCCGTTTGTTGTTAGGGTTGGATCCTGCAGGTATCATGACTGTTCCTGGGCGTCCCGGGCGGAGAGATTACTGGTTTACAGCCGGATTTTTGTCGGTGTATGCCCATCCTTTGCTGCAACGACTGGCGCCATTGGCATTGTTTCACTACCGTTACCATTGCCCTGCTTTTATAGATGCTTTGGTGGTTGAGAATTTACTGTTGAGACGACAAGCCGGCATGAGCTTCTGATGCGCCATTATTCGAATAGTCCTTCGTCGCGAATGAGCAACAAGATGGATGATTGAGGGAGGATGAAGTATTTTTCGTTTTTATATTGTATTTCAAAGGCTGCCGACTGCATAAATACTGCCAAATCACCCTCGTGTGCCTGTAGGGGGACGTATTTTACTTCTTCGCGTTTATCTTTCCAAGGTTCATCCGATTCTATAATCGCCGGAATGGGGTATCCCGGCCCTGTTTTGATGATATAGCCGCTGCACAGGTTTTCTTTTTCGGTTACCGTGGGAGGAAGGTAAAGCCCGGCCTTGGTTTTGTTTTGAAGGGTTTTTGGTTTGATTAAAACTCTGTCACCGACCACAATGAAGCGGTTTAAGTCCAGCTCGTCGATTCCTAAATTCATCTTTTGGAGGTTGTTTGTTGCAAATATATAAAATGATGAGTTTGTTCGAATGGTTGTACTTCTTTGTCGGAGTTGTTACGAATTGTATTTTTTGCGACCAGTTGTGGTCGTTAGCCTTTTTGGTGTTGTATGGTGGATGGCGAGTTAAGATGTAGATAAACAAAGTCATAGATGTTTTTGTATTGCTGTGCGTATTGTCGCGAAATGACTTTTTTCATTAACTAACTTTAACTTTTCATGGGAAATCGTAGTATGGCTCCTAAAAAATTATAACTTTACTTTTGCTGAACCATTCAGCAAACCGTTATTTCAATTAAACGAATGAATGTGTAACCCTAAACCCAACCTAAATGAATCCTACAAAGCGAAAACTCAAAAAAATCGAAGACGAAGAGTGGAAGGAACTCACCTTTACCGACAAAAAGTACGAAATCAGTAATTATGGGCGAGTGAGGAGTTTTTGTTATGACAAGCGTCGCGGTCGATTGGTTAAACTCGGTAAAATCAAGGGTTTTTACAACATCAGTGTGCGTGTCGATGGCAAAAAACGTTCTTTTTTGGTGCATAAATTAACGGCTGAGTACTTTATCCCGCGTACCAGTGAGGATGAAACCGTGGTTATTCACTTGGATTGGAACAAGCAAAACAACCATGTGTCGAACCTCCAGTGGGCAACCCGTGAGGACAGTTACCGACGGATGCATCTGGCTTTACAAGATGCTCGTCGAAAGGCCGGTAAAATGGTGACCAGTTCCAAATTACGTCCCGAGGATGTGAGTGTTCTCAAAGGACTGCTTGAAAAAGGCGTCAAACAAACTGTTATTGCACGTTTGTTTTGCATCAGTGAGATGCAGGTGACGCGTATCAAGCGAAACGAAAATTGGTCGGATGTTGAAGCGACCAGGGCTATTTAATTGGTTATGAAATGTCATTCGGGAAGGGAAGCAAATGCTTCCCTTTTTTAGTTTCTTGAATTGAGGTGAGTTGTGTTTTGTATTGCGTAGTCAGTCAGTGTGTTGGGTTGTGTGTTGATTTTTTTTGTCGCTATCGGTAGGGTAAGGTTGATTTCGAGCGGATAGATAGATAAATTGTGAGGATGGAATTTTATCAGATACATAATTGTGACAAAGCAAGAGTTTAAGAGTTTGTATGACAGGTATTTTGATGCCATCCGTCGCTATCTTTTTTATCGGGGAGCCGATGAAGAAGGGGCTACCGATTTGGCGCAGGATGTTTTTTTGCGTGTTTGGGAAAAGCAAATGGCTTTGGAACCGGGACGGGAGGCGAGTTTGTTGTATAAGATGGCCGGAGATCTGTTTGTGAGTCGTTATCGGCGGCAACAGGTTGAGCGCAGTTATGTGAATCAACTGGTGTATGAGCCTGATCATCTCACGCCTGAATCGGCTCATGAGCAGGCCGAAATGTCGGCACGATACGAAAAAGCATTGAAGGAGATGAATGATCATCAGCGGACTGTCTTTTTGCTCTCGCGCATGGATGGACTCAAATACCATGAAATAGCCCAGCGTCTTCAATTGAGTGTGAAGGCGGTTGAGAAACGAATGAATTTGGCATTGACCTATTCAAGAAAATGAGATTGATGATGCATCGCAGGTTGTGGAAACTCCTGTTATTATTCCCACACAAAAGCAATCTGATTTTGTACCACTGACGCCTCAACAAGAAAACAATCGTATGGTGCGTGAGGTCATAACTCCTGAGCCCGAAGGGACTAAGGAGATTTCACCCGCATCCAATGCGCCGATGGATGAACGGTTGATGAATCAGTTGATGGAGGATGCATCGAATAAACCCAACGACAACGCGCCTCAAGTGGAGGAGGCTCCGGTGAAATCTCCATCCGCAAAAAGTGAGGATGCCTTTAAAGCATCTCTTCGTCCCGAGCAGGTTAAGTTATTGGAGGATGCGACCCAAAGTCGTGAGCAACGGCGCAAGGCTTTTCTTGAGTCGTTGAGTCCCGCTCAGCGTGAACTTTTAGAGCAACAGAACCGGGAACGACAGCGTGAATCTTTATCGGAACCTAAACGTTCGGAAGTTGCCACTCCCGTGCGCGAATCGACCCGAGAGCAGGTGAAAGAACAGGTTCGACAAGGTGCCGCCGAAGATACCAAAAAGTCAGTTAGTGACGATAAGCAGGGCAGGTCTCAACAACGTCAGGGAGCCGACAATAATCAGAAGGGGCGATGACGGAATGTTAAAAAGTCAAATTCAGGTAGGGGCTATTTCATGTTGTGCGGTATTATTATCAAACAAGAACTATCGAGAATGACGGCTCAGAGGGGAGAATGTTAAATGATGATTGTTCTTACAAAAATGGTAGGGTATCTTTAAAGATCTTCGGAATATAGTTAAAACAACAAAAGAGATGATTGTTAAACAATAAAATTTTAAGCCATGAAAACAGTGAAATTTCAAATTGCAGCGGGAATGATGTTAATGAGTGCCGTTTTATTCGGTCAGGAGGTTCAAACCCAAACTCAAACCCAAACACAGGAACAAACTCGCATTGAAGCCGGTGAGGCTAAACAGGAAGCTGAAAAAGCCGGGGTGAAAACTCAAAAGCAGACAAGGGCTGAGAAGAAGCAAGCGATGAAAGCTCAAAAACAAGCCAAGGTGCAGGCTGGCGAACAAACTCAAACGCGTCAGCAGAATGGTGAAGGTTTGAAGTCTCAAACTCAGACACGTGCCGGCCAAAAGAGTGGTCAGGCGATTCAGAATCAGGGCGACGCGCAGAATCGTTCGATGATTCAAAATATGGTGAATGAACAAAATCGTGAGAAATTCAGAGCTTCTCTCTCTGAAGCGCAAATCGAGATTCTCGAAAATCAAACGATGAATCGTGAGGAACGAAAAGCAGCTTTTATGAATTCATTGTCTGACGAACAACGCAGCATGTTGAAAGAACAGGTGCAGGAACGTGTTTCGGAGGGTAATGGGACTAAAGTTCAACAGAAATCACAAGTACGTGAGCAGCTTCGCGATAACAGCGGTAGCGGTAACCAGGAACAGCAGCGTGAGCAAATCCGCAAGGGCGTTGAAAAAGGAAAAGCTTCCGGTGGTGCCGGTGACGGTAGTGGCAACCAAGGGGGCAGCGGTCAAGGTGGTTCCGGTCAAGGTAAATAAATTCTCGTAAAGGAGATGATTCATATGAAAACGTCCGGGTGCCAATGTCAGTGCCCGGACTGTTTTGTATTTTGAATGAAGATGAATCGTTCGTCCAGTCTGCCCCGATGGATTAATTAGAGCGAGTTCTGCCATCATCATCCCAATGGGGGTGTGCTAGATAATGTTTAAATAATCAATGGATCGGAATTCTCAAGTTGTTACTATATGACTTCTTTTATTGAGTTTCACTGCGGTTTCTTCTCCTCTTTGGTTCTCATCTTCTCTTACTGCAACTCAGTGTCAGTTCTTAGTTCGTTAAGTTGAGGAAGATGATTAAATGCTGAGTTATCTGCTTTCATATTTAAACGCAATCTACATATTCAAACCAACTCAGCGCCTTCGCGCCTCTGCGTTTATTATGACTCTGTGTGTATTGAAAACTCGGCGGGGGATGAGGTGGCTAAATTGTAAACGTCTGAAACACCCATGATTCCAATCGGAAACACATTGGGGCATGACTAATTAAATTCATTGTCTCGTGTCTTGATACTCATATCTTAATACTTTTTAAAACAGATGAAAAAGTTGTTGTGGATTGCATTGTGTTTCGTTAGTTTGACGTTACATGCGCAGGTGGATCGTTTGGATTCGCTCTTGAGTGATTTGATTTATGATGACATCGATTTGCTTGATGGGCAGGATGCTGAACGTTACGATTTTGTTTATCTTGGAACTGCATATAGCAACCGCACGTTTTATGCCGGCCGCGAAGTGGGAGATGGTATGATGAATCAATCGTGGTACGCCTATTATTATGGCGCTTGTGGTCTCTTTGCCGGTGCCTCCGGTGCTTGGTACGATGGCCTTACTCCTGCATACAGTTCAACGTCGTTGTCAGTTGGCTATGGTGGGTATTTTTCTGATTCCAAGCGGGTTGCTTATCGTTTCTCTTATAGCCGTTATCTTTATCACGATGAGGTGGTGGCTGATGAGTCTCTGTATCAGAATAACATCAATGTGGGCCTATCCTATCGCAAGGGATGGTTTGGCGCTCGTGGCGGTGTGAATTATCTGTTTGGTGATGAACAGAAACTGGGCTTTTATGGTGCCTTGTATTCTCGATTGAAACTTGCCGGTTTTGGTGCGCAAAATGCGCTGTTCATGGTTCCTGAAGTGTCTGCATTTGTTGGGAAAGAGTGGGTAAATGTGACTCGTGATGGTCAGTTGGTGTATGATGAGTTATATGGACTAATGAACACTCAGGTGATCATTCCGCTGGAAGTGTCATTGGGAAATTTTGATGTTGAGGTGAGTGGGGTGGCTAATTTCCCCTTTACCCGTGATGAACTGGTCAGTTATCCGGCATCTTTGTATTTGATGATGTCGGTGGGGTATGTGTTTGGATTTTAGGTTTTTATTGGCGGTGATTGAATCAGTACAGGGATAGAGTTCTATGCTAAAGGTCTGATTCCTCTTACGATTGAGATAAATAATGAGGCGCAAAGCAACTGTCATCCAGATGGGAAACGACAGCATCTTTGCGCCTCATTGCGTTAATGACGGACTCTTTCAGTCGTAAGTTTTGTATCAATCCAAAACGAAATGGTAGGTGATGGTTCCTTTTTGTACGGTGGCGGCATTAGGGTCGGCGTTGAACTTGGCTTTGCGAGCCGCTTCGGTCGCCACGCGCCACAGGGTAGAGTTTTGCGTGGTAGTGCCGCGTAGGATGGGAGTGGCATTGGTCACCAAGCCGTTGCGATCGACAGAAATCTCAATTACCACAATGCCCTCTTCCTGGATGGTGTATGATGGTTTGGGTAGTGTGCCTACGAGCGAACGTCCTGCAAGACTGAAACCCGAGCCTTTGCTGCCCGAACCGGTACCTGTGCGATTTTGTGAATTGGGGTCGCCGGTGAGAGAGCCCTGGTTGCCGCTTCCCGAGGTCACACCCTCGGAAGTGGAGCTGCCGGTGCCTTTGCCCGCAAAAGCGTTGTTGACACGGTTCTTTGCTTCGGCAGCCTGTCGAGCCAATTCGGCCTGTTTCTTGCGTTCTGCCTCCTTCGCTTCAGCAATTTTCTTGGCTTCGGCATCTTTAATGCGTTGGGCTTCGATGGCTTCCTGTTTCAGACGCTCTTTTTCCTGACGTTCCTTTTCTGCTTTCTTTTTCTTTTCTTCGCGCAAAGCCGCTGCTTCTTCAAAGTCCTGCGTGTTGACGCTTTCTTTCACGGTTGGTGATGTTGGCGGGGTGGCGCGTGCCGGAGGCGGCGGCGTGACTTCCTCTATCGGTTCCGGTGCTGTTTGGGGTTCCGACTGCTGAGGCTCTTCGAGCCCCTGACCGGCAGGGCTGTCGCCAAAGTTTACCAACAGACCTTCTTCTTCCTGAGGGATCGAAGTCATGCCCCAAACAATGAGTAACAGCAGGATGACCCCGTGAAACAGAATCGTACCAATGGCGCCATATTTTCTGTAATCAGGCTGCATCATATCAGGGACGTGTGGCAAGTATGAGTTTGTATTTATTTTCTTTGGCGATGTTCATCACCTTCACCACTTCTTTCATCGACACGGATTCATCCACGTGCAGTGAGATGTAGATGTCGGGACTTTCACCAAGTTTTTGTTGCAGGGAGGGCTCTATCTCTTCGAAGCTGACCTGTTTGGTTTCGATGAAATAGCGCAAGTCTTTGGTGATGGAAACGGTGGTCAGCGGTTTGGCTGCCGTCTGGTTTTGGCTTTGGGGCAGCAACAGCTTGAGGGCGTTGGGGTGCACCATGGTTGAAGTTAGCATGAAGAAGATGAGCAACAGGAACACCAAGTCGGTCATGGACGACATGCTGAATTCGGCACTGATTTTATTTCGTTTACGGAAGGCCATAAGTTATTTCACTGGTTCGTTTAGGATGTCCATGAATTCCATGGTGCGAGCTTCGAGGTTGAAAACCACTTTTTCGACTTTGGTCACTAACAGGTTATAGGCAAAATAAGCCACAATGCCCACCATGAGACCGGCCACGGTGGTGACCAGTGCGGTGTAAATGCCACCGGCCAGTGAGCTTACCTCGATGTTGTTTCCTGCATTGCTCATTTGAAAGAACGATTGAATCATCCCGATCACCGTTCCCAAAAAGCCAATCATGGGGGCACCACCGGCCACTGAGGCCAAAACAGGAAGTCCTTTTTCAAGTTGGGTAATTTCCAGGTTTCCGGCGTTTTCGATGGCCGTGTTTACATCGTTTAGCGGGCGTCCAAGGCGGCTGATGCCTTTCTCGATCATTCGAGCAAGGGGGGTGTTGGCCGATTGGCACAGGTTGACGGCCGACTCAATTTTACCGTCGTGAATATAATCCTTGATTCGATTCATGAAGTTGGCATCTTCGTTGGCTGCTTTTCGCAGTGCCATAAAGCGTTCTACGAAAATGTAAACCGCCGCCATCGACAGCAGCAAAAGGGGCACCATGATCCAGCCGCCTTTCATGGCCAGCTCAAGGTAGTTGAGTTCTTTCACGGGTTGGGGGGCGGCATCAGCTAAAGTGGCCGTTTCGCTCAGAGCGGCCTGGGCAAATAATAACAGGTTCATACGGGTGTTGCTTGTATTTGTTAAGATGGAACTTTGCGGCTAAATTACTAAAAATAATAACGGGATGGTTGGGGCGATGTTGTGTGTCGTGTTGAAAACATTGATTTATCGCATGCCACCAAAATACCCCGCCAGCTCCGCATTGAATGGGGCATTGGCTTGCCAGATTTTGTAATCGTACCAGCCGTAGTTCGAGATGTCGAATGGGGCAGAGGTTTCGCGCCCCGTTGTGGCATTGAGGGGATTGTTGTAGCCGATGATGGCCAGGTGGCGTTGTGGGTTGAGCGGGTTGGGGCACACCATGTAAAAGTTGAGCTGTTGCCCGGCGATGCGTTGGCCGTTGATGGTGATGGCGTCCTCGGTGATTTGCAAGGGTAATTGTGCGCTGCATCGTTTGATGAGGGCATTGCTTTGGTGATTTCCTAACGCGATGAGGTGAAATGTTTTCAGGTCGTCGGGGGTGATTTCGGAGTCGTTTTTGATGCGGCAATGGGTGAAATATCTGTTGTGCCAGTGTTGGTTGAGGGTGTCGGCCAGTGCATTGATGGTTTGGTGGTCTTTTGGAGAGCCCGTGGTCCCTTTCACGATGATAAAGGGCGAAGATAACACCTGTGCCAGTGGTATAGAGCCGGCAATGTAGGATGAATGTCGTTGCGAGAGCGGATTGGTTTGGATGTGTAGGGAGTCGCTCGATGGGATGCCCCGAAAGCGAACCCGGCCGTTATCGGTGAGGGTGATGGGTTGACCCTTGCGATGGGGCAGGTGTTTAAGGTCGAGGGTGTAGCCATTGACGTTTTCGTGGGTGATGTCGATGGTGTTCTGGTTGACTTGGGCATGAATGTGTGCCCATTTTGAGGGATGCCTGTCGGTGAGGGTGAGCCAGTATGCTTTCTTGTAAAGGGAATGCGGTGAGGAGAAGTCAATGTCGGCAGGGGAGGGGTTTGAGCGGTTCGATAAGCAGAAACGGAATAAATCGTCAAAATATTCATCCGCATAATACATCACGTATTCTGAATTGATTTCCCGATAGGTAAATAGATTGAGCTTCAGGCTTTGTGCCAATGTATTGAGGTTTCGGCTCACGGTCACGGGTACATGCCTGTCGTAACTGCAATGAATGTTGAGGATGGGGGTGTTGCACGTGTTGGCGAGCATCGAAGCGGTTTGGTGACGTGCCACCCAGGGATTGTCAGCATCGGATGCAAAGTTGATTTCAGGTGAAACGGTGCCGATGGCTGCAAATTGGCCGGGGTATTTGGCTGCCATGTTTAGGGCATCGTTGCCGCCAACGCAGGCGCCGCTCAGGTACAGTCGGGTGGTGTCGATGTGATAATCTTTTTGAATATCCCTGAGTATGTTGTTCCACTCGACTTCTTCAATGGTGTTGTGGTTGGGGTGCGAGGTGCGTCGTGAGCCGAATTCCACCACCATCATCTCATGTGCATTGGCCAAAGCTTCAAATCGTTTGGTGAGGTTGATGTTGGCCACCCTGAAACTCTCGAGATAAGGCATGTTGCCCACAGCTACCGGCATGATGGTCATCAGGGGCAGCGGTTTTTCTTTTTGATAACATTGGGGGACGTGTAAGATGTAGTATTGCAGGCTGTTGTCGATGGGCGAGCGGTACGCCCGGATGAATAATCCCGGGGTGTGATGAAAGGGATCCCGGCCTTGTTGAACATGCTTGAGGATGTGGCTGAATTGGGCGAAAAGGGTCACGTATTTATGGTCGCCAAACCATGAGTTTTTTTGCAGGTGATGATATCGAAACACCAATGCGTCCAGTTGGTTTCGGGTGTTGTCGCTCATGGGCATGGATTGCAGTTGGGCAATAATTTTGGCGATGGAGTCGATGGCATCGCCTTTGTAAAAATCATGTTCCATACTATGGTAATGCAGGGTCACGGCTGCTTTGTAATAGCCATCCGGGAGGTGCGATAAGTCGGCTGCCCATCGTTGTCCGCTGGTGATGGAGTCGGACAAAACGTGTTGGTTGTGTGCGTCGGTTATCACCAGGTGTGCATCTTCCGAAAGGAAGAATTTTTTGATGGAGAGCGTATCGGTCCATTTTAGCGTACGGGTGTCGAACAGCGAGAAGTTGCTGAAGAAGTTCACCTGCCGTTTGAAGGCTGTTGGAGATTCATTTTCAATGCGGGCATACATGTCCCAGTCGGTTTTTTTCTTTTTGTTGATTTTCATCAACAGCAGGTTCTCGCCTTTGTTCAGTTCAATGGGGATGTATTGCTCATAGGTGGTCATGTATTTGTAAAAATCAACATCGCAAATCAATTGTTGGTTGAGCCAAATTTTCTCACCCATGGTCGATGAAAAGTGCAGGCGCGCTTTCTTCTTTCGCTTACTGGTGATGATGGCTGCGCAATACACGTTGCCGGCATCATCGGCTTTGGAGGTGTTGAAGAGTTTGTTGAAATCAACCGGATAGTTCCCCGTGTCGACCCAACGGCTGGTGATGGCCGTGTCGGGGCTGGTTTTCAGGGTTTGATGAATGCGTATCAGGTCATCTGTTGTCAATGTTGTTTCATTCGCCCCCAATGTTTGCAAATTGTCGGTTTGAAGAAATGGATTACGGTCATCGGCCGCAAACGGGCCAATGATTTGAAGTTTGTTGATGACCACGCCGCTGTCGGGGATGTTATTGCATTCAATGGCTGGAAGGCCTGATTGAGGGGTGTTCGTGCAGCCAATGATGGTGGTCAGGCACAGGATGAGGAGAAGTTTGTTCATGTCGAAAAGGGGGAGTGATATCGTTATTGGATGTCTTCTGAATTGGGTGAATAAACCGTGGCGGTGGCTTTGCCAACCACCAGCTTCATGGGTACAAACCCAAAGTACCGCGAATCGTTGCTGTCGTGGCGATTGTCGCCCATGGCAAAACAGTAATCGTGGCTGAATTCATAGTGGGTGATGGGTTGGCCATCCAGATAATAGAGATTGTCTTTGGTGTAAAAATCATGACCCTCATATTTTCGGATGATGGATTGATAGAGCGCGAAGGTGATGGCATCGAGTTTCATCCGGAGTCCGTTGCATGGAATGACGACCGGCCCATAATTGTCGATGTCCCAATTCAGCTCCCTGATAAAAGGATACACCAACCAAATGGTGTCGGCGCTGCGGGTTTCGAAGCTCACGCGGCTGACCTGCGGATGCTGCCGGAGCTGATCGCGTTGGTTTTCGGTGAGCATGATGCCGGCATAGCAGTGTTGATGGGGTTGAAAATTCATCCACTCTTTTTTTAGCATTTTTGTTAATGATGGGTTAGGCGTGCGAACGGTCGTGTCCATCTCAATTCTCGAATAAAACTGTGCCCGGGGCGGATTTGCAACGGGCTTGTGATTGATAAACACACGGGCATCGATCAGTTGCAACGTGTCGCCGGGGGCGCCCATGCAACGTTTGATAAAGTTCTCGCCCAAATCGGGATGTTCAAACACAAAAATGTCGCCCACCTTCATTTTGCTGAATCCTTTGAGTCGCCGATAGGGCCATGTGATTTGCGTTTTGGCGGAGTCGTGACGGTTAGCCAGCCAAAACAGCACATTCACCCAGGGAATGTCGTAGGGCGATGTTGGCAATCGGGGACCGTACACCATTTTGTTCACCCACACGATGTCGCCGGGTTTGATGGTTTGCTCCATCGATGATGAGGGGATTTTGTAAAGGCACAAGAACATCGATTTAAACCCAATGGCTGCAATAAATACCAGTAACAACAAGGCCGGATACGACAACCAGGTGGTTTGTCGGAAGGCAACACACCAGCTGTTACGTGAGGTGGCCACGAAGAAGATCATCCATCCAAGCAGGCCGATGATCATCAGCCAGTGCAACGCCGTGATGGCTGTATAGAAGATGATGATGGCAAGAGTGATGTGTCCGATGAGTCGTTTGTGGGTCATGTGCTGAGGTTTGATAGGTGGTTTGATGGGTGGTTCGATTGGCGTTGGTGCATTGGAGGCGCAATGTGGTTTTCACACCGGATGCGCATGCTATTGATTCAAATAGTCATTCAGCTCAATGTCTTTGTTGTTTTCGAAGTCGTAGAGGGTGAGTTTTCGGATCATGTAGTATTGATTCCAGTACTCGGCCAGCGTGTTGAGGTATTGCAATCGGGCATTGTCCTTGGCTTGTTGTGCTGCGTTGAGCTTGAGCACATCTGTTTTCCCGTTGTTGAAGCGGGTCATGGTGAGCTCGTAGCTGCTTTGTGCCAGGGTGTCCGACACAGCGGCAAAAGCCACTTTGTCCTTTTGGAGGTTGAAGATGACCGATCGGGTGATGACATTTTGCTCAAATTGCTGACGGGTTTTGTGTGCCGATATTTCAGCAACCTGTTGACGTGAACGTGCCATTTCGATTTTCCCTTTTCCCTTGCCCCAATCCAAGATGGGAATGCTGATGGTGACGGCCACCTGTTGATATGAATCAAAATCGGGTTGGTACACCTTGTTAAGCTGGCCGTTGGTAGGCACATAAGTCCCCTGTTGGGGATCGAACGAGACGTTGCCGTTGGTTTTATTGATGCCGTACGACAGGTTCATGTTTGCCTGAAAGCGTTGTGCACTGCGCGTTTGAGCCACGTCGCGCCGGCTTTCGAGCAGGTTTTGTTCCAGGCCAACCGGCAGCGGGTTGTTGGCCAGTGCTTTGTTGAGAGCCAGAGCGGTATTGATGGAATCAGACCCCAGCACGTTGGGGATGTCGGTGGTCAGCAGCGCCTCAACGGGCAGCATGAGATAATTGAGCAGATCTTCCCGTGCCGATCTCAGGTTCATCAACGCTTCGCGCAGGGATATTTCGGCATTGTTGTTGGTCAGGCGCAAATCCAGCAACTCTTCGCGACTTACCGTCCCCAACTCAAATCGTTTGGTGGCCACATCCAACAGGCGGGTGGTATTGGTTCGGTTGGTCTGGGCAATGTCAACGGCAGCCTCTGCTCTCACCAGTTGAAAAAATAATTGGGTGGCTTGGATGTTGACCGTTTCGGTGGCTTCTACAAACTCTTTTTTCGACTTTTCAAATTGCATGGGTGCAATCAGTCGTTCCCATTTCATGGCGTTGTAGCCAAACAGCTCCTGTCGGTATCCAATGAGATAGGGGTTGGATGCGAACTGAATGTAGTTGGGCGACCCAAAGTTTTCAATCCGGTTCAGCGCCGATTCCACATAAACGGTTCCGCCGGTGAGAGCCACCTTTTGCGACACGTTCATCGAGAGATACGACGAGAGGTTTTCGGTTCGGATATATTCATCCTGACGCGTGGCCGAGTTGTATCGCAAATTGGCCGAGTTGGCATACGATATGGGCGTGGTGGTAAGGCTCACCGATGGCAGGTAGTCGGCACGGAAACTCTTAAACGACCAGTATTGCGCCATGTAATTGTGCTTGTTTAAAAAGCTTTGCAACGATTGTTTTTGTGCCAGCTCCAACGCCTCCTTCAAGCTCAGTTTGATTGCTGCCGGTTGTCCCCACGCCAAAGTGGCCAAAAGGCTTAGGGTGATGATGGATGATGTGATTTTTTTCATGTATTTATAGTATGCCCCCTAATCCCCAGAAGGGAGACTTTTGGGGTAATTCGTATTTGGTTGATTTATGGATATCCATAAAATGCCCAGTCTGCTCTGTGGCTCTCAGTGTCTTCTTGTTTTTGCTCTGTGAAACAATGTGTGACACAGAGAACCACAGATAAGACGCAGAGATTCACAGAGTTTTAGAATCTCTTTTGATGTTTAAAATATAATGGTGTTCATATGGATATTTATTTACTGTGTTGTTAATATCATTTTTCATTTTTGCACTCCTGCACTTTTACACTCCTCCCCTCCACTTTTCGATACAAATAATAGTAACACAACGGGATAAAGAATAAACTCACAATGGTTCCCAACACCATACTGCCAATGAGGGTGAGCGCCAGAGGTTGTTGCAGTTCGTTGCCCATGCCACCGCCCAGCAACACCGGCAAAAGGGCAAGAATAGTGGTTAAACTGGTCATGATGATGGGTTTGAGCCGGCGCTTGCCTCCGGTGTGAATGGCTTCCATCAGTGGCATGCCCTCTTTGCGGAGCCGGTTGATGGTGTCGATTTTCAGGATGGAGTCGTTGACCACAATCCCGCTCATCACCACAATGCCAATCATGGACATGATGTTGATGCTGTTTCCAAACAACCACAACATGATGAGCGCCCCGGCGATGTCTATGGGGATTTCGATGAGCAGTATCAGAGGCTGGGTGAGCGACTCGAATTGTGCTGCCAGAATGAAATAGAGCATGGCCAACGAAATGAGCAGGATAATGGTCAATTCTTTCATCAGTTGACGGTTCGAAAAATAACTGCCTGTAAATTGGGTATCCACATTGAATTTTTCTTTCAACTCCTTACCAATGGCCATGGTAATCTGCTCCACAGGTTGCGAAATGGCATCGATGGCCACCGGCACATAGGATCCCTGATTGCTGCCGTACAAGTACTTGTAATCCTCAATAAAACGGGTGGTGGTGATGGCCGATACCGGGATCGATTTGTTTTGTTTGTTGGGGATTTTGAGCTCGGCCAAAATGGTGTTCAACGATGAGGCCGGCAAGCCAATCATCATGGGCACATATTGTGCGCCTGTATGCAGCACGCCAATGCGTCGCGCGTTAAGGGCAGTTTTTAAATGTTCTACCAAGGTGGTCTGATTCACCTGATACAAAGCCATCATCTCGGGCAACGCCCTAATTTCGAGATATGACTCCATGGGCGGTGCGTTCAAACTTCCGTCTACATGTCGGTTAATGGATTGTATGATATTGCCCATCTGCTCACCCGATGGTACCCCTTTGCTTTTGTTATCGCTGATGCGTGCCACCAACAGGGGTTCATCTTCGCCAAACACTTTTTCGAACACGGTCACTGGGGCATGAAACGTGACCACCGCCCCGGGCCAGCGTGATTGGATTTGATTTGCCAGCTTTTCCTTTATCGGAGACAACTCAGTGCTGTTTCGAGATTTTAAATACAGTGACGCTTCCGACAAGGTCAGATCTAAATCCTTGTGAAACAAAAATTGCTGAGTGCCAATAAAACAGCTGCTTTCGGTAACGTTCCCTTCTGATGCCTGATGGAGCAGAGCCATTCGCTGTTGATTCTCCATGAGGTTGATTTTCTCGTTCCAATCAACATTCATGATCAGCTCGGTTTGCTCAAAATCGGGAAATCGTTGTTTGGGCAGCATCACCACCAGAATGGCTGCAGGTATGAGGAGCGCAGGAAACAATACCATCATTACCCGGCGATGCTTAAATGTAAAATCGAACCCCTTTTCGTAAAGATGTTCGGTTTTAAACAGATCGATCTTTTTCAGAAAAAGCGACATTTTACCCTCCCGATTGGGTTGATCTGTTTTCTGTCGCCCCCACCATAAGTGGAACAGCAACGGCGTGAGGGTGATCGACACTAGCAACGATGCCGTTAGTCCGATGGCCACCGACACGGCCTGATCGTAAAACAAAGCTCCCGATATACCGCTCAAAAACACCAACGGCACAAACACGGCGCAGGTGGATAACAACGACGAGATAAGTGGCGAAATCACATCGGTAGTGCCCCGGATGCAGGCCTGCGTCAACTTTTCGCCCCGCTCCATGTATTGGATGATGTTGTCAATTACGATAATCGAGTTGTCAATCATCATCCCCACCCCCAATATCAACCCCGACAACGAAATGATGTTAATAGAGATACCACAAAGGTAAAACAACAAAAAACTCACCACCAGCGCGGTTGGCACAGATATCCCGATCAACCAGGGCGAACGGGCATCTTTTAAAAAGAAAAACAGAATCAAAAAGGCCATCAAGCCCCCGTAAATCAAATCCTGTTTCAGGTTCGATATCGAATAATCGAGCAACTCAGTTTGGTCGCGGGCTATTTCAACCTGCACCGTGGGATATTCCCATTTGAAGTTGTTGATCAGGTTGTTGACATTTTCCCGGATGTCGTCCATGCGGGCATCCGACTGTTTGATGACGGCCAATGTCAGCGCCTGTTGACCATTGGCCACAAACATGCCGCTTCGGGGTTGGGGACGCATCTCAATTTTTGCCAACTCGCCCAATGTCAACAACCTGCCGTTCACATTCATGTGAATGGCACGGACATCGTCAACCGTTTGCAATGTATTGGCAATTCGTATGTTATAATGATACTGGCCATCCACCACTTCGAGCGAGCCCAACGACACATTGTTCTCTTCTAAAACGCGGGAGATGTCGTTGTGGGTAATGCCCAGCGATTGCAACAACGGTTCGTTGGGTTCGATGTGCAGCTCCGGTTCCACCTGCCCGGTGATGTCCACCATGGCCACTTCGGGCAACTGCTCCAACCGTTTGATGAGCACCGCGCGGGTGAGGTCACACAACTCAATAAATTTATCGTCGCCCTCCTTGCTGCTGATGTTGATGTAAAACACCGGCAGGTCCGAAGCCGACGCCTTGATGATGGCCGGACGTTGCATGTCGGCAGGTAGCGAACGCATGGCAGCATCCACTTTTTCGTTGACGTCGATAAACGCGTAATTGACATCCGTTTTGTACCCAAACCGCAGCCGGATGGTGGCTTTGCCATCCTTGCACTCGCTGGTGAGCTTTTCGAGGTGGGGCACCTGCAACAGTTGGTAGCGCATGGTCTCCACAATGCCTTGCTCAATTTGCCTCACCGACTCGCCCGGTCGCACCACCTGCACCGTTATTTCAGGAACATCGAGCGCCGGCAACATTGATACCGGCAACAACCCCGATGCCACAATGCCCAACAGCACAATGGCTACAAAGGCCATGATGACAGCGATGGGGCGCGAAAGAAGATATTTGACCATTTTTTGTTTTTTTGTTTCGGGTTTCAGGTTACTTGTCTATGGTTGAACGGTTTGTTATTTTTACTCAGGCACTTTGTTACTTTCTTGCTTTGGCACTTTTTTCCTTTGGCACTCAGGCACTTTTCCTCTCCCAATCATAATCAACGGCATCCACAAAGCCACGGCAGGAATGGAAAACAACAGTCCCCCTCCTGCACCAATAGCCAGTGTGTACCAGATACCGGCTGATGTGCCATCGTAAATAAAGGGGAGCATGCCCAGGATGGTGGAGGTGATAGTGAGCAGGATGGGCACAATTTTGTGATTGTAAGCTTTGACAAAGGCACGTAAGGGCAATTGGATGCGCCCTTTGTCGAGTATGATGTTGTAATGGTTGACAATGTAGAGAGCCGAATTGACCGTTAAGCCGCATAACAGCACCATGGCTGCATATCCCCCCTGATCGAATTGAATTTTCAACAACGAAAAAGACAGAAAAATGCCGATGAACGATAACGGGATGGCGGCAATGACAGCCAGAGGCTTGATGAGCGAATTCAACAAGATGGCGCAGATGAAGTACACCACTCCCAACACGATGAGCAACAGCCAGTACTGGCTCTCTTCTTTTTGGTTCCAGCCCCAGAAATTACTGCCGTCTCGCGCCGAGAAACCTAATGACAGATTGTCGTTGAGGGTTTTGAGATCGCGCTCGCGCACCCGGCGGTTCAGTTCGTAGGGGCCAATGAAATCATAAGCCACCGTCAGGATGTATTCCTGGTTCTCTTTTTTGATACTCAGGCCGGCTCGTTGTTTCTTGAGCGAACCCACTTGTGCCAGACGAAAAGCCGAGCGGTTCGATAGCAACAGGTGGTTGTTCAATTCCCACACCGAGGTATTTCCCGTTTGGGCTTCGCGCAGATACACCGCAGCCTGTTGGTCGTTGGCGTATCCGGAATAGGCTTCGGACGGTGATTGCCACATCAGGTTGGCGTGTAGGTTATAGGGCGAGCTGCCCGACTCGGCCAGGCGTTGACCATCAACGGCCAGCACATATTCGTAACGCGGTTTTTGCATCCACGAGCTTTCCGACAGAATCAGCACCTCTTTGATGCGTGGGTTGCGCAGCAACGAGTCTTTAAAGGTTTCGGCAATGCTCATGAGCCGGTCGTAGTTGTATCCCCTTAAAATAATCTTATTGTTTTGCATCCCCTCGTGATAGGCATTGCTGAATCCTTGCCCCACGCCATAAATGCTAAAGTCGGCGCTGCCGGTTTCGTTGGCTTTGTCAATCAACCGGTTTTTAAGCTCGAAGGGAAACGCCCCGTTCTCAAACTCCTTTTTAAAGGTGATTTCGATAGAGGCATTGGTGCCACTGTTGACGTTGCTTGAAAACAGCTCCACTTCGTTAAACTGTGCAATGTATTGTTCCATTTTTCGGATTACCAGATCCATTTGCTCCAGTGTTGAACCCTCGGGCATTTGTGCCCTGGCGTACAATACTGTGCGTGAGGGGTCGTTATTGAAGTCGCTTTGTCCAAAGTAACTCGAAAACAGATACCAGCTGCCGCCCAATATGCGGTTCATCCAGGGCTTCACATCCGACACAAATGTCTGGTTGCCGAGTGTTTTGTTATACCACTCGGCGGCCTTGCTCATGTCTCCTTCTTTGGGTGGTTCAATTTTGTCGGGCAGCAAAAACACAGGGATGCCAAAACCCCATACCATGGCCACCACAAAGGCCCATCGCCACCTGAAGGCAAATTGCAAAAAACGCACATTGCGCTGCGACCATCGGTAAACGCGTCTTTTACGCTTGAACTGTCGTGCTCCCGTTGCGGCTTTAATGGGCAACTGATGCATCAGAGCCGGCACAAACCACAACGAGACGGCCAGCGACACGCCCAGATTGACCAACATCACCAAAGCAAAGTCAACCAGATTCATGCGCTGCTCCTGCTTGAGGAAGAAGATGACCACCATGGCGCCCATGGTGGTTAACGTGGCGGCCAGCAAGGCCATGAATACCTTGCGGTCGCCCTTGTGCCGCAAATGATCGGCCATCACAATGGTGTTGTCAATCACCATGCCCAACGACACCGTGATTCCCGCCAGACTGTATAGTTGTATCTCGATGCCCAGAGCGTAATAAAAAATGACGGCGATGGTTAAATTTGCCATCAAACTCAGGCTGATCACCAGCAGATAACGCCAGTTACGGCTGATGAGCAGCACAAACAACAGCAATATCACCAGAGCCGACAAGGCGCGCGAGGTGGTTTTGGTCATTTCGTGGCTGATCTCTTTGGAAGCGTCGTAGTTGACCATGAGCGAAAATCCGGGAGGTAAACCGGAGCGAAGCTCATCAATGATGGCTTTGACCTCAGTGGCCAGGGTCAGCTGGTTGGCTCCTTTTTCGGCATTGACCACCAGATAGAGGGTGCTAAGACCGTTGACCCGGAAGTATGATATGGGTTCCGCCTCGATAAGCCGTGGGGTGGCCACATCGGTGAGGCGAACGATGCGACCATTCTTGTTGGCCACCACCACATTGTTCCAGTTGAGCGTGTCGGACGGGTGGCCCGAATAGGCCAGGTTGACCAACATCGATTGGTTGTGATGGCTCACCACCGCTGACCCTAATTCCTGTCGGGTCAAGTGATTAGATATGGCGCTGCGCAGGTCGTTAATGGTCAGCCCGGCATCGTTCAACTGGTTTTTGTGCCAGATGATTTGCCATTGCAGTGGCATGGCTCCCCACACATTCACGCTGCTGATGCCTGGCAGATGGGTGATTTGCGACACCAGATGCCGGTTGGCATGTTGTTGTAGGTCGTAGGCCGAGCCGTTGCCGTTGATGGTGTACACCAACAAACGGGTGTCGTTGCCCGATCCGCCCCATCCCAAATTCACCACGGGTAACACCACGCCCTGTGGCAGCTTGCCATGCAGGCTCCGCAGGATGGAGGCGGCTTCGAAACGGGCAGCATCCATGTCGGTGCCTTTCTTGAATTCGAGGGTGATCTCGGCCCAGTCTTTATACGATTGTGAACGGATGTTTTGCACCCCGCGCATGGCGCTCAGCGCTCCTTCCATGGGCGACGTGGCTTCCTGCTCGATGGTCTGTGACGACATGCCCCGCCACTGAAAGGTCACCCTTAGCGACTCCCCCTGTGCTTGTGGAAACAATTGCACCGGCAGCCGCGGTATCAGCAAAATGCCTACCAGGGTGAGGAGAAGGAAGATGATGTTGATGGAGAATGAGTTTTTCATTCTTTTAAAGAAAGTATCAAGATTTGAGTATTAAGACATAAGACGAAGAAGTTTATAATAATGCCCCTTTTATCAATAGACTATAAAACTTTAACCACTTATATCAGTATTCTTTTATTTTTACTGGTATTTATTAGGTTCTGTATAGTCTCGCTAAGTCTTAATCATTACTGCCTACTGCCGTGAAATTACTAAACCTGACTTTGAACAGACAAAATGTAGTGTGAGCCCCAGTTACCCATAGCTACCGCATGATTGTATCGTGAGGCTACTTTTTGGTAAACAACTTTCGATAAAATGCCTTTGCCAAGTTATAATCTCTGATACTACTGAATTTATGGTTAAGTATTTATCACGCGATTCAGTCGCGCGGTAGCATGGGCAAGCTTTGACTCTGTTTCTGTATTGTAGTTGCTTAGTTATTATGATCTTTGAGTTTTCACGCTATTTAATTTCGCTTGAGCAGAGGGCTTTGTTATCTTGTATGATTTCGTGCTTTCATGTTTTGTTTATCCTGTGTGTTTGATATTTATGTATTTAAATTTATTTATTAAATTTCATTTTATTTGTGTTTATGTATATGTGTTTACGTATTGCAGATTTGAAATGATCTATAGTTTTTTCTTTTTCGGTTGTGGTGCTAAAGGCTATAATTTTGTTGTTTTTATTGATTAAATAACCTATGTTTTTTCTTATTATTTGTGAATTTATTTTTTCAAATAGCTGTTCTTCGTCATTAAAGACTAATGCATTACATTTAAGATTGTTTTCGTATATGTATTCAAATCGTTCTATTTCTGAACTTTTTATATAGAATACTGGTTTCAAATTCATATATTCCATTTCTTTGGCAATATTAGACCATTCAACCATTTTATCTATGCATATTGAACAATCAACATTGAATGCACATACAATTTTGAATTCTGACCGCATTGTTTCGCTACTGTCCACTTGGCAGTTGTTTTGTTTGATTATGGGTAGTTTTTTTGTCGGTAATGATAGTTTTACACCTAATATTGAATTTTCTTGATTTGATTTATTGTTAATTAGGTTGCAGCAAGTTGTTATTTGTAAGATTATTAATAAGCTTATTAATTTTTTCATTCTACTTGTTTATTTTACCAACAATAAGATTTCCTGATTTTAATGAAATCGAATAAATTAGTTGATTTTCTTCATCAATGCAAAATGATTCAATAGGTTCATTTAGTTCATAATCAACTATGGGATTACCATCCCAATCATAAACATGAATGTGATCTCCATACCATCCATATTTATTATTTAGAAATAGTGGATTTCCTGAGTATGTTAAGTAGATGTATTTATTTGTATTATGCATACTAACGTAAGCAAGTTTACTAGATTGGTCTTTTGCAACTGCATAACCTTGAGGTAGTTTTGTGAAATTAAATTCAGGATATTGAAAGTAAGGGCCTTTTGTTGATTTGATTAAATCACCTTTTATTGAGTATATCTCTAATGCATCAAAGTAATTATAAGCAATTGCAATTCTATTGTTCATGTGATTTAGTCCAAATTCTGACGGGATTAATTCCATCTTTACCTGATTTGGAAGATCTGTACTTAAATCACTTAAATTACCTATTCCATTTGTGTATTTGTTTTGATTGATGTTATAAGCGTTTAGTTTGTGACTTGTATTGCATTGATTTGCAATAATAATTTCGTCATCAAACGCTTTAGCCTTGAAGCCATCAATTTTTGTTTTATAATTACGACTTATTAAGCTATCCTCTAGTGATATATTAATGTACCAATACTCTTTTTTAACAAAGTCATATAGGCATAGATTATTTTCAATAATGTTAGATGATGAAATATCTAATATTTCATTAGGGCCTTTACCGTATTTTATATGGGTTTTGATTAAATCTCCATTCTTTTTTAATACATTAATCCAGGTACCATCGCTTTGACCATTGCTGTTTATGAGTATAATTCTATCATTGTTGATGTACATTGATTGGGGTTGGCTGTATTCATAGGTCGATATTGATGAAAAGTGAATTTTTTTACTTTCTGGGAATCCTGTTATTTTCTGTGATTTGCAATTGATTTCAAGTTTTTGTGTTTTTATACATGATGTAAGTGTAAGGAGATATAGTGCAAATGATAAGTATTTCATAGTTGAATGCTTATGTTTATTTGTTGAATGTTTTTATTGTGTGAATTATTTAGAGAAATTTATATTACTTATGGTGATTAAATAAAATAAAAATTAGTTTATTTAATCGTTTTGTTAAGATTATTGTGGTGAATTAGTGGGTATATTAATAATTAATTAATATAGTGTTATATTATGATCTATGTATATTGTTGTGTTTATTGTATTTATAAGTGATGCTTTAATAACGCATTGCGTGCTTGTTGGATGATATGTTTTGTTAATATCTATTTCGATTGATCTACCTATCGAAAGATAGGTAGATCAATTAAATGTTTATTCCCAGCGAATTCTGATTATAACACCTCGGTAGTCACTCCAACTTACACATCTTTCTCTGGATCCAGGTCCGCAGTCTACGACCTGTGTTTCACCACTTTGTGCTTGTGCAATCTTTGTTATGTTATCCAATGTTATCACATTAGTTGTTTTGGTCTCCATTATACTAAAACTTATTACAGTTGTAATTGCAAATAAGATAGTTGCTATTTTGTTTAAATGTTTATTTTTCATTTCTTAAAATTTAAAATTAGATATTCGATAAATTACGTAAAACAATTTAATTGTTATTTGGTTAACTGTCAGTCTTTTCAGTCTTATACATGTTTTCCCAAGGCACCTTTTTTTGTGCCAAGCGATGCTTCATCGCTTTATCTTTATTCCTTATCTTTGCCAATCACCTCCTTTCATTTTTTAGGAGGGAGCCGGAAGGGGGAGCACTGCTTGCGAGGCGGGTGGCTTCCCCTTCTTTTCCCTTGTTTATTTGTAGATATTAGTTGGTAGCTAATTGATTGATTGTGTTTTTTTGCTTAAAGCATCAATTGAAAGTTTTCGCTAGTGAGTTGTTTGAATCAGATGTCCGGTGTAAATAATTGATTCATTGTTTTTTAATTTCATTGATTTCATTTTGCCTTTTGTTCCCAGAAAACTGATCTCCGTTAACTGTTAACAGATACCTGTGCCCTGTTAGTTGTTTATTTTCCTCTGTTCTCTGATCACTGATCCCTGCCAACTGTTCACTGTTCCCTGTCAACTGTCACCAGGCTTTCGTGCGCCAGATCGGCATTGTTGCTCACAATCACCTCTTGCCTGGCTTCGAGGCCGCTAGTGATGGTCACAGACGTTGTGTTTTCAAGGCCGGTTTCAACGTAGGTCCAGATGGCTTTACCGTTTTGGTGCACAAACACCACTTTTCGGTTTTGGCGGTAGATAACGGCTGTTTTGGGGATGACCAGGCAGTCGGGCAGGCTCTTTTTTACCACGATTTTGGCGTTCATGCCATCCATCAGGACTCCTGCATCGTTAGGCAGCGTGGCGGTGACCTTGACCATGCCCGAGGCATCGATGGTGGGGTTCACGGCCGTAACTGTGCCGGTGAACGAGCGCCCCGACAGGGCAAACGGTTGCACAGCCACCTGCTGACCGGGCGACAGGTGCGTCATTTCACTCTCCAGCAGCTGAAAGCTCACCTGCATGGTGCGGTTGCCAATGATGGTGCAGAAGCTTTTGAAGGCCGAGGCGGGGTTGTTGGCTTTTGCCTCCAGGTTGCTCACCACCCCGCCAATGGGGGCGGTGATGGTGGCCAGTGACAGGTTGCGCCGTGCCTCCGACAGGGCGGTGGCTGCGCTGTTGTACCCGCTGCGGATGCGTGCCATTTTCATCATGTTGGCGGGGATTCGGCTTGTGTCGGCCACGTCGTAGCCCATCGACACCAGTTGATCTTCGAGATCCATCACAGCCTTGTCGAAGGCGTTTTGGGCATTGTCGAGCCGACGCTGGAGGTTAAAGGGCTCCAGTTGCCCCAGCAACTGTCCTTTTTCGACGTGCTGTCCTTCCTGCACATTCACGTGGGTGATCATCTCGTTGACCGTGAGCGGCACCAGGGCACTCTCGCCGGCTTCGAGGCGGCCGTTGCTCACCAGCTCGCTCTCAAAGGCACCGTGCAGCACGCTGGCCACGGTGACCTGCGGGATGGTTTCGCGGGTGTCGGAGGTCTTGGACATGGCCGTGGCATCGTTGGCATCGGCCTTGGCGGGTGTACTGCAGGCGGTGATGGCTGCGGTGAGTGCGGCCAAGCCCATCAGAACTGTGAAGTTTCGGAGTGTGCGTGTCATGGGGTATTGCATTTGGGTTGGGGGTGTTGACCGTGTGATGCTTGCGGGTTATTGTTGGGCTGTCATGGGTTCCTCCACGCTTCCTGTGATGGTGAGGATGTCCATTCCGTTCTGCCCATTGTGATACACGGTGATGGTTTTGGTAAAATGGCCTGCCTCTTTGGCATCGTAGGTGACTTTGATTTCGCCCCGTTTGCCTGGTTCTAAAGGCTGTTGAGGGTACTCGCGCTGCGTGCAGCCACAACTGGCCTCGGTGCTGTAGATGACCAGTGGGGCTTTGCCTGTGTTCTTGAATGCAAAGGCAACGGTTCTGGGTTGGCCTTGGGGGATGTTGCCAAAATCGGTTGCGGTGGTTGGGAATTCGATGGTGGTTGATTGTGCATCGGGGGATGATGAACTCTTACAGGCTCCCAAAACCATGAATACCCAAAATGAAAGGGCGATGATGAAAGGATTGACGATTTTGTGGGGGTGCATGGTTATGATATTTTTGTGGGTTTTAATTTGAGTGAGGAATTACTGTATGTATAACCAGATGATGTTTAATTTTAAATACATTGATCGCGCATTTGCGATTGCAATGTGATACGAAAAATTTAGGTATGAGTGGCACACATTGCAAATGTGCGGCAGCTTTAACTCTGCCTCAGTATAGTTGTAGCTTGTTTATAATCTAGTTTTTGATTATCAATGTGATGCAATCGCGCGGGAACACGGGCTGGAGAAGAGATATACACTGCAAAGGCGTTAGCTGATGGTTTATCGATTGTTACTTTGATTCCACTTATTTATGAAAGCCAAATAATTCATTGAGATGTCTTTGTGTGTTGTTGATACAAAAGGAAAATATACTTCCTTTTTTAAAATTAGAAAAAATACATTTACATTAAGATTATTAAAAATTGATTTGTATTTTACAGTGGTGTTGTCATTGTTGATAAGAAATGTGTCAATACTGTTTGGATTCACAAAGAATATAATCTTTCCCGTGTATGTGTCATTTGACCAGTTGTTTAGTATTTTTTTGTCATTTATAATTGCAACTAATTGATATGCATCACAATATTCTATGTCTTCAATTAGCGATTCTATTTCATTGCATTTGTGCAGTGCAATTTTTGATTCGAGGGAATCACTTTTTAACATGTCTTTAATAAATACTTTATTTTGCTTGACTTTATATGATTCTAAATCATTTAAATAAAGTGAAGTTATATTGTCTTTGAAGATAAACAAAGAAGTGTTAAGTGTAACTAATAGGCAGATAATTAAATATTTCGAGACTTTATTCATGTGTGAAAATATTTAAATTGTTTCACCATTCGTGCTGTTCCTTTGTTATCATATAGCACAATTATGGGTGTTCTGTATATGCCAAAACTATATGAGCTATAATCCCAAATTATTGCTCTTTTTTTCTGATTAGCAAAGAAATCCATATCTGTTAAGTATTTATAGCAAATACTATCTAATACTAATTTATACTGAAATGTTTTATTTGTTTCTAATAATATATTAAGATCCATAATGCACTCTTCAATGCATGAACCACACATTTCATTGTTACAATATATTATGGTAGATCCTGAAAAATCTACCTTATTAGTATGTAGAATGTTTGTAAAATAATTGTACACTAATAATTTATCTTGTAATAAATAGTTTGTATCTAATGTACTATATTCTGAATTGACAATTTTATTTTTTTCATTAGTCAAACTATTAATAATATGTCTCAAATGAATGATAGAAAAAATAGTAACGCATATAATTAATACGGATAGTATGTGTGTGTATGTTAAGTAGGTTCTCATAGTTTTGGTTTGAAAATCATTAATATAGGATTTGAATTTTGCGTCAAATTTATTGTTGCCTTTTTTAAAGCCCAGTAATTTTCTTCTCTTTTTATTTTGTTTAAGAATAGCAGTTTTGTGTAGTAGTTATAGAAGTCAGTTATTTTATATGCATCTATTGCGCTAATGAAAAATTCATCTTTATGCCCTTTTATAAATTCTGGATCTACAATACTTTTTTCACAATAGCTAAGACCATATAATGACAATCCTTCTTTGTTTAAGAAGTCATAATAATAATGCAGTATTCTCCTGTTTTTGTTTGCTACCATAGAAAAGTAGATTGTGTTACCTGCAATTGTGAAATTAGATATTGAAGTAGGAAGACCTTTATCTAAAAGGATGTCATTAAGTACATCTTCACTTTTCCCGATGTATTTATCTAAAAGTGATTCAATGTTGGTAATTCCAAAATCAAAAGAAAAAGCAATTTCAAGAGTTCCATTTTCATTTAATTTATAAACATTTGGATTACATAAAAATACGCTGTAGATGTCTTTTCCATACATTGCTATTTGAGAACCAATCATTGGAGAGTAAAATTGATCCACTCCTCGAGAAGGCCTAAATATAGGTGTGTAAGTATTTTTGTTTAATACTATATCAAAGACTGTGCAGTCAATTGTTTGTGAGTGCATGTCTTCATGATGAAAAAAGTACTGGTTGCCATTAGTTGCAAAACGGCTAGCTATTTCAAAATCAAATTTTTTCTCCATCATATATTTACCATTGTAGTCATAGCATAGAATCCGTTTTCTAGGTCTGTCACATATTTCAATTTGTCTAGTTATTTTGTTCAAAAAAAAATCTTCTAATTCAAAATATTCATTCGATCCTTTCCCTTTTTTACTTATTTTTTGTAAATACATTCCATTTTTATTAAATATGAAAATGGCATCTAATTTCGTATCGAGAATAAAAAATAATCCCATGTCATATTCTACTCTTTCGATTTCATTAATTAAAAAATCAGACCCTGTTTCTAGTGGTATATAATAACAAGTGTCTATATAATCTGCAATTGACATGTTTTTTCCATCAATGTCGACATTTTTAATGTGATAGTTAGTTGATTTTTCAATTCGATTTTTTGTAATTGATTCTTTTTTGTTTGTGCAGCTAATAATGAAGATAAAACTAAATATAATTACAAGTTTATACATGGTGTGTTGGTTTGATTACAGATGTCTTTTCTGTAAGAGAAAAGACATCTGTTTTTTAGTTATATACCCCAATAAACATTTCTTTCCAATGATAAATCGCATGTCGACTTAAATTCAACTCGAGTACATCGATATGAATCTCCAATTTACGTTTTATAATAGTATTGGTTAGCTGATGATCCACTTCCCCCTAAGCTAGCCGAAATATCTTGTGAGATAGGATTATAACCTGCTGATATCTGACCTCCGCCTGAATTTGAGTTGCTTCCACTTGTGGTTGAATATATTGGAGTTGATCTAATTGCGTAACCTCCTAATTCCCACCAATATGTTTCAGCATATCCAGTATTTCCGTAAGCAATTATGGTGACTTCATTTACGCAGTATACTAATTGTCCATTAATATTCTGATATTTTCCTTGTGGTAAGGACATTATCTCTCCAGTTGTTAATGATTGAGCCATCGCATTTTCTAAAAATAAGAATGAATTTTGTTCTGTTTTCGTTGAAGAAATACATACATTGCAGACGATTGCTGTGGCTACGATACCACATATAATAATTTTCTTAAACATGTTTTTTATTTTAATTTCAATTAAATTATTCTTTAAGCTTTAAGATTTTTAAGCCTTTTAGGCTTTGGATTTATGAAACTTAACTCATTATGCCTCCTTTCATTTTTTTAGGAGGGAGCCGGAAGGGGGAGCACTGCTTGCGAGGCATGGTGGCTTCCCCTTCTTTTTCCCTATTGTTTGTAACTTGATATTATTTTCTTCATTTCGCTTATTATTTCATCCGTAGCCATCGATTGCACTTTGACGGGCATGGTCAGTACTTGATTAGCCGTTTCCACAGCCTTTACCGTTTGCCCCGTGTCGCGGTAGAGCACTGCCAACAGGTATTTGGGGAACATCATGCCCGGCACCATGGCCGCAGCGTTTTGGTATGCCCTTGCTGCTTCGGCGGTATTGCCCAATGCTTTGTGGTTATCGCCCATGGTGTTGTGGATGATGTAACTGTTGTGGTTTTTATTGGCTATTGCTAGTATGTCGTTACTATGTGTGTAGTTACCTGCCATGTTCAATGCTTTTCCGTACATCTGTAAGAAGAGTCCGTTGTTACTCAGTGGGTGCAAAGCGCTGGCATAGAGTTCCACGGCATCGTCGTACCTCCGCATGTCGTAGCATTGCGTGGCCTCCTGCCATTTTTTGAGTGCGGCGTAATGCGCCATGCGTTGCGGCATATAGGCCACGGCCATGGCAATCACTGTGGCGATGGTGCCCGTGATCACAACGTTTGTTGCCCTGTGGTGGGAGAGGGTCATCACGGGTCGTCTGTTTCCTGCCAGCATGGCCGTTGCCATCACCAGGAGGAGCATGTGTGGTGCCATGTCGAAAGGGTAGGAGAAGAGACCGAACACCAGCAGGGACAACAGAGCGCCTTTCAGTCCACGGTTCATCAGGCTTCTTCGAACGAGGAAGCGGGCTTGAGGAGTCTCCACCGGTTTGCTCGTCATGACCGCCCACATGATGCCCAAGGTCAGGGCGATGGCCACGGCACCGTATTGGAGCCAGAGCTTCAAAAGCTCGTTAAAGGGCGCTTCGGGCGAACCGGCCACGAGCACTTGCGCCGCTGTGCCATTGCCCGATTGGAACCAGTCGGCCTGCGCGTTCATGTAAAGCGCGTCGAAGGCTCCGGCGCCGTGTCCAACCACCGGGCTTTGTGCGATGAGGGTGCCGGTGACCTGCCACATGAGCCAACGACCGTCGGCTGATCCTGATTTCAGGGCATACATTCCCCAGCCAACGCTCATCAAAAGTACCAGACCTCCCATGATGACCAAGGTTCTCACGGCCATCGGCCATTGTTTGAAAATAGACCAGATCATCCATCGGGTTCGTTGAGTCCGCGGGTGCACCCAAGCCACGAACAAGGCACCGGTGATGGCAGCGAGCCAGGCAGCACGCGACCGTGCTGCCGGTATCACCAGCAACAAGGCAATGACCACGCCAATGGAGATGTATTTTAACAGGATGCGGCCAACCCCTTCGGCGGTGGTGGGTAAAAGAAAATGGTGTTTGAGTATGGTGATGCTTCGGCAAGCATGCTTTGGAGGCACCAGTGTCTTTGTGCCAATGATGACGGCCAATGCCAACGGTAGTGCAGCAACCACATATCCCGAAAAAGGCCCCGGGTTGTGGAACGGCCCCGTAATGCGAAAAAGAGCATGCTGTGATGGCGCAAGGCCATAGAGTTGCAACAACCCCCAAGCGGAGATGATCAAGGCAACTGCGAGCCACAGGCCGATGGCGGCAGTGGTGAAATGGCGTTGCCACGACGCCAGGCGCATAAACAGATAGATGAGCAGCCACAGCGACACGTTAAAGATGGTATCGCCCATGGGTTGGTAGTGGCCGGGATGGAGCAGTCCGTCGGAGGCCGTCACCCACAGGGCAAGCATCCCTACGGCCACATCGGTGAGTGTGAGCGAGATGCGGCGGTCAGTTGTGATGAATAACAGGCAGCAAGCGAGTGCACCCGGTGTAGCCACTTCCAATGCCCACTGTTTGCCGGTGATGATGCCCGCGAAGAGGTCGGGGCGCACCACCACGGCCGATGCCAGCAGGGCAGCTGTGATTAACCATGAGAGCCAACGAAGCAGCTCGTTTGCAAGTGCGTTTTTGGATGATTCCAAAATAATGGTCATAAAGGGTTCAACAAATGGCAGCATGGCCAAGCCCTTCCCACCTC
This sequence comes from Breznakibacter xylanolyticus, assembly GCF_003254275.1. Classification (GTDB taxonomy): domain Bacteria; phylum Bacteroidota; class Bacteroidia; order Bacteroidales; family Marinilabiliaceae; genus Breznakibacter; species Breznakibacter xylanolyticus. The sequence continues at coordinate 14,738 of NZ_QKZK01000026.1, read as the reverse complement.
ACATGTCACGACCGGGCGGTCGTGCGCTTCCTTCTTCACAGACTTTCTTCTATTGATGTTGGCAACAACGGTTTTGTGTCGCGTTGTGCCGGCATCAAACTGCATGACAAAAATGTGTGAATTTGATAAATGACAGTTCTAATCACAGACATTTTTGTTCTAATTTCAGACATTAATTACGGGGGGGGGGGTAATTGTAATGCGCAGTAAATGAGCGGTGAAGGTATTTGTTGATTTTTTTGATGTTTGTTTTGTATGAAATTTATTTTGTAATTGATGTTGGAGGGGTATTTATTTAAGTGTGTGTGGCAGCTGCGGAAAAGGGTGGAGATATCGGGTCGGGGGTGATTTGCTGGATGGCTTTGCGGATGTTTTTCTTTGTTAGCACCACAGACACAACTCATCTGTGGCTTAAGAAAATAATATTCGATTACTTGATCCCACTCCGAGAAAGCATTGATCTGCGAAATCGCTTTGCGCTTTGCGCTTTGCGATAGCAAAGAATTACACGAATTTCACAAATTTAATACGCAGATAAATTGTTGATTGCTTTTTTAGAGTAAAACACTTTTGGCGTGTACGTCTATTTATCGAGATTAAGTTTTGAAATTACGACTACGGGGTTAATTGATTTGCTAAAATCTAGACCTTCGATGCGTGCAATGGTATCCAGCACATTGGGAGGATATTCATACTGATAGGCCACTGAAATCCAAAGTGAGTCATTAAAAAACTTTAAATTATTAGTCATATCATACGGTCCAAGGTCGTTATAAATGCTATGTCCCGATTGAACAATCCGATCTTCTTTTGTGTCATAAATGAACAGACAACCTTTACCTCTGACTTCGTCCAATTGTTTCGTTGCGTTAAATAGGAAATATCTATCTCCGCCCATAAACCTCACATGCCCAAGTTTGCCCATATTGATCTTTCTGAATTTCGTATAGTCTTCATATGTAATAATAGATCTGAAATTATCATCTACCCACATAGGATTTGGCTTCAACTCAACATGATATCTCAAATGCATATCCATACCCGATAACTCATAAATATTTTGCTCGCCAGGCGTTAGTAATAAAATCTTGCCATTGCTACGTAAAAAGGGTTCAAAAGGCAAGTATGAACTGTTGTCAAGCCAAAACTCACGTTGTAATTCCAACCTGAGAGAATCTGGTGATGTCATGATTAAATGAAAATTTGTCGGTTTCATGGCATCATCATAATACCCATCCATGCTTCTATAATAATAGCCATGGTCACCATGTAGCGCCAACCCCTGTATGTGACTTGGTGATCGATAATCTTTAACAAGCTCACCATGTAGCGTGTATAAAAGGATTTTCATTTGACTGTTGTCATAAATCGCCACCTCTTTGGTGTCATGGTTTACCCAGGTTGTAGTTATGTGCTGATACTCACCAGGGCCTCTACCTTTGAAATTAATCTTGGCTACAAGATGCCCATCAAAATCATAGGTCAATACAGAACAAGTATTCTTATCGGTAATTATTAGTAAGCTGTCCACAACATCGACCTTGGAAATAGTGCCAATCATTGTCTCGTCAGTGTCCTCCAATAATACGACACGTGTTGATTGTACAAAATCCGATGCCTTCATTTCTGCCTCCTCATCAAAAAGAAGCGTAATCACCTTAATATCTTCGTTTTTTGGCAACTTGTTATCGTTGCATGCTGCCAATATCAAAACGATAATCATCGATAATTTAATAACTATTATACGCATGTGTTTGTTTGTGATTTCATTAACGCCATCTTACATCGAATCTACTACTTTTGCCCCATTATTGGGCTATTGTCAGTCGAATTGCATGAGCTTCTTTAATTGGCTGAAATATTGACAAGAACCACAATTGGATTGGCTTCAGTTTTAAGTTTTTCCAGTTGTTCTTTATGATTTCCAATTATTTGAATGTTTTTGTCTGATTGTAATGTCTCAAAGAAATTTGCTCCCTCCGCATTAGATGGAATAATTTTAGAGACAAAGCAATCATTGTCTACGGCGACAAATTCACTCCCTAGTAGAGATGTGTATTTCACTTTTAAATAACAGGAATATTGATGATCGCTCTTTGAGTAAATTACCTGATGTGGTAAAATACCGAAAAAAGAAAAAGTTATATAATCATCGTTTTCAAATATGCCCCATAAGTGATCTATTTTGTCATAATCCTTTTTGTCAGGGTATTCGGCATACATTTTTAATTCATCCAGAGTTGGAAAGTCTTTGCTTTTTAAGGAGATCAACGGTCTTATGCCTTTGGATGTTATTTGATAGATCATGTTATCTGTCGCACTGTAGTAATTAACCTTGTTGTTACTTTTATATAAAAGCTCATGGAAATTCTCCATTTTATCATTTATTCCGGTCACTGCTTTTAGGGTGTCAATGAAACGTTGCTCATCTATTCGATACAAACCAACACTTTATTCTAGTTTTCCATTTATGTTAATTTCCTGAAATACAATTATTGAATCCGTCAGGTTTTCGCAATAATTTGCCTGAAAAGGTAATTTGATTTCGTTGATAAAATGGCCATTCATGTCATAGATAAAGAATTGACCTGTACAATCCAGGAGGTGAATTTTATCGTTGGACACAAAAAAGTCTTTCAAATACAAATATTCACCGGGACCCCTTCCTTTTTTGTTGATTTTAGAAACAAAATCGCCCTTGTCGTTAAAAATAAAAACGGTACTCAATGTTTTATCCAATATAAAAATTTTGTTCCCCTGTTTCTTCATCACATCAAGGCGGGCAATCATAGAATTTTCATTTGTTTCCAATGGAAGATACTGCACCTGTTGGATAAAGGAACGATCACTTTTGTTTGACATCAGTGAATCAAGATTTACATGTTCGATTAAATTGTTGTCTTTTTTTTGGACGCATGAAAAAAATATGACACATAAAAGTAAGGATTGGCTTAGTTTATTTTTCATACCAGAGTTTTTTTGTTTGTGATTTGTGTTTTATGTCGTAAAACATTAAATAGCAGGTTTAAAGTCGTTGAATTAACACAGTTGTTCTTGCTGAATTAATGGTTGGATGGTATGGTGATTGATTCAATAATTTGTCCTTTTATTTCTTCAGAAATTGAGAATATGCACACCATCGCAAGAATTCTATTTTGAGCAAGATTGAAATTTATTTTATCATTATTTGAGAAGTATATTATTAATCCGGCTTTGTAAATATCACCCATGTCAATTGTAAAATGATAGAAATCGTTGAAAATACTGTCGGATTTACCAATTTCTTTTATGTAATTTAAAAATTTGCCATTTCTGTTTAATATTAATTCTTCATTATTGATGTTTTTTGAATGATGAATGTGCCAGAATTCTTTAATTGTATTTTTATCAATACTTTTTAAAAAATTGAATTTCATTTTATTGCTGATCGGTATTATGTAATTGTTTGCAAGCATGCTGTCTTTGAGAATGTCAAAATACACATGGTATGCATGATTGATGTCTTTCTGATTTGTTTTGGATTTTACGATGTCGTCCGTGTAATCAATTAATGTTGAGATATCGTGAATTTCATTTGGCGTAAATATTTCATTTAGTGTTTCGTCGTTTTTGAATGTGTTATGATCGGTACAGCCAAGTGTGTTAATCATGGTTATCATAATAAGAGTTGAAAGGATGGCGTGAATCTGTGATTTAGTTAAATGTTTTAGTGGCTTCAACGTTTTAATTATTTAGATGGTGTTGGTGACTGTTTTTTGAAGGTTTAAAAGCGACGCTCCATGGTTTTCTCTACTTTTTCTAACTGAAGCAAGGGAGTCGATGGCGCTTGGAGTGCTGAGGAATACACTGTGGTGTATTTCTCTTTAATGACAGAGCTGTTATTGGGCAATCTGTCGAGCAAAACACGGAAGCGAACCTTTACTTCGTTTTGATCCATGCGATAAGTGATACTGTCTAGGAGTATCTTTTTCACATCTTTTAATTCAATCAGATTTGTAAACATGGCGGTGCGGATGGTGTCGCTAAATCGGGTGTTTCCTTGTTCCAGTTCAAATCCAATTTTAATTTCCGGTGATGGAGTTGATGTGAACTGGTAAGCGCTCCTCAAGCGTGTGATGGTATCTCCGTTTTGTTGGGTGGAGGTGCAGCTTCCGTTTGACCCCTCTGGGGTGTAAAAGCTCTTGGTGGTGGTGGTTCCCGGGATGGTGTCGTCGGGAGCGAAGTATTGAGTTGTGACTGTGCTGAAATGGCATCCTGCAAATAAGAAGCATGAGGCTGCGATGATGTAATTTTTCATGTTTTTGAAGTTTGTTGGTGTTGAAAAAATATTTGGTTGTTGAGTTGTGTTTTCAACTTAAGTTTTGGATTGCTTGATTACTATTTATCTATTCTTTTAGCGCTTCTAAAATTCTTTTATACGCCTCTTTTATTTTTGTTTTGTTTTAGATGATATAATTTTGTTTTCTTTTCTCGTTGTTTTAAAGCTTTGAATATTTGTTATTTTAAGAGACAATTCACAAGAATTGGATTGCTGTTTTCATGAATGGTCGAGATGATATTGGTAAGTTCCAGATTGATAACACGATTTTTATTTTCTATCAGCCAGGTCGCATCCATGAAGTAAGTGATTTGGTTCCCGTTTTGGAAAAATCGGAGCTCTTCGATGGGAAGCGTGACGCTTTCAAAATTATTCGTGTCGGTAAGTTTATTAGATAAGCTAATCAATGAGTCGGAATGGCCATGTGCCAACCATCGTGATCCCCCTTGGAAAAAGCTGAAAAGCCAGCTGTTTTTGACCTGCATAAAGTTGTGTATGCCATTCACATAATCCGTTTTGTTGAATTCGGTGAAAAACTCAAAAACGTTGCCGTAATCCATTTCGAATAGTGCTTGAGGAACAGTGTGTTGATCAAAATTGAAAATGCGACTGTGTTGAACTCCGTCATCTGTGATGACAAACAGCGTATCGTTGAAAGCTTCAAAAAAATATAATCCTTCCAGCGTTGACGTAAAATTAACATCGCTTCTGATATTGAGATATTTTGACTTTTGAAGATTGGTTTTTAGAAATCCGGCAGTGTTTCCATTGGCCAATAAGTGTGTCAATTTGAATGGATTAAAACCATTCTCTTCTTCACCGCTGTATATCCACACAAATCCACTGGGTAATACTTTGATTTTTAATGCCCACATGTTGATGTTTCTTTCGTTGATGAACTCAAACGCTAGACTCAATGTCATGATTTTCTTGCTTCCTCTGTCTAATAGGTACAGGGTATCCTTACAAATATCAAAATCGGTGATGCCTTGATATTCAGTTGGTCCACGGCCACTCCTGTCGAGTTGTCTGCGGATGTGTCCTTGGTGGTCAAAAACGAGAATTTTGTTTTGCCCGGATATGTATATTTCATCATTCTAAATCAGCAATTTATTTATCTCACCCAATAGGCATGAGTCGCATGTTTCTAATGGAATATATTGTCGGTTTGTAAACAATTCGGATGCATCCATCTGTCGGGATGCGTGAATGTTCACTAAGGTGGTTGGCGTATCAATCCTTTGATGTGATGGGTGACAAGCTGTGTAAACGATCAGTCCTATGACGATTGTTTTTTTTATCATTGTTTTTATTTTCATAATTTTTAGAGTTGATGGTTCATGGAGATAGAATCAATATCTAAAATGTAATTGAGTTAGGTGTATTATTGTTTATGTGTATACGTGGTATTATGTAAGTGATTTAATTGTTTCACCAATTTGTTTGGAATAATGAAATGACCCATATTTTGTGTGTTTTATTTTAATCGGTTTGAAGTTGTTGTGTTGGGAGATTGATTTTCCGGATAACCAGTATTGGATTGATTGATTGGGAGAAATCCACATGATATTTTTTTTCAATTTCGCTCTGCTTGTCTTCCCTGATTTCATACTGATGGAAAGAAGAAATCCAAAGTGTATCATTAAAATATACAGGTGGTTTCATATAAAAACCGTCTTTGTTATTGCAGCAAACACCCGATTCAATGACTTGATTGGTATGCATGTCGTAAATCGAAAAAGCCAAGTCTGATACATCTATCGTCCTCCCTTTTGAATAAGAAAAGAATAGAAACCGGTTGCCAGCCATATATTCAAGATTCTTGATTTTGCCAATGCTTTGATTGACCATGTCTTTGCAGTCCTTCAGTGTTTTAATTTTTAAATAATTTTCATCTCTCCATAACGGATTAGGGGCCAAAACGACACGGTATTTCAATTGAATGTTCAAACCTGATATTTCATAAATATGCTGTTCCTGTGGTGTTCGTAATAATATCTTGTCGTTGCAGCGCACAAACTTTTGATATGGCATACTCTCACTGTTTTCAAAGAAAAAATCCCGTTGTAAAGCTAGCTTTATAGAGTCGGGAGAAGTCATAATTAGGTGAATATTTGAAGGTTGCATGTTGTCATTCGGAAATCCGTCCATGCCTCTATAATAGTAGCCGTGATCGCCACATAGCGCAAATCCGTGTATGTAGCCGGGTGATTTATACTCTTTGATGAATTGACCGTTGAATGAATACAAAAGAATCTTCCTTTGTTCGTCGTCATAAATTCCAATTGTTTTATTGTCGCCGTTTATCCAGGTTGTATAAAGAGCCACGTATTCGCCGGGGCCTCTTCCGTGTGCTTTGATTTTGGCTTTAAGTTTTCCATTGAGGTGATAAATAAACACCGACATGGTGCTTAAGTCTGTTATTATGAGTGAGCTATCCGCCAAATCCACTTTCGAAACTGTTCCGATGCAGGCATCATTGTTATCATCAAGAAGGACAACGCTGATGGAATCGACAAATTTGGAGGCATTCATTATTGCTCTTTCGTCAAAGTTCAATTGGATTGTGATCGCGTCTCCTTCCGTCTTTGAATTTCGTCTGTTCGTACATGCGGGCATTGCCATTATGACGATTAATAATATGATTTCACATTTCATGACTTGCATCATTGTATCTGTTTTATGGGTTGAATACACGTAATGCTATGTTTGCGTGTATTATTGATCACCATTCCTTTCAGTGAACGGTGTCTTTGAGTAATTGCATGGTCACATCTTTCCCAACAACTCGCATCACGACCTGGCGGTCGTCAATATCCTTTCCCACAGATGATGACCTGTATGTGTGATGACAAGATGGTTGATCCTGTCATCGGGTCATGCTTTTCAATGTTAAAATTGGGTTAAATTGAAATAATTGAGTTTCAATTACAGACATTTTTGTTGTGATTGCAGACATTTTGTGTTTTGATGGTTTTGTGTAATGTGTTGATTAATAGCGTTAAGGTTTGCTTTTGTGTTTGTGAGTGGTTGTTGCAGAATTATTATTTGATGTTTTGTTTGTTTGATGTTGTTATTTTATTTGTTGTAATAGTGATCTCACAATATGTAGTTGCAAAAAATTGTTTGATATGAATTGAAATGGAGACATGAACTTTCGTGAGTCTTCTTTTTTTCCTTTACTGTCAATCTGCCAACAGCATTATTCTATTAAAATCCAAACAAAACCTTGAATTATGGCGAAAATTGGAGGAGAGTTGTTTTTGAGCAGTAGACTAATTTTTTCACACACTCGTTTTTGATGCAATTTGTCGGGTGGGTTGATGTTTTGTTTTGTAAATAGCTGATTAAGAGTTTTAAGGGTTTGTGAAAGGGATGTGTTTGCCACTCGTGCAATGCTTTTTTGTGACCACAAGGGTAAGGATTGGTGCATCTGTTGGTGTATTTCACCCTGTTAATAGCGCTGCTGTGTCCATAATTGGAAATGATATGTCTGAAATCGAAACGATCGAGGGGAGGGGTGTGTTAATTTTACTCTCCACAGGATAATAATGATTCTCGAATCGCTATTGATGCGCACGGTTGGATGAGTGTATCTATTTCTGTTTTTAATATGTTGGTGCATTGATTTTGTTGGTCATCATGTTTGATGATTTATCAGTGTGGTATGCTAAAAAGTGAAGTTTAAAAACCATAACAATGAGACGATTTTTTTCTTTTAACAGGCTGATGCTTGTGTGGGCGATGTTGCTCATGGGCATGTCGGCTTTATCGGCGGTGAAATTGCCACGACTGGTGAGCGATGGTATGGTGTTACAACGAGATGTCATGTTGCCGATATGGGGATGGGCTGATGCCGGCGAAAAGGTAACGGTAGAATTTTGCGGAAAACGTTATCATACTAAAGCCGACAAGCTAGGTAACTGGCAAACGACACTTCCAGCCATGGAAGCAGGAGGGCCATACGTGATGAAAATCAATGATGTGGTTTTACAAGACATCATGATTGGTGAGGTTTGGCTTTGTTCCGGCCAGTCGAATATGGAATTGCCTATCCGTCGGGTCATGGATTTATATGAGGCGGAAGTGCGACAGATTCATTATCCCAACATTCGGATGTTTCGGACTTCGAATCGGAATGATTCAGATACTCCTCAGAACGATTATAAAGATGGTAACTGGCAGTGTGCTGTTGCAGCTAATATTATGGATTTTCCGGCTGTGCCATATTTTTATGCAGAACGTTTGCATCATCAATTGGGAGTGCCCATCGGTTTAATTCAGACGGCCATTGGCGGGTCGCCGGCCGAGTCGTGGGTGAGTGGCACATTGGCCAAGCCCTATCGCGACGAATGGGAGCAGTCGCAGGCTCGCATCGATTCCATTCGTCAATCACGCAAGAATGAAGTCCCTTTCAACTGGTTTGCTGAGGTCAACAGCAACGATCCCGGTGCCGGTCGTTGGTCAAAGGATGGCGTTGATGTGACGGATTGGTCTCAAATTTCATTGCCGGGATACTGGACAGATAAAGGAGTCACGCAGAAGAATGGTTCGTTGTGGTTTTATAAGGAATTTGAGGTGCCCGATTCGTTGGTGCATCAGCCCGGTGTGTTACGATTGGGGCGTATCATCGACAGCGATTCGGCTTTTGTGAACGGAACGTTTGTTGGAACGGTATCATATCAATATCCCCCACGCATTTATTCCTTACCAGATGGTGTGTTGAAGGCCGGGATCAATCGTTTGATGGTGCGTGTGTTTTGTCCGGGAGGCAAAGGGGGTTTTGTAGAAGAAAAACCCTACGAGGTGCGTCTCGGAACGCAAGTGATTGACCTGACCGGCGATTGGAAATACCATTCGGGCGGTGAGGTGAAGCGAAGTGGTTTGCCCGGAAATCTCCAGTTTAAGCCCGGAGGTTTGTACAACGCTTTGATTCATCCAGTGATTCGTTATGGCATAAAGGGAGTGATTTGGTATCAGGGGGAGTCGAATACCGGACGTGCTTTGGCGTACGAATCGCTCTTTCAATCGTTGATTACCGATTGGCGCTCGAGGTTTGGACAACCCGAAATGCCTTTCTTATATGTGCAGTTGGCCAACCTGGGGCGTCCCAATAAGCAGATCACCGAGAGTGGCTGGGCACAGTTGCGCGATGCACAGCGCCGCACTTTATCGTTGCCTGCAACGGGTATGGCGGTCTCTTACGATCTTGGTGAATGGAACGATATTCACCCATTAAATAAGAAAGATGTGGCCGATCGTTTGGCTCTTGAGGCCATGCGAGTGGCTTATGGGGATACCTCAGTGGTGAGTTCGGGACCTTTGTATGAGTCCTTGCGTGTAGAGGGCAACAGCTTGGTGTTGTCTTTTTCTTCGGTGGGCAGTGGCTTGTTTGCCAATAGTTACCTCGATGGTTTCCAGATTGCCGGCGAAGATGGGCGATTTGTTTGGGCCGAAGCAGTGGTGCTGTCGCGAAATACGGTAAAGGTGTGGAGCCCACGCGTGAGCCACCCCGTTAAGGTGCGTTATGCCTGGGAAGACAATCCGGAGGGTGCAAACCTCATGAATAAAGAGGGATTGCCGGCTTCACCATTTGAGGCGAAATAAGCGGAGATTACAGTTTACACGTTGGTGAGATCTGAGATGTGTGAGTTTAGAGTGTTTAAGTGCGAAATTGAAATTTAATATAGAAAAAGAGATGATGATGAACAATGTAAAGCGAATGATGACCTTGGCTGTGTCGTCGATGTTTGTTTTCGCATCGTGCGCGCACGGTGAAAGAAAGGGTCATACGCTCAAGGAAGCTTTTGAAGGGAAGTTCTTGGTGGGCACAGCCTTGAATATTGATCAAATTGGTGGGTTCGATACAGCATCCCTCCGGGTGGTGAAGACGCATTTCAATGCCATTGTGGCCGAAAATTGCATGAAGAGTGAGCAGATACAGCCTCGCGAAGGTGTGTTTGAATTTGCCATGGCTGATCGGATGGTTGAGTTTGGCGAAGCTAACGGCATGCAAATTACCGGACACACGCTCATTTGGCATTCGCAAACGCCCCGATGGTTTTTTAAGGATAGCCAGGGCAACGATGTGACGCGTGAGGTTCTCATTGAGCGCATGCGCACACACATTCACACCGTGGTGGGGCGATACAAGGGGCGCATCAAGGGATGGGATGTGGTGAACGAGGTGATTGACGATCGTGACGGATCGTATCGTAAGAGCAAGTTTTATCAAATCATCGGCGAAGATTACATCAAGTTGGCTTTTCAGTTTGCTCACGAGGCCGATCCGGATGCTGAATTGTATTATAACGACTATTCACTCACCAATTCCCGCAAACGTAAAGGTGCTGTTGAGATGGTGAAAAAGCTGTTGGCCGATGGCGTTCGCATTGATGCTGTGGGCGAACAGTGCCATGTGGGACTCGAAGAGCCCACCTTGGCCGAATATGAACAAACCATCAAAGATTTTGCTGCATTGGGAGTTAAGGTGATGGTAACAGAAATGGAAATTAGCGTGTTGCCAATGGACTGGAGTCTGGGTGCCGATGTGTCGGCTCGCATGGAATATAAGGAGAAATCGGATTTGTATGTCAACGGATTGCCCGATGATGTGAATGCAGCCTTTGAACAGCGTTATCTCGATTTCTTCAACTTGTTTCTCAAATATCAGGATGTGATTACCCGTGTGACCCTTTGGGGAGTGAATGATGGTAATTCGTGGAAGAACAACTGGCCCATTCCCGGACGCACCGATTATCCGTTGCTGTTCGACCGTAAGAACCTGCCCAAGCCGGTGGTGGCCAAATTAATTGAAGCCGGGAAGAAGAATTAATGACGTTTAATGCAAATCCGTGTGAACACCTCTTTGTTTTTTTGCATCAAATGAGATTCTAAAATACGGTGAATCATAGAGTCTTCTCTGAGGTTCTGTGTGCAATAATTGTTTCGCAGAGTAAACACAAGAAGACACCGAGAGCTACAGAGCAGAATAGTCATTTTTACGGATATCATATAACTTTTAATTGATACTGTCAACCATGGTATCTTCTCTGGAAGATCACCTCTAACCACATGAAACAGGAATGTGTGTCTAACGATGTGAAATCGTGGCTTGATACACTTTCTGTCAGTGTGGTTTTTGCATTTAATGAGCCTATGTGTTGAAATAATGAACGGATGTTGTTAAAAGATGTTTAGAATGGATTAATTTTGGCGGTGCGTTAAATCGATATGAAGGGAAAAGGAATGAATCGGGAAATGAAGAGATTTTATCGTCTTGTAGGCATTGTGTTGTTTGTATTGCTTGGGCAATTCAATGGGCAATCGGCCAAGTTTTATAATATTAATTCGTTGTACGGCATTTCGTTGCGAGAGGTGAATTCTGTGTGTAGTGATGAGCAGGGTTTTATCTGGGCTTCTTCGAAAATTGGGATTTTGCGCATTACCGATGATGACCATCGGATCTATCAGTTGCCTTATGCCAATACCAATGTGATTACTGTGAAATTGGTCTATGAGCAATCCCATTTGTATGCTTTTTCGAATAATGGTCAAATTTTTCAGTTTAATCCCATTTATGATCGTTTTGATCTGATGCTCGATTTGAGCGTCATGCTTAATACTCGTTACTTGAATGTGTTAAGAATGTTTGTTGATGCTTCTGGAACGTTCTGGTTTGCCTCCACCATGGGCGTTTATCGTTATCAGTCCGGACAATTGACACTTGGTTTTGATATTCGCAATGAGAATTTTGCCATCACCCCCTTTGATGATCATCAATTTGTATTGGTGCAAAACAACGCAGTGTTGTTGTTGGATACACAATCCTCTAAAGTCACGACATTATATGCCATCACAGGTGATGTTCCCATGCAGCCCTCATCGGTTTATCACGATCGGGTTCATCAACGTTTGTGGATAGGCACCATTTCGAGTGGGTTATACCTGTTCGATTTTAAAACGCAGGATTTGCGTCGTGTCTTGGATGCTGTATTTCCTCGTCAACCCATATTGGATATCGAGAAGAATAGTGAATCAACCATGTTGATTGGTGTCGATGGGCAGGGGATTTGGGAAGTGGATTCGCAAGCCACGCGAGTGATGAATGTGTTGCGCGAACAAGTCAACGACCCGTCATCACTCAAAGGCAATGGTGTGTATGATCTCTATTGTGACAATCATCGGCGGGTTTGGGTGTGTACCTTCAGTGGTGGATTGTCTTTTTTTGATCAGGCCACTCCGTTGGTGACTCAGGTGTCTCATCAAATTAATAATCCGAACTCTTTAGCCAATAATGATGTCAATAATATCATTGAAGACAGAAACGGAAAATTGTGGTTTGCCACCAATAATGGTGTGAGTTGTTGGAATGTGTCGACCCATCAGTGGCAACATTTGATGAACGATACGCGGGGGCAGGCCAAGGTGTTTATGTCTTTATGTGAAGATGATCAAGGGCGCATCTGGGCCGGGAGTTATTCGTCTGGGGTGTATGTCTTTGATTCGAAAAGTGGGCGTGAGTTAGCGCATTATATGCGCAATGAAGCCGGATCGCCTGTGTTGAGCGACTTTGTGTTGGACATTTATAAAGATCATGAAGGAGATATCTGGATTGGCGGAGTGAATGGTGAGTTTATATGTTATCAACAACAAAGTGGGCAGTTTCGAACTTATACCCGCGAACCCATTAATGTGTTTGCAGAAATCGCCCCCGGAGAACTGTTGTTGGGATGTAGTTATGGACTGATTCAATTGAATAAACATACCGGAGCCATGAAACAGTTATTGTTGGGTTTCTCCGTTACCGATATTTTGGTACAGGGCGATGTTGTTTGGCTTTGTACCGGTGGAGAAGGAGTGATTCAATATCATCCTGCAAAAGCTCAGTCGAATAAGATCGATGTCCGCTCAGGACTGCCATCTAATTTTGTCAAAAGCATTGTCGATGTTGATGATTATTTATGGATCGGCACTGAAAGTGGTTTATGTCGGCTCAATCCCTCCGATTTGAGTGTGGTATCATACAGTTCCAATTACTTGTTGTCACGTAGTTCATTTAATAATCGCTCGCATTGCCAATTGAGAAATGGTCAGTTGGCATGGGGAACTAACCTTGGTGCATTGCTATTTCAACCATCGCAGGTGCAGGAGATGCCGTCCGGAGGGAAGATATTCCTGCAGGACTTATTGGTTTCAGGTCGTTCGGTTCGCGATACATTGGTATTCGATTTGACAAAGCCAATCGATCAATTGGAATCTGTTGAGTTAAAGTACTATCAAAACACCTTTAGTTTGGAGATGCTGTCAATTCAAACGTCTGCCGGTTCTAAGTTTTCCTGGCAGTTAGAGGGTTTCGACAAGGAGTGGAGTCAACCTTCAGATAATCGGATGGTGACATATACCAACATTCCATCGGGAAGTTATGTCTTAAAAGTCCGGATGTATGATAGTTCATTGTCGCACGTGGTTGATGAACGGACTTTGTCTATTGAAATTGTTCCTCCTTTTTGGAAAGCATGGTGGTTTTGGGTGCTTGTGTACGTGGTATTGCTCGGTTTAGCTGTTTTGGTGTTTATTTATTACCTCAAGAGCATTCGTCAGAAACACACCGAAGAGAAGGTTCGTTTTTTCACCAACACGGCGCACGACATCCGCACATCACTCACCCTGATTAATGCCCCTGTGGAGGCCTTAAACCGCGAGCCTCATCTCACCAAAGAGGGACGTCACTACCTTGGGTTGGCCATTGAGCAGGCGCGACGCTTGTCATCGGTGGTGACGCAATTGATGGATTTTCAGAAGGTAGATATTGGTAAGGAACAATTGACCTTTGTGATGGTCGATGTGGTGGGATTGGTGTCGCGACGAATCTCAATGTTCGATTCGCTGGCTCAAAGCAGGCACATTCAACTTGTATTTACCCCTTCGCAATCCCAGTTTTTGACCGGCATTGACGAGTCAAAAATGGAGCGAGTCGTTGATAATTTGTTGTCTAATGCCATCAAATACTCGCGTGAGCACAGCAAGGTTGAGATTTCGCTGACAACCACGGAACAAACCTGGGTGTTGGTCGTCACCGATCAAGGCATTGGCATGAGTAAGGCTATTCAACGACGTTTGTTTAAAGAGTTCTTTCGGGGTGAAAACGCCATCAACTCCAAGATTGTTGGGTCGGGCATCGGTTTGTTATTGGTTAAAAACTATGTGACCATGCATCAGGGAGCTGTCAGTTGTGTGAGTCGAGAGAATGAGGGTTCAGCTTTTCGTGTCGAAATACCTTATCGTCAGGTGGCACAAATGTCTTTGCCCGATGATCATGTTTCAAAATCACTACTGACCGACAAAAAATAAAATAAGGGTTACCGCCCGAAGGTTTCACCCTATAGTTGTAGATTTATGTTGCGAAACAAAATACAAC
>NZ_QKZK01000025.1:6376-54212 GCF_003254275.1 Breznakibacter xylanolyticus | reverse complement strand
AAACACAAGTGTGGTGCACATTGATCGCCCATTTGCTTTTAATGGTCCTAAGGGCAAAGTCGGACACAAAAAAGGCTTTCTCTACAATTGCCGCTTTGGTTAGGATTTACCTGATAAGCCATTTAGACGTTTATTGGGTGATTGAAAACTGTAGACGGACTTATGTCAAAAATGTAAAAGCAAAAAACAAAAGTCCTGACATACAACTCGCATTTTTCTGAAAAAAAAGGGGGGGTAGGTAATTGAAAAACAATTGAAGATATGCTTATGTTGCTGTTTATCAACACTTACAATCTTTGAAGATTGGAGATTTCTAGTTTTGTCGGTCAGTAGTGATTAAAAAATTGCCCTTCGGGCTTGTTTAAAGTTACTGATTCAATGATTTACTCACTGCCCTGAGGTCTCTTCGGACCAAGTGAGTTGATTTTTATCGGTGACAATTTGTATTTGTCGGCTCAGGAATGCTTCAATGCCGTGATCCCGGTAATTGGGATCAATGCTTACGCACAGTTGGCGGGCACGGCGGTCGTCAAACACTTCAATGAGCGTCAGACCCAACGGCTGCTCGTGGTGTTGTGCCACAATGGCCACCAAATGGCCTGCCGGCGGTGCCGATGTCAGGTTATTGGCCACATCGTGGGGGATCAGTGCCGGGTAGGCGCTTAGCAACTGAGCGGGGCTTACATCTTTGAGCAGGCGCGCAGTGACCTGAGCTGAAGGTTGCGGGGGCGTGGGCGCTGCGTCGGCGGCAGCGGGTTTGCTCTTTTTCTCGTCCAGGTCGGCCCAGAAGCACACATTGGCATAGGCGTATGCCTGTTGGTGCACCTCCATGTCGGGCGATAAAATGTTGGGTCGCATGGCCGGGATTACCTTCACGTCGTAAATCTCATCCACGCTCATGGCATAACGAATTTGTCCCACAATGGTTTTGTAGGGCAAATACACGGCCACCACGCCGGCAAACGACGTTTGGGCAATGGGCAGGTCGGCAAACACTTTGCTGTTGTGCCGCAGTTTCGATAAGCCAATGAACAGGTAATCGCCGCAACGTGCCATGCCGCGTGCAAAGCCGCCCAGCTTCACCACTACTTCGTAGCGTTTGTTGGCCACATCCACCTCAATGAGTTCGCCTTGCGCCGAATTGAGCAGGTAGAGCTTGCCATCGTACACCCTTGGCGAGTGGGGCATCGACAGGCCGCTGAGGATGATTTCGCCCGAGGGATACTCCATCAAAATGCCGCCATTGAGCTTATTGTCGCGCCAGCCATGCGCGGTGTTACCACTGCCCAGGGCTGTGAGGTATCGTATTTGATGGTTGTCAACGGCCATGCCGTTCATGTGGCAACGATCTTCGGGCAGCAACTCGCTGATGAATGGCGGTTTCCAGATGGGGGTAAAATTGTTGCGCCCATCAATTTCGGCCAGGCACGAAAACAGGGTGTTCACCCCCACCAACCGATGGTTGTTGAGGTATTCCATGTCGTGCATGGCCAGGTAACCCGTGTGAATGGTGGCACGCGGCACATACATGGCATCGTACACGTTGGGCTTGGTGGGATAAGAAGTTGCCAGGGGGGCAATGTTGTTCAATTCGATGACCTCGTGCCGGCAGGCCACCGCCAGTCGGTTTTGGGTCGATGCCATGCCCATGGCACCGGCAAAGGTTCGGGGCAGCTGCATCAGTTGATCGCCTGCCACCGGGCTCATCATCACGACCTTGCCGGCCTGATAGGTACTGATGGCCAGCGAAATGCCTAAGTCGTTTAACAATTGGGCGAATTGCGGGTTGTATTCGCAATCAAAAGGTTTGGGTGATGGGTTCATGCTTGTTTGCAATCAGATGAATATGAATTGAGATGCAAAAATAACTCGATCCTCAATATTTCATATATAATCTGTGTGCTTATGGCTGATCATTTTGATGAATCGCACCTCTGTGCTGATGAATGGGAGCTGCCCCCCTCTCTTTTTCGCCCCAAAAATAAAATGTGGCATAATGCCGATATCCATGCATCGTCAATCGGTTACCAACGATGCCCCGGATGGTGGGTGATTTGCTGCCGTGAAAAAAAAATCGGCACGGCAGGAAAAAAAATGTCATGATGTGGAGTGAGAAGTGCCATTATGCTTTTTCGCTCATCAACGAAATGCGCTCTTTGGATGTCAAGTTTGATTGGGTCGGCGGGGACGGCCTATGTGGATAAAATACAGAACTAACTCACACAATAGACGATGAATGGAAATTTTACGTGCTCTATGTCCATAAGGATGAACTGGTATTTTGTGAAGAACCGACCTTGTACGTGCCTCAAAATGAACCCCGTGGGATCTTCTCAATTAACTGAAAATCAAATATTATGTCGTGCGCATCGATCAATCCAGATAAGGACTGACCAGTAACCAGTGGCAGCGCTAAACCCTCAAGGTTTTTGAAACCTTGAGGGTTTTTGTTTTTAAGAGTAACATGGAAATCAATGTGCCACCACTATTTGGTGAATGGTCGATCCGGCGGATGTGTCGATATGCAAGAAGAAAATGCCGCGCTGATCATAGCTGAAGCTGAATGTATGAGAACGCTTAGGGGTGAAGGATTGAGCATGCACCAGAGAGCCATCGATGGTATAGATACGGATTGCGAACAAGTCGACTGACGTGGATTGAATCTCGACGGGGCCATTTGTCGGGTTGGGATACACCAAGATTTGCCCCACGGGCATGGACTCAGAGGCGGTATCGATGAGACGATTGACGGTGACGATCCATTTCAGGGTAGAACCATCTTCGGCAGTGACGGCATATACGACCGGCAGAGAAAAGTCGGTGGTTAAGCCAGATTTGGGATCAATATCCGCATTATCGGAGACGATGACCACGGGGGTGAGCCGAGAGACATCGCACCAATGCGGCATGATGATGTTGATGGTATGAGCATCCGTGTCGATGGTGCTTTCGCCGACCTGAGAGGCGATGTAGAAATTGAGGATGTCATTGTCCGAGTTGGGCTCTTCGGTGACGGTAACCGTCCATTCCGCAGAACTACCGCTCTGCGAGGTGACCACATAAGTGCGGGGTTTAGAGAGGCTGACAGTGATGCCACTTTCCGGCACCACAGAGGCTTCGGGCGATACGACGATGTCAGGCGTGAGGCTCCCCCGATCGGTTCCATAGGGGACAGAGAGCCACACCGTTCGCAGAAGCGGATCGATACGACATTCCTCCGACAGTCCGGGGATGGCAAACGAGAGGATGTCGTTGTGAGTATTGGGGCTGATGATGACATTGACACGCCAAAGCAGGCTTTCCCCACTCTGCGAAGTGATCGAGTAGATGACAGGGCGATTGAAGTCTTGCTGTACCCCACTTTCGGGCAACACCGAAGCAGCCTCCGAGACAGAGATCCGCGGCACCAGGGCACTACAGTCGGATCCATAAGGCATGGTCACCGTCACGGTGTGTGATGCAGCATTGATGACCGTTTCACCCACCTGTCCGTCAATGACGAACCCGACCATTTGATTGGCCGTATTGAGAGCATGCGACACATTCACGCGCCATGTCTGAGACAGACCACTTTGCGAGGTGACCGTATAAGTCACCGAACTGGAGAAATCCATCGACACGCCCGATGCCGGGTCAAGAGAAGCATCATCAGAGACAACGACAGCAGGCGAGAGTGAAGCCAAAGACGTCGCGTAGGGCATGACCACGCTGACGGTGTGGGCATCACGATCGATGGATGTCATCCCTACTTGTCCGGGGATGGAGAAAGCCGAGATGTCGTTGTCGTCGCTATCGGCATTACGCACGGTGACAGTCCATAATTTGCGGAGTCCGCTTTGAGATGTAACCGTATAAATGACGTCATTGGTAAAATCCTGCAGCACACCCGAGGCCGGCACGATGGATGCCATCTCCGAGACAGTGAACACAGGGGCAAGCGCCAACCGAGACACCCCATGAGGGATGGTGATCACCACTCGTTGCAGCACCGGTTGAATATCGACCACCGTTCTGATGTAGGGGATTTCAACCGCTGTGATGTCATTCATGGTGTTGGGCGCCAAACCGACATTGACCTTCCAAGAAAGTTTGGTACCACTTGCAGCCGTCACCAGGTAATAGACCGTGCCGGAGAAGTTCTGCATCATCCCGCTCTGAGGGCTAACCACGGCACCCTCGGACACCCTGATGAGGGGAGCGAGCGCCGAGAGGTTCGTTCCGTATGGCATCAACAGGCTCACCGAGTGTTCGGAAGAATGAATCATCGACTCGCCCACCTGTCCTTCGATGTGAAAGGCAATGATGTCGTTGGCCGTATTGGGGGCATTCACCACCGTCACCGCCCAGGACTGCGACACGCCAGTTTGTGACATGACGGAGTAGTTCACCCTGCTGGTGAAATCACGAGCCATGCCTGAGGCCGGATTAATGGTTGCCCCATCCGAAACGGTGATGACAGGCACCAAATTGTTTCTGCTGGTTCCATAAGGCATCACCACAGAGACAGAGTGATTGGAGGTGTTGATGAGCCTCACGCCCACCTGCCCGGGGATGGCAAACGAAAGTATGTCGTTGGCCGGGTTGGGGGCGTTGGAGACAGATATAGACCATGACTGCGGTACACTGCTTTGAGAGATCACCACATAGCCCACCGTATTGGTGAAATCACGAGCCATACCGGAGGCCGGATTGATGGTTGCCCCATCAGAAACGGTGATGACAGGCACTAAATTATTGCGACTCACCCCATAAGGCATCACCACAGAGACAGAGTGATTGGAGGTGTTGATGAGGCTCACGCCCACCTGCCCGGGGATGGCAAACGAAAGGATGTCGTTGGCCGGGTTGGGGGCGTTGGAGACAGATATTGACCAGGACTGGGGCACACCGCTTTGAGAAGAAACGACATAGTCCACCGTATTGGTGAAATCACGAGCCATGCCCGAGATCGGGTTGATGGTGGCGCCGGGCGAGATGCCAATAACGGGTGTCAGACTATTTCGGCTGGTTCCGTAAGGCATCACCACAGAAACTGAGTGCGTGGAGGCGTTGATGACACTCTCTCCCACCTGCCCTGCAATGGCGAAAGAAAGGATGTCGTTGGCCGGGTTGGGGGCGTTGGTGACGGATATTGACCAGGACTGGGACACACCGCTTTGAGAAGTGACGAGATAGTCCACCTCATCCGAGAAATCACGAGCCACACCCGAGGCCGGGTTGATGGTAGCGCCGGGCGAGATGCCAATAACGGGTGCCAGACTGTTTCTGCTGATTCCGTAAGGCATCACCACTGAAACCGAGTGCTTGGAAGCATTGATGAGACTGACACCCTCCTGCCCTGCAATGGCAAACGAAAGAATGTCGTTGGCCGGGTTGGGGGCGTTGGAGACAGATATTGACCAGGACTGAGGCACCCCGCTTTGTGAGGTCACCACATACTCCACTGTATTGGTAAAATCACGAGTCACACCTGAGGCCGGGTTGATGGTGGCGCCATCCGAAACGGTGATGACGGGCACCAAATTGGTGCGGCTGGTTCCGTAAGGCATCACCACTGAAACCGAGTGGTTGGAAGCATTGATGAGACTGACACCCTCCTGCCCTGCAATGGCAAACGAAAGAATGTCGTTGGCCGGGTTGGGGGCGTTGGAGACAGATATTGACCAGGACTGAGGCACCCCGCTTTGTGAGGTCACCACATACTCCACTGTATTGGTAAAATCACGAGTCACACCTGAGGCCGGGTTGATGGTGGCGCCATCCGAAACGGTGATGACGGGCACCAAATTGGTGCGGCTGGTTCCGTAAGGCATCACCACTGAAACCGAGTGGTTGGAAGCATTGATGAGACTGACACCCTCCTGCCCTGCAATGGCAAACGAAAGAATGTCGTTGGCCGGGTTGGGGGCGTTGGAGACAGATATTGACCATGACTGCGGTACACTGCTTTGAGAGGTCACCACATACTCCACCGTATTGGTGAAATCACGAGCCATACCGGAGGCCGGATTGATGGTTGCCCCATCAGAAACGGTGATGACAGGTGTAAGATTAGTGCGGCTGGTTCCATAAGGCATCACCACAGAAACCGAGTGGTTGGAGGCATTAATGACGCTCACTCCCACCTGTCCGGCAATGGCGAAAGAAAGGATGTCGTTGGCCGCATTGGGGGCGTTGGAGACAGATACAGACCAAGACTGAGGCACACCGCTTTGGGATGTGACAAGATAGTCCACTTCATCCGAGAAATCACGAGCCATGCCAGAGGCCGGGTTGATGGTGGCGCCGGGCGAAACGGTGATGACGGGCACCAAATTATTGCGATTCACCCCATAAGACATCACCACAGAGACAGAGTGGTCGGAGGCATTGATGACGCTCTCTCCCACCTGTCCGGCAATGGCAAACGAAAGAATGTCGTTGGCCGGGTTGGGGGCATTGGAGACAGATATTGACCAGGACTGAGGCACCCCGCTTTGGGAGGTCACCACATAACCCACCTCATCCGAGAAATCACGAGCTATGCCTGAGGCCGGATTAATGGTTGCCCCATCAGACACGGTGATGACAGGCACCAAATTGGTGCGACTGACCCCATAAGGCATCACCAGAGAAACCGAATGGCTGGTAGCATTGATAACGCTCTCTCCCACCTGTCCAGCAATGGCGAAAGAAAGGATGTCGTTGGCCGCATTGGGGGCGTTGGAGACAGATACAGACCAAGACTGCGGCACACCGCTTTGGGATGTGACAAGATAGTCCACTTCATCCGAGAAATCAAGAGCCATGCCAGAGGCCGGGTTGATGGTGGCGCCGGGCGAAACGGTGATGACGGGCACCAAATTATTGCGATTCACCCCATAAGGCATCACCACAGAGACAGAGTGATTGGAGGTGTTGATGAGGCTCACGCCCTCCTGCCCTGCAATGGCAAACGAAAGGATGTCGTTGGCCGGGTTTGGGCCGTTGGAGACAGATATTGACCAAGACTGGGGCACACCGCTTTGAGAAGTGACGAGATAGTCCACCTCATCCGAGAAATCACGAGCCATGCCCGAGATCGGGTTGATGGTGGCGCCGGGCGAGATGCCAATAACGGGTGTCAGACTATTTCGGCTGGTTCCGTAAGGCATCACCACTGAAACTGAGTGCGTGGAGGCATTAATGACGCTCGTACCTACCTGCCCGGGGATGGCAAACGAAAGGATGTCATTTGCCGGATTGGGGGCATTGGAGACAGATATTGACCAAGACTGGGGCACACCGCTTTGAGAAGAAACGACATAGCCCACCGTATTGGTGAAATCACGAGCCAAGCCCGAGGCCGGGTTGATGGTGGCGCCAGGCGAGACGGTGATGACGGGCACCAAATTGGTGCGGCTGGTTCCATAAGGCATCACCACAGAGACAGAGTGGTTGGACGCATTGATGAGGCTCTCTCCCTCCTGCCCTGCAATGGCAAACGAAAGGATGTCGTTGGCCGGGTTGGGGGCGTTGGTCACCGTCACCTTCCACAGTTGCTGATTGCCATTTTGAGCGGTCACCGTATAATCGCGAACCCGTGAAAAATTACGGGCGACTCCGGATTCCGGAGAGATGGAGGCATCCTCCGAAACCGAAATGACCGGAGAAAGAGGATCTAACCCTACCCCATAAGGCATGACCACCTTCACGGTATGCAACGAAGGGTCGATGACAGACACCCCTTCCTGGCCTGGGATGATAAACGAGAGAATGTCATTCGCGTCATTCAGCGCATTTGCCACGGTCACGAGCCAAGACTGCGAATCGCCACTTTGCGATGTCACCAAATAAGAGACCGGGGATGAGAAATTGCGCGGAGTGCCGCTCTCGGGGGTGATGATGGCGTGGTCCGACACCGAGATGAACGGCGTCAACAACGAGCGATCAGAACCATAAGGCATGATCACAGCCACACGGTGGTCGGAAGCATCAATCACGGCATTTCCCACCTGCCCCTCGATGAAGAACGACACAATGTCGTTGGCACTGTTTGGAGCCACCACAACCGACACGCTCCACGATTGGGAATCGCCATTTTGAGCCGTGACCAAGTATGAACAAGGGATGGAAAAATCGCGCGAGACACCCGAAGCCGGCGAGATGACAGCGCCGGAGGAAACCGTCATTGAAGGCGTCAAAGCCATCAGAGAAGAGCCGTAGGGCATGGTCAGGCTAACCGTGTGCATGTCACGATCAATGACCGAAGCCCCCACCTGATTGGGGATGACAAACGACGTAATGTCATTTTCAGTATTCTGCCCAATGGATACGTTCACCGTCCATGTTTTGGTGGTGAGGTTTTGCGCTTTCACAATTAACGACACCGGGTCGTTGAAGTTTTGAGCCACTCCCGAAGCCGGTGTGATGGAAGCATCGTCAGACACCCGGATGGACGGCACCAAACCATTCAGGTTGGTACCCTGCGGCATGGCAAGCGACACCGAGGCGTTGGCGCTGTTGATGACACTGGCTCCCAACTGTCCGTCAATTGAAAAAGCGACGATTTCCTTGGCATCACTGCCCGATGGGCGAGGAACGGTCATGTAGGTATCGCGTTGGTTCTCACACAAAATCCATTCATCGGGGTCAAAAGAGACACTTTTGATGGTTTTGTTAAAGTTGAAATAGAACGTCTGTGATTGCGCATTGTTATAAACCGTTTCATCGACCGAAGAACCGTCCGTAAAATTGAAGGTTAACTGAATGGGCATCTCAAACACCTCTCTCCAACCATTCATATCGTGCTGACGTTGCTCAATGGTAATACCGGCCTGGTTGTTGGCAGGATCAGAATAATAATTGTATCGATACCGAGGATAATATTCATCATAAACCCATTGTTCGAAAAAATTGAACAAATTCTTCCCGGTCATGCTTTCACACAGGTCACGTAAATCTTTGGTAGAAGCATTTCGGTACTTCCAGCGGGGATCATTGGCATAAGCCTTGATGCATCTGAAAAAATCATCGTCTCCCAAATGACCACGCAGCATGTGCAACACCCATGCACCTTTGCTATAGATGATGTTTACAAAGATGTTGAAAGGATCAGAAATGTCATCCAGGAAAACAGAACCGCCCCCCCAATACTCATATGAAGACATCTTGTTTTTATATGCCCACACCCCTTCGTATCGTTCTGCATACAAAGCTTCTGAGTATTCAGCAAATCCCTCGTTCATCCATCCATGATGCCAATTGCTGCAGGTGATCATGCAACCAAACCATTGGTGAGCCAACTCGTGCACCATGGTATAATACCAGTCACCATCAAAAGAGTTGATAATGGTGTTGGTTTGGTTTTCGATGGCAGAATAAAACCCCAGTTGGGTCATGCTATATTTTTCGTCTTTGAAAGGGTAGTCACCATAGAGTTCGATGAAGAGATCGAAAGCATTTTTAAAATCGGTGACCCCATATTGAGCTGTCCTGTAATGATCGGGAAAGACGTAGTAATAAAGCGGAAAGTCATGCCCGTTTCTCGAGTAATTATCAACGATGGTACGGTAGTTCGAGATGGCCACCATGACATAATAAGTGACAATGGGATATCGGTGACGCCACTTGAAAGTGGTGTAATCGTCGTAAACCAATTTCTCTTCGAGCACACCATTAGATATGGCGACATAGGGAAAGCCATCAACCGTTTTGTTGTTGATGGTCACATCCACATACACCGAATCGGGTTTGTCGTCGGTACCATCCTTGCAAGGCCACCAATAATGAGCCAGCCATGGGGTACTGAGAGACGCAATGACCTTTTGGGTTGACGTGATAGACCGATATACCAATCCTTTGGTGTTGTTGGCTTCCTGAGGCACGCCCTGATAAGCCACCGAGAACTGCACCTTCTCCCCCATATTAAAAGCCCGGATGAGCTTAATGACAATGGTGTTGTCGGACTTTGAAACAGACTGGGCATCGCCACTGACGGAGAGGCTATTGTGAAGAGCCGATTGTAGGTTAAGGAAGACTTGGTTCACATTGTTTTGCGTGGGAGTAAACTCCACATAAACCGTCCCACTGATGTATGGTGACTCGATGTTGATGTTCAGATCGAGATAATAAAAGGTGACATCCATGCGACCATCGGTGGATACGGCAGCGCCATAGCCTTCGGCATGAGCCGAATGTACTGGCAACATGGCAACCAGCAGGCAGGTCGTCAGCAATCTTTTAATGAGAGATGAGCATAAGAGAGTTTTCATGATGGGGTCGTTGTGGTTGGTGCATGTGAGTCATCATTTTGAAATAACAAGGCTGTATAGACGCATCTTCAGCCCGTTATGGTTGGAGAACTAAAGTGGTACATATCCACTCTGTTAAGATGGAGTTAGATATTAACCACCCATGTATCGATAAATGAGAAAGGTTGATTGGCAATTCAGATGACCAAAAGATAGATCATCCCAAAACAGGCAGCGACACGTCAGTCGCAATGCAATCATCATATTAAAATTACAGCAGGACTGACCCGAACGACAAATCATTCTGTCACCATAAAGAGGGGATTGGTCAATAAAAGGAGTGGAAGAGTGGAGGAGTTTAGAAGTGGAGGAGTGGAGAGGTTAAAGGGGGAGGCAGATGGCAGGGATTACACAAGCATTCGGGGGGGAGGACATATCATCCCTCGGGCATGGAAAAAATATTCCCTCGGGCATGGGAAAAATATTCCCTCGGGCATGAAAAACATCTTTATCCGAGTGGATAAAACATCTTTACCAAGTTTTTGAACCGAGGGTAGCACAGAGTCAAAATAAACGCTGAGGCTAAGGCGCTGAGTTGGTTTGATTCATAGATTGCGTTTAAATATGAAAGCAGATAACTCAGCATTTAATCATCGTCCTCAACTTAACGAACTAAGAACTGACGCTGAGTTGCAGTGAGGGAAGATGAGAACCAGTGAGGAGAAGAAAATCTAAGAGAATCCTCAGTGAAACTCTGTGAAATAATACTGGATGACACGAGTAAATCTAAACGCCGAGGCTAAAGGCGGTGAGTTGGTTTGGGTAAAAGATTGCATTGAAATATAAATGCAGATAACGCAAATGAGTGGCTCTATTCTGATTTGTGTGGGTAATCATAAGTATCAATTCATACTAACCATTTTTTCGTGCCCTCGAGCCAGGCGGGCTCTTACTTTTTATTCGGAAAGGGTTTGTTTTCATTTGCCCTCATGATTAAGCGTCGCTGAGCTCCGCTGAATTGGCTACAGCCCCAAAAAGTAAGCAATTTTTGCATTAAGTGAGAGCATTGTGCAAACTGTTTTGCCAATGCCGAACGTTGCAAAAATCAGCTTTGCTAAAAAAGGCCGCCGCTGACGTAAAATGGCTAAAAATCATAGGCCTTCGCTAAAATCTGCGAACTCGCAAGCTCAAACAGCGCATATTTTTTAACGCTCAGGCCTATGATTTTTTTAACGCCATTTTCCGAAGGCGGCTTAGTTACCTTGTTTGATTTCGTGCTTCCATATTTTGTTTACCCACAGAATTCGACATAGAGCCAAAGATTGCATTGAAATATAAATGCAGATAACGCAAATGAGTTATATCGTAGCCTATTAAAAGCTTGACATTATTATAAAAAGAAGGATAACTTGGGAAAGGAAGCAAGAAAAGTGGCAGAGTGGCTAATCGACGAAGTCGCTTTGCAATAGCAAAGAAAGCATGCAAGTGAATGAGTACAAAAGTGCAAGAGTGCAAGAGTGAGAAAAAAAGAAAGGGTAAAAGTACATAAGGGCATTTCCTCATTAAAATATGCCGGAACAAACCTCAAGTCCCCCTTCGGGGGATTTAGGGGGCCTTCGGAAGTTAAAATATAAACAAATGAAAACCATCACATTATTCATAACCCTGCTCATGGGACTGATGACGGCTCGCGGGGCACAGCATCATGTCAGTCCACAAGGAAGTTCCACCGGAAAGGGCAGCGCCACGTCGCCCTGGAGTTTAAGTACGGCAATGGCGCATCCGCCCTCGGTACGGGCAGGCGATACCATTTACCTTCACGGGGGTCGCTATGTGGGGC
This sequence comes from Breznakibacter xylanolyticus, assembly GCF_003254275.1. Lineage (GTDB taxonomy): Bacteria > Bacteroidota > Bacteroidia > Bacteroidales > Marinilabiliaceae > Breznakibacter > Breznakibacter xylanolyticus. Next base: position 42,161 of record NZ_QKZK01000025.1, on the reverse strand, counting down.
AATTCACCAGTGAGCTATGGGGCAGCAGCAGTCAGCCCATAGTGGTGATGGGAGCACCGGGAGAAACGGCCATCATCGACGGCAACAACGGCGTGTCGGCCGAAGCGGCGTTGATCATCAATGGACAACATGTGGTTTATCGCGATTTTCATGTGGCCAACAGCCACAAGGGACGCATTCAGGGAGGAAGTCCTGCGGTGGTGATCTGCAGCGGCATCAGCGTGTTTGGCGCCAACAACCGACTGACAGGGCTGATGGTATACGACAATCCGGGCAACGGCATCGGCTTTTGGTCGTCGGCCACAGAATCGGTGATTGAAGGGTGTCTCATCTTCCATAATGGCTATCAGGGAATGGATCGCGGACACGGGCATGGCATCTACACGCAAAACGCCACGGGCACCAAAACGATTCGTGATAACATTATCTTTAATGGTTTTCAATACGGCATTCACGCCTACACCGAAGGAGGAAGCATCAAAGGGTATCGCATAGACGGCAATGTGCTGTTCAATAACGGCATATTGCAACGCAACGGCACACTAAAGCCCAACATACTGATTGGGGGTTTGCAACCGGCCGACCGCATCGCTTTGTCGAACAACTTGTTATTCCAGAGCAGCAGTTTGAGCAATAACCTGGAGCTCGGATATTCGGTGGTGAACCAGACTGCCGAGATCAAAGGCAACACCATCCTCAACGGCAGCATTGCGGTGATGGTGAACAAATGGAAAAACGTGACATTCACGGGCAATCGTGTTGTTGGGCCAAAAATGTTGTTGGGAATCGATTCGCAAGGCGTCGACTACACGGTTTATCAGTGGAATAACAACAACTACCATGGCGCAGGAACCACCCCTTTTAGTCAGATGACCTGGGATGGATGGCGTTCACTGACCGGCTTCGATGCCCAAAGCAGTTGGCAAACCACATATCCCACCACCAACGACGTGTGGGTTCGCCCCATTGCCTCAATTCCCGGACGGGCACACATCATTGTCATCAACTGGCAAAAACTGGGACAAGTCAACGTCAATGTGGCTTCAGTCTTGACGCCCGGAACGCAATACGAGGTTGTTGATGCACAAAACCCAATGGCCTCTCCCCTACTCAAAGGGACTTGGAACGGCGGCCCCCTGACGTTGACAACCAACCAAACCATCGTGCAAGCCCCCAACGGAACGGTTCCCAACCAGCCGGTACACACACCGGTTGAAGTCTGTATTTATGTGCTCAAAACCATCGGCACTCCGCTACCAAAACCGGAGCCGGAACCGGAACCTACTGATACCACTTATGTAAACGCCATTACAGATTACTACCCCAACCCTACCCCCGATTTTGTGGTGATAGAATATGATTATGTGCAAGAAGTCACGCTCGATGTGCTTGTTGCCAATGAAACAGGCATGGTGGTTCATCGCGAACAGCATCCAACGACCAAAGGAAAAAACAAACTGGTGCTGAATCTCTCGCATCTGCCCAATGGATTGTATGTGGTACGTCTGGGTGAAGGCTCATCATCACTGACGTGTAAAGTGGTGAAGCAGCCTTTTGTGATAAAAACCAACCGAACCATTGTGCCCAGAGACAGCGTATCGAGGAGCTTGTGAGGTTGGAGGAATTTAGGAGTGGGGAAGTTTAGGAGTGGAGGAGTGGAAGAGTTTAGGTGTGGAGGAGGCTGGTTAAGGAGAGAGTTAACCGCAAAGGGTTAAAGAAAGAGATTTTTTCTTCTCACTGGTTCTCATCATACCTCACTGTAACTCAGTGTCAGTTCTTAGTTGATGACGCTGAGGAGGATGAGGCCACGCTGAGGTGCGCTGAGATTTTTTCTTCTCACTGGTTCTCATCATACCTCACTGCAACTCAGAGTCAGTTCTTAGTTGATGACACTGAGGAGGATGAGGCCACGCTGAGGTGCGCTGAGATTTTTTCTTCTCACTGGTTCTCATCTTCCCTCACTGCAACTCAGTGTCAGTTCTTAGTTGGTTACGCTGAGGAGGATGAGGCCACGCTGAGGTGCGCTGAGATTTTCTTCTCAATGGTTCTCATCTTCCCTCACTGCAACTCAGTGTCAGTTCTTAGTTGATGACGCTGAGGAGGATGAGGCCACGCTGAGGTGCACTGAGATTTTTTCTTCTCACTGGTCTCATCTTCCCTCACTGCAACTCAGTGTCAGTTCTTAGTTGGTTACGCTGAGGAGGATGAGGCCACGCTGAGGTGCACTGAGATTTTTTCTTCTCACTGGTTCTCATCTTCCCTCACTGCAACTCAGTGTCAGTTCTTAGTTGGTTACGCTGAGGAGGATGAGGCCACGCTGAGGTGCACTGAGATTTTTTCTTCTCACTGGTCTCATCTTACCTCACTGTAACTCAGAGTCAGTTCTTAGTTGGTTACTGACGGCTAATGACACGGCTGACGGCAGTTTTTAAGTTTTTGACCCAACCGTTATCGGGGAGCAGATGCCCGGCTTTATAAAGAGGGTTGAGCAACAGAAGTGGGAAGGTTAAAAAATAGGTGTAATAACCATAGGAATCGTAACGACGGCAACCCATGGCTTCTTTGTATTGAATGAGTCCTGCACCGCCATTATCAGCGGGGACACTCCCAAGGTTGAGGTATTTGAATTTTTTTTCGCGCAACAGGGTTTCGACGGAAGCATCCAGGAAGGAAGCCAGTCCATTTTCGTAAGCAAATTCGTTGGCTCCCATCAGGAGAGCATAATTGCGTTGTTCATCCTCGAGACAAAGCTGAATGCAATGGCGATCCTGTTCCACTTCCACCAGATAGAGCAACCCCAGCTCCGTATCGAGCAGTCGACTGAGGGATTCTTTGCCGAGATTGAGCAACCCCAGGGGATTATAATCATCGCCATATTTATTGACCCGCTTAGACTTGGTTTGCTCAATGAGCCGAAAGAGGGCTTGCAAGTCACGATGATGCTGCGAAGCCAGTAAAGCAGCGCCAATTTTCCGACCTTTTTTGACATTCTTCTTAAATCCGTAACTCATTTTGGGCGGGGTATCTTCATTGGGGAAGAAATAGATATACTCCGCGCTGTTAGTTCGCCGATAGCCTTTGGGATTGCATGGCGTGGATAATTGCTGATCGAAGGGGCGGATGCTAATTTTAGAATATCCCTGCTTACGGGCAAACGCTCTCAAAGCCATCAGAGCCTTCTCGTGCATCAGCAGGTCGTTATTGTCGATGGCCGGTCCGGCATAAAAATAGAGTTGCGTACCCTGTAAAGGACCTCCCGGAACCTCCAACCCAATGATAAAACCGACCACCTGTGGCCCCATGGCAAATTGCAGGTAGATGGGACTGCAACCGTTAATGGCCATAGACTCCACCCATTGGGGCGTGATAAACAAGCTGTGATTAAAACGCTTGAGCAAAGGCTGAATGTCAGTTGCCGATTGACGGTTGACGGTAATTGGTAGAGGTTTTGAGTTCATGATGATAATTATAAGTCCCCTCAATCCCCCGAGGGGGAAGAAAGATGGTTTAAATTTTTATAATCAATAGATGAAAACGTCAAAGGCGTAATAAAGCTCCATCCTCAATGCTCAATCACTTCCTGATGCGCCAACAGGGAACTGGTGAAAGAATGCATGTAATGCACCAAAGGGAACGAATTCAAATGATGCGTAGCATGAATGATGGGGTTGAGAATTTTATGGGGATAGACCAGAAAATTGGAGTAAGCCCCATAAACCTGATGCTCCTTAAACCCCATTGAGACTCTGAAATTAGCCAGTCCACTTCCGGGGTCCGCCGACGCGAGATTGTAGTACCTGGCAGAGTCGCCAAACTTATTTATAAGAGAGTGTTTCACAAACTGGTGAAAACCATGATCGTAGGCAAACTGGTCAGACCCAATGATCAGCCCAAAAATCTTACCATCTCTAATCAATAAAAAATTCACACAATGCACCTGCCCCTCAGCCGAGACCACATATTGCCGACCTAAGCCGGAATCGAGCAACCGTTTAAGAGACTGTTCATTGACCCTAAAATAAGGAAACGGGACATAAGCCCCCTCATGCTTATCGTTACGAAGAGAATATGTAATTTTCAATAGTTCAACCAGCTGTTTTAAGGCAGCTTCAGAATTGTCTTCAACAATGGTTGCATTGACCTTTTCGGCTTTCTTGACGTTCTTCAGGAAGCTTTTATGAACGGTTTCCAAACTATGATCTTCGTCAAAATGATAAACATACTCACACCGTTCGGTTCGTCTCAATCCGTTATCGGAGCAAAAAAAACTGTGCTGTTGGTCATAAGACTTAATATTCAACTTAACCACCCGATGACGGGCAGCATATTGAACCATGGATTTGACCAAGTTGCAATAGAGCGAGGCATCGGAGTTGGATCGCATGGCAGGACCTGCATAAAAATAGAACTGCTTCCCTTTAAGTCCCTTCCCATTAAATGCCAATCCGGCCATTTTCCCATACACCAGATCCTGACGTGATAAATGGAAAAAAACCGGTTGAGTTTCCTTGTCTGCCATGGCACCCACCCACTCGGGTGTACAGAACAGACTGTACTGAAAATCAAACAAATCGTTGTTGTACACCTCAGCACTGACTTTCTCTACATGATATTCTGTTCTCATATTGTGGAAATTTTGTCCGGCCAATCATTTCGTTCAGTCGGTTGATTATATATTAAATCATCATCAAGACATTGAATCATCGCTGGAGTGAAGCATTTCATCACCATATATCTCACAATTAACAACTTACACATTCGTCACACACCAATCATCACTTGGAAGCAGACGCCAGTAATCTACTGACTTGTTTTTTAGTCCAATTGACAGCCGGTGTATCAGGGAGCATCTTACCGGCCAACATCAACGGGTTGATAAGACGATGAGGAAAAGTCAGGTAATACGTATAATAACCATGGCGCACCTGCTTCTGCCCACCTAGCCCTTCCTTAAAGAGCGACAAGCCTTGACCTTCGTCTTTGAGCAGTTCACCACCAAGGTTAAAATAAGCAAACCCCTCATCGTGGTAGTATTGAATCATGTGATAGTCAATGAGCGAGGAGATGCCGTTTTGATAAGCATCATCAATAGAGGCTTTCAGGACATTATAAGCCTTCAGATTATATTCCACGTTCAACTCAACGCTATAGACCGTATCCTCAATGGTGGCACAATAAAGAACGGCCGTTTGCGTGTCAAGCAATCGTTGAATCGAATCACGATTGAGGTTGTAAAGGTAGAAAGGGGAATAATCATTCCCCAGACGGGCGTTTCGTCGTTGCTGAGTGGCAGACAACAATGCCAGCAGCGTATCTAAGGCTTTGACAGAACAGCACCGATGAATGGTCACATTTTGTTTTTGAGCTTTTTTGATGTTTCGCCATATTCGGGAACTGATGTGTTTTTTTTCATCATATCCATCAAAACGGATGGGAAATTCATGAGTTTTCGTGCTATGAAAACCACAGATGTTCACCAAGTGCATCTGTTGTTGATCCCAAGGTCTGATATTAATTCGGGTATACCCATTGATTTTCGCAAAGTGCTTGAGGGCTTTCAGGCAATGACACAAATTCTCAGGGGTATTGGGCATCAGAGCCGGTGCCGAGTAAAAGTAGAGTTGTCGTCCCTGAAGGCGGTTCCCCGAGATGGCGAGTCCGGCCAAAAGCCCCAAACGCCTATCGGTATTTAATATCTCAAAATACACAGGCATCGAATGGTTATCGCACATTGCCTCGACCCAATGCCGTGTGATAAAGAGGCTGTGGGGAGAAGCATCCAAGAGCGATTGATAACGTTCGGGCGTCAATGCATGAACAGCAACATGGGTTGTCATAGGCAAATTACCAATGGTTAAACAGAAGAACCTGCAAACTGATGACTCACAGCCACCTTAATTTTTTTGACCAACGGATAATCAGGCAGACATTGGCCGGCTTTCATTAACGGATTGAGCAACCGATGCGGATAAGAAAGGAAAAAAGTATGTGCTCCGTGCCGTTCCTGTCGGGTGGCACCCATCCCTTCCTTAAACATGGCGAGTCCCTGCCCGTCCTCGCCCTTGAGATCCCCACCATAATTGTAATAAACCATGCCGTTTTTCATGAAACGGTTGATGGTCATATAGTCGAGATAAGAAGCCAATCCATTTCGATACCCAAACTCATCACTGCCCTTGAGAACGTTATAGATTCGGCCATTGTGCTCCACCACATATTCCATGCAATGCGGGATGCCATCGGTCTCCACATAGTAAATGGTCGCAAACCCGGTGTCGAGGAGGTTCTGTAGCGAACGTTCCTGCAAATTGTAAAGGTAAAAAGGGTCATAAGCCACGCCAAACTTCCCGGTGCGCCGTTGGCGGGTGGCATTGAGCATGTTCAAGAGCATAGCCAACAGTTGAGGGGTTCTCCCTTCGCGAATGGAGGCATTGAGTTTAAACCCTTTCTTGATATTTTTTTGGATGCGCGTGCTGCATGTGATTTCCTGCTGAGGATGATTCTCAGGAAAGATGACATACTCATAAGTTTCGGTGTTCGTAAACCCCCGAGCCCTGCATTGATGACACCCCTGTTGATCCCATGGTCTGATGAAGATGCGCGAATATCGGTGAGATGCCGCAAAACGCTTCAAAGAAGACAAACAACAACTATACAACACCTTACAATTATCACGAATGGCAGGTCCGGAATAACAATAAAATTGATTACCCCGTACATTTTCACCTTTGATGATCAACCCGGCAATGAGCCCCACTTGTTGACCATCACTGACGAACTCCAAAAAGAGAGGCACGTCCTTATCATCAGCCATGCCCATGACCCATTGACGAGTAATGAACACGCTGTAAGGATAATGAAGCAAATCGGATTCATATTGATCCGGTGATATGGGTCGGGTGATACAGGGTTGAGATTTCATGTGTCATTAATTTGTATTACAATGATTTCTACAAATACAGAGTATGATTAAACGCTGAGGCGCTAAGGCGCTGAGTGGGTTTGGGTAATAGATGCAGTTAATATAAATGAGTTTTATAGTAGTCCACTAAAAACGCGCTAACAGGCATATTTAAGTATGTTGATGCAGTTGATATGGCTCTTTTCATTCAGGTAAAAAGTATTAAGAAGAGAATATCGAGACACAAGACGATGATTTGTATGAATCATGCGCGTGTGTGTCGTAATATCAGGCATGGTGTTTTAATTTGTTTATCATTACCCCCAGGGGGACATGAGTTTATTTGTAATTTTTTAAAATACAGTCATCTATCTCATGCTCTGTTTTAAATGGTTTTATCAGAAAAAGTCCATGGCAAAAAAATGAACGTTAACCATTTACATCAACCAACGACAGAATACCTCAATGAAAAAAGGCGACATCAATGCAACTCATTTGCACATCTATACCAAGCTCTTTAAAAAGCTCACCACGCGGTTATTGTCGGGCAATTTACGTCCCATGCACATGATGGGATTGAGAACGTTGTGAGGAATGGTGAGGAAATTGGTCGTAGCCCCAGCCATATCGATACGGGTACCTCCCAACGCTTTTTTATATTTTTCGATTCCCTCTCCTCCTTCACCTTCGGGTCCTCCCCCCGGATTGTAATAGATAAACCCATGTTGCCGATAATGTTCAATGAGGTGATAATCGACAAACGAAGGGAGTCCATTTTGATACGCATAATTATCGGAACCCATGAGAAGGCCGTACACCTTACCGCGATATTCGATGTTGAACTGCACACTATGCACGCGGCCATCGGTCAATGTGTAATACATGACCCCCATGCCGTTGTCGAGCAACCGTTGTAAAGAATCAGCATTGAGGTTCGGTAAATAAAATGGGTTGTATGCTTTGCCATACTTGAGCTCCCGAAGGTCACGAGTCACGCCCATGAGGTTGAGCATTTTATCGAGGGTCATCAGGGATCGGTCGTGATGAAAAGTTGTACCTGCTTTTTCAGCTTTTTTGACATTTTTCTTAAACCCGGTACTGAAATGAATAGGTTGACCGGATTGAAAATCGACCACATATTCGTATCGCGGTGTTTGAAAGAACCCCTCGGCCGTGGTGAGCAAGCTGTTTTGCTGGTCGTAAGAACCAATGATGAGGCGTGCAATCCCCTTATTTTGTGCATAATGCCTCAACGCCACACAACACTCGTCATAAACAGCCTGATTGGCACCTTTAAGAGCCGGAGCGGCATAAAAGTAGAGTTGCTTTCCCTTAAGCGTATGCCCCTTGGTGATGAGCCCTGCGATTTTAGCCACCACCTGATTACGCTTAACCAGATCGATGTAAATAGCTTTGCACGAGTCATTTTCCATGGCCGAGAGCCAAGGAGGGGTAATAAAAAGGCTGAAAGAATAATCCGAAAGACTCTCCTCCCATTCCGATATCGGTATTTCATTGATTGTCATCATGGTTTAGGTTTGGTAAGGTAGTTTGTTATGATCAAAAAACAACAACATTCAAGGCGCTACATTTAAAACACTAACGATTCACGTTTTTGCTTTTTGATGCAATCATCTTTACAATCGACGAATTTATGAGCGGCATTGTCTTGTTATTTTAGGATACAATTTAATGTGATTTCAACCCCTGATGGTCATTTTTTTATGAAAGACGATTTTTTGAGGGTGAGAGTCCGTTAAGTCGTCGGGGTAATTGCAGCTAGTGCACATCAGCAGTCAAGGGATGAGGCAATTCAAAGCCTTTTGGGCATTGGAGAACCACCACACAAACAACCTAATAATCAAAACACTAAAACACAAAAGCACTGAACATTGCGGACTCATGACATTATGTATTATGAAGAGAATCCAGACAATAAAATTGCACAAAAAAAGGGGTTGAATTTGTTGTTCAGGGAGACCACCTGCAAACAGAATGCGTCAATTGAGTGAATTACCGGAGTAATTGCCACACATTTTGGTGCGACACCGACCAGTTTGCGACATTATTTATATTTTTGGGGACATTTTTAAACAACCGGAGATGACGAAAGAGAAAGATATTATCCTGCTAAATGTATCGGGGGTTGACAAACCCGGACTAACAGCATTACTGACAGGCATTTTAGCTCAATACAACGTCAACATATTGGATATTGGGCAGGCCGTCATTCACGAAGATCTTGGTTTGGGCATCCTGTTTGAGGTATCGGAAAAAGCCGAATCATCGCCCATCTTAAAAGATTTGTTGTTTAAGGCCTACGAACTCGGACTGAACATCAAGTTCACGCCCATTCCGCGAGATCGCTACCAGGAGTGGGTGTCGCATCAGGGAAAAGAACGATACATCATCACCCTATTGTCGCGCAAGCTTAAAGCCGATCAATTGGCGCAAGTAACCAAAATCATCTCAGATCAGGACTTGAACATCGACATCATCAGTCGCCTGTCGGGACGCATTCCGCTGGATGCCAACAACGGGCACACCAAGAATGTGGTAGAATTTTCGGTACGCGGCACACCCAAAGACGAAGAGAAACTCAAGAAGGAGTTTTTTGAAATATCGAAGGTGGCCGGTGTAGACATCGCTTTCCAGGTAGATAACATCTTTCGTCGCAATCGCCGTCTGGTGTGTTTCGATATGGATTCGACGCTCATACAGGCCGAAGTCATTGACGAACTGGCGCGCAAAGCCGGCGTGTACGACGAGGTGAGTGCAATCACCGAAGCAGCCATGCGAGGGGAACTCGACTTTAAAGAGAGTTTTGCCAAACGCGTGAGTCTGCTCAAAGGACTTGACGAAAAGGTGATGAAAGAAATCGCCGAAAAACTGCCGTTGACCGAAGGCGCCGAGCGATTGTTTAAAACTCTGAACAAATACGGGTATCGAACAGCCATTCTTTCAGGTGGTTTTAACTATTTTGGCCACTATTTGAAAAATAAGTTAGGCATCGATTACGTGTTTGCCAACGAACTGGAGATCATTGACGGCAAACTCACCGGCAACTACGTGGGCGAGGTGGTGGATGGCGCTAAGAAAGCCGAATTATTGAAGTTACTGGCCTTTAAAGAAGGCATCCACCTTGATCAGGTGATTGCCGTAGGGGACGGTTCCAACGACTTGCCGATGATACAATTGGCCGGTTTGGGCATTGCTTTTCACGCCAAACCGAAGGTAAAAGCCTCGGCCAAACATTCAATTTCCGAAATCGGACTCGATGCCATTTTGTACTTATTGGGCTTCCGCGATCGAGAAATCAACATTTAAGGGAACTTGGGCAGAGATATTTCTTCCCAAAGACCGGACTTCACACAAAACTAAAAAAGCATTTGCAGAAATTGCGAATGCTTTTTGTTTTAGGAAGGAGTTAAAAAAAATAAGGGTTGGGTAATATTTTTACACGATTTGATTCTATTTACAGTTCAAAGATAGAGGTCTGATCGCATTTGAACAATTGACGAGACTCAAAAAAGAAAGTGACCACCAAGCGATGAGAAATAAGACACCTCTTAAATTATCAACCAATTAGACACCACAAGCCATCAACGGAAATTGATCAGCATCAATTAAGATAAAAAGGTGCGAATAATGTAGATCAAGCATCAAAAAATGGACAAACCAGCAAGGGGGTTGAAGTGGAGAAGTGGATATTATAAGCTCATGCGTTTTCGGAACCGAGAAATCGTTTCGGGGGTCACATTGAGACACGCGGCGATTTTGGTTTGCGAGAGCTGTGGCACGATGTTTTTATGGATATTGACAAAATGCAAATATTGATTGAATGGTGAGAGCGTTAATATTTCATTCACGCGCAACATCTCCTCAAATAGGGATTGCTCATACATCATGAGCGCAATTTTTTCGAAAGTGGGCGAAATGGTCAGTAATTTGTCCAACCGATTAGCATCAAAGCAAATGATAAGACCCGGCACAAGAGCTTCGATGAAAAATGAAGAGGGTTGTTTGTAACGAATACTGATGACATCGGCCACAAAGCGGCGATGATTATAAACGTTATGAGTGACCTCTTTTTCGTCGTTTTGGGCATACATGCGTAAAGCACCCTCGAGCACAAAAAAGTAATACCCGGCCTGCTTTCCGGGCATCTGAATCACCTGTCCACTTTGAGTTTCGATCACATCAAAAAAAGTATCGAGCAGCTCCCATTCGGCATCATTTACATGAATCTTCCCCGAAATAATATTTTTAAAATCGTGACGTGCTTTCTCCTTCATAAACCTGATTTTAATAACAGACAGGAGAGTTTCATCAATTTTGACACATTCATGGCATTCATTAAAAGGTCTTGTAATTTATTAATTTTCTCTTAACAATATGAGGACGAATGGATATTTTTTATCAACAAGACGTTGAGAAGTGGAGGAGTTGAGAAGTGGAGGAGTGTATAAGTTGAGGAGTTGAGGAGTCTATAAGTTGAAAAGAGTAAGAAACAAATACAGAGAAAGAAGTAAACACTGAGGTGCTAAAATACTGATATGGCATGAGTTATGGATTGAGTTAAAATACAAATGCAGATAACTTAGAAAAGTTATATAGTAATCCCTCATCAACCGGCATCATATCCACTGAATAATAACAACTTACAATATTATCACGTAAGAGTGATTGACGAATAGAGAACATACACAAAGTGAGAAAGGCAAGAATTTCGTTGCATGCAGAGGATGATCAGCCGTAAAAAAAGGGATTGCTGGACGCAAAGCACCAACAACCCCGTTTATTCAATTCAGCATCAAAGAAATAAAGAGATCTTTAAATTACAAGACAATAGATTATTTGCCCGGTGTGTTGAGAATTGGCTTCAAGAGTTTGACACCATAAATACCGCCGGCAATGGAACCGGGAAGTGCTTCAAAACGCACCGTGATTTTGTTCCCCACAGAAGCATTGATCAACTCAGCGGGAATGGGATAATCGACCGAAAAGAACTGACTGCCTTGGCTGCCTGTTAAATCGACGCGAGTGAGCAACTGATCGTTGATCAGGATATTAAAACTACGGCCACGATCCTGCCCGAAATAGGTAATTTGAAGAATGGCCGATGTGGACTCCGGCTTTTTGAGGTCATAGCTAAACCAACCTGCAGCATGGCGCCAGTGACGATCCATGTGAATGCCACTTTCGGTGTCCTTAAAACGAATGTTATGATCCGACTCCGGTTGTTGCTGACCGGGATTGACCTGATCGATGGTTCGCGCCTCCAGGCGAAGTCTCTCTTCTTCACGCTTCTGAGCTTCAGCCATGTTGCGTTCATATTCATCGGGTGTCATCACCTTAAAATAGGTCTGATAACGGACATCATGAATGGTATGAAAAGGCACCAACTCAATGTCGGACGATGCGTTGACGAGATGAGTTCGTGGCAGAAGATAATGGAGAGGAGCATTCGATTTTGGTTTGATGACATCGGTGAGTTGTGCCGGATTGGCGATGATGACCGGTGCTTCGAAGATGGGCAAGAGAGCCCCCTGAGCCACATGCCCCATGCGACTGTCATCGGCACGTAGTCCGTCGAGATGTTCGTGGCCACAAACGGCAGCCAGTACAATGGGACCATGTCGGAACGAAGCCCACCCGGAACCATCGGGCAGCATCTCGGTCTCGGTACGCATGGGCAACTCTACACGGATGCAATCGCCATTTTTCCAGGTACGGCGGATGACCCAATAACCATTCACCTCGCTGACGGCCAAGGGCTTCCCGTTGACAGAGATTTTCGCGTCAGATGCCACCACCCAACGAGGCTTTCGAATCTTCAAGGCTATTGTTTTCTTTTTGGCCAAATGGAACTGCAATGAAGTTCCCTCCTCGGCGGGGAAAGCGGTAGATTGCGTCAGTGAGAGTCCCTGCTGTTTCCAATTTAAGACTGATGCCATAAACAGATTGACATACAAGGTATCCTGATGATGAGCATAAACCAGTTCACCATACTTGGAGTGATTTTCCATTCCCGACCCCACACAGCACCAAAAAGCCTGTTCGGGCTGGGAATACACACGATAATGCCGTGGGCGCATGGAGGTAAAATAGACATATCCGCCCAGGTCGGGATGTTGAGAGGAGAGAATGTGGTTATACATGGCCTGCTCATAGTAATCGATATATCGGGTATCGCCGCTCATGGTCCAAAGCATGCGCGAGAGTTTGAGCATATTATAAGTATTACACGTCTCAGGGCCTTCGCGCGACTCCATCATGGATGTAAAATCGTTGGCCGGATGAAAATGTTCACTCACACTATTTCCCCCAATGGAAACACTGCGTTGATTGACCACATTGTCCCAAAAAAACACAGCGGCATTGTGCCAAGCGGTATCAGCAGCCATCTCAGCCACACGTTCAAAACCTATCACCTTAGGGATTTGAGTGTTCGCATGCATGCCATTGAGTCTGTCCTGATGATGCAACAACGGGTCAAGAAGCAGACGGTGCGAAAACCGACGAGCCAATTGCAGATAACGATCGTTGCCCGTGAGGGCTGCCACATCGGCCAAAGTCTCGTTCATTCCACCGTATTCGGCACGCAGCATCAGCTCCATGCGTTCGTCACTCAATCCACTGCAGAGCTCCACACACCAATCGCACAGCTGAATGAGGACATCGCGAGCTTTTTGATTTTGGCCAATCACCCACGCATCGCGCAACCCGGCAAAGGTCTTGTGCAGATTGTACCAAGGAACCCATTTGCCATTGAGGGAGAAACTGCCCACATCCAAATGGTCGTTTTTCACGTCATCCCACAGCGCCTTGCTCCCCGGGACACCGCCCACATACCCATTTCCATAATGCTGTTGACAAAGCGCCAGCTCGTCAATCATATAATCAAGACGTTTTTTTACCGCCGTATCATTGGTCACAGCCCACAACTGCGACAGTGCTGTGAGATAATGCCCGCCAATATGACCATCGAGGCCGGTGTTTTCCCAATTCCCATACAAGGGAGCCTTGGGATCGAGACCGGCTTCGCGACGGAAGGGCGCCAATAATCGATCCGGATTATGCGACATGATATAAGACTGACTCAATGACTGATGCTTGAGCAAGGTTGTATCCATCACCTTCACGTCACCCAACGGAAAGGTTTGTATTTGCGCCGACATGCCACTGCTAACCAGCAGGGTCATCCCGACCAACAAGAGTTGTTTGATCATTTGATAACTGTATATGATTAAGATGAAGATCAAAAATAGTTAAAAAAGTGTTGACCGAAGTGGATTTATAGGGATGATAGGGGGATAGATTTGGGAATCGTTACACTTTCAGACATCGATTTTATGAATTCAGACATTCATCTGCTTACGAAGTATCTGCTATGAAAAAAATCGTCAAATAAAAAAGAAGAAGATGGGCTGACGTAAGACAGATTGACGAAGTCGAAGGAAACAGACGTCACAAAGAGAAATTCACATGCCTTGTATATGACGAAACTTCTCGCAGCGACAAGAGATAACTACTAACGAGACTTAAAAATGAAAAAATAAGCGGATAAGAGAATTCAGCGATGGCACGTCTTGAACTGAGATGGCTCATACGATTTATTCGACAAGATCATCTATCTTTGATTCAACCAAAACAAAACACAAGATGCTGACACTGAAAGGAGCCACGGGGACTTATCAATTGGAACACAAAAACGGGAAACCTGGTAAGTTTGGAGGCATCCTGACAGGAAATCGGCTGGAGGATCATCTGCTGGTTACCGGCAAGTTGATTCCTTCACCCCAAAGCACTTACGATCAGGAACGGCTCGAACGACTTCTCAATCTATCGCACCCAAACCTGGCTGATACCATCGAAATCATTTCCCATGAGGAACAACACTATCTGGTGCGTCGTTATTATGCGGGCGAAAACCTGAAAACTATCCTGTCGAAATCGAAATACCACAAGCACTTATCGCCCCACTTCCGCATCAAAGCAGCCATCGCCCTTCTCGATGGTCTTGCGCACATGCATCAACAGGGTTTGATACACCGCGACATTAAACCGGCCAACATCATTGTACGTTATCAGCCGGGCACCTCACCCGATCATTGGGATCCCACAGAGGTGTTGCTGACCGATTTTGAGCAATCGTTGGCTCTCCCGGTGAAAGGACGCGAACGTTCCCCTTTCGCCTTGGTGTACAGTCCGCCCGAGCAATTGCTCAATCACACGCATCTCACCGGACCCCAGAGCGACATATTCGCGCTGGGGGTAACCCTTTACGAGATGTTTGCCGGCAGCGCCCCCTGGGTCGACTGCAATGCCGAAATACTCCTCAACCTGCAACTCACCTACCCCATGAAACGGCCATCGAGGATTGATGAATCATTGTTCAGCATCATTGCCCGAGCAGCCTACAAAGAGCGGTTTCCACTCCCCCCAAAACGTCTGGCCGCCAATGTCATTGAAGCGATCCTGCAACAAGGGATTGCCAACCGATACCCCGATGCCGAAACCATGCGCAACGACCTTACTAACTACCTCGAGAGCCACCCCATGCCCATCGCGGGGAGATATGCGCGGATTAAGAAATGGTTATCATGCTGAATCAATGATTCCACGACCAAAGGGCACCCCGGCTCGTATTTATCAGCACCTCAATAAAACTTCGACCCCTCGACGAGATCTTTGGGACGGAGGACGATGATTTTTTTACCCACCAGGTCAATCACCCCCGATTTTTTAAGTTCCTGCAACTACCGCACCACCGATTCCTCGCACGTGAGGTTTATCTCTGCTGACTCGACAAAACGAATAGGCAACAACCAAGACAAACCAAATCAATGTGTGACGCATCAAGTCTCATTCATCATCACCCCATCTATAATTCACAGCGCTTGCAAGCCATCAAAAATTCCTATTTTTGGAAGGCTCTATCGGGCTATCATATTCATAACCTCACAACATGGACATTCGTCAACAAATCAATCATCTGCGCGAGCAATTGCATCATCACAACCACTGTTATTACGTCCTTAATCAGCCCGAAATCACCGATCGTGAGTTCGATGCCCTCATGCAGCAGCTCATTGATTTAGAGACGGCACATCCCGAGTGGAGCGATCCCAATAGTCCCACCCAACGCGTGGGCAGTGACCTGAATCAGGAATTTACGCAGGTGGCGCATGTGTATCCCATGTTGTCGTTGGGCAACACCTACAACCAGGGCGAGGTGACGGATTTTTACCAACGGGTGGCCCGCCAGCTTCAAACACCTTTTGAGGTGGTGTGCGAGTTGAAGTTCGACGGCACGGCCATTGGGCTGACCTATGAGAACGGAAAGTTACTGCGTGCCGTGACCCGCGGCGACGGTACGCGCGGCGATGATGTGACCGACAACGTGAAAACCATTAAAAGCATCCCGTTGCAACTGCATGGCGATTACCCGCAACGATTCGAGATTCGTGGAGAGATTTTTTTGCCGCGTGCCGGTTTCGATGCCATGAACCGCGAGCGTGAAGCGGCCGGCGAGCCTCTTTTTGCCAACCCGCGCAATGCTGCTGCCGGATCCCTCAAGCTGCAAAACAGTGCTCTGGTGGCTCGCCGTCCGCTCGATTGCTTTCTTTATTATTTGCCGGGGGGGGATTTGCCCACGCGTTCGCATCGCCACAATCTCGAAAAGGCGGCTGACTGGGGCTTTAAAATCGCACCTCACCTGCGCGTGTGTCATCGGTTGGATGAGATATTTGAGTTCATTGACCATTGGGACAAGGCTCGCCGCGATTTGCCGTACGACATCGACGGCATTGTGTTGAAAGTCGACAATCTGGATCAACAGGACGAACTGGGCTTTACGGCCAAGTCGCCCCGTTGGGCCATTTCCTATAAGTTTCAGGCCGAAGTGGCCACCACCCGGCTCTTATCGGTCGATTTTCAGGTCGGACGCACGGGAGCCGTGACGCCGGTGGCCAATCTCGCTCCGGTGCTGCTGGCCGGAACCACCGTTAAGCGGGCGTCGTTGCACAATGCCGACATCATCGCGTCGCTCGATTTGCACCTCAACGATGCCGTGCACATCGAGAAAGGCGGCGAAATCATTCCCAAAATCACTGGCGTGGACGAATCGTTGCGCAGCACCACAGCGCAGCGCGTCGAGTTTGTGACCCACTGTCCCGAGTGTGGCAGCCCCCTGGCGCGTGAAACGGGCGAGGCGGCCTGGTACTGCCCCAACCAGTATCACTGCCCGCCACAAATCAAAGGACGCATTGAGCATTTCATTGGTCGCAAGGCCATGAACATCGACGGGTTGGGCAGCGAAACCATCGACTTGCTTTTTCGCAACGGCCTGGTGCGCGACGTGAGTGACCTCTACCGCCTCGAAGCCTGGCAGTTGGCCACTCTGGAGCGTTTGGGGGAGAAATCGGCCGCCAAAATCATCGAGCAAATTCAAGGCTCTACCCGAGTCCCCTACCCTCGCGTGCTTTTTGCGCTGGGCATTCGCTTTGTGGGTGAAACGGTGGCCAAGGTGCTTTGCCGCGCCTTTCCGTCCATCGATGCGCTGTCGCAGGCCGGTGAAACGGCTTTGATGGAAACACCCGAAATAGGCCCTCGCATTGCCCGCAGTGTGATTGATTTTTTTGCGGATGACACCAATCGAGCCCTCATCGAACGCCTGCGCAATGTGGGATTGACACTTCAAGCGGACTCCGACACCGCCCCATCGGCATCGGGCGGCGCGCTCAGCGGTTTGTCGTTTGTCATCAGTGGCACCTTTGCCATCAAGAGTCGCGATGAACTCAAGCAGCTCATTGAGCAGCATGGCGGCAAAAACCTCAGCAGCGTATCGGCCAAAACCAATTACCTGGTGGCCGGCCAAAACATGGGACCTGCCAAACTGGCCACTGCCGAAAAGCTGGGCGTTAAAATCATTTCGGAAGAGGATTTCTTAAAAATGGTGGAACATTAATACCTAGCTGTTATATTTGCATGCAGTAAACGCAAAGGCACTCATCGACACAATCGTTTGGCCATACTCAGAAAGGTGATGAGTTTTTTTGCAGACAACAGTGTTTTATGTTTCATCCGTTCAAACGGATGATGTATTTGATTCATTTGATGACATATTATTAAGATTAATTGAAAACGAAACGCTGCTCTTATACACCCAATTACCGACACACATCATCTATCCATGAGAACATTCATAGGGAATTACCTTTTAAACCGAAAACTAAAACAGCATCAACGAGAGCAACAATTCCAGGGGCTTCAACAGTCGGTGACGGTGGGGATTGTGTTTGATGCATCGGCATCGAGCGACAATGTGATTGTGAAAAACCTGGTGAAAGAATTGCGTCAGATGGGTAAGGAAATCAAAGTGTTGGGGTATGTCAATCATCGAAAAAAAGATGCCCAATACATCAGCGACCATCAAAACATTTACATCAGCAAGCAGGATTTTAACTGGATTAATCAGCCCAAAGAGGCGATGATTGATGAGTTTATCTATAAGAAATTCGATATTCTATTGGTGCTCACCCATCAAAACTGGTTTCCCATTCATTATGTATCAGCGTTATCGCAGGCACACTTTAAGGTGGGGCAAAGCTTGTTGCCGCAAAAGTTTTACGATTTGATCATTGAGCTGCCCGAAAACACTTCTCTTGAAGAACAAGCCCGGCAGATGATGAGTTATTTGAAGATTATTTCGCAATAAATTCACCCAAGCGATTTCGTACATTGATTTGGCATAAAAATTGATAATTTGAAAAACTTCAAAATCCAATACGATAACCAATAAAAATTGAACGATGAAATACCTTTCCGTATTCCTGTTTGCGGGTCTGTTGACCCTTGCCGGTTGCTCCACGCACAAAGTGCAACGTGTGGCTGTGGATGAGCAAATTGATTTGAGTGGCCGTTGGAATGATACCGACTCACGCATGGTCGCCGAAGATATGGTGAATCAAATCCTCAGTGCCGGATGGATTGGCAACCATTTGCGCGAATCGGGTGGCAAACAACCCGTGGTGGTTGTGGGCCTGGTTTATAACAAAAGCCACGAACACATTGCCTCCGAAACATTTATCAAGGATGTGGAACGTGCCTTTATTAACAGCGGTAAAGTACGTCTGGTGCAGGCCGGTGACAAGCGTGAAGAGTTGCGCCGCGAGCGTGCCGGCCAGCAAGAGTTTGCATCACAACAAACCGCTAAAAAGTGGGGCTTGGAACTGGGAGCCGACTTTATGCTCAATGGTGACATCAATTCCATTGTGGATGAGTACAAAAAAGAGCGTGTCACTTATTATCAGGTCAATCTGGAGCTGAGCAACCTCGAGACCAACGAAATTGTTTGGATTGGTGACAAGAAAATTAAAAAGTACATCACCAACTAATCGTCCGTCAGTCATAAACTGAATGTGACATTCATTGAGAGACGCAAACATTGAAACCACAAATGATTTGCGTCTCTTTTTATCGTGCCATCAGGTCGTAAGGCGCCATTGTCATCCATCTTCTTCATCATTGCCCTCATGAAACTTTATCATTTAAAACCGACTGTCATTGCATCTGTGCTCACTCTGTTGTTGAGCGGATGTGCCACCTATTATCAGAAGAACCTTCAGTTTCAGGAGAAAATCACCACCGGAAATTACACCGAGGCCAATAAAATGTTGGATAAATCGGCCAAGGAAGCCAATGGTAAAAACCGGGTGCTGTATTATTTCGACAAGGGAGTGGTGGAACACATGCTGGGAAATTTCAGTGAGAGCAACCGATGGTTTCAAAAGGCTGATTTATATGTTGAAGATTACAGCAAAAATCTGGGCATGGATGCCCTGGCCCTGATGACCAATCCGGGTATCAAACCCTATAAGCCCGAAGATTTTGAGGGTGTGATGATTCATTTTTATCAAACACTCAACTATCTTTTTCTTAAGAACTACGAATCGGCTCTGATTGAATGCCGCCGATTGAACATTCAGCTCAACCGCCTCAACGACAAGTATAAAAACAATAAAAATAAGTATGCCGAGGATGCCTTCGGTCACCATCTCATGGGCATGATTTATGAAGCATCGGGCGATGCCAATAATGCGTTTATTGCTTATCGCAATGCCGTGAATTGTTACGAATCGGTGTACAAACCTGTGTTTGGGATGGATGTGCCTCAACAACTCAAGCATGACGTGATTCGGGCGGCTTACAAGACCGGATTCGGTGCTGAAGCCTTGCAGTTGGAGCAAAAATTCAACATCAAAACAGAGCAAGATGCCCCCGGAAACGGGACATTGGTGTTCTTTTGGATGAATGGCATGGGGCCTGTGAAGTCGGAATGGAGTCTGAATTTTATCAACTCAGGTGCCGGCAATGGATTCATCACTTTGGCTGATGCGGAAGCAGGAGTGACTTTCCCCATCTTCCTGGGCAATTACTCACAGAATGAGCAGAGTGCCCTGAAAAATCTGTCGGCCTTGCGTATTGCCTTTCCCAAGTACCAGTCGCGGCCTGCCGTTTACAGTCAGGGCAGCTTGTTGGTCAACAATACCCGTGTTCCCTTGCAACTGAGCCAAGACATCAATGCCATTGCATTTCAAAGCCTTAAGGATCGGATGTTGCGCGAAATTGGAACCAGCATTGCCCGTCTGGCTGTCAAAAAGGCCATGGAGGAGTATGTGCGTTCGCAAAATAAGGATTTAGGCGCAGTGCTGAGCATTGTCAACGCCCTGACCGAGAAGGCTGACACCCGTAACTGGCAGACATTGCCATCGGGCATCTCATACGCTCGCGTATCGCTTCCCCCCGGAACCCACAACATCACCTTGGAAGCTACCGGAGCTCAGCGAACCAGCATCCCCATCACCGTGACCATCGAAAAGGGTAAAACCACGTTTTATAATTTTCACAATTTATAAGTCAAGGTCGTTTAGTAAGTGCTATTAAGATAAAAGACAGGAAGATAATTAGACTAAAGACAGATCGATGGAATTGAAGAGACGAAGAGAACAAATCATACATCTGTCTTTATCTCATCATCTGTCTCATCGTCTTTCGTTATCTTATTTTAACAAAGCGACATTGATCAACAAGTGTGATTCTGCGACTGAATGAATTCACAGTCCTTTGATAAAAACGTTTATTTCGTCATTACAAACTCCACCGAAGCTGAATCAATCTTTTCTAATCGAGACACAACGCGGTCGGTGAGTGATTGCCGCACGTGAAAATCGATGCTGCAAGCCATGTTGAAGTCCTGGTTGATGATGTGGGCTTCTTCTTCCTTAAAAACGCGCATGACATCGTTCATGGCAATATACCCGAAGTTGAGACGGTAGTAATCGTCCACGGTTCGTGTCACGATGGTGGCATTGGCAATGGCATCGGCTGTGGCCTCTTTGTAAGCATAAATCAACCCACTGGTTCCCAGTTTTATTCCCCCAAAATAACGCACCACCACCACCAATATATTGGTCAGTCCGGCTGAACGTATTTGGCCATGAATGGGTTTCCCGGCTGTTCCTGAAGGCTCACCATCGTCATTTTCGCGAAACTGGCTCCCGTCCACGCCAATTTGCCAGGCATAGCAGTGGTGGCGGGCATCGAAATATTTCTTTTTATAGACAGCAACAATTTCCTTCACTGCATTTTCGTCGTTCAGCGGGTGTGCGTAGGCGATAAATTTGCTCCCTTTTTCTTTATAAATACCCTCGGAGACAGATGCAATGGTTTGATAAATATCAGGCATGGATGTTGAAAATAACTCGCGTGGCAAAGATTCGGTTTATTAGCGATTGGCATAATAATCGCCCACAATTTTTTGCATCACCGCATTGGTTCGAGCGGCTGAAATGCCACTGCTGATGCAGGGTTGATGGGTGCGAATGGATTCTACCACTTGTTTAATCATGTTGTATTGAATGTTTTCGGGGTTCAGGTATGGAAATTCAATGGTTCCCTCTTTAGTAATCAGTTGCACCGGTTTGTGGTCGAAACCCGAGAAGAGAATGCGACCTTTGGAACCAATGATATCCATGTGGTCGCATTGTGAGGCTTCATCGGTGACAAAACACCATTGCCCGCTCCCCACTACCCCATTTTCGAAGGTGAAATGAGCGACTACGGTGTCTTCGGAGGCATAATAGCCGGCCCGATTGGCAGCCGTACCTCCACAAGTGACAATGGGGCCAAAAAGAAAGTCGAGAAAGTCGAGTTGATGCGAAGCCAAATCATAAAAAATGCCGCCTCCGGCAATGCGGGCATCCACACGCCACGAGGGGGCATCGGTTGCGATTTCGGAAGGCAAAGGCGGACGCATCAAGCGGATATTGACCATCAGGGGCGCGCCGATAACTTGTTCTTCAATCAACTCCTTGACTTTGAGGAATCCGGGCAGCGTACGACGATAGTATGCCACAAACAACGGGACGCCCGTCGCAGCAGAAACCGCGTTCATTTCGTGACATTCATCAAGCGTGGTGGCCATGGGTTTTTCCACATAAACGGGTTTGCCTGCCTTCATGGCTTCGATGGCATATCGGGCATGGCTTTCGGGAGGAGTGGCCACATACACGGCATCCACGCGGGAATCGTTGATCAATGCCGAAGCATTGTCGTACCACACCGGCACACCGTGGCGACTGGCATAATCCTTGGCCTTTTCGCCATTGCGGCGCATCACGGCAACCAACCGACTGCCTTCGACTTTGTTGAAAGCAGGGCCGCTTTTCATTTCAGTCACGTCACCGCAACCGATGATTCCCCAATGGATTGTTTTCATAAGATTATAATTTAACCCCCTAATCCCCCAAAGTGGGACTTGAGGGTGTTGTTCTTCTTAATGATCTGGTGGAACATGCCAATAATCATCCCTCTGTGTGAGTAAGGCTTACTCATGGCTCGTTTCTTATGATTATAAAAATATTAAGACTTGAGCATCAAGACCCAAGTCGATGATGATTATACAAACGAGGAAAATAAAATATGGATCCCATTACCCTCTTGCAGCTTTATAATACCAATCATTCGTAACAGCACAAATTTCATGAGTTATATTCGAAACTATCTGTCTGAATTTTTCAAGGTGATTGTTTGTTGTTGATCGAACGGTGTTCAATATATCAATGCCTATCCACTTTAGTGACAAGAAAGGTTAAAGGGTTACCATCCACATTTTAAGGAATTTAAAATAATAAATGAAAAATTTTCATCAGGAATAAAAAAGGGCGTGTGAGCTACGGATTTTTTTCTATATTTAAGTTCATGGCTCCAAAAATACAAAATAAGATGCAAAAGCCCACCGGCGATAGAGATGCGTTGAAGCTCGATTTCATCGGCGATGTACACGGTTATGCCAATGCGCTTGAAAACCTGTTACTAAAGCTGGGGTATGCCCATACGCACGATGGATGGGTGCATCCAACACATAAGGCCGTTTTTGTGGGTGATTTCATCAATCGCGGACCGCAGAACCGTCGCACCATCGACATTATCCGCACCATGGTCGACAGGGGGCATGCTTACGCCATTTTGGGGAACCACGAAATCAATGCCATTTGCTATTTCACCCGTCGAAAAAGCGGTAAGCCCATCCGGATGCCCGGACCTGCCAACCGCAAACAACTGGATCGCATCAAACGAGAGTATTTGTTACAACCCCACATCTTTGATGACTTAATTCAATGGCTCAGGCACTTGCCTTTATTTATTGACTTTGGGACGGTACGCGTGGTGCATGCCTATTGGAGTGATGCTCATATTGCGTTGTTGAAGCGTTCGATGACCGATAAGAAGCTGAAGCGTAAATTTCTCAAGGAGGCCATGCAAGGAGGCTCCGAAGTGAGTAAGGCATTTATGCAAACCACCAAGGGCATTGAGTTTTCTTTTCCCTCCGAGATGGTTGTTCGGGACAACAATCAGTACCGTCGCATCAACTTTCGTGTAAAATGGTGGCAATCGTCACAAGGGAAAACTTTTGAACAGGTGAGTCTTGAAACGAAGTATCATTTGCCCAATCAATCTATCCCACCGGCCGCCATTGTTCATTATGATGTGTATCAAATGGATGCGCCGCCTGTTTTTGTGGGTCATTATTGCATGAATGGCTTCCATCCCATTCCTGTTCCCAATGTGTGTTGTGTAGATGCCTGCGTGGCGGCTGGAGGACGTCTGGCTGCTTATCGATGGGAAGGGGAACAACATCTGGATGTGAAAAATATGGTTTATGCCGATACATTTAATGATGACGATGATTAGTTTTATGGCTAATTTCCAATTTCTTTAACATTAGTGTTATTCATCATGAAGTATTCCATTGCATTTCTTATCTTTTTTATTTCCATAATTGTACGTCCCTGTACCAATGTGATCGTGACACGCAATGCCAGCACTGACGGCTCCAATTTGGTGTCGTATTCGGCTGATAGCCACGATTTGTATGGCGAGTTGTATCATTGGCCTGCCATGCGCTACGCCGATGGCACCATGCTCGACATTGTGGAATGGGACACCGGGAAGCATCTGGGGCAAATCAGGCAGGCAGCTCAAACCTATGCCGTGATTGGCAACATGAACGAATATCAGGTGACCATTGCTGAAACCACCTTTGGGGGGCGTCCCGAGTTGAGGGATAGCACGGGGATTCTTGATTACGGCAGTTTGATGTACATTGCTCTGCAGCGCAGTCGTACAGCTCGTGAAGCCATTGGGGTGATGACCCAATTGGTGGGCGAGTATGGCTATTGCAGTGCGGGTGAAACATTTACCATTGCCGATGCACAAGAGATATGGCTAATGGAGATGACCGGAAAAGGAGCTGGTAATAAGGGAGCACTATGGGTGGCCTTGCGCGTGCCCGATGGGATGGTGACGGCGCATGCCAATCAGTCGCGCATCACCACTTTTCCATTGCATGAACCCGAAGAATGTCTCTACGCCGATGACGTTATTGACTATGCCAAAGATAAGAAGTGGTTTGATGGAAAAGACAAAGCATTCAGTTTTGCTGATGCCTATGCCCCACAGGACTTTGAGAGTATCCGTTTTTGCGAAGCCCGTGTGTGGAGTGCGTATCGGCACTTGAATCGCCAATTGGCCGAAACCTTGAAGGATGATATCCTACAAGCAACCGGAAAACGTTTGCCGTTGTTTATAGAACCTGAAAATAAAATTTCGCATCGTGATGTGATGACCATTATGCGCGACCATTACGAAGGGACGGAACTGAGTCTGTCGGACGATGTGGGTGCCGGTCCCTTTGGGGTGCCCTATCGTTTTCGTCCTTTAACGTGGCAGGTAAACGACACCACATATTTTCACGAACGCGCCATTGCCACGCAACAGACGGGATTTACCTTTGTGGCACAGATGCGCGAATGGCTTGCCGCCCCCATTGGTGGCGTGCTTTGGTTTGGGGTGGATGATGCCAACACCACTGTTTATGTGCCTATGTATTGCGGCATTACCTCTATTCCCGCTGCCTATCGGACGGGGTCATTGATTGCCTTCGATGGCGAAGCGGCATTTTGGGTTTTTAACCAAGTGGCGCATCTGGGGTATCATCGCTATGGGGTGATGATTGACGATATTCGAAAGGCTCAGAAGGAACTCGAAGATAAGTTCAACGACTATGGTGGTGCCATCGATCAGGCAGCTCATGCCATGTATCAACGGTCGCCAGAGTTGGCACGTGGTTTCCTGACCGAATACAGCCACATGCAAGCTCAGTTGACTGTGCAGCGTTGGAAGGCGTTGTATGAATTCCTTTTTATGAAAAACCTGGACGGTAATTTGCATCCCGAAGTGAACGGACGTTTTTTGAAGGATCCCAATGGTCGTGCAGTGCCGGCACAACACCCGGGGTATCCTCCCTCCTATTATGAACAAATTGTGAATCAACACAAGGATCAATTCAGGTTGAAACAGCCATGATTGAAATACAGAGTCAGAACAAACGCTGAGGATAAAAGACTCTGAGCTAATTTGTAACGCCTTGTGTTTAAATAATAAAGCAGCTAATATCAAAGCGATGTATAGCAGGCATGTATAAAAGAGTGAAATGAGATACGAAGGAGTGGTGACTGACAGATGAGATGGTGCATCATATTCATTGGGCATGCAGGTCAAAGGAGAATCGGTGTGTGCCATGGCATTACAGAAGATGTATCGCCAATCATTGATGGGTTTGTTAAAGCTATGGAATGACGAGGGAGCCTCAAGAGAAAAAAATGTTTGTCAATGATTTGAAATATTTTATCTTTGCGGGCGATTTAGCGCAATCTCTTATCAGGGTATGGAAACCGGTAATATTGCGCCTTTTTAAACACTAAAAATCAAGACAATGGATTTGTTAAAAGTGGCTCAAGAAGCCTTCAGAACAGGAACAGAGATTCCATCGTTCGGAGCAGGAGACAGCATTTCAGTACACTACAGAATCGTGGAAGGCGCCAAAGAGCGTATTCAGATTTTTAAAGGCGTTGTGATCCAGATTAAAGGCGAAGGTGTAAACAAGCGTTTTACCGTTCGTAAAATGTCTGGTAACGTAGGCGTTGAGCGTATTTTTCCATTCAACTCACCTTTTATCGAGAAAGTTGAAATGAACCGTCGCGGTAAAGTACGTCGTGCACGTATTTTCTATCTGCGCGATTTGACCGGGAAAAGTGCCCGCATCAAAGAAAGACGCATGTAATCGATTGTCTGATAAGCAAAAAAAAGGTTCCTTCGGGAACCTTTTTTTTGCAATATAACCAGACTAATTCTTCCTATTGGAGGTATTGTCGACAGGCGGCTTCACTTGTCATGATCCAACTTAGCAGGTAAGCCAGGGTGCCTGAATAGGTGGTATTGACAGCCAACACCCCCGGCGTGAGCAGATGAGCGCATCCACCAGAGCGATAATTGTAGAGATTACGGCGCATTGAATTCTCGCCAATAAACCACAAATAACAAGCAAACAGGTGTTTATAATGATTGGGTTCCGATTCTTTTTTGATAAGGTAATCGTAAAGCCAGGTCATCGACACCGCATCCCAGGCTGATTGGTCAAACTCGGCTTTGGTTCGTCCTTTGCGTAAGGGGCGTTTGGTGCCGGCGGGGAAAAAAATATCCTCGGAAAAGAATACATGTTCCAGAAAAGAGATGCTCTTTTCAATCATTTCGCGGTTACCCTTCATTTTAATCACATCACGCATCATCAACAAGGCCAGGGGTACCATTCCGGGCATGTTGCCCATTTTATCGTCGCACCAATACCATCCGTCGGATGCATGAGTTTTAAACAGTCCGGTGAGTTTTGCAGCCAGTTCGCGCGCTTGTTGAGTCAATGAGTCGTCAGGGTGCTGTTCGAGGTAAATGCACAGCCCGATGAGTGAAGCGGCAATGCCATTGACCGAAGTGGTGGTCATGACAGCAGGCATGCTGATTTTTAGTAATTCAGCCGCCATTTGTCGTTGTTCCACCCAAGGGGCACTCACCACCACTTGCGCTAATACGCAAAATACCAATCCAATTACTTCATCCTGATGCGTGACGATTTTACCCTGATCGCAAACTGACAGATTTTCAAAAGCTTCATTGTCGTCGAGCATGCTTTTAATCTGCACCAAATGGTGATTGAGTTGCGACATCAGCATCGCATCGGGTTGGTGGTGTTCCATTTTTAACAAACCCATCACGGCCATGGCATGAGTTTCGAGACGACACCGGCCTTGTGAAAGTTTGACATCTCCCGATGCATCGCCACAAGTGTGACTTTCGGCGGCCATCATCATGTATGCATTGTTCCAATGAGGGATGAGCGCAACGTCGATGAATCGTTGTTCGATGCTTATTTTGGGCTCTGTCTGGCACATTTCGTCGAGTAACTTGTGGTAACGGCCGGCAATTCGTGACCAGATGAAAAGGGAACGAAAATCGCGTGACGATTTGCGAAGCATTTCCAGAGTGTTGTTTTTCTTAAGCAGCTGACTCACTGTTTCAGCCAATGCCAACGGGTTGTTCACTGGCACCAGTTCACCTCGGTTATCACTCAGCAAGTCACGAGCATAAAGGGTGGATGTAGAAACAATGGCAGCGCCGGCCACCACCGCTTCGGCCAGTGATTTGCTCTGCAGGGTAAGTTCCTGTGTGCAAGGATTGACATAAATGTCGCAACCTGCCAAATAGAGGTTTAATTCATCCACTGAAGGGAGTCGATGTTCAATGACAATTTCATTTTGCAGGCCGGCGCGTCGTATTTGGAGCAATAGTGCGGTGAGGTATTTTTCACCGCCCGATTGAAATTCCATGGGGTGAGTGCAGCCAATGAAGTGAAGCATGGCATCGGGATGTTTGAGGCGGATCATCGACATGGCTTCGACCAAAACATCAAGCCCCTTGTGGTGGTGTAACATTCCATGGGCAAAGATGACTTTTTTGCCTTCATATCCGCATCGTTTTCTGATGATATCACGCGAAGGCAATTGAAGGAGCGGAACGCCATACTCAATGACTTTGATTTTATCGCCCGGAATTTTGCAAAGGTGCTCCATCACATCGGCACTCTGACGGCTCAGGGCAATAAGATTGCACAAATGGTGGCCAAGCGTTTGGAGAATACTTTTTAGGGTATCATTGGGGTGTCCGGAAAGATCGTGAACAATGGCGGCTGCCGGAATGGTCAGAGCAGCAGTAAAAGTCAAAATGGCCATGCCATGATCCATCCCAAAGCCTTGCGGGAGGTAGTGAATTAAACATGCATCGCAATGGCGGTTGATGTAATGAGCCGCATTGACATAGTCGTTGAGTCGGTTTTTGCGAATCAACAGAGGCAGGCCGTTGTGCTGGCTGTCATGATCGGGCACAACCTGCACCAAAGTGATTTGAGCAAAAGGATCGAGCTGTCGAGCCATTTCAGTCGCATAATCAGCAATGCCATCGTAGGGATGACTATATGGAATCAGGTAAGCGATGTTCATATAGAATGAGATTTAGTAATCAGGTGTCAACGTTGATTAGTTCGCATTATTCTGAAAAATTGAAAATGATTATCAGACTTCAATCAAACAGAAAGAGAGATGAGACCATGAGAATCCATTAAAAAAATCGACTCTGTTCTGAATTGTGTGGGAAATCATAAGTATCAATTCTCTCAGGACAATATTTCGTGCCCTCGAGTCGGGCGGGCTCTTACTTTTTATTCGGAAAGGGTTTGTTTTCATTTGCCCTCATGATTAAGCGTCGCTGAGCTCCGCTGAATTGGCTACAGCCCCAAAAAGTAAGCAAAAAAGGCCGCCGCTGACGTAAAATGGCTAAAAATCATAGGCCCTCGCTAAAATCTGCGAACTCGCAAGCTCAAACAGCGCATATTTTTTAACGCTCAGGCCTATGATTTTTTTAACGCCATTTTCCGAAGGCGGCTTAGTTACCTTGTGTTAATTTCGTGCATTCATATTTTGTTTACCCACAGGATTCGACATAGAGCCAAAAAATCTTTCACCATCTCATCATCTGATTCGTCGTTTTAGGTCGTCTTTACTTCACTAAGCGACATGGAGTCATAACATAAGTAATCATGCGAATTAGGGGTTGGGAATTTCATTCGTAACCCTTAAGAATGGATACTCAAATCATCTCAAGAAAAGATTTCTTGGCTCTGGTATAACTCACAGTTGCATAGTCGATGTATGTAATATTCCCGTAGGAAAAAAGATCGGTAGCAAGCAACCGGTTTGAAGGTTCTTATGCCCCGTGTGGGGTAAGACAAAACGATATACTCCTTCGTTTCTACCGAGCTTTCCTGCCTACGGCAGGAGAATTATAAAATCCTCTGTAATTTCACACTTCATCAAATTCTGTGATACACGTTGAGCTTCTTGATTGTTAAATGCATTATTCAACTCTTAATTCACATTAATAGCAAAAAAAAGGGATGCAGAATTAACCATGAATTCTGCATCCCTTAAATTAATTAAAAAGTTGCTTATTTGAACAAATTTTTCAACTTATTCTTGGCATCGTCCACCGTCTTTTTCACAGCCGGATCGTCTTTAAGCTTATCCACTGCTTTTTCGACTTCTTTTTTCACTTCCTGTTTGATCTCTTCCTTGATTTCCTCCTTGGCTTCATTGGCATTGAGCGATAACACGGGCTTGGTCACAGTGCCTTTGATGGCAATGGTGACAGGCACATCTGCCCCTGAATTTGAAAGACTCAAACCGGCCATGCCGGCATACTTCGAAACTTCCTGACGGGAGAAAGGCATGGTCATTTTATATTCCATGGTTTTGTCCAAGCCCTGGCGTCCTTCGATGCTGGTGTTTTTACCCCAAATATTTGTGGTAAAGGGTTGCACGAACAAGTTCCCGTTTTCGAGTTTAAAGTTAACCAAGAGGTTTGAGAGCGAAAGGGTGTTGTATTTTTCATCTTTGAGCATCGAAACCAATCCCGATTGGACTTTAGAGCCGGATACCTCTACCCCACCCGATTTAAGCATTCCCAGTCCGTTAACCGACGAGAGAACGGGCATCATATCATTGCCCAGTAAGCTGTTATAAGTAAACTTGGTGGAGACATTTCCTTTGGCCAGTTTGGCCATTGGGAACAGCGAATCGATCACACTAAAGGAATTGGCTGCCAGATTAATGTCAATTTGTTTGGCATCAATCAGGAAGTCTACGAAAGGTTTTTTCTCGTCCTGAGTGTTGTATTGACCGTTCAGCAGCATGCTACCTCCCAACAAGTTCATATTGAGGCCTTCGAGCAGTACGCGGCCATCGCGAACAATGATTTTACCGGCCGTATTGTTGATGATGAGTTTGTCGTAATTGAGTTTACCGATGCGTGAATTGAGCACAAAATCAATGTTTTTTGGCACGGCAACCACTTCCATCGCAGTGGTATCGGCTACAGCGACAGTGGTATCCTCGCCGGCCAGTGACATGAGTTGATCGACATTGATATTTTTAGAACTATGAGCAAGCACGCCTTTGAGGGTTCCATCCTTCAGGGCATAAGCCAAATAGTTTTCAAGGCGGCCATTGAGGGTGAAATCAGTTTCGCCCAATCGGCTGGTGAAGTTTGCCAGTTCGAGATAGCGGGGTGAGAAATTCATAGTGGCATCATCGATGTACACCGGCAAGGGCAATTCGCTAGCGGTATAAACAAATTGCGAAAGCACCACGCTACCGTCAGCTTTAATTTCTTCATAATTTTCGCTTTCAATCAGTTTCATGTCACCACCCAATTGGATGTTGGCTTTAACAATTCCGCTGACGGTCATGCTATCGAGAGGAATGGCATTTTTGAGCGAAGTCAAATTGATGGTTCCGTTGGCCTGACCGACGAAAGTGGCATTGCTGATGGGCGTTTTCAGGTTGAGCGACGCGTCAAAGGGGTTACCGGCCATCTCGAAGTGGAACTTTTCAACATCCACGACCGTGTTGTCGGCACTGCCGCCTGGATTATTCACCTTGGTGACGATTTGGATGTTTTGAATTGATTCGGGCAAATCGGGGTACTGAAACGAAGCGTCTTGAACACTCATCAACAGATTAAAGGCGGGCAAGTGTTCCTCATCGACATAAGTACCTTTTGCTGTGGCTTCAAGAGCGATTTTCCCGCTTGTTTTGATGGCTTCAAAATCTTTAAGCATATCAGCAGGCACGAGTCCGAGCAAGGTTTTGAAATCGGTTTGACGGGCAAAAAGCTTAAGATCCATGTCATACCCCTCTTGAAGCATAGCAAAAGAACCATCGATGCCCAACGAGAGTTTGTTCAGGTCAATGTTTCCGTCAACAAATCGGAAAGTCATGCTGTCGAGGTTAGAAGCCAGCTTCATGGATGCCCCTACGTATAATTTATTGAGGTACTGAGATTTTTCCATCGTTAGAAATACATTCTGGATGGAAGTTTGGATGGATAAATCAGTGGTTGACGCACTCAGGTCGCCAGACATATCAACCATCAATCCTTCGAGACCGGTCACTAATTGAGAAGTGTGATCGGTATAGTAAACACGTCCATCCGTAATTTTAAGTTGTTGCAGATTGGCCATGAACGAAGATGACGCAGTGGTATCTTCGGGTTCTTCCGTTTCGGTTGATGGCTTCATGATGTCCCAGTTTACCGTTGAATCGGCGGCTACAATGGCATTGACCAGCGGACGCTCAACAATAATGCTGTTGACCTGTATGTTGTCGGAAAAGACGCTTTTAAGGTTGATGGAAACAGAAAAATTGTCCATCGCAGCGAGCGTGTCATTTTCAAACTGGTTGACACCCACGACAAATAATTTCTCTAATCCGACGCTCACATTGGGGAAATCGCGAATGAGAGAGAGAGAAATCTTGTCCCAACCCACCTTGGCATTGAGCTGATTGTTGATTTCAGTTTTGATTTTGTTCTCGATGGTTCCCACAAAAAAGAACGGTAGCACAATCAGCAATAACAATAGGACGCCGATTGAAATAAAAAAAATCTTGAAAAACTTCTTCATTGTTTTGTTTTTTGTGAATGAATATCAGTTGGTATATTATTGATTTTGAATAAATATGAAAATATAATAATCAAAGAAAAGGCATTATCATCAAACCACTAAATTTAAATAATTATCCCATGCCCGTCATTTAAAAATTTATAAAAAGCATGGCAAATTCAGAGTCGGAATTAAGGGAAGAAGGGTTCGAAAATAGAAAAGGAGAAAAATCAAAACAGTCCCAGGTAAACTGGCTGACTCACCTTGCCTGTTCTGACAGAGTAAAAGAAAACCCACAGGTGCTTTGGGACGTTAAAATATTCAGGAATATTCATGCAAAGCTGACCATCAGCCCGCCTAGCCAAGGCGTCGAGATCGTTGGCCACAGAGCCATTGACGGGAAGAACCACTACTTGCAACACATCATGCGCATCACCATGTAAGTCGTTCGTGGTCACCCAAGTCAGATTCAGCATATTATTCACGAGAGAGATGTGAGTAAATGCAGGCACGGGCAAAGCTCCATTGACAAATCGCACCTTTGCGGGATCGACCATCAAATCGGGGTATTGTCCGATGAGCGCATTTTTCATGTTCCAAGAGACGGCATCGCCATAGGCAGTCTTACCTTCAGTTTCGGGTTGGTAAAAACGTTTGATCAGATGTCGGAAACACTTGAGGAATTTTTGGACGACAGTTAGTCTTTGTCGTTGAATTTGAAGGGGAATGGACTTCGTTTTTTTATACTTACCGGGTCTGGCACGAACCAACGTTTGTCCGTAGGCCTCATAAATGATGATCTCCCCGACCTTTCCTCGAAGACCTTTTAAAATGGAATTATCTAAGCGAGCCATAAAATAAGTTTGGTAGTTAATTTATATATTTGCAAATCAATCATAAAGAGTTTATGCCGAACAGGCGTGATTATAAAACCGGTTCGCATTTCTAAACAATCGTAAAGGGATCAGATGCCAATAATTGTCCAATCATGGTGCTGATGGTTTTCTGATCACCCATCTGAGGCACATCAAAATGACTCTACCAGGTCTGTATAAGCCGTGTTTCGTCCCTGCTTCGTAGCAATGCCGTAGATGGTTCTGATAATAAAGGGGTTGAATTTATTCAACAAAGTTAACAATTGCAAATAAAATCCAAGATTTGTTAGGTTGGAGTTGGGTTATAGTTGGATTTGAGTTGGATTTCACAGGCATTATATAGGGCGTAAGTATGCTCCATCTATGAAGCATCTACGAAGCATGCATTTATATCATCCCTTTATATTTATCCCTCTTCAATCGTAAGATGGCAGAGTGCATCTTTTTCATTAAGAGTCAAAATAAACGCTGAGACGCGATGGCGCTGAGTTGGTATGATTAAAAGATTGCGTTTAAATATGAAAGCAGATAACTCAGCATTTAATCATCGTCCTCTGCTCAACGAACTAAGAACTAACGCTGAGTTGCAGTGAGATAAGATGAGAACCAGTGAGGAGAAGAAGCCTCAGTGCCACTCGGTAAAAGAGTTATATAGTAGAGATAAAGCACATGAAATGAAATTCCTGACAATGAATGAATCCACGAATTACACGAATTACACAAAATAAAAAGTAATTATGATATTTCCATGACTTACGTATGCAAGTCATGGAAATTCGTGGAAAAATCTTTTTAACTCATCACAACATAGGGGAATCGCAAGAAAATAAATCTTTCGACCACTCGTGATTGCAAATCCGCGCTAGCGTGGAGATTCTCTTCTATAGCATTAAAACATTATAAACTTGATACTTGAAATAGCACGGATTGCAAATCCGCGCTAACGGAGCATTGACTTGCCATATTGTGGACACGGTTCGTAGAACCGCGCCAGCTGTGACTACTGTGAACTGCGTGGAGACTTTCTCCATCCGCATTAAAACATTACAAAATTGATACTTGAAATAGCACGGATTGCAAATCCGCGCTAGCGGAGTTGAGTCGGTTTTTAATGGAATTACGTTAAGATCTTTCTCGTGATTAGCAAATACATAACACCATGATAATATTTTGAAATCATATTGACCTACGATATTGCAAGGCTCAAAATATTCAACATACAATGTTTTAGATCTTTGATTAACAATATTAAAACTTTCTAGATCAATAGAACTATCATATACATCATAATTTACACCACCTTCATAATCAAAGTAGAAATATGAAAGTTGGGCGCCTAATGGTAATTGCAAGGAATCAAGAGCAATGTTAACACCTAAACCAGATACTGTATTAATTTTATATATCCACACATGACCTGTATCAAGGACTATATGAGTTGAAGATTCTTTAAACCAAATACCATTTTCAAAGGATTTGCCAAATCCACTGATGTAACTTGCAGAAAATGTAACTCTATCATTATTGTAAGCTTTATATAAAGAATCATTATCAAAAAGTGGAGTTGAAAAATTCACTTTTAAAGATAATAAATCTATAGCAGATGAATAGACTGAAGAGATAGAAATAGGACAGGGCTCATTACTCAATTCTTCATAATTATTTTGTGCAGAAGCAGAAAATACAAAGAGTAACTGTAATATCAATATCAATTTACTTAGTTGCATAACAAACAAAATTTGGATCAGTTAGTAATAATTATCTTCTTTATATCAATTTCTTCCTTTGCTCGGCGAAGTTTGCAACTTCGCCGTCCTCGTGCCTGTAGTCTCCCTCGCTGGCGCGGATTTGCAATCCGTGCCAACATATCAACCATCAAATCACCCATATATCCAACAACCCATGCCCACCGGCATAATCATTGGCACTACTGTAAACATAGTCCTCCGCACGAAAAACCAAGCCTTCTTCTACCGGATTTTGATGGATATAGTTCAGTTTTTGGTATATCGCTGCATTACTCCATAATTCTATCGGTTTATTGTCAGTGCGCCAAAAACGGTTACCGTCGGGTGTGGAGAACTGTTTTAAGAGCCATTCTTTACGGCTCTCACGTTGGTTTTCGGCGATGGCTTTAAGGATGGCTTTGTTGGTAAACTTTTTGAAATCGCGCAAAATGTCTTGCAATAAATGCCCTTCTATTGCTCTTACCATCAAATGGACATGATTGGTCATGATGCACCAGGCGAATATCTCAAGCCCTTTGTTCTTTTGGCAGTACGCCAGATTGTCAACCAATATGTTTTTGTACTCGTTGCGGGTAAACACGTCTGTCCAGCCTTCTGTGGCGAATGTTACAAAATAGAGTCCTTCCGGATTGTGGAATTTATATTTGCGGCTCATCGGCAAGGTTTTGTTGGTCTAAGATAAGCCATTTAGTGGTAAGACAAACGATACAGGAGGCTGCAATTGCTACAAAACACTAAAAGCATGATTTTTAATGTTGCTCGGATTGAAAATAAGCTTAAATAGAAAGCATTGGCTTGCCATGGTGTG
>NZ_QKZK01000025.1:0-5296 GCF_003254275.1 Breznakibacter xylanolyticus | reverse complement strand
AACTTGACACTTGCAATAGCACGGATTGCAAATCCGCGCTAGCGGAGGATGATTATCCCGCTGGGAGCACAAAATGCCGTTCAGCAGTTGCTTTTACTCGAGAAGAAAAATGGAAAACTGACGAGGAAACATCTGATCGCCGTGCGGTTCGTGCCCTTTGTGCGTGAAAAATAACGACCGTCATGATTGATTCAACACATTATGTGCATACATCAATTTCGCAGATCTAATTATTATAGAGTTGAATGATTGAGCCAATCATGAATGGAAATAAAGTTTCGGCTGTGTGGCATCACGCAAGCGACTTCGTGAATGTGGTGTTTAAGCAAAAGAGCAGCCACATGCTCAAAGCCATCGGTAAGATGGTTGGGATGATGCGAGTCGCTGTTGATGACCACGGGAATTTTGAGTTCACGCAACCAATCGAAAAGATCTTCACCGGGAAAAAGGAGACCGTTTCCGCAAAATGATTTGGTGTTGATTTCGACAATGGTGCCTTTGTCGGCAACGCACTGAAGAAGATGCCGCAGTTCGTCACGATACCAGGTGGCCGATTCATCAAACAGGGGGCGATGGCGATTGTGCATCTTAATTTTGTCGAGATGACCAATGATGTCAGGGGTTTGATCAACAATCATGCGGCGCTGTAAGTCAAAATAATGCATTACCGCACTCTTGATATCATTGTCGTACACTAAACGCACCCCCTCGAGAAAAACCCCCAGATGGTCATCGATGCTCCAAGGAGTTCCGTCGGGCATTGGCCGGGTGTAATGCACAGAACCGATGACATAGTCGAGTTTCGCGTCCCTCACCCATTGAGAATAAGGCCCCATAATGCCGTCAATGAAGTCGACTTCGAGAGATTTGAGAACCGAGATGCGTGGGGCATATTTTTGCCTGAGCGTATCTATTTCAGAGAGATAGTCGTTGAGACGAAGTGCGGGCATGTTCCATACCGAAGCAAAAGGCACCGGAGAATGTCCGGAGAAGCCAATGGCTTGCATTCCTTTATTGATGGCCGCTACAATGTAATCTTCCAATCCGAGAGTTCCGTCGCAATAATGGCTGTGACAATGATAATTGGTCATCATAAAATGCGGAGCAATGTTTTGCGCAAAAATAGTTAAAAAGGTTCAATGGCACCCGCACAAAAAAAGCTGCGCCCCAAAGGACAGCAGCTTTTTTACGATACAAACACAAACAATTATCTATTCACTACTTTATGAATCGTCACGCGCCCGGAGTCGTACGTCCTGCGAACAATTAAAATGCCTTTGAACCACGCATCAACCTCTTTTCCGGTAAGGGTGAAATACTGAGTGTTAATTACATTCCCGACTTCTGCTCCGGTTTCAATAAGGGGAATGGATGAATAGAGACGAAATTCAAATGGCCCCATATCGGGTGCAGAACCGGCATATGCAAGCCCCACATCAGTTCCTTTGTCAATAAGATCGCTGTTGGTCACGAGTTTCCAAAGATTGAGAACAGGCAAGCTACCATCGCTTTTGCGAGGGGCTGACAATTGAGTGTACCAATTGGTTGAAAAATCCACATAGTCCGACTCGTTGGCCGTTATCCCTCCATTCCAGCTGTTGTGTGACACATTGAGGGTCGTGGCATAGATGTCTCCGGTGGTACCCACCACCACCGAATTCTTAATGGTAAGCAAGTTAACCTTATTCGTAGAGCCAAAACTCATGTTGTTTTTTAAATTCTCGTAGGCAGCGCAATTATAAAGGGTTATATCTCCGCGATTACTATTATGATCGAAGCCTTTCACTCGATTTCCAACGGCAATGCAACGAACATACTGAGCATTATGCTTAAGAAGCTTGTCGTCACTCCCCCCTGTTTTTAAAAGCCGTTACCGTCGCCGGATCCTGCGACTCCGTCTTTGTCATAACCATTTTGAAAAGTCCAACAATCCTCGTAGTAAGTGGTGATGTTATCGGTATTTCGCAAATAACCATCCCAACCATCATCGAGGTTTCGCCACGAGCGGCATCCTTTAAATTTGTTATTATTTCCCACGCTCAGTTTGCAGGCAAAGCCATCAGCATTTTCTTTGGTCGCATCGGCATTAAAATAGTAATCGCAATTAAGAATGAGGTTGTTAGTTGCGCCATTGTCAATTTGCAAACCGCTATCGTTGCATTCATAGAAGTTGCAAAATTCGATGGTATTGTAATGTCCTCCTGCAATTTGCAACCCGTTATCCCCGGCTTTGTAGATGTCTAAACCTTTGATATACCAGTAACTGGCAGTAAGTTTCATGCCCTGAGCCGAAGAATTATTACGAGCCTGTCCCGAAAAATCAATGACCGGTCGGGCTCCTTCAATGGCTTTGAGAGTGATGGGGTTTGTAGAGGTTCCTGATCGGGAAATGGCAATACCCGGAACAGTTGTAAAGGCATAAGTCCCGGCCGCGACCCAGATGATGTCTCCGGCATTGGCATTGCTGATGGCCGATTTTAATTCGTCCGCAGTGGTGACAGTGGTTTCTTTAGCCATCAGATGAGCAGTAGTGGCCAAGAGAGCCATGAGCAGAATTTTTCGCATAGTTATTTCATTTACAACACAAATCAATCAACACTATTCCTTACGGTAAATCAAAATTAGTGTTGCATCCTGTCACAGAGGTGGAGAAATTGGTATATGACAAATAGACCCCCTTATCTGGTTGTTTATCCGCCATCTGAAACCCATCTGAACCATGAATCACAAATGCAATACCAATGTCGTTAAGTTAGTGCGATTCACAAAAGAGACAAGAAGATGATGAGACTAAAGACAGATAGATTAGACTGAAGAGACGAAGGTCACGGATCTAAATATCTGTTTATTCATCTCATCATCTGTCTCTTCGTCTGACATCTTTTTCTCTTAACTAAACGACATTGAATGCAATACGACAAAGCATTATCAACAATGAAGTTTTATGATGGGGTTAGCGAGGAATCACTAAATTTGCACGCTAAAAAATTTGAATCATGGGATTTATTGAAGAGATCAAGCGGCGTCGCACATTCGGGATTATCAGTCACCCCGATGCGGGTAAAACGACCTTGACCGAAAAATTGCTGTTGTTTGGGGGTGCCATTCACGTGGCAGGTGCGGTAAAGTCAAATAAAATTAAGCAAACAGCGACTTCCGACTTTATGGAAATCGAGAAACAAAGAGGAATCTCGGTGGCCACCTCAGTGATGGGATTTGAATACAAAGGTTACAAAGTAAACATCCTTGATACGCCCGGACACCAGGATTTTGCTGAAGACACTTACCGCACGCTTACGGCTGTGGATAGCGTCATTATTGTGATCGATGCCGCCAAGGGTGTTGAAACACAAACACGTAAGCTCATGGAAGTGTGCCGGATGCGCAACACGCCAGTGATGGTGTTTATCAACAAGATGGATCGCCCCACCAAAGATCCCTTTGATTTGTTGGACGAGATTGAGGCTGAATTGAAAATCAATGTTCGACCATTGAGCTGGCCGATTGGCAACGGCACCGATTTTCAGGGTGTTTACAACCTCTATGAAAAGAACTTATATCTGTTTTCACCATCCAAGCAGACGCTTGAAGAAGGAATTGAAATAAAGGATTTGAGCGATAGTCAAATCGAAACCATTATTGGAGAAAAAGCGGCCAACACACTGCGTGATGAAGTGGAGCTGTTTGAAGGCGTTTACCAGGAATTCGATAACACGCCATACCTTGAAGGCTCCTTAGCGCCTGTATTTTTTGGCAGTGCGCTCAACAACTTCGGGGTTCGAGAATTGCTTCATTGTTTTCTCGAGATTGCTCCCTCGCCACGCCCATCCAAGACAGAGCATCGGATGGTAGAACCCCGGGAAGAGAAATTTTCAGGATTTGTGTTTAAGATACATGCCAACATGGATCCCAACCACCGCAATCGCATTGCGTTTGTGAAAATTTGTTCGGGTAAATTTGAGCGCAACACGCCGTACTTGCACGTTCAATTGGGAAAAGATCTCAAATTCTCGAGCCCGACGGCATTTATGGCCGACAAGAAATCGATTATTGACGAGGCCTATCCGGGTGACATTATCGGTATTCCCGATAGTGGAAACTTTAAAATCGGCGATTGTTTGTCGCAGGGCGAGAAGTTGATATTTAAAGGGTTGCCCAGTTTCTCACCGGAACTGTTTCAATACATCGAAAATGCCGATCCACTCAAGTCCAAGCAGTTGGCCAAGGGCATTGATCAGTTGATGGATGAAGGTGTGGCACAGCTATTTATCAACCAGTTTAATAACCGTAAAATCATTGGCACGGTAGGTCAGCTTCAATTTGAAGTGATTCAGTATCGTTTGCTGCACGAATACTCAGCCTCGTGCCGTTGGGAAGGATTGAGTTTGTACAAAGCCTGTTGGATTCGTTCGGAAAATCAGGCAGAACTCAATGATTTTAAACAACGCAAAAACCAATACATGGCCAAGGACAAATATGGCCGTGATGTGTTTTTGGCCGATTCATCGTATATGCTGCAAATGGCTCAGGAGCAATTTAAAAACATAGAATTTCACTTTACGTCGGAGTTTTAAGCGTCAAAATAACATTGCGCTTAGGCTGCTGCTCTAATGAAATACGATCCGAATAACCCCAGTCATAAGGCTGGGGTTATTCATTGATGGATGTCCCCAGCGATGTCTCTCACATGCATCTCTTTTGAATGATCTGCTTTATTTATTGATGTCAATTAAGGAGCGGGTTTTTTATCTACGCATTAAGTGTGGGCACACAAATTATCTGAAGGAAAGATAAACGAGATATTGGCGTTGATATGACCAAGTGATTTTTGATGGGTATTTAGGTTTCCCCGTAGGGGAAAATGATCGGTAGAAAACAATTGGTTGGATAATTCTTTTGCCCCGATGGGGCAAGACAAAACGATATCTTTCGTCGTTTCTACCGAGCTTTCCTGCCTACGGCATGAGAATTTTAACCCATCTTGCAGCTTTCCATCCAAAATTCATTAAAAAAACACCTTTTTTCACCTCAAAATAGGCTCTTTTGCTCTATTTGCTTTTGTAATACATTGATAATCAGTGTCTGAATTTTCGAAAAATCATTTGTAGTACACAAGGGGGTATTGTATATCAGCGGTTTACATGTTTACTTTGGGGCATGTATTTCAAAGTATCCATGCGCACCAACCCCGAAACGGGAATCTATAGCGGTTATTACCGTTTAGTGGAGAGCTACCGTAATCACAGCGGCAGGGTATGCCATCGTACGCTGTTGAATGCTGGGTTCTTAGATGCTT
>NZ_QKZK01000024.1 GCF_003254275.1 Breznakibacter xylanolyticus | reverse complement strand
TTGGAATTGCCCACATAATGTTAGTGAAATAAATGTTGCAAATTAGTTGATTATAATTTATATTTGTATCAAATAAAAGGATACAGCTATGGACATCTTCAAAGGCATGAGTTTATTTCAGTTTCAAGAGCGATTTAAGACTGATAATGATTGTAGAGAATATCTTGCATACTACAAATGGAAAGAAGGCTTTACCTGCACAAAATGTAGTCATAATGATGCATGGAATAGTCCAAGCGAACCTTTTACTAAGATATGTAAGCATTGTTTAAGACCACATTCTGCAACGGCACATACAATATTTCATAATATCAAATTTCCATTGAGGACTGCATTTCACATTGTCTTTGAAATGGCTACAACGACTAAATCTCTTTCTGCTTTACAGATGGCAAGAAAATACGACATCAATAGAAAAACTGCATGGTTATTCATGCGTAAATACCGTGAAAGCCTTAAATCAAGTGGGGATTATCCAGTAGATAATGATGGCGGTGATTCAGTGGTTTATGTTGATGAATTTGTCGTTGGTGAATATGAAGGGGGTAAAACAGGACGAAGCAATGATGCAAAGAAACGCAAAATCGTTATGGTGGTTGAAGCCACGAAACGTAATGGAATCAAACGAGTCTATGGATTGAAAATCAAGAATTACTCAGGTAAAGAACTACGAAGAATATTTGATAAACACATTGCATTAGGTACAGAAGTCATTACAGATGGTTGGAAAGGCTACAACCGAATGGATGGTGATTATGATATGATTGAGGATAAATCAGGAATGAAAAAGAACAATAACCCGATGAATCGAATGATTCAACAATTCAAATCATGGATTCGTGGTGTTTATCACAAATCTTCACATGAACACATAGAATCATATTTGAATGAGTTCTGTTTCAGAATCAATAGAAGTCAGTGGAAAGAAACTCACTTTCATTCGGCTATTCTTAAAGGTATTGCTCACCAACCATTTCCAAAGAAATTAATTCCATGTGCCGTTTAAGCCTAAATATTTACAAAAAATGACATTTTGATTTCAATATATACTACAAAAAACGTAGTATATGAAGAAATTAAAATACATAAAATTGTTTGAAAATTTTAATCAAGATAAATTTGATATAAATTTATCAAAGTATGATTTTAGTGATATTTCAGTGGTGTCACCTGAAATTAAGGCCATATGCAAAGCTGCTGAACAAGAACTGAAAAAAATTACAGGTATTCAATATTTCAGTCTTGACCATGTTTATGATACTGGTACGCTTTCCGAAGATAAAAGTACAGGTAATTTAACATTGGAATTTTCGTATGATGTTGATGAAGAAGATAGCTTTAGCGTGACATATCTATTTAAACAACAAGGCATTAATAGTCCCTTATTTAAGGTAATCAAAGACTAATTTTACAATGAATATCCATTGAGTGTGTATTGATAGTAATATACATATTCTTTCATGTAATATCAACTAACTCTAAATGGGCAATTCCAAAGATATTAAAGCCTAAAAATCCAATTAATTTGTTGTGATGGTTTTAAAGCGCGTAACTCGTGGATGGCGTATTTCTCGGTATGTGGTGTATCGTGAAACGATGGTTGATTTTAAAACATTTTTCTGGTCCTTTATTGGCGCTTTTTTGGGGATCGGGCTGATTGCTTTTTTGCAGAGTTTATTATTTCGGCAACTTGATAATGTGTTTTTAATCGGATCGTTTGGTGCGTCGAGTGTGTTGGTTTATGGTGCTTGTCAAAGTCCATTGGCTCAACCTCGTAATTTGCTTGGCGGTCATGTTGTTTCTGCGTTACTGGGGGTTTCTATTGGGCGTTTTGTGCCTGATATCATTTGGTTGTCAGCACCGTTGGCCGTAGCCGGATCCATCGTGTTGATGCAACTCACCAAAACGTTACATCCCCCCGGAGGTGCTACGGCTTTGATTGCCGTGATTGGCGGTGATCGGATTCAGGCTTTGGGATATGGTTACGTGGTATTCCCGGTGTTTACAGGTGCGTTGATTTTATTGGTTGTTGCCATCGTGTTTAATAATATGAGTGGGTTGTACCGCTATCCGGTAGGCAATGGCATTAAACGGATGCGATGGATGAGGAATTATTTTAGGAGGTATTCGTGAGGTTGTTTAATGTTCAATTGTATTTGAGTTTAACGGATTAGATATTCTTTTTATGTTCATCCTTCTGGTTGTGTAAAACTTGACTCATTCCAATCTCCTGTTTAATAGACATGAATGCTTCCCTGTGCAGCCGGCAAATATTTTACCCCCAGCCAGGTAATTATTAGTAGCACAAATGCAACCGGCAACATCCACAATGCAAATGTTTCAGATGCAGTTCCTTTGCGAAGTCTGATGTGAATGTATGCCACATAGGCTGTTGCGGTAATGAAGGCCCATGTTTCTTTAGGATCCCACGACCAGTAATGCCCCCATGCTGCTTTTGCCCATAATGCGCCCATCAAAAGGCCAAGCATCAGGAATCCATATCCAATATATATCAGGTTGTCGATGAGGTCGAAGATGCCGGGGGCGTAACCTTGCGGTCGGTTCAGTTGAATGATGGCTCCGATGGTGGCCGCTCCCAGCATGGCATACGACAAAATGTAGGAGGTGACATGTGGCACAAACCAATTGCTTTGCAAGGCCGGCATTAGACTCTTGGAGTGGATTTCGGGTTTCATCAGGTTCATCAGCACAAACACTGTTGCCACCACAGCCGAGAAGCTCAGTAACCACGGATAGCGCCAGCGGCGGTATGCCACATATCCCACCGACGAGAGGAAGAACGAGTACCACAACCGTGTTTCACCCATGGTGCGTAATGGTGGTCGTTCTAAGTGCATCCAAAAACCGATAATGAACACTGCAAAAATGGCAATGCCCAATAACATCAGCCAGTTGGCGGGTGTGCTTCCCCGCTTGTGATAAATTGTTGTTCCGGCACCGCACCAGCATGCCATGGCCGGCAGAGCAAACCATATAAAGTTATTCCAAGTCATGTTTTGTTGTCTTTACTTTTCGGCCAATCCACAACATGCACACCGACCCCAGCATCATCATGATGATGCCTGCAATCACCGGCATCAACCACGGATCATATACCAGTTCAAAGCTGCTGAACGCAGACAAACGTCCGGCGTTGTTGTCATAACCATATTGATAAATGGTCCAGGCACCCACGCTCACGGGATGGTTCACGCGCAGAAGTGCCGACTTTTGTTTGCCATCCTTTGTGTACACCACGATGTCCGATTCAAAACTACGTGGTTCGGCGGTTGTCATCACCAGGCTGTGATGGTCATCGAGCGAAAGTGTCATCACCA
Organism: Breznakibacter xylanolyticus; assembly: GCF_003254275.1. GTDB lineage: Bacteria > Bacteroidota > Bacteroidia > Bacteroidales > Marinilabiliaceae > Breznakibacter > Breznakibacter xylanolyticus. Next base: position 50,925 of record NZ_QKZK01000024.1, on the reverse strand, counting down.
TTTGTGTCTGATTGCCTGCACACACCCATCCTTTGCGTAGCAGGGAATCGTTATATGCCCGAACCAGCACGGCCGGCGATGCCCCCGGCATGGGAACTTCGCGATAGGTGCTGTCGCTGTTACGGACGGCTTGGTGAATGTATTGTTCCAATTGGATGGTCCAACCCGCAAGTACTCCTGTTGGTGTATCTGTATCGATGGCAAAGAACTGCGGATTCTCAAAGGGGAGCACTTGCCCGTTGTGACGGTCGATGATGGCCAGTCGTGGCGGATAAACATCCATGTCAAAATCCTTTAGTTCAATGGCCAAAGGCAACTCCCTGATGTTGTTTTCGTCATCGTAAACGCGCCATTCTGTTTCCCCTTCCCTGACGTACATCACGTAGCGTTCCATGTCGGCATAACCTAGTCCCGAGGCCATTAAGAGCAGCCAGAGACCAATGTGGTTCAGGTAAAAAGCATAGTCGCGCCACCGAAATGCGATGAGTCGCCGTGCGTTGAGTGTGCCAAGGGATAGTAACGTGAGGCTGTAGATGAGCACAAATGGCCACGATCGCGTCATGATGTCGAACCCAGGTTTGGAATTGGTCGCCGTTTCGTCGGCTTGTTGGGGAGTAAAGCCCATGATGATACCTAAAATCAATAACCCCATGAGCAATGAGACTGCCATGCTAACCCCCGACAGCCATCGAACCCAATGGTTGTTGGGAGCTTTGAACCCCATTGTTACACAGGCGGCAGTCAGCAGACCGGCAATGATGAGATTGGACGGGAACGCCAGCAGGTAAAAATTAAAGGAGCCGACCGTGAGTTGTAGGATAATGCCAATGGCAATGATGCCGGCAGTCACCGCAATGCTTTCGGGATATCCCCATGGTGACTGCCAGAATTTTCTTTTATTGATTGATGTCATTATAATGATGAAACAATTTTGCCTTCTGATTTGGCTTTTTCGAGCCAGGCGGGCAGTGTGGTTTTAAGCCAGTTGTCTTTTTCTGTCCTTAAGGTTTTCATGTCCAGTCCAATGTATTCCTGTGCTTTGGATTTGGTGGAAATATCGGGGAGTTGTATGTCGGTTACGCCAAGTGAAAATAGCACTTTTTGCAATTCCAGTTGTGCTTGCAGCGATCGATCAAGGCTGTGTGCCAATATGCGTTGTGTTTCAACGGGGGCATGGAAAGCACCGCCGTGAGATGCGACTGCGAAGTCCCATCGCCATTGAGCTTGCCTAATCAGTTGCAGGGCTTGTTGCATATTGGCATCGGAGGCGCCATTGTCCCAGGCTGTTCTGGCCATGATGTGTGCCTTGCTTAGTTCTTGTTCTATGCGGTTGCGTATTTCCAGTGCTTTGTCCTGATAAGTGTAAACATAGTTGCGCAAATTATCTTCGCTGTCGCGGTGACAGGTTTGACAAGTCGAAGATATATTTTTTAGCGGGCTCATGATTTGATGGTCGCTGTATTTGATGCCACCTTCAGCTTTGTAAGGCATGTGGCAGTCGGCACATCCCAGTCCGCGTTGAGAGTGAGGGCCGAGGAGAAAAAGTTCGTAGTCCGGGTGCTGGGCTTTTAGCATCGGGGCTCGGCTCAGTGCATGTGTCCAGTCGCTGTAGCTCATGGTATCGTAATAGGCTTCCATTGTTTCAACCGTGAATCCGCCATCCCATGGGAAGGTTAGGTACTTGCCTTCTCCTTTAAAATAGTATTCAACATGGCATTGCGCGCAAACCAGCGACCGCATTTGTTGTGGTGTGGCCTCCGAAATCTTGCGCCCTTGTCGTTCAAAGGCTTCAATGAGTGCCGGACGGGTAATGGTCAGATGCATGGTTTGCGGGTCGTGGCAATCGGCACAGCCAATTGGATTGACAATTTCTGCTCCGTTGGCGCTCCAGGCGGCTTTGTAAAAGGCTTCGATGCCGACTTCCATCATTCGGCGGGGCACATCGGGGCTTTTACAAGTCCAGCAGGTCGATGGTTGCATGTCTTTATGGGTTTCGTCGGGGGTGCCGGTGCGCAGCGTGTGGGTCACGTCTTCCACCGCGTGCATGTGTCCACGAGGCGCCGAGTAGTCGCGGGCAAATGCATATCCGGCCCATAGCACCACCATTTCAGGACGATGTTCAAGCACATCTTCGGGCGTGTTGCCCAAATGTTTGCTTTTGAAATTCATCTCCTTGGTTTTCTTCCAGGTGTTGTATTCGCGAGGATAATTGATACCCCACTCTTCGTTTTTGGCATTGATCCCCGAAATCGCAATTCTCTTGTTATTGTAGAGCGTGGCGATTTCGGCTCTCCGCTCGGTGATGGAAGCGGCCAAGAGTCCCAGTAAAAATACTGCCACCATAACGACGGTAAACAAAGCCCATCCCAAAATGGGTTTGCGTCTGATTGATTCGGTTAGTTTTCGTAACATTGTATGATTTCGATTAGTTGTTAGTCATCATTTTTTTCAACCATCCCGGCACGGGCGATTTAGGCAAGGGAGCCACCACGTTGGGTGCCGATGAAAGGTTGCTCACCACTGTGTGCGGTACATCCCGGTGGCAATCCCAACACGCTTTTCCCATGCCTGCCTTCACTTGGGTGTACGCAATCATTCCGGTTTTTACAAATTCGGTGTTCAACTGCGAGTGGCAACGAATGCAGTTGTTCATAATCACGTTTTTGCTGGCATCACGAGGGCGTATCACCTGTGGTTCTGCTTTCATGGTAAAAACGGCCGAATGGTACAAGCCATCCATGGCCTTGAATGCGTATTTGTTAAAAACGTTGTCCTGCGGGACGTGGCAGTCGTTGCAATGGGTTTGTTTGCCGTGCGAGCTGTGCTGCCACGATTGATAATAAGGTGTCATGATATGGCAGTTGATGCAGGCCGTGGGATCGTCTGATACATAGCTGTGTGCCCGCGACATGTATATGGTGTAAGCACCAAGGCCGGTGGCAATGCCCCCCAATAAAATGAGCGGAACAATAAACTGCCGGGGTAGTATAGTGAAGGGGTTTTTCATTTGATTGACGGGTTAGCTTGCGTGTTTTGCTGTTGGTTCTTCGTTTGGGGTTGCTTTTCGCTTTGTCCGTTTTGAATGTTCAAGTTATGAATTTTTTTTAGAAAAGGAATAGTTTGTTTTAAATCCAATTTTGTGGTTCGCTGTCGTGTTCTAGCAAGTCATCATTTTTTCCGTTTTTGCAGGAACAACTTTTTTCATGATATTTTTTTTAAAATGTCTATTTGGCTTTTTACATGTCTTGTTAAGACCCCTTAATTTCTATTTTTGCATATTCATGCCATGAATGAAGTTTTCATTGATGGTATGTTGTGTGTGAAAGCTTAATAATCAAAACTACGATGGAGCCAGTTCGCAAACACCCCCAAGAGTTATGGGTGCTTTTTTTTACCGAAATGTGGGAGCGTTTCGGTTATTATCTCATGTTGGGTATTTTTTCGCTTTATATGCTCGATGCCCTTCATAAGGGGGGATGGGCTTTGCTCCCCATTAAAAGTCAGATATTTATGGTACCTATCTGGGGTTGGTTTATCTAACACCATTTATTGGCGGCCTGTTTGCCAACCGAATCATGAAAAAAACCATCATTCAATGATAAAAACTCCTACGCTCAGCGAAATTCAGAATTTCAAGGGCAAATATCCACGTCAACTTTGGTCACTTTTCTTTTCCGAGATGTGGGAACGCTTTTCGTTTTACGGCATGCGTGGCATGTTGGCCTATTTTATGGTGCAACAACTGCTGATGCGCGACGATGAGGCGCAATTGCAATATGGCGCCACCCAGGCTTTTGTGTACGCCTTCACGTTCATTGGAGGATTGCTGGCCGATAAGATTCTTGGTTTTCGGAAGTCACTTGTATGGGGGGCGTTGTTGATGATTTTGGGCAGTATCATCCTGGCTACCAATCCTAAGGCTTTCTTTTTTGTTGGCATTGGTTTTACCATTGTTGGAACCGGCTTTTTCAAACCCAACATTTCGACCATGGTGGGACAGTTGTATAAAGACAATGATTCTCGACGTGATGCAGGGTTTTCGATGTTTTATGCCGGCATCAATTTGGGTGCCATGCTTGGTGGATATTTGTGTGTCTGGATTGGTAAGTCGTACTCTTGGAACCTGGCTTTTGGTTTAGCAGCCATTGTAATGACTATCAGTTTGGTTACCTTTTTAATTACCAAAAAGCAGCTGGGTCCCATTGGTTTAATGCCTCAGAGGTTCGATGAATCAGGAGCACCTATCCCGATGCGTCGATGGCGCGAAGTATCGGTTTACTTATTGTCCTTGGCCGTCATTCCGCTTATCGTCTTCATGGTGGCTCATACGCGTTACACCGATTGGTTTATGTATCTCATTGGTCCGGCCACATTGGTTTATCTCTTGTTTGAGATGACCCGCTATTCGGCTGCTGAGAATAAGAAATTGGCTGCCGCATTGGTGTTCATTCTTTCATCCATCGTGTTTTGGGCATTCTTTGAACAGAGTGGCGGTTCGCTGGCTTTGTTTGCTGCCAATAACTTGCACGATACCTTTTTTGGTTTACGTCTCGACCCCAATGGGGTGAATAATTCGTCCAATGCCTTGTTCGTGATTTTGTTTGCGCCCCTTTTGGGTTTAGGATGGTTGTGGTTGGCAAAACATCGGCGTGAGCCCAATACAGTGGTCAAATTTGGATTGGGATTTCTCTTTTTAGGGTTGTCGTTTTTCATTCTTTACACCACCCGATTTTTTGCCAATGAAGCCGGACTTACTTCGCTCGAAATCTTTACGCTGGCCTATTTTGTGATGACTTTTGCCGAATTGTGTCTGTCGCCCATCGGGTTGTCTATTATGACCAAACTTTCCCCTAAACCCCTGCAGGGTGTGATGATGGGCATGTGGTTTTTGGCCAGTGCTTATGGGCAATATGTGGCCGGTATTTTGGGGGCAGGCATGGCCTTGGTACATGATAATGCTACGCAGTCGGAGAAGCTTATATCCTATACGCAAGGCTATCAAAATCTGGCCATCTACGCTCTTGTCATGGGGCTCATTCTCATTGTTGCATCAAAGGGCATCAAGCGATTGATGCAAGAGGTGAAGTGATTTATTTTGCGTTTTTTGTTTTACCGTGGTCATGTAATATCAGCATTGGGTATTCGGGATGCATCACCATTTGTCGGGTAATGCTTGGATGAAACAGTCGTTCGAACATGCCCGCGTTGTGACGCACCATGGCCACGATGCCGGCTTCGTTTTCTTCCATGAAGTTGTTGATGCCTTTTACGATGTCTTCATCTTCGATGAAATTGAACGACACATTGATGCCGGGGAAGTGCTCGGCAATTTTCTCTTCGCATTCAATGCGGTTCAAATAATCTTCTTCATCCAGCACGTTAACAAAAAGCAATGGCGCATGGAGCATGTGTGCAATGTCGCGGATGGGGTCAATCATGCGGTCGTCCTCAAAGTCATGCAAGTCGGTAGCAAAGGCAATGGTTTCGGGCTTGCTGTATTTGGCGTGCTTGGGGATGACAAAGATGGGCGCTTCAATGTTTTTGATGACTTCATAAGCGCGGCTCCCCAGTAAAAAATTTTCAAGTGCCGATTCGCCCCGACATCCCAGCACGATGAGGTCGTAAGCGTTTTCAGTGAGTTCTTTGTTGATGACCTCGATGAGCGAGCCAAAGAGGGAGAGGAGTTCAATTTTTGCTTCAGGAAAACGGCGGTGCAAAATGTCGTATTCGTCATTGAGGGCTTTCATGCTCTCTTCTTCCAGTTCTTTCTGAATCTGAACCACGTATGGACTGCCACTGAATTCCAGGTCGTAGGCGTTCATCAGGTAAAATGTCATGTTTTCCTTTTCGAACATCTTTAAAGCGTATAAGGCAGCATTGCGCGCCGTGTCCGAAAAATCGGTCAGTAGCATGATTCGTTTCATGGCGGTTTATTTTGGTGTTTGACAATGATTAAGTCGCTTTGAGATTACACAATGAGAGACACCCTTAAGGGGCGATGAACCATGTTTTTACACTATTAAATTACGTCATTTCAGTGTTTTTTCCAATTTTTTTATTTGATGGTCACCTTTCGACTCTTTCCTTTGTTTTTGGTGTATGTTCGTGCGCCTTTTTTTTATCCGGCCTTTTGATTTTTGCTAAATTGTGACTTAGCTAAGTTTCAATAATGAGAAAATGATTTTTTTTATTTCTTAAGCAAGATGGCCTCATGTGTCAGATAATGAACTTATCACCTCAGTTTTTTTTGTCGATTATCAAATTCCAAACTATGACTCAATTAGAAAGGTTAGGCTACAATGTCGAAATTGAGCGCTATCGGTCTCATTATTCTACGTTTGATGTGGGGCGCGTTATTGTGCAGCATCGCGATCGGTATGTGGTGGCATCCGAAACTGGCGAGCATTTGGCCGAAGTGACCGGGGCTTTTCGTTATTTGGCGGAGTCATCGAACGGTTTTCCGGCAGTGGGTGATTGGGTGGCTGTTTCGCACCACGATGAGCTTGATATGATACATGCCGTTTATCCCCGAAAAAATGTGCTTACCCGTTTGGCCGTAGGGCAATATGGGCAGTTGCAGCCGGTGGCCGCGAATCTCGATTTAGCGTTTATTGTCACAGCGGTGGGGCACGATTTCAATATCAATCGCGTGGAGCGTTTTGTGGCGCTTTGTTTAGCCGAAGGCATTCGCCCCGTGGTGCTGTTGAGCAAAATAGACCTGGCTGATACGGCTTTGTCTGACGACATGATCCAACAATTGCATAACAGGTTGCCCGAGTTGACAATTATTCCGTTCAGCAGCCTGAACGGCACAGGTTACGAACAAATCAGGGCTATGATATTGCCCGAGATGACCTGTTGTTTATTGGGTTCTTCGGGAGTTGGCAAATCCACGTTGTTAAACCGACTTGCCGGAGCCGAATGGATGAAGACACTCACCATTAGTGATTCTACGCAAAAAGGTCGGCACATGACCACACATCGTGAGTTGGTGGTGCTGCCCGGCGGGGGTGTGTTGATTGACAATCCCGGAATGCGCGAAGTGGGGATTTCTGATGGTGGTGATGGTGTGGAGCAGACATTTCGTGAGATTGCCGACTTGGTTCGTCAATGCCGGTTTCGTGATTGTACGCATCGACACGAAAAAGGATGTGCCGTACTACAGGCTCTTGAGAATGGAGATATTAGCCGTCAGGCCTATGAGAATTATCTGAGACTGGAGCGGGAAAAGCATCATTATCAGCAAACGTTGCATGAAAAGCGGAAAGGGAACAAGAAATTTGGGAAGATGGTTAAGCAGGTGTTGAAAGACAAACGGCGGTTCGATGAGCTTCCGTGAATTACGATTGCTCTTTGATGGCATATTTTCGGCGCATGATAAATTGCCCCTCTATGCCGTCTTCGTCGATGCTGCTGCCGCGTATTTGCTCGTTGTCATAAATCCAGCCGATGCGGTCTTCGAGGTTGAATTCCCAATCGCCTTCCACATCAAAGAGTTCATAGCCCACCGCTTTGAATTTGACCTGTTCACCAATTAAAAAACCTTCGATGTCTACGCAAACCACAAAGGGGACATCGCCTTCGATGCGTTCTTCGTAAACCATGGAGCCGGTGATTTTTTGACCGTTTTGGCGAATGGTCATTTCCCCTTCGTCAACCCCATAGCCGAAGTCTTCGCGAAAGTGCCACACGCCGGTGATATCGATGGGTTTCTTTTTCATGATCATGGTAACGAAAATGGATGATTGTTCGTGTTTTTTTCTCTGCTATCAAAAATCATACCTTTCCGCAATAAAGAAATAATACCGGAATCTACAAAGATTCCGGTATTATTTCAAGAGCAAAGCCCTGTTTTCGGTCACGTTATTTGAGCAACGAAGGGCTTTTGCTTGTCAATTCGTATCAATAGATGACGAATGTTTAAAGCGATGTGCCAATCATAAAGGTGGCTGCAAAACCAAGGATGGCATACAACTCGGGGAATACTGCCAAAATGAGGGTGTTCCCGAACACGTCATAACCAGAGCCGATGCCTGAGATTCCGTTGGCGCAAATTTGTCCTTGGCGGATGGCTGAGAACAGACCTAAAAGTCCCAGCGCCATCCCGGCACCAAAAACGCCTGCTGCTTGTAACCAGGTAATTTGTTCGGTGAGGATGCCCACCATGTTGTTGAAAATAAAGAAACCGCCAAATCCGTAAAGACCCTGTGTTCCGGGAAGGGCGCTCAATACAAGATAATTACCGAATGCGTCGCTATTTTTTCTAAGCGCCCCGATGGCGGCATTACCGGCGATACTTACGCCATAGGCACTGCCGATTCCCGAAAGGGCCAGCATCAATCCAACTCCGATATACGCAAATACAATAGGTGTCATGTTTTTTAATTTATTAAAAGGTTATTGACTAATTTTTTTGAAAGGTGAATAGGCTTTTCCGCCACCGTTAAAGCCTGCGTTTTTATAAAATTCAACAAAAGTTAAGCGCATGGGGTGAACGAACGACCCCAGTACGGCCATGAAAATGTTGAGCGAGTGGCCAAAAATAAGAATAAGTGCGGTGATGATTTGACCCAATACAGGTACGTCGGGCGATAGATTGAATGCCAGCTGGTTAAATACCATTCCTAAAATCCCGCTGGAAAGTCCCAGTGCAAACAGTCGGATGTACGAGAGCACATCACCTGCAATACCTGTCACCATGTTGTAGCTGTCCCAAAGTCCGGCGCCTACGTTGATGAGGATGTTGCGGCGAGGATCGTTAAATACGAAAATGCCTAGTCCTGCAACACCTAATACAATCATGTGCAGGCGCCCCAGCATCCATCCTTTTTCGGCATCGGCCATGTCGAGGGCGTACATGGCAATGGACGACACGATGACCAGAATCCATCCAATGGTTGAAAATGAATATTTGAAACCATTTTGTCGACTGATATTGAAAACCTTCACCATCATGCCAAAAACAATTTGAACCACGCCTAAGCCCAGTGCCAGATTGAACATCTGTTGGTCATCGAGCATGTATTGCTTGAGGTTTTTCAAGGCATCAAAATCGGTGAGCTTGGCACCAAAGAACGTTCCCGTGATGGAGCCGAACAGGACGGCTGCCAGCGAAAGAAAAATCATGAGTGTGGCCATCGGCTTGTATTCGGCTGCCAGGCGCGGACGCACAATTAGTCCGGCCAAAACCAGCAACAATCCATAGCCTGCATCGCCAAAGCAAAAGCCAAAAAACATCATGAAAAATGGCGCAAAGAAGGGGGTTAAGTCCATCTCACCATAGCCGGGAAGGCTGTAAAGTTTCCCGATGGGTTCAAACAGTTTGCTAAACCAGTTGTTGCGCAGCAAGATGGGTGGCTTTTCGTCAGGAGTTACTTTTTCGCCTCGTAACCACAGGATGTCGCTTTTATCCAGCAGGTTCTGCAAGCGTGTATCTGCATCGGTCGGTACCCAGCCTTCTATCAAGCGTATGTTTCCTTCGGCTTCGTCGAGCGTGTGTAATTGTGCATGGTTGGTTGCAAATTCATTTTGCAAGCCTGCCGCATATTGACGCAACACTGCGGCGCCTCCATTGGCCAGTTGTGCTTGTTCAGCCATCTTCCCATCGATGGTCGCTTGTGCTTGCGCAATTTGCGAATTCACGTCATCAATGCTTTTGTCGGGCAAACGTAATTCGTCGGCTTCGGGCAATTCGATGGATAAATGGGCGGGTGCCACAATGACGAAAAATCGTTTGTCATCCGTTTCGTTGATGATTTCGAGCGGGTATTGATCTAGCCATTCTTCTCTGAATCGATGTGTCGAAGCCGAATAAAAGCATGTTTTCAGCCCCATGTCGTGCAGACGGGTGAGGTTGTCGCGTTCAAAACTACCCCACGGTGCCAGCAATGCCAGTTCTTTTTGCAGTTGAACGATGCGCTGCTTTTCCATTTCAATGACTTGCGAGGCGTTTTGAAAGGCTTGCAGAATCGCTTCACCATCGGTAAATACGTTGGCCGGAGTTTCTTCTTCAGGCTTTTTGCTTTCAAAAGCTTTGGTCAAACGAACGATTTCCTTGGTTTTGCGCATGGCCTCCTGCATGGCAGCAGTTGGTTCGCGGTCGTGTTCAATGATGTGAAGCACGCCCAGCTGTTTCAAATCACCCATAAACCGGTCGTAATCGGCCGGGTGAATGAGAAACGCGTATTTATTCATGGGCACTATCATGATGCTTCCTCCATTTGTTGTTGACGGTTTTTGACGATTTTCTGTGCTGATTTGGAGAGGTTCTCCTCATCTTCGAGAAAACGTTTGATTTTTAAGATGGCATCCTGGTAGCCGGGTATTTGCACTTTTTCGTAAAGGTTCACCTTTTGGGTGGTTTTTTTACGAGCAAAATCGAGCAGCATCATTTTTTGGCGAAACACCTCTTTTTCGATGCCTGTTTTTGCCAGCTCACTGATGATGGCGATACCGGCCGGTACCCACACGGGGCTGGTTGTGAGGCTGAACGGAGCTGTATCGAACTCAATGCCTTCGAGTACAGGGGTGCGTACGCCGGCAATTTTCTTCACCGAAAGGGTCACGTCTTTGACCCGAACCAGATTGGTGTCGAATTCGCCCCACAATTGCACCATGTCGTCATATTGTACCAATTTCTCGGCCATGAGACTGTCCAGTTCCTGTGAACGGTCTTTGGCACGTTTCACCTCCATCCGGAGTGCCGACTCTTTGTTTTTAAGTGTCGGCAGTGCCCGCTCCCGTACCTTCAGTTGCTTTTCGAGCGTCTGTTGGGCTGTTTTGTTGTATTGAAAGTTAATGGCCATTGTTCAATGGGTTTATTGAGCCGATAGTGGCCATTATTCGTTCATATTCAGGTCAATCACTCGCTGTTCATCCCAGTACATATCCACAAACTCTTGCTTAATGCCTACTTCGGCTTTGTTAAAGTGTGTGCGGAAGAGTTGCCAGCTTACGTCGAGCATCATTTTGGTGTCGATGTTGAGGTCGATGGCCAGGATTTGTTCCGAATAGGCTTTGGCGAACTCGAGTGTGCGCTCATCGTAGTCTGTCAGGTCAAAGCCGTTTTCAAGTTTGGTGCGTGCGTTGGCTGCATCGGCATACAAGCGGATGGCTGCGTTCATCACCTGCGGGTGGTCTTTGCGGGTTTGCTTGCCAATCACCAACTGCTTCAAGCGAGAGAGGCTTCGGAAGGGATCGACAATGACCTTTCCGATGTCTGAATCGCGGCGCAGGAAGAGCTGACCTTCGGTAATGTAACCTGTGTTATCGGGGATGGCATGGGTGATGTCGCCGCCCGAAAGGGTGGTAACGGCCACAATGGTGATGGAGCCTCCCGATGGGAACTGAACCGCTTTTTCGTAGATGCGCGCCAGGTCGGAATAAAGTGAACCGGGCATGCTGTCTTTTGAAGGAATCTGATCCATTCGGTTCGACACAATACTGAGAGCATCGGCATACAGGGTCATGTCGGTGAGCAGCACCAGTACTTTTTCATTTTTATCCACCGCAAAATATTCGGCAGCCGTCAGTGCCATGTCGGGCACCAGGAGGCGTTCGACGGGCGGGTTGTCGGTGGTGTTCACAAAGCTGACGATGCGGTTGAGGGCTCCGGCATTGTCGAACACGTTTTTAAAGTAGAGGTAGTCATCGTTTGAGAGTCCCATGCCCCCCAGGATGATTTTGTCGGCCTGTGCACGAAGCGCCACGCTGGCCATCACCTGGTTGTATGGTTGATCGGGGTCGGCAAAAAATGGGATTTTTTGGCCGGTCACCAGCGTGTTGTTCAGGTCGATGCCCGCAATGCCGGTGGCAATGAGGTGCGATGGTTGCATGCGACGCACCGGGTTTACCGACGGGCTGCCTATGTCGCGTGTTTCGCCTTCCACTTCCGGGCCTCCATCGATGGGGTCGCCAAAGGCATTGAAAAAACGTCCGGCCAACTGCTCGCTCACTTTCAATTGTGGAGGGCGCGACAGAAACACCACCTCTGCGTTGGTGGGAATGCCTTCGGTGCCCGAAAACACCTGAAGAATCACGTCATCACCCATGATTTTCACCACCTGTCCCAGTCGTCCGTGTACGAGTGCCAGTTCGTCATAACCCACGTTGGCGGCCTTGAGGCTAACGGTGGCTTTGGTGATGTTGTTGATTTTTGTGTATATCTTTTGAAAAGCCTGAGTTTCCATAATTGCTTGGTTTGTGATCCGCAAATTAGTTTAAGTGTGATTGAATCATTGTGTTGAGTTCGGTCATGTAAGCATTGAATTTCTCACTGTTGAACTCGGCATAATTGATTTGCTTAAACTGGTTGATGATCTGTTTGAAATAACTGCCCACTTCTTCAAAGTTGTCGAAGTCGAACGATGCATCGGCCACTTCCAACACCTTCTCGAGCATGTATTTTTGACGCTCCATGGGCGTTGATGCATCGATTTTATCAAAAGCATCTTGTTGAAGAATGACAAAGTCGATGAGCTCCGATTTCCAAAAGCGCTCGTGGAATTCCAAGGGCACCCCGTCATCGCCAAGGATGTTGATTTGTTCGCGGGCTTCTTTCCCTCGCAGAAGGATATCTTTTGATTTGATCACGTTAGTTAGCCATGTGTCGCCAACGTGGTGATCGAGATATGACTGTACTTCAGGGTATTCAAGGTATTTTGAATAGCTGTCGATGGCATCGATGGCCGGATAGCGTTTACTGTCGGCACGTGCCTGTGAAAGTCCGTAAAAACAACGGGCTGCTTTGCGGGTCGATTCGGTGACAGGTTCCTTGAGGTTACCCCCGGCAGGCGACACGGTTCCAATGAAGGTGATGGATCCGCTGACTCCATTATTTAAGATGACATATCCGGCGCGGCTGTAAAAGTTCGACACAATGGCCGACAAGTCCATGGGGAAAGCATCGGGGCCGGGAAGTTCTTCCAATCGATTCGACATCTCGCGCAGCGCTTGTGCCCATCGTGATGTGGAGTCGGCCATCAGTAGCACACGCAGACCCATGTTGCGGTAATATTCCCCCAGGGTCATGGCTGTGTACACCGATGCTTCACGCGCAGCAACCGGCATGTTGGAGGTGTTGGCGATGATGGTGGTGCGCTCAATGAGTTTTTTCCCGGTTCGGGGGTCTTCTAGTTCGGGGAATTCGGTGAACACTTCCACCACTTCATTGGCTCGTTCCCCACATGCGGCAATAATCACGATGTCGGCTTCTGCTTGTTTGGAGATGGCATGTTGCAACACCGTTTTGCCCGTTCCAAAAGGCCCGGGAATGAAGCCCGTTCCCCCTTCGGTGATAGGGTTGAGCGTATCGATGCAACGAACGCCGGTTTCGAGCAGTTTAAATGGGCGCGGTTTTTCTTTGTATTGGCGGATGGCCATTTTCACCGGCCATTTTTGCACCATGGTGATTTTGTGGGCGTGGCCATTTTCGTCGGTGATCGTGGCAATGGTATCGTCCACTTTGTGTTGGCCGGCCGGGGTGACCGATTTAACGGTGTAATTGCCAGTCATTTTAAATGGAACCATGATTTTGTGGGGCATGCCGTTTTCAGACACTTCGCCGAGCCAGTCGCCGGCGCTCACTTGGTCGCCAGGCTTGGCAATGGGTGTGAAATTCCAACGTTTGTCTCGATCCAGAGGGTCGGTGTATTCGCCGCGGCGCAAAAACACGCCATCCATTTTGTCGAGGTCGTTTTGGAGTCCGTCGTAGTTTTTCGACAGAATGCCGGGGCCCAGGGTCACTTCAAGCATGTGCCCTTCAAAAATCACTTCGGTGCCGCATTTTAGCCCTCGGGTGCTTTCAAAAACCTGCACATAGGCATTTCGACCTAATATTTTAATGACTTCGGCCATCAGAGGTACCCCTTGATGCTGAATGAAACAAATCTCGTTTTGCGATACCGGGCCGTTGGTTTCTACAATTACCAGGTTGGCAATGATACCGGCTACTTTGCCGGTTGTTTTATGATTATTTTCCATGTCGCACTTTAAATTCATCAGGTATTTCATAGCCGGCTTGCAACTCTTGCAGCAGGCGGTTGAACAACTCACGTCCTCGGGCGCTGTCGAGAACCATCCATCGCTCAATGATCATGATTTTGAGCAGAAATGCCAGAACTTTTTCGATGGTGAAATAATTGAAAAACGTTGCGTCATCAATGAATTTCCATCGTAGGGTATCTAGTTGCAACTCCCGATCTACCAGGTTGGTATTTTCGTGAAGTTGAATCCAGGCATCCAATCCGGGGATGAGCGATGAGAGTCCGAAATCGCGTGAGCGGTTTTTTTTCAGGGCTTCGGTTATCTCATTGTCGCCAATTAAATCGTCATCGAAAGCCAAATTGTACTTGCGGCCGTTAAGGGCTGCCATCACATTGCGCAGGTTGCTGTCGAATTCGCTCCAGTTATTCATGAAGGCATTGGAGCTTTGCGATAACATCCGGTAATAGCCGTTTTGCAAGGCCATGATGACCTGCTTTTCGTGCATGGGGTCAGTGGCTGTGAACCATTGATCCAGCGTTGATTGAATATAATCGGGAAACGCTTGGCGCAATGGGTTTTCGATCTCCTTTTTGTCGATGAGCAGATCAATCAATTCCTTGTGGAAAAGAGCCATGGGATGAAAGGCTTTTTCGGGATGGAACAAGGCATTGACGATGTTCAGATGATCGAAAGGGAGACAGAGCTGGTCGCACAGCACCCGATCGGAGGGGTGGAGGTCGCGATTCAGCATCTCACGGACGTCCTGAAATGGCAACGATTTTTTGTCGTTGAGAACCAAATCGGGCAATCCGGCGATTAAACAGTAATAGTGACGTTCAAACATCTGCATCCTTTACTTTTCAAACAATAATTTAGCGGTTTTGGGGCGCAGATAGGTTTTCAGATAATTGATGAAGTCATTGTCGGTGAACCCGATTTGGTAGTTTTCACCCTGAGGGCTTACTTTAAACCCGGCATTGATTTGCTTACTGAATGTGAGTTGAACTCCTTTGTGAAGGTGTTGCCCCAAGCTGTTTTTTAATGAAGTTTCAAGCAGCTCCTTATCTTTATCGGATAACATGATGTCTAAGTTTGTGTTGCCCGATTTTTGCCAGTCGGCCACTACTTTGATGATAAGATCCTGAAGAAATGCTTTGTCATCGAACAGTTTTGTGACCGATGGTTTAACCACTTGCAAAGTGACCATTTCGGACATTTGTTGTTTGAGCGCATTCAAGGCTTGTTCGGTAGCCATTTTGACCTCGCTTTCGACGTTGCGTTTGTGTTCGTCGGCATCGTGGGTGGCTTTCTGAATCGTTCGTTCAGCTTCGGTTTTGGCCGATGTCACAATGGCAGCCGCCTGTTCGTTGGCTTTGTCGATAATTTTTTGAGCTTCGTCTTTTGCTTTCTGAACCCCTTCGGTGTAAATGCGGTCGGTGAGTTCCTGCAATTTGTTTTGCATAAACGTATGGTTTTATTATTGTCTTCTGTTCGATGAATTTTGTAGATTGGGTTATGTGAAATTAGTTTTTAAAAATCAGTTTCCAAATGCCTTCGACGTTTGATGTTTCGTGTTTTTGGTGTTTTTGTAAGAAAAAGTGATGAAATTTCATCGAAATTAACAGTTGCAAAAGTGGGTGAATGTGGTAGTAAATCAGGTGTTTGGAGTTTTTAGCGTAATAACAAGTGTGTGTATTTTTCAAAAAAAGTTAATTAAAGTCAATGGTTTTTGAAAAGAGAAGTACTTTTTTAAGCCGGTTTTCGTTGTAGGCTAATTGTGGCAAGGGATTTGGCTTTGCGCAAGTGTCATTAGTTTTCAAAAGATTGTGTTTTTGTGATTGCAATGTGTTGCCATAAATAGGTTTCCTCTTGTCTTTCATTTTTTACTACTTTTGCAATTCGTAATAAATGGGTGATGCATGACCGTTTTTTGTCGATGCATGAAGTTTTTACGGATTATTTGATTTGTTTGAGTTAATTTATGGACGAGACGTTTGATCATTTGGTGTATTCAAAGAATGTGATTGAATTTGTGACGGTTGGTCGTGAATATTGTCATTTTTTGGAGCATGCCGAAGACTATTCCCGCAAAGACTTTTTTAAAGTGGCTTTGCGTATGTTGCCGTTGCTTTATTTAAAGGCGGTGGTGCTACCAAAGCCTGAGCAAGTGCTGGATGATATGGTTGAGAAGTCGGTAACTGAGTCTTGGTACGAAACCGTTAAAACTGTTTTGGAACAACAGTTAGGTGCTCATAATGTGTACCTGGAGGTGTTTACGCCCGATATTCAACGTGCCGATACGCCTGTTGCTGCTTTCATGGCCGAAGATTTGACGGATATTTATCAGGATGTGAAAGACTTCCTGGAAGTTTTTAAAACCGGGGTCACCGAGCTGATGAATGATGCATTGTATGAGTTGGTCAATAACTTCGAAACTTATTGGGGGCAGAAAGCTGTCAATTGTATGAGGGCACTTCATAACGTGAACTACGGTGATGAGCCTCTTGAAGATGATGAAAGCGACGCTCCGATGGATGAACACGAGCCGGAACGCCAAACAGATAATTGGATATTTACTCAACGCCGCCAACAGTGGAATCTGGATAGCGACCTTCCCTTGGATTGATTATGAATATAGAGAAAACCATCACTGACGAAGAATTGCGGCTTTTGCCCATCGATCAGTTCAATGGCCCCGTAGTGGTGATTGATTCTGTTGAACATGGCAAGGCTGCCGTCAATCAATTGATTACTCAGCCTGTTTTGGGCTTTGATACAGAAACAAAACCATCCTTCAAAAAGGGTGAGATGAATAAAGTGGCATTGCTTCAGTTGTCAACGCCTGATGTTGCTTATCTGTTTCGCATTAACAGAACCGGTTTGTTTCCCGCATTGGTGCAACTGCTTGAGCATCCTCAAATATTAAAAGTTGGGGTGGCTGTTCGTGACGATTTAAGAGCGTTGCAAAAAAGAACGCCGTTTACACCATCCGGTTTTATTGAAATTCAGGATGTTGCGCATGATTTGGGATATAAGGATTCAAGTCTGAAGAAACTGGCAGGTGTGTTGTTGGGCATCCGCATTTCAAAGCGTCAGCGCCTCACCAATTGGGATGCTGAAGAGTTAACTTCCTCACAAATCGTTTATGCTGCAACAGATGCCTGGGTCTCGCTCCAAATTCATAACCATTTGACATCAAAAAATTAAAATTTTAAGCCTTCAACTCATTACATATTGACCATCTTTATGAGCCAATTTTCGCAAGTAATTTTAAAGCCGGGTAAAGATCAAAGCCTGCTTCGTTTTCATCCCTGGGTTTTTTCGGGAGCCATCAAGCAAATTGACGGTTCTGTGATTGAAGGTGATGTGGTGGAGGTTTTCGATTGTCACAAGAATTTTCTGGGCATCGGCCATTATCAAATCGGATCCATTGCTGTTCGTATTCTCTCGTTTCAGCGAGTCGTGCCCGATATTCAGTTTTGGATTGGTAAGTTGTCGAAGGCTTTGGCGTTGCGTCAGGCGTTGGGGTTTGTAAATAACCCGCAGACCAACGCATATCGCCTGGTGCATGGTGAAGGTGACGGACTTCCCGGGTTGATCATCGATTTTTACGCCGGCACAGCCGTGGTGCAAATGCACTCGGTGGGCATGTATTTGTCGCGCGATTTAATATACGAAGCTTTGCAGGCCGTGATGGGTAACAATCTTGAGGCCATCTACGAAAAGTCTGAAGGAACCCTGCCTTACAAGGCCAATGTTAATCCCGAAAACGGATACATCAAAGGAAAGTCGGCCACCCATGTGGCTCTCGAAAACGGGTTGAAGTTTAACGTTGATTGGGAAAAAGGTCAAAAAACCGGCTTTTTTGTCGATCAGCGCGACAATCGTGCCATGGTTGAACATTATGCCAAAGGGCGCAATGTGCTCAATATGTTTTGTTACACCGGCGGGTTTTCCTTTTATGCCATGCGTGGAGGTGCTAATATGGTGCATTCGGTTGATAGTTCCGAGCGCGCCATTGAGCTGACCAAGGCCAACGTAGAGCTTAATTATCCAGGTGACAGCCGTCATGAGGCTTTCGCTGAAGATGCCTTCCGTTATATGGAGCGCTCAAAGAATCGTTACGATTTGATTATTCTTGATCCTCCTGCTTTTGCCAAACACCAAAATGTGTTGGCCAACGCCCTTCAGGGTTATCGTCGTCTCAATGCCAAGGCGTTTGAGCAGATTGCTCCCGGGGGAATTCTTTTTACATTTTCCTGTTCGCAGGTGGTTACCAAAGAGAACTTTCGAACCACCGTGTTTTCGGCAGCAGCCAAGGCCGGTAGGCAGGTGCGTGTGATCAATCAATTGACACAGCCGGCCGACCATCCCATAAATATTTATCACCCCGAAGGTGAATACCTTAAGGGCTTGGTTTTGTTTGTTGAATAACCGGATTCCTTTAACGACTAATTCAAAATTCTGTGAATTTCAGCGATTTCAATTTTTCAACCGAAGTGCTCGAAGGTCTGGCGGCCATGCGCTTCGAAACAGCCACTCCCATTCAGGAAAAGGCTGTGCCCATCATTCAGTCGGGGCGCGACCTGATTGCCTGTGCCCAAACAGGAACCGGTAAAACGGCGGCTTATCTGTTGCCCATTCTCGATAAGTTGGTGCGTAAGGGGGGGAGTTCCGGTACCAGCACCATCATTTTGGTTCCTACCCGTGAGCTGGCTCTTCAAATTGATCAGCAGATGGAGGGGTTCAGCTATTTTCTTCCCGTGACTTCAACTGCCATTTATGGCGGAAACGACAAGGCTGAGTGGGATCGTCAAAAGAATTCGCTCGTGCAGGGTGCTGATATTGTCGTGGCAACTCCCGGACGGATGTTGCAGCATCTCTCAATGGGATATGTCATTTTTGACCAAATTGAGCACCTTGTTTTGGATGAAGCTGACCGCATGCTCGACATGGGCTTTTTTGAAGACATCATGCAGGTGGTGTTGCAGTTGCCCAAAGAACGTCAAACGCTGATGTTTTCGGCCACCATGCCGCCTAAAATCCGTGAAATGGCTCAGCAAATCCTCAAAGATCCGGGAGAGATTTCAATTGCCATCTCAAAGCCTGCCGAAGGGATTTTGCAAGCTGCTTATGTGGTGTACGATCATCAGAAAATTGAACTCATCAATCGTTTGCTTAAAGGGAAAAATCTGACGAGCATCATTATTTTTTCATCGACTAAGCAAAAAGTAAAGGAGATTGCCAAGTCGTTGGCCTCAAATGGGTTCAATTCGCAAGCCATCCATTCCGATTTGGAGCAGGCTGAGCGTGAACAAGTGTTGCTCGATTTCCGAAATCGGAAGGTGCAAATCCTGGTGGCCACTGACATTATTGCTCGTGGTATCGACATCAAGGATATTGAGTTGGTGATAAACTTTGATGTACCTCGCGATGCCGAAGATTACGTACATCGCATCGGGCGAACAGCTCGTGCTAAAACGCAGGGTGTTGGACTCACTTTTATAAATGATAAAGATCAACGGGATTTTCGGAACATTGAGCGACTCATTGAAACTGAAATCTATAAAGCTCCATTGCCTGCTGAAATGGCACCTGGACCGGAGTATAATCCCGACAAACGAGTCGATCGTTCCGGTGATCGTTCGGGAAAAAAAACTTTTAGAAAGAAAAAAGGAGGGGGTGACCGTCGACCACAAGGAGGTAATAACCAGTAACGATATTGATTGATGATGAACGACGTTTTTTCTAAACTTATTGCCGGAGAGTTAAATCTTGGTGTCAAGCAAGTTGAAAATACTATTGCTTTGCTGGCTGAAGGTGCAACCATTCCTTTCATCAGCCGTTACCGTAAAGAGATGACCGGTAGCCTCGATGAAGTGGCGGTTGCCAACATCAAGGAGCGGTACGATAAGTTGCAGGAGATAGAAAAACGCAAAGAAACCATTCTTAAAACCATCGACGAGCAAGGGGTAATGACGTCCGAGTTGAAGAAACGCATTACTGACTGTTTTAACTTGACCGAGCTCGAAGATATTTACTTGCCCTATAAACCCAAACGAAAAACCCGCGCATCCAAAGCACGTGAAAAGGGGTTGGAACCTTTGGCGCAAATTATTTTCAAACAACAGGATCGTGATATTGATGCCTGTGTGGAGCGTTTTCTCAACGACGAGGTCTCGTCGGCCGATGAGGCCATTCAGGGTGCATCAGACATTATTGCCGAGTGGGTAAGTGAGCATCAAACGGCTCGCGATATGGTGCGTACCTCTTTCGAACGCACTGGATACATCACCTCAAAAGTGGTGAAGGGCAAGGAAGAAGAAGGTATCAAGTATAAAGATTATTTCGATTTTTCAGAACCTTTGCGCAAGTGTCAGTCGCATCGTTTGTTGGCCATGCAACGTGGCGCCAATGATGGTTTTTTGCGTGTATCCATTACCCCCGATGAGGAACAGACTCAGGAGCGGTTGATGCGTTATTTTGTGAAGTCAAATACTAAGGCTGCTTCGCTGGTGGCCGATGCTGTGAAGGATTCTTTCAAACGATTGATTGAGCCGGCCATCGAAACTGAGTTTCATAACCTGTCGAAGGTAAAGGCCGACACTGAATCGATACGCGTGTTTACTGAAAACCTTCGCCAGTTACTTTTAGCTGCACCGCTGGGGCAGAAGCGCGTTTTGGCGCTCGACCCGGGTTTTCGAACCGGCTGCAAAGTCGTATGCCTCGATGCACAGGGACAGTTGATTCATAATGAAACCATTTATCCGCATGCTCCCCAAAATCAATGGGGGTTGGCAGCCAAAAAGATTGATAGTTTGGTTGATGCCTATAAAATTGATGCCATTGCCATTGGTAATGGAACGGCTTCGCGTGAAACCGAATCGTTTATCCGGAGCATTCGTTTTGGTAAAGATCTGCAGGTATTTGTGGTTAGCGAAGATGGGGCATCCGTTTATAGCGCCAGTAAGGTGGCGCGTGACGAGTTCCCTGAATATGATGTGACCGTGCGTGGCGCTATTTCCATTGGCCGTCGATTGATGGATCCATTGGCCGAATTGGTGAAAATCGATCCGAAAAGTATTGGGGTAGGGCAGTATCAGCACGATGTGGATCAAGCCCGATTGAAAAGCAGTCTCGACCAAACAGTGGAGTCGTGTGTGAACCTGGTGGGTGTGAACCTTAATACTGCCAGCATGCATTTGCTCACTTATGTGTCGGGTTTGGGGCCTGCATTGGCCAAAAATATTGTCGATTATCGCACCGAGAACGGTCCATTTCAATCCCGTGACGCGCTTAAGAAGGTTCCTCGATTGGGTGCCAAAGCCTATGAACAATGTGCCGGATTTCTTCGTGTAGATGTTTCTGAAAATCCGTTGGACAATTCGGCTGTGCATCCTGAGTCGTACAGTATTGCAAAAAAAATGGCTGCTGATTTGGGTAAGTCTGTGAAAGAACTCATTGGAAACAAAGAGTTATGTGCCCAAATTGATTTGAAAAAATATATCACCGATAAGGTTGGGCTTCCAACACTCACTGATATTGTGAAGGAGTTGGAGAAACCCGGTCGCGATCCGCGTCAGGGCATCAAGGTGTTTGAATTTGATCCCAATGTGCGTACCATCGAAGATTTACGACCCGGTCAGGTTTTACCGGGTATAGTTACCAATATCACCAATTTTGGTGCATTTGTGGATGTTGGTGTAAAACAGGATGGCCTTGTTCACATATCGCAATTGGCTGATCAATTTGTGAGCGATCCCAATACCATCGTCAAACTACATCAACATGTGCAGGTGAAGGTGACGGAAGTCGATGTGGCTCGGAAACGAATACAACTTACCATGAGGGGATTGCAATGAGCATCCCCTTTTTAATTCATTCCCGGTTCAATTCCCGGCAATATCAGTGAGAATTTGCTGCCCTTGCCGGGCTGGCTTTCAACCAACAGGTCGCCTTTGTTCTTTTCTGCCAATTCTTTGCAGAGGATCAGTCCAAGCCCCGTCCCAGGTTCATTTTCGGTTCCCGGTGTTGATGCGGAGTGCTTGCCTTCAAATATATTCCGTATTTGTTCGTTGGTAATCCCAATTCCTTTGTCAATGACATCTATTTGAACCAAGTTATTTTTAGAAGATGATTTTAGGATGATTTCGGAGCCTTTGTGGCTGTATTTAATGGCATTGGTGAGTAAGTTGCGCAAGATGGTTTTCACCATGTTTTCATCCCCCGAAGCGTTGCAACCCGGTTCAATGCTGGTGATTACTTTAATTTCTTTGTGGTCGATGGTCGATGACAGCATGTCGATGGTTTCGGATACCATTCTGTCGATGGGCAGAAGTGTGGTGCGTGTGGTTTCACTGTCGCCGGTTTGTGTTTGGGCCCAATTAATCAGGTTCGAAAGGATTTCTAAGCCATTGTGAGCTGATTGGTTGATGGCTTTTAGAGATTCGAGGATTTCCGGTTTTGAAAACTGATCGTACTCATCGGTAAGTAGTTGTGATAAGGCAGCTTGTCCGTTAAAGGGGGTGCGTAAGTCGTGACCGATGATTGCAAACAATTTGTCTTTGGTGGCAATGAGGTCTTCAAGGGTGCTTTTTTGTTCTTCAATCAGTAATTTTTGTTCCTGCAGCTGCTTGTTGAGGTTTTTTTCCATTTGTAACTTTTGGATGGCCAGTTCTCTTTTTTGTTGTTCCAAGGCCAGCTTTAGTTCCATATTTTTGCGTTCATCTACTGCCATGCTTTGTTTTGTCACCAAGCGGTCAATCATTTTGGGGATGCTGAACAGGAAGTAGCCCATCAATAAAAAATAGACGCTTTTATAAAATTGGCCATCCCAATCAGCCGATGCCACCTGGTTGATTAAATCGGGATCGATGTAGGGGCGTCGCAGTATGTAAATCAGATTGTAGCAGAATATTATATACAATGAATTGAAAATAACCAGTTTACCGTCGTAACGAAGGACAGATAGCATGATGAGAATGGCGTACAAAAATGTTGAAGCAGCAGTTGTGACCGCAATGGGGTTAAAGAAGTAGGAGTAGTTGTAGATGTGTAGGGAGAGAACCGTGATGTCGACAATTGATGACGTGTATTGCAACCATTTGGTGTTTCCAACTTTTTTGAGCAGTTGTACCAAGGCTGAGTTGTAGAGAATGTAAAATACGGCTAGCGATAGTGAAACCCATCCGCGGGCATATTCTCCTGTGCCAAAAATGTAAGCAATCAAAAGCAGAATAGCAGCAATGAGAATCCATCTGAACTTGATGACTTCCCGTTCGCCCCAAATGGCATCGTCTTTAAAGTAGTATGAGAATTTCTTCATGGTATTTGGTTCGGCGTACGCAATTTATGTGATATCATGAATTAATGCAATCAAAAAAAATATCAAGTAATCTTTTTGTCGTTTTGCGTTCCTGGTTTATGATGATATAATCCGGCTACAACCCTTGCAGGAGCGCTGTCGGCCACGATACTCAATGGAAGTGCCACGATCTGAATTGGCGTAAATTTAGGTATTTTGACTAGATTGGTTAAATTTTCGATGATGAAGATGTTGTTTTCAAGAATGAGTCGATGCGCATGATATGGCGAATGATCGGGAGAGGGGGAGTCAATGCCAATGAGGCGTACTTTTTTATCAATCAGGTGGCGGATAATTGATGTCAAAACATTGGGAAAATGGGTGTGATAAGTCGGTTGCCCCCAGTATTGTGCATGTTTTGTGTCAATCAGTACCATTTGATCTTTTAAATCCCTGGTTGATAATTGTTCAATAGCCTGCTCATCGTTATCAATCACAATGCCCTGCCCGATGAAGGTTGAAGGATTAATCTGTGAAATTGGCAGTCCATGGTCGAGCATGTGCAACGGGCCATCGATGTGTGTGCCGGCGTGCATCCCCAGTTCCAACCGGTAATTGCTAAAACCTTGGTGCTCCAATGTTGCAACGCATTTTAGATTCACTTGCGGATCTTCCGGCCAGGTTGGCATGCGGTGCTCAATGGGATGCGATAAGTCAAGCCATTCAACGTTGAGATTCTGTGGGATATACATGGTGGTTTTTTTCTAAATATGTATCGGGCGCATCGATGATTGGGAAAATGAGGGTTACGCGTGTTCCTGCAGGATTTTGTTCGTGATCGTATATGTCCTCAATCTCAAATTTATAATCGTTGAATGTTTTGTAAAACTCATTGAGGATTTCAAAGCGCTCACGAGTAATGGATTGTCCTCGTGGTTGATGACTCCTTTTGCGGTGTTGGGTGTTGCTACGGCCCACGCCATTGTCTTCGATCATACAAATTAAGTTGTTGTCAACTTTTGAGAAGTTGATGATGATGTAACCAATTGATGAAGATGTGAAAGCGTATTTAATGGAGTTTTCAATGTGCGGTTGTAGCAGCATTGGTGGAAGGTATAATGAGTCGGTTTCAATGTTTTCGGCCACGCTAATCACGTATTCAAACCCATCGGAAAATCTCATTTTTTCAACTTCGATGTAGTTGTTCAGGTAATCGAGTTCTTCTTTTAGCGAAATCAAATGACGAGAAGCATTGTCTAGTGTTGAACGCATTAGTTTGGAAAAGAGTCCGATGAAATGAAGTGATTTCTCTGTGTCGTTTTCCAAAACGCTGCATTGTAATGAATTCAATGCGTTAAAAATGAAGTGGGGATTCATTTGCGATTGGAGGGCTTCCATTTTTAACAAGGCCATTCGTTGCTGGTTTTTGTTTTTTTGTTCCTCTTTTCGTTTCACTCCGCGAATTCGAATGTCCAAAACCATGAGCACCACAATAATTGTAACGATGGCATAAAATATAAACGCGTAAATGCTGCGATGAATAGGTGGGTTGATGGTAAACGGGTATTCTTGTTCGATGGGGTGGGTGGGCATGTGTTCATAATAGGCACGTACTTTAAGGCGATATCTGCCCGGACTTAATGCCGGATAGTAAACCATGGGCTGTTGTGTGGGACTGCCATAATCCGTTTCTTGTGGTAGAAGTTGGTATTGATAATGAATTCGTTCTGTGTTGGTCAGATCCTGTGCGTCAAATGAAAAAGAGAGGGTGTTTTCATTACTGGCCAAGTCAATGGCATTGCTTTGACCTCCAAAAAAGCGAGTCTTGACAAGTTGAGAGACGTTGGCTTCAATTCCGTTTTTTGTGATGTGCGTCAGTTTGATTCGTGGTGCCGACGATTGGTGTTGCAGGTTGTCGGGATAAAAACGCATCAGCTTTGCATCGCTTAAGACCCATATCCACCCGGTTGATGATTCTATGGCTTTGAAGGAGTTGGCACAGTCATAGCCTTCGCCGCGTCCCCAATTGATGAATTTTGCATGACCTTCACGCAAAAACAGGGGCAGATCCATTTTTGTAAGTCCTTTGTCTGTGCCAATCCATAGGTTTTGACGGGTATCAATTAGTATCCAGTGAAGGTAATGACCCGGGAAGTCTTTGCCAATCCGCCAGCGTCCAAATTCAAGTAACTGTCCTTTTTTTTCGGTGAGAAGTATCAATGTTTCATATCCATCTGTGACAAATAAATGCTCCTTGCCATCGGTTGCCATGGCGGTGATTGATGAGGGGATAAATGGATGCTCTTCGTTAATAAGGGTTTGGTGGGATAAGTCGTTTGAGGCATTGGTGATGTGACCATCCTGACTGAGAAGCCAGTATGAGTTGGCAAATTTCTCTACTTGAGCAATCAACCCTTCGTGATGTATGCTGGCTTCCGTAATGGTGCCTTCGTCGTTATACAGCCAAATGCGGCTGCTGTGTTGTGCAATGATTTTATTGTCAATTACTTTCAAAAAGTCGCATTTCTGGATGTGCTCTAATATGGGGGTTGTTTTTTTTAACGACTCTTTGATTTTGTATATTTTTTGGTTTTGTAAAGTGATGGCGCCAGTTTGATTTTTGCAGATCGTTTGAGTGAAATCGCTTGAAGGTGAAACTAAAAAATCGTTGAAATATTCAGTCCTGAATGTTAGTTGATATGGTAGTTTGGTTGGTAAGAGGGGGATGCGCCATTGATGATCCCCTACCACCCATAGATTATGATTGGCATCTTCACATAAGTCGGACAAGCGATATTGATGATATTCTGATTTAGCTTCGTACTGTTCAAACATCATCGACGGGAGTGCCAGTATCCCACTGCCTGATGTTCCCATGAAAATGGATCCGGAAAAGGGCTCTTTCCAAATGACATTGACGGCTTTAGCTCGTCGTGTGAGGTGATGATTAATTGGAATGAGTTGCTTGTTACGTATCAGGTACACGCTTTGAATCACAGGTGCTTCATTTTCGGAGGGCGCAATCCAAATATCCTTATTGTTACCTTCTGCAATCCATTGAATGCGAGTTTCAAGAGGGTAGTGATCTCGCGTTTGTTTGTTGATAACTAATAAACCCTGGTTTTGTACCTGAATAATCGTATCACCCCATGATGTGAAATGGATATAATTGATTGTTGAACCTTTGATGTGGGCAAATTCATGAATGGGGAAAACGTTTTTTTTTGTGAAGTGGTAATAAAACAGCCCTTTGCCATTGGTCGAAATAATCAGGCAACTATCGTTTTCCGAAATGGCCGAGATTTCAATTTTATTGGTTCTAAAAGCATAAAATCCAGTGCTATCTCCGACAGATAAGCCATGTCGGGTGCCCACAAACAATTTTTTTTGTTTTTCAGAAAAGTAAACAGACGTGATTTGGTCGGATGATAGACCATTTTTTGTTGTGAAAACCCTAACCGATTTATCTTTTCTAATCAGACAAAGTCCTTTACTGCTTGTACCTGCCCAAATTTCACCCGGTTGGCCTTGGGTGATGCATTGGATTTTTCTGTCGGGAAGATTTTGTTGGCGATAAATGTTGTTTGATTTTCCGTTCCATTTTACCAGTCCGGCATCGGTTCCAATCTAGGTTTCATTATCGGTTGTGCGGATGGCACATCGGATGGTGTTCGATGGTAAGCCGCTTTCGGTGGTGATTTGCTCGGTGAAAAATGTTTGTGCTGTGGCTGTGATCCCTGCGTAAATCCATCCTGCTAAGCCAATTAGGATTGCTCTCTTACTCCATGTCCACATTGAGGATTGCTTTGAGTTTGTCCATCAGGGGTTTAATGTTTCTTTCGGTGATGGGTAAATGCTTGTTGTGAATGGCCAGCGTGCATTTTTCGCGGTTTATTTCGGTCACATAGTGGATGTTGACGATGGCCGAGCGGTGACACCGGAAAAAACATTGTGGGGGCAGGTTTTCTTCAATTGTTCCTAAGGTTTTATTTACCTGTAGTTTCTCCTGATTCAATTTGTAAACCCATGAATAGTTACCATCAGCCTCAATGGCAATGATGTCGCTGTACGGAATCACAAAATATCCCTTGGCGTACGGAACGATGAGTTTCCCCACTTCATAGCGGTTTTGGTTTTGTCCTTTTTCTTGTAAAAGGCGGTGTTGTGATTCAATGCGATGGATGCATTTTTTTAAATCGGCAACGTTCACCGGTTTCAAAAGATAGTCCGAAGCGCCATTGCGAAGGGCGTCAATCGCATAGTCTTTGTATGCACTGATGACCACCACATCAAAATTAATCTCCATGTAGTCAAAAAGTTCAAGGCCGTTTTGAAAAGGCATTTCAATATCCAGAAATACAATCTCTGGTTTGTGTTTGTGAATGAGTTGGATGCCCTCCTTTAATGAACTTGAAATCCCTTCTATTTTAACTGATTCGTTTAAGTATAGTTGAATGATTTTCTCGAGGCTTTTTTGTGCAGCCACTTCATCGTCAATAATTACGGCTTTTAGCATATTTTGTGGGTTACCTAATCGTTGAAATCACTGTGAAAATAGCGATTTTTTTGACCCGTGCCACACCGAGGGGGTTTTTTGATAGGATGAATGTCGCTTTATTTGAAAAACTACCCCTTTCATTGCTAATTGACCCCCTTTCGTTTGTTGGCCATGCCAGGTCGGCGTTCATTGCTTAATATTGCAGTGTCAATCACAAATAACTCTTTACCGATATTATTAACTTTTCATTTTTTAGCTCACTGCAATACGATGGATGTTTTTAATACTTGTAATTGGTGTGGTAAGATATATCGCTATAAGCGAGGGATAATCAGTCGATTGATTATTAATCGTAAATATTGTAGCGAAACATGTAAGAAGCAAGCTGAAGGTGCTGTGAAAGCATCACGACGATTGCATCGCTCTAATAGTTTGGTTGAAATAAGAATTCCACCAATCATGTGTTTTGAAGAAGTTGAAGACGTTCGTTGATTTTTGTTTTTTGATATTTAAGTAGATTCCCCCGATAAATAAGCCTGTTGAAAGGCAGGTTTATTTATCTTTTAACAAAACATCATGGCAACAACAGGAAGGAGACAGTTTAAACAACTTGATGCATCGCATTGGTTTCTCAGTTTTCAAGTTTTTGTTGTTATTTCAGTTTTATCATTGTTTTTGTTGGGTCTTTAATTCTTGATTTAAACGATTACCATAAATAACCCCTTCTCTATGAAAGCGGCCATCTGTTATTCGGGTGTGCCGTTTTTGCTTTTTTGTCTTTTGTTGTTGGTTTTGATGGAGCGAACGGTGTTGTCGCTCTCCTTATGACATCTCTTCTGAGCCCTTTTATTTCTATCTTTGCGACATGTCATATACCCGTTATTTTCATCATTTGGGCATCGAATCGCTCAATGCCATGCAAGATGCTGCCATTGCTGCATTGCATCATCATCGCAACTTGATGTTGTTGAGTCCTACCGGTTCCGGTAAAACATTGGCTTTTCTCTTGCCATTGCTCGATTTTTTACGTGAGGGCAATCATGGGATTCAAGCATTGATATTGGTGCCCTCGCGCGAATTGGCTTTACAAATTGACGATGTTTTTCGTCGTTTACGCTCAGGGCATAAGGTGTCTTGTTGTTATGGTGGTCACGACATCCGCATTGAAATTAACAACCTAATTGAACCTCCTGTCGTGCTGGTAGGAACGCCCGGTCGCGTGCTCGACCATCTGCGCAACAGTCGCATTCAGCTTAAGGGGGTACGGATGCTGGTGTTGGATGAGTTTGACAAATGTCTCGATTTTGGGTTTGCCGATGAGATGGGCGCCATTTTGGAGCATCTTGGCGATGTTCAAACTCGAGTTCTCACGTCAGCGACTCGCATTGAGCATCTGCCTTCTTTTACGGGTGTTGATGATGTTCATACGCTCGATTTTATATCTCAGGTGGTGCCTTCGGGGCAATTGACACTTCGTCGTGTCGATGTGTGGCAGGCAGATAAGTTGGAGGCATTGTTGCTGTTGGTCTGTAAGTTGGTCGAAGCTCGCATGTTTGTTTTTCTGAATCATCGTGATGCCGTGGAACGGGTTGCCCGTTATTTGAACGATCACGGTGTGGTGAACGAGATTTTTCACGGTGGCCTTGATCAGCGTGACCGTGAACGTACTCTAACGCTTTTTCGAAATGGCAGTTGTCGCATTTTGATTACCACCGATTTGGCTGCCCGAGGACTCGATATTCCCGATATTGATGCCGTGATACATTACCATTTGCCTGTGAATGCCGAATCATGGACGCATCGCAATGGTCGTACGGCTCGCATGGGTGCCGGTGGAACAGCTTATGTATTGGCTTTAGGTGATGAAGTGCTACCCGACTTTATTCCGGATGATGTGTATCGAGAATCGTTACCTGCAGAGGCAATCATCCCTCCTCAACCCCGCTGGTGTACCTTGATGTTGAATAAGGGACGCAAGGATAAGGTCAATAAAGTTGATGTGGTCGGTTTTTTTTGTCAAAAAGGAGGTTTGTCCAAAGATAACATTGGGCTTATTGAGGTGAAAGATAACCAGGCTTATGTGGCTGTGAGTCGTGCGGAAGTACTCGCTTTATTGAAGCACTTGCGTGGTGTACCACTCAAAGGGCGAAGTGTTCGAATTCAAATGTTGTGAGGCATTGTAAGAGTGTTATTCCAATGCCGGGTTGTACACATCAGTGGTATCGGAGATGGTGATTATTAAATCCTCATTGTAATTGAGTGTGTATTTGTTCCGGGTTTTGAGATACACCAGGTTGCCGTTGGCCGTCATGTAAAATTCGAGTTGAAAGGTTTTTGGCCAGTTTTCCTTTTCGTCACTGATGGTTCGTTTGGCCGAAGTTTCGCCGGTCATCACATAATCGTAAATGCCATATTCGCCCCAGTTGATACTTTGTAAAGCGACGTTGTGCACTTTGTTTTGCACGCGAATGGTGCCTTCTTCGTAGTCGATGCATCCGGTGAGTGTGATGATAATGAGGAGAGTGGTAATGATGGTATGTTTCATGGTAGAGGTTACGTGATGATTGTTAGTAATTAAGGTTTAATTTCGATTTCGAATTCCCCGATGTATGAACCTCTTTGGTCGGGCTTAACTGTCAGAGGTACCGATGCGGCTGTGGGGCATTTTTTGATAGTGCCATCCGCTCTGCGTATGTCAAACGATTCGATGCGGAAAAGGTAATCGCCGGCCAACAGCGATTGATAGTTGAGTAGTAAATCGGCAAAGTGACCGGCATTGGTGGTTGTGGTATTGCTGATTTGATATGAAGCCACTACCGGATATTTGATTGGGACGTTTGTGACGCGGAAGTTTTTCACTGTTTCCAAGTCAAATATTGTTGTGTCGATGGGCAAGGATGAAACTGATCCCCAAGTGAGTCTGTTGACTTTCATGGTGATGTTGAGCAGCGAGTCGGTGGCCGGGTATTTTTTTACGCCATCGATCATCAAGTAAGGTTGAATGTAGAAGAGTATTTCCTTAAATGTTGCCGATTGGTTGCCATACATGATGCTCGACTGTGTATTATAGACGTAGGGGGAGTCGTTGTCGAGATCTTCTTTGGTGCACGAGGTGTATAGTGCCATTAATAAAAGGATGGCGCAGATGTGCCAGTGTTTGTTCATGGTCAGGATGTGTTAGAATTAGTTGTTGATTTTGTGCTTTCTGCATCCTAAGCAGATGAGTGATAAATGTCTTTGTCGGTATGGCAATATTAAATATAATTTTGAAAACAGAAGGCGGGGACATTCAATTATTACGGAATGCGAATCTTTTTTGCTCCCACAATTTTCTTCTTGCGATCCAATGATGTTGTTTCTATCTTGTTTGCTCATCTCTTTTATTTTGAAAGTTAAAGTTGATTTGATATGAAGGTGTTAAGAAAGTTGCGTGTCTGATATAAAACTGTTTAAATTTCTAATGAAGTGGAATGTAAAAGGGGGGTGGCAGTAAATTATTGGTTTTTTTAAGTCTTTTTGTGCCCGCAAATCCCATGTACTTATTATTTTTACAGGCGATAAAAAAGTTTAACGCCGCTCTGAAAAGTTTAACAGCGGATGTGGCTCTTTTTATCTCAATTTAGATTCTTTCATGCAAGCATGGAGAACCGACTTTCGAGAAAATCTTTTCAAATGAAACGAGCCATGAATCAATTCATTCACAGAAGGATCGTGATTGGCGAGTTACATGTGGCAACTGAAAAAAATATAAACACATGAAAAACGAAATGATAAACAAAGAAAAGTTGACCAAGAAGGACAGGAAGGACATGATTCAGTACATCAACCTTCAGTTGGCAGCCTTGGGACAACCGTTGTATTACGACGACAATGACGCCAAAAACAAATTGTCGAATGCCAAGTTTATTTCCCTGACTGAAGGTTTGATTAGCAGTTTTCGTGAAAACTCTCGTTTACTGGGTGAACGACTCTCGCCGGTTGATACCCGCATCCAGAATTTTTTGGATGATTATTTGAAAGACATCAAATTAGATAAAAGCTGGCGATTGCCTAATAATACGTTTGTACTCAATCAGCCGGGGATGGCACGCGAAGTGTGTTTACCCCCCAATGGTGAGATGTTTCATAATGAATTTGTGACATCATATCGTGTCAAGCAGGGGGTTTTAAACAACCCGGCTAAGGACAAACGGACCACCGAAGGTACTTTTCATATTGTGGACGGCGGATTGCCTGTGCCTCTTGACAAGAAAGAAGTTCCTCGTTTGACATTTGCTCATTTGTTGTGTGCGGCCCTTACGCCTCCCGATGATTTGAAATTGTTGCCTTTCACGGCCAATCAGGATCATCAGGCTAAAGTGATGGCTTCTTTATTGATGCGTCCCATTGTGGTGCCTGAAGTTAAAGGGGTCATCAGTGAAAAGAGTATGGAGATTCGGTTCTTTGCTCCCGGGAGTTTTGTAAGTAACCTCGATTTTGTGGAGTCGGTATTTGGCAATGCCGGCGACCCGAACTTGGCAAAAAACGATGCTGCGCTTGATATTGCTCATTGGACCGGTCATACCGGCTGTATCATACTGGCTCCCCACTTGGTGAAATTAACCAAAAAAGAAGTGGGGTTGCCTCATTATGATCAAGCGACCGAGCGTCAGCGCCGTGAAGGGATGTGCTGGAAAGAAGAGAGTGAAATTTATAATAATGGTGTGCCTTTTAAACTGACTTGTCGGGATGAACGAGGCGTTGTGGTGACCATTGTGGCTGATAACTATTTTGGTTATTCTAAAAAAGAAATTAAAACCCAAATCGGTTATTCCGCAAACTTGTTTGGATTGGTTGAAGAGGAGCATGCCGGTGGTGCCATTGCTTTCCCTCGTGGGAACATGAGTGATCATGTGTATGGCAATATTTTTAATTCTAAATTTGCCCAAAAGTACACGTTTAGTGATGTGACACGCCTGTTGGGGGATCGCATTGAGGTGATGGCCGAGAATTATGCTGTGGATAAAAAATATCCGGAAATTGTCTATATCCCCGAGAATGCCGATTTGGATATGTACAAGAGCAGTATTGCCTGGACCTACGATAATGGCAAGGAGTTTCAGTTAACCATGTCGCCCAAGAAGATTTATGTGCATCCATCGGGGCACAAGTTTCAACTTACCAAGCACCAAACACAAAATATGTGGCGTATTATTGATACTGCGCCCGAAGGTGTGTTTTGTCACAAGCCAAGCACCGTGTCGGGTGGTGGTAAGTCGGAGATTTCCAAATCGATGCAAAACGCCATTAAATATGGCTTCTTCTATATTAAGAACCTGGAAGAGGATTCCAAGATGGCCGATAAACTCATTAATTATGATTACTCGAAGCGGTGGAAAGTGGCCAAGCCCGATTCTGAGCCTTCGCGTTCATTCCTGAGTCCAAAGCGTTCGCTGGGGTCGGCTGTGAAGTTGCTCACACCATCTGATCAGTATAATGATGAGTACAATGCCTTCCTGCGCAGTATTCCTGATTATATTCTCACATTTGTGTTGTATATTAAGCGTTTGCACCGCGGCACCGATGAAAATATCGACTGGAAGAAAGAATTTAGTGTTGAAATTATCAATGGTCGTCAGGGGAATGCATTGCGATATAAGAACCAACCCATTATGGCCAGCTTTGCCCGTGTTGGGTTCAATCAGGAAGGTAACTGGTTGTTGCACAAGTTGCGAAGTGACTTTGTTCCCAGCCAAAAAATTCAGATGGAGGACGATATCACCGCTTCCATTACTGTTCCTGCAAGCAAACTGAGCAAACTGAATCCCGAGTACACTAATCAGAGCGTTAAGTTTACTGCCAATTGCGAAAGCTATTTGTTCCAACGCCCTGATGATGCCGTTATTCGTGGATACGATAAGGAGGCCGAATTTGATATTGTTCAAGATAATACATTCCTGACCAATTATGAACCGCTCACGAAGAAGGATGCCATCGCCATTATGGAAGATGCCATGAATTATGAGCAGTACACGCAGCCGGTTAAGGATTTCATTGCCCGAATTATTGAGAGCGAAGACGAGGACTTCACCTTTGTGGTGCCATCGCACACACGTATTGTTAATGGTAAACCCACTGCAAATCCACGTTATCTTGAGCGTAATCGTTTTAAGGAAGAATCTATCGATACCTATTTGGCCGAAGTTGGAGCTCGTTTGCACCGCAAGGTAGAATCCGGATTACCCGTTTATACGCCTGTTAATGCGGTATTGCCCGGTCGTCGCAACAACCCGGTCGATAAAAAGTCAGGTATTCGTCCATTGAGCGTTTACAACCCTATTCACTATCAGGAGTTGCCTGAGTTGTTCATGGACTTTATTTGCAGCCTCACAGGAAAGTCGCCTTCGACAACCGGAGCCGGCTCGGAAGGTGCGTTGACTAAAGGGCCATTTAACATGTTGGCTCCCACATCCGACTTGAATAACGCATTGTTGTCGTATATCCTTACCGGTTATCAGGGCTTTAGTTCGGCTGCCGGGTACATTGGTCATGAATATCGTTTCGATCACGATATCAGTATTCTGATTCCCGAAATTTGGGCTCGTTTGGAGCCTGCCGACCGAAATCCTAAGTTGTTGATTGAGACCAATTGTCTCGAAAAGCTTGAGGATTTTGAATTCAATGGTAAAAAAGTATTGGCCAGTCGTTTAGGGTATCGTATCACCGGAAATTTTGCCTTCCGTTGCATGAACCGACTGTTTGATGAGCCTTTGGCTGTATTCAACGAGAAGATGCTTAAGCCTGAACTCCAAAGCATGGAGGATTTTGTTGACGGGATCAATAATATTACCGAAGCTCAGCAAAAGGTAGCACTCAATTATTTTGCCGACGGTAGTATCGAGGCGGCCATTCCTCCGTTGAAAGTGTTGTTGCACATCATGGCTTATGGTCATTACGAGGGCAAGGAGATAAGCGATCCATCGCTGCGTGCCATGTTTGATCGTGATATGGTGATTAATAGCAGTTGGTATAAGGAACGTCTCAAGTGTAAGCAGGCACAAGACGATGCTTTCCTGACCCGTCAGGTGGCTTATTTAGAGAATTTTATGTCTAATCCGGCCAATTGTTCTTTAGTAGAAGAGATGCAAATTGCCAAGAGACTTGAAAAAGCACGTGAAATACAAAAGCATGTGAAGACAGATGCATATCTGAAGGATTTGGAAGGCACCATTGGCGTGGATCCATTGTATCGAGGATAATCAGACTCAACGCTTTTCTAAGTATAGAGCCCCCTGTTCGTTTTGAGCAGGGGGCTTTTGTCATCTTGTGTGGTAATTATTTGTAGATGGTTGAGTCGTTGTTTCATGTTAGTTTAGAGGTTGTTTGTTCGTTCTTTATTCGATGAAAAGTCATGTTTGTTTTTTTCCCTGACGAATGGATTTTAATTAGCTTCAAATAATTGTTATTTTTGGCGCCTGTCACAATGGATATTATAAAGATGAAGGAGTGCGATTCTTGCATTCTATAGGCTATTGTGGGTTGAATGAATTAATCACAGAGTTTAAAATTAATGCGATGATGATTGTAAAACCATTAATGCGAGGATTTATCAGTTTGACCTCACATCCGGTAGGATGTGAAAAAAATGTGGTCAATCAAATTGAATACACCAAGAAAAAGGGCTTAGTCTCCGGACCTAAAAAAGTGTTGGTCATTGGCGCATCTACCGGATTCGGTTTGGCCTCACGCATTGTCAGTGCTTTTGGTTCCAATGCGTCTACCATTGGAGTTTTTTTCGAAAAAGCACCTGCTGAAGGAAAAACGGCCTCGCCCGGTTGGTATAATAGTGCTGCATTTCAAAAAGAAGCTGCTAAAGCTGGTCTTTATGCTAAAAGCATCAATGGCGATGCCTTTTCGGACGAAATTAAAAAGAAAACCATTGATTTAATTAAGAGTGATTTGGGTAAGGTCGATCTGGTTGTTTACAGTTTGGCTTCTCCTGTGCGCACTCATCCCAAGACAGGCGTGACCCATCGTTCGGTTCTGAAACCGATTGGTCAGGTCTTTACTGATAAAACGGTTGATTTTCACACAGGTAAGGTGACCACAGTATCTATTGAGCCTTGTGTTGGCGATGACATTGAGAATACCGTTGCTGTGATGGGGGGCGAAGATTGGCAAATGTGGATGGAAGCGCTTCTGGAAGCTGATGCATTGTCGGACAACGCCATGACAGTGGCTTATTCGTACATTGGCCCCCAATTGACTGAGGCTGTGTATCGTCGTGGAACTATTGGTAAAGCCAAAGACCATTTGGAAGCAACGGCATTTAAAATAAGTGATTTGCTGAAGGGTGTGAGTGGGAAGGCTTATGTTTCGGTAAATAAGGCATTGGTGACGCAAGCCAGCTCTGCCATCCCCGTGATTCCACTTTATATTTCTTTGTTGTATAAAATCATGAAGGCCGAAGGAATTCACGAAGGATGTATCGAGCAAATCGACCGTTTGTACCGTGAGCGTCTTTACACCAATGAATCCGTTCCGACCGACGACAAAGGGCGTATCCGCATTGACGATTGGGAAATGCGAGAAGACATTCAGGCTCGTATTGTTGAGCTTTGGAAACAAGCTGAAACTGAAAATCTGTCCGAAATTGGTGATCTGGAAGGATACAAGTCTGATTTCTTCAACCTCTTTGGATTTGGTTTTGAAAATGTCAACTATGCTGATGAGGTGAATGAAATGGTAGCCATTGATAATTTAGTGGAATAAAATTATGCAGATCTTATTGGGGAAGGTGCATGCTGATTTTCGATTCGCATTCATCTCTTTCTTAATTTTTTAGCTGTTCATATTAATTGTAAATCCCGGCATTACATTGTTTTGTGATGCCGGGATTTTTGTTTTTTTTCGATGGTGCTTGTTGATGTGTTAAATAATAGGTTTGAGTTGCATATTTGATGTTTGTTAACACCACGGCGTTGAATGGAGTGGTACCTTTGAAGCGAAGAAAACCAAACGAATTTTCGGTCAATGCTGCCAAATCAACGTACAAAAACCAGAGCCATTGCTCTAAACCGTTACTATCGCATCACTCGCTTTTATGAGTTCTTAACAAATCTGTCCATCAAAGGAGGGATTACCATTGCGGTGGTTGTTTCTCTATTTGTTTTGCTCGAATTGTTTGTGATTGATACGCGTGCATTATTGGATTCATTGGTGGAAAATTATTCCGAAAAAGTGATTTTATCCACTTTCTTGTTGTCCGAGACATTGATGGGATTGCTTCCTCCTGAGATTTTTATTGCATGGAGTTCAAAGATGAGCAGTCCATGGTTTTATTTGTTCCTGTTGTCCAGTGCTTCGTATATTGGCGGGTTTTTCGCATTTATGTTGGGGCGTTTAGTTTATCAAATTCCTCCCGTTCGTGATTCCCTTGAGATAAAATTAGCAGGCCATATTAAAAATCTTAGGAAGTGGGGTGGTTTGTTTGTATTTGTAGGAGCTATGTTGCCGTTACCCCACTCGTTGGTGAGTATGGCTTGTGGGCTTATTAAATACGATTTAAAGTATTATCTCCTATGGGCACTCTTTCGATTTTTGCGATTTTATATTTATGCCTTGGTGATATTTAGTGTGATATAGTATTTTCGCAGTTTAGCGCTGTTTTATCGTCGGTTTGATGGGTGATTGAGAATGAAAAGGGAATTTATCAGAAAGCGATTGTATGAAATAATTTTTGAGTCGGATACGCGAGCTGGTAAGATATTCGATGTGGTTTTGTTGTGCGTTATTCTTTTGAGTGTTATTTTGGTGATGCTTGAGAGTGTGGTGGAATATAAGCAGGGGTATACCGGTTTGTTTAATGTGCTGGAATGGTTGATTACTTGTGTTTTTTCCTTTGAGTATTTGGTTCGTATATGGGTGGTGAATCGGCCAGCGAGGTATTTGATGAGTTTTTATGGGTTAATTGATTTGTTCTCTCTCTTACCCTCTTTTTTAGGGCTTTTTTGGATTGGAAGTCATAGTTTATTGGTAATACGTGCATTGCGTCTCCTGCGAGTCTTTCGTATCTTGAAGTTAAATCGTTATACAAAAGCCGGACAAATGTTGACCCACGCTATGTGGCAGAGCCGAGAAAAGATTAGCGTGTTTTTGATATTTGTGGTGACGTTAGCCATTATCATAGGTACCGCGATGTATCTTATTGAGGGCGAGGTTAACGGCTTTACAAGCATTCCAAAGAGTATTTATTGGGCCATTGTTACCCTCACCACGGTTGGTTATGGCGATTTATCGCCTCAAACCGCGATGGGGCAGTTTCTTTCGAGTGTGGTGATGATCATGGGATATGCCATCATAGCAGTTCCCACCGGTATTGTAACTTCTGCAATTATTACGGAACGAAACACAAGAAACACACAAGTGTGTCCTCATTGTTTGTTTGATCGGCATGATGATGATGCTCTGTATTGTAAAAGATGTGGCGGGTTGTTGAATGAATTTGAGTGATTTTTTTATTTGTTGAGGGAAATTTCAGCGGTTTTGTTTCTTAATATATAGAAGTGCTGAAGTTTGAAGGTCGTGTATTTTCTTTTTTTTAAAATAATTTTGTGTGTAACGTCTTTTTGTAACCCATTCATTGATCGAATGTATTATGAATCTGTTCTGTTGCGTGTTTGAGTAAAGTGATTGACTGTGTGTGTACAAATTCGTTTTGTAATCTCGAGTTTTAGGCCATAAAATAATTGTGTGTAGAAGTAAGGAGCTGATGAAAAAGTATTTATTAAGCTTGCCCATCGGCAAGCGACTGAAGTTGATTGTTTCGATTCTGGTTAGTGTGGTAATTATTGTTTTAGGACTGTTTTTGTATCGCTATCAGAAGAGGATTATTTTTGATCAGGCAAAACAAAACAGTTATGCCACTCTTGATGACCTGATTCGATTTACCCAAAACGAGATTGATGCCAGTCGCGATAAAATTGGATATTTTGGACAGGTAGCATTTCATTATCTTAGTTCAATGGGCGATTACCGCCAAAGTGGAAGTGAACGGATTCAATATCACGCCAAAGTGTCCGATACTGATCAGGATACAACTCTATATATTCCAGCTGTATATATGGGTAAGGAGTTGTTGAATGGCAATTCCCGCATTTACGAAGATTTAAGTGCGATGGGCATTCCATTATTTATTTATTATCAAAGAGTTGATGATCACTTTGTTGAGATCTTAAATAGTCATAATCAATCTTCATTAGATCAACATGAAACACTCATATTCCCTGACGATTATACCGGACGTTGGAATTTGAGTGGTGTGTCGGATTCGATACATACAGTAAGTCATTGGGATGGAAATCAATGGGTGCAGGCCATACGCCTGTTTACCAAGAATAACAATGGCGAAATAAATGGAGCTATTGTGGTGGGCATTAAAGAGCGTGATGAGATGAAGTTGGGGCGTACCTTTCATGCCAAAAAGTTTCACGAAACCGGATTTTGTTACCAGGTTTCTGTCCGTGGTGAAATTACATTCCATCCGTCTATTCCTAATTTTACGATAATCGATAATCCGGCGTATAAGCAGATTATTGCTAAGGAAATGATTGATTCTGCCAATTATGTGACATTGAAAGATAGTGTGGGAGATATTAAGTATATTTTCTATAAGTATTTTCCGGCGAGTTATAATAATATGTTGATTGAAATCCCCGAACGTGAGGTTTTTAAGTCGTTATATGCTCTTCGTACCGGCATTGTGATTGCCATTGTGGTGATTGTATTGTTTTTGTATTTGATTCTTACTTACATCGCAAAAACCATTACTGTTCGTTTAGATAGGGCTGTGAATCAGGCTAAAAGTATTTCTGATGGTGATTTAACGGCTACGATACCTATTGATTCATCAGATGAGTTGGCGGAGTTAGGAATGTCTCTTAATCGGATGAATGATGTGCTCAAAGAGACTGTTTCCAAGATTGTATCGACTGTTGAAACCGTTAATGGAACGACGGACGAATTGACAAAAA
This sequence comes from Breznakibacter xylanolyticus, assembly GCF_003254275.1. GTDB lineage: Bacteria > Bacteroidota > Bacteroidia > Bacteroidales > Marinilabiliaceae > Breznakibacter > Breznakibacter xylanolyticus. Next base: position 11,129 of record NZ_QKZK01000024.1, on the reverse strand, counting down.
TATCACGAAATATTGCTGATGGTGCGAATGTTCAGGCATCTTCATTAGAAGAGATATCATCATCGATGGAGGAGATTACCGGCACTGTTGAGCAAAATACGTTTAATGCGAAAAAGACATCTGCCATTTCAGAGGAATCGGCGGTGAATATTCAAAGTAGTAGTGATGTGTTGCAAGAAAGTGTAGGGTATTTGAATGAAATCGCGCAGAAAATCACCGTTATTAATGATATTTCTTTTCAGACCAATTTATTGGCATTGAATGCAGCAGTTGAAGCAGCTCGTGCCGGAGAGCATGGACGAGGATTTTCGGTTGTGGCCGGTGAGGTTCGGAATTTGGCAGAGCGAAGCCGTGTGGCAGCTGTTGAAATTGGTAAAGTTTCAAAAGCCGGGATGGAAATTGCCCGAGAGGCCGGCGTAAAACTTTCTGATCATGTCCCGATGGTTCATCAAACTGCCGAGCTGGTTCGTGAAATCACTGCTGCAAGTATTGAGCAGAGCTCTGGTATTGAGCAAATAAATGCGGCCATACAAGGATTGAATCAAATAACTCAACAAAATGCTCGCGATGCTCATCACATTGCTTCTAGTATTGATCAATTGTCGGAAAATTCGGATGAGTTGACGAATCTCATGCATTTCTTTAAGATTTAAGCTTTAAAGTCGAGTTTTTAGTGGAGAATTGTTCTCAATTCACACCATCAATATGTCCATGAAAATAGTAGAGCCAAAGTCTTTCTTTCTTTTTAGTGACTCTTATTGTCGTTCTATTGATATTTGGATTGATCTGAAATAGTTACAACGAGTGTGGGAGGTAGGAAAAGGAGCCACTTCCCAGTCCTTCCTGTGATGGGGGGGGATTATCTGATTGTTAAAAAGAAATGTTTTTAGGGAGTGTCGGTATGATGAGGAGCGCCGAGAGCGAGTGATGGAAAGACGTGATGAAACACGTCTGTACGATACGATAGTGGAAGCCCGATTCTGTAAGGAATCGGGCTTTTTTCGTGAGGTGATGGGAATGGGATTTGATGGTGCTATTATTCGAGGACTTGATTTGCACTTTTTGATAGTCGGGCACCCTGCGGTAAATGGCCCTACTTAACTAAGCATTTCAGGCACTCTTCATACACTATCTAGGGAGTATCTAGGGAGTATCAAGGCACTATCTATACATTAGCCATGGGTAAAATGTATGAATCCCTTTGGTGGTGCGGGGTGTAGAAAATGAGGAAATGGGTGTGCGGGGTGATTTTGGGGAAAGTGGAGAAAATGGGTTAGAGAAAATGATACTAATTTTAGGGGTGTGGGGGTGCAGTAGGGATGGTCTTGCAAGTTGTGATGAATTAGAGAGAGAAAGAGACGCACTAGTCGTGCGTCTGTGCGGGGAGTGTAATAAGATTGGAAGCATGAGATGCGATAATTCGCGTCTGTACGGGGTAATCGCCTAAGAGGGCGATTACCCCGTCTTATGGCTGTTTTTGGGATATGACGGGAATACTTGATGAGACAAAAAAGGCCTAACTACTATGTAGTTAGGCCTTTTTTTGTCGGGGTACCAGGATTCGAACCTGGGACCCCCTGGTCCCAAACCAGGTGCGCTACCGGACTGCGCTACACCCCGAACTTTTCCGGTTGCAATCCACTTTAAGAAAAGTGGCGGAGAGAGGGGGATTCGAACCCCCGGTACAGTAATCCCGTACGACAGTTTAGCAAACTGTTGGTTTCAGCCACTCACCCATCTCTCCGTGAATGTGATTGCAAAAGTAAGCGTTTATTTTATAAATGCAAGGGTTTTGCAAGAAAAATATTTGCTCAATTGGGCTTTTATGCTCCTGGTCTGGGGTAATGCTTTATTGGACAATGCAAAAGGCTGTCGGGTGACAGCCTTTTGTATTGTTGATTTTATTTGTTGTCGCTCTTAGGAGAGGGCGGTGTTTGGGGCTTGGCAATGGATTCACGCATGGCTGTATCGGCTTCAATGTTTCGATATTTGACGTAATCCATGATGCCCAAGTTGCCGTTTCGGAATGCTTCGGCCATGGCTTTGGGGACTTCAGCTTCGGCTTCAATGACTTTTGCACGTGCTTCCTGAGCTTTGGCTTTCATTTCTTGTTCAAGGGCAACGGCCATGGCACGGCGCTCTTCAGCTCGAGCCTGAGCGATGTTTTTGTCAGCTTCGGCCTGATCCATTTGTAAAACGGCACCAATGTTTTTCCCGATATCAATGTCTGCGATGTCAATGGAGAGGATCTCAAATGCAGTGCCGGCATCCAATCCTTTTTGTAGAACCAGTTTTGAGATTGAATCAGGATTTTCGAGCACGGCTTTGTGAGAGGTTGATGAACCAATGGACGAGACGATGCCTTCACCAACACGCGCCAGAATGGTTTCTTCTCCAGCGCCTCCCACTAATTGTTTGATGTTGGCTCGAACAGTGACTCTTGCCTTTGTGATTAATTGAATCCCATCTTTAGCGACGGCAGCCACGGGGGGGGTGTCAATCACTTTGGGGTTGACCGACATTTGAACTGCCTGAAAAACATCTCGCCCGGCAAGATCAATGGCTGTGGCCATTTTAAATGACAAGTCGATGTTGGCTTTTGCTGCCGAAACGAGTGCGTGTACCACTTTTTCGATATGACCTCCGGCCAGGAAGTGTGCTTCCAGTTCGTCACGTTTCACGTCTTTAAGTCCTGCTTTATGGGCTTCAATCATAGCACGGACGATGTTTGTGGGTGGGACTTTACGGATGCGCATCAACACAAGTTGGATGAGAGAGATACGCACGCCCGATACCAGAGCCGATATCCATAGAACAATGGGTACATAATACATGATAATGAAAAACAGGACAATGCCTGCGACAATGAGTCCGAGGGACTGTAATTCTTCCATAGATGATTAATTTAGAGGTTTTACAATGATATACGTCTTGTGAACTTTGACGACCTGCACGGGAGTTTTTTCATCGATAAAATGCCCCGGGCAATGCGCCTCAATGATTTGGTTGCCAATTTGCGCTTTACCAATGGGGTTGAGTCGTGAGATGGTTATGCCGTCGTCTCCCTCTTTCACGCACGATTCGTCGACGGTTGTGATATTCGAATCAATTTCTGATTTTAGAGCCAGTCGATCCCATGTTTTGGATCTAAGAGCCAACAAAACCATCACAAGGCCGGCGAGCAGCGTAATGATGAGTGCGATATGGCCACCTCCCGGACCAAAATTGCGGTAGGTGAAAAAAATACCCGCTGCTATTAATAGCGCACCTGCCACACCGACGACGGTAACCCCGGGGATGACAAAAAATTCGAGCAATAACAAGATTAATCCTGTCAGAATAAGAAGTACGATGACCAGTGTTGTCATAAAGTCAAGTGTCGATGGTGACGGATAGATAACGTTGCAGAAGTTGGTCGCGAAGCGGAGCCAGTGCGTCGTGCGTTCCTTTTTTAATGTCGCATTTGCCCTTGTAATGGGTAATCATCGCGCATTGCTCGGCCTGAATTTCATCATGGCGCACCACTTCGCATAAGCTTTCAATAACGTGATCAAATGTGTTGACGTCATCATTGTGAAGAATCAGCCAGCTCAGTGGCTCATGACTCTCGTAAGGTTCATTGAACGGCTGTTGTTTTTCTGATGGAACCATATGGCGTGATTTTTAAGTCAATGAAGATAATTACTAAATATGGAATTGTCAATTTTTAGGTTCAAGTTCTCTTGCTTTGCTCACAGGTATTTGTTTTTGATTGAGAAATGACACGATAAATGCCCCCGGAAAACCGGCTTCTTTAACTTGTGACAAAGCATTGGATGCTTGAAGATATGTTTTATATCGTCCCGTAAAATATTTGGTCACATTGCCTGCGTCAATCACTTCAGTGGTGATGTCCGGCAATTGCGCAAGCGCGGTGGCATCCGGACGTTTGCGAAACGCGCCAATTTGAATGCGAAATTCGGGTTGTTCCAAGTTTTCATGCAGAGGAGTATCCTGTGTAATTATTTGTTGTGGGGTAGCAACCGTATTATCAACCACTTCATTGGATGTGTCAGTCTGCAGGGTAGGGGTGGAGTCTTCTTGGGTTGATCGAGCATCCAATACCTGTTTCAGGTAAAATAATCCCGACTCTTGTTCTGCAACAGCTTTACGTTTCATGGCTCCAGCCGTTTCATAGTTGTTAATGTCGAGGGTGAGTAAAGCTTGGGAGGTTTGTTCTTGCGCCTTTTTAAATTGGCTGGATGCGTTGGTGTGGTGCAACATCATTTTTTCATGCTCCTGATTTGAGAGTGAAAAAATGCTCATTTCGCTGTATTTTTTTGCGTAAATGGCATATTTAGTATCAAACGCCTGGTGATATAATTTTAGTGCGTTTTCGCGCTGTTGACGTGCTTCGTTTACAAGTATCTGACCCTGGGTTTCTTCTGTTGCAATATCTTCCTTGTTTTGAAATGGGCGTGGCATTTGAACCGGTTGTTCTACCGGTTGGTATGCTTTTTCGAGCATGCGCGACGATTCAATATTTAGCATGTTTCCCCACACATACATCGAGTCGGCCTGTAATAAGCGTGCAGCATCGTCGGCATGAAAAAACTTTAGGTAGACACTTTTTAATGCAGCCAGTTCGCGTCCTCTGTCATCATCCGAATAGATGGTTAAATCGGGGGGGATGTTTGATGGTTTTAATTCCATTGAGGTAGGACCTTCAATACGGGTGCTTCCGTCAGAACGGTATTTCCCCAGTCGAATTAGTTCCCTTATTTTATCTTGTTCGTATTTTCGGGCATCATAATAAAGGCGTTCGATACCATCCCCAATGCCGTACGTTTGACTCTCGAGACGTAATATTTCATTGACATATTTGTTACGTTCCTCTTCGGAGATCGAAGCGGCATATCTTTGGCGCATCTGCGTCATTTGTTGCGCTAATGAGTCACGTTTTTGTTCCTGGCTAAAGCCTTTTTTAAATGACTCAAGGGCATAAAGAGATTGAAATTGTTCGTATTGGGTGTATTCAAGCGTGTCGGCTATTTGAAAACGGAACAATGCATTCGCATATTTGGCCGGAATGTTGGTTTTGTTTTTTATGTTTTCCTGGCTCATCTGCATTCCTTTTTCCGACAAAGGCATGGCTGCGACGACTTTAACCTCGTTTATGTCTGATATGTTGCTGCGAATCAGTTGGTCGGTCCATGCGATGGTGTGCACCACGCATTGATGGGGATCGGTGGCACGATTGGAGGTAAATGTTGCTGTTTTGTTAAATTCGTCCGGGGCAAAAAAATAATCGTCCATGGGAGAATTGAACGGAACGCCAAGGTTGGTGATTTCCGAAAAATGTTTCTTTTGAGTGTCGTAAACCGCTTTGTAAATGTCGTATCCGCCAAATCCACCGGGCCGGTTAGAGCTGAAGTATAATGTAATGCCATCTAAGCAAAGAAAAGGGTATCGTTCCTCAGAATCGGAATTGATTTCTCCCGACAGTCGGGTTGCTTCACTCCAGCCATCAATCAATCGTTCCATTTTATAGAGATCGTGTTGATTGGCCGATGACATGGTAAAGTAAACCACATCGCCCCTTTCGGTGGCAAAAACAATCCCGTCGGGATCAATGCCCGATTCAAAGAAATCGCTGTTTTTCATTATTTTCCCTGCATCAGGGGACAGTTGATAGGCTTCAAGTTCACTGCCACGATCAATGGTATCTGCAGAAAGAACCTCAGGGTGGTATATTTTGGTGATCATCGATTTGCCAAATTGGCATTCCTGAATGTACTGTAGCGTCTGGCTCTTCATTGCCGCATCAATGCCCTGTTGTGTAATGAATTTATTAAAATGCAACAGCGCCTCGTCATATTCATAATTGAGTTGAGAGGCACGTCCCAAATAGAAGAGAGATTCTTTGTTGACGTTTCTCATGACTGCATAACGGAGGCATTTTGCCGCTTGAGACAGATTCGAGTTGAGATGAACCAGTGAGGCACCATAAAAAAAGTTGATGCGTGCATCCCTCGATTGAAGACGGAACAGCTGTTCGTATGCTTTGGCAGCCTCGCTGTAGTTTCCGTTTTTAAAATATAGGTGTGCTTGCTCCTGTGTGATGTTTTGTGCCTGAAGCGATGAGGCAATAAGCAGAAAAATGAAAATGATTCGAATCCCTTTCAGCATGTTTTTGTTGCTTTAGTCTGTGTTTTAATCATTCAAAAATAAGCAATCGTCAACAAAACAAGATTAAAAAGATCTTTATAATTCCATTAAAGCCTTAATTCATGCCAAAGCATTGTGTTTTATGTCAATCATGGGTGAGTTACTTTTTTCAGTTCACAATTCGTGTGTTTTTATTTGAATGAAGATAATTAGCAAGTTAAGATGGCATTCTGTCACTGTTTGTTTAGGATGAGTCATCTTTTGGGTTTTGTTGTTTTTGTAAGGGTTTTAATATTAATCTTTTGAGTTGTATCGGAATTGAAAGCAGGGAAGGGGGTGAATTTTTTTAAGTCCTCTTAATGTCCGTGGAATACTTAGTTAATCAGTGTTTTACAGGGATATTTGTAACTTTTTAAACAACCCACTTCAAAACTCTGTTATTGTGAAATATATTTGTAACCAATACCTTTGAACAATGACAGAGTTAAAAGAAGGTGATCAAGCACCACAATTTACAGGCAAAAACCAGCATGGGGAGATAATTACATTGTCCGATTTTAAGGGCAAAAAGCTTATCTTATATTTCTATCCCAAGGACAATACTCCCGGATGTACGGCAGAGGCATGTAATTTAAATGATAATTTTGACGATTTAAATCAAAAGGGTTTTCATGTGATCGGCGTTAGTCCCGATAGTGAAACTTCACATCAAAAATTTATTGCCAAGTATGGATTGCGATTCAGTTTAATTGCCGATACCGATAAGCATATCTTGAAGCTTTATGGAGCTTGGGGAGAGAAAAAAATGTACGGAAAAGTATCCGAAGGAGTGTTGCGTTCAACTTTTATTATCAACGAATCCGGAGAGATAGAAAAAATCATTCGAAAAGTAGATACCAAGGAACACACCCAACAAATTTATCAAAACTTAAAACTATAATATAACCAATGGCAGAACAACAAGATTCTAGTGTCATAAAGGAGAAGCTGAAGGCACTTCAGCTCACCATGGACAAAATTGATAAGACTTACGGTAAGGGAACCATTATGCGCATGGGGGATCATGCGGTCGAGAAAATGGATGTCATTCCATCCGGTTCACTCACCCTTGATTTAGCACTGGGGGTAGGTGGGTATCCTCGTGGGCGTATTATCGAGATTTATGGTCCTGAATCATCCGGTAAAACGACATTGGCCATTCATGCCATTGCTCAAGCTCAAAAAAATGGGGGAGTGGCAGCATTTATAGATGCAGAACACGCATTTGATCGTTTTTATGCCGAAAAGCTTGGTGTTGATATTGAGAACTTGCTGATCTCTCAGCCCGATAACGGAGAACAGGCTCTCGAGATTGCAGATCAGTTGATTCGTTCGTCAGCCATCGATATCATTGTTATTGACTCAGTGGCAGCCTTGACACCAAAGGCCGAAATTGAAGGAGAGATGGGGGAGAACAAAGTGGGACTTCAGGCGCGTTTGATGTCGCAGGCGTTGCGCAAATTAACTTCAAACATCAGTAAAACAAATACCACCTGTGTTTTTATTAACCAGTTGCGTGAAAAAATCGGGGTGATGTTTGGAAACCCTGAAACAACTACAGGGGGGAATGCATTGAAATTTTATTCGTCAGTACGTCTCGATATTCGAAAAGTAACGGCGATTAAAGATGGTGAAAATGTCATCGGTAGTCAAACCCGCGTTAAGGTGGTTAAAAATAAAGTCGCACCACCGTTCAGAAAAGCTGAATTCGAGATTCTTTACGGCGAAGGCATTTCAAAAGTGGGCGAAATCCTCGATTTGGCAGTTGAAATGAACATCGTTAAAAAAAGCGGGTCGTGGTTTAGTTACGGAGACACCAAACTAGGTCAAGGTCGAGATGCAGTTAAGGATCTGATTCGTGATAATCCGGAATTGATGGACGAACTGGAGCAGAAAGTACGAGCCGAAGTGGCTGGAGGAAAGATTTAATGGTTCGATAGAATCGAACGGATAAGCACCGGACGATTTACTCATATTATCACAATAAGTAAAGGGGCAATGCCACCCAATAATGGGTCTTGCTCCTTTTTTTGTTCATTTGTTTTCGCATAAAACCAACTGATGATATTTAATGTAACAGTTTAGTTTGTTGGGAGGTCGAACCAAAAGGTGGAGCCTTTACCATAAACTGAAGCAAGTTCTATGTCACTGCCCATCAGGTTCACTAAAGCGCGGGCGATGGTGAGTCCCATTCCGGCTCCTCGGTACAACACGAGATTGTCGTTCTCAATTTTTCTGAAACGTTCAAAGATGAGGGGCTGGTACTCCGGTTGTATGCCAGTTCCGGTGTCAACTACATATAACCTGACTTTTCTCTCATTTGGAAAGTACTTATATCCAAATTCAATACGTCCATGTTGGGTGTATTTAATGGCATTATGAATCAAGTGTGTCATCACTTCCTTAATCCGGTTCCCATCACACATAATGGGAGGTATTGCGATGCAAGATGTTGATAGTTCAACGCTTTCGTGAAGTTCCCATAGCCCTTCGTGCAGATAATCGTTGATTTGTTGGCGAATGTCATTAAACAGGCTTGTGAGCTCAGTAGATTCCTTATGTAATTGAATTTGGTGAGTGGTTAATTCTGACAGCTCAATGATGTTGTTAATTAAAACCAGTAATTCTTCCGTGTTTTTTTTCATTACCCGTTGAAGGCCGAGTCGTTCTTCGTATTCACAATCGGGAATGACAAAAAGGTCACTGAATCCAATGATGGCATTGAGCGGAGTGCGGAGTTCGTGCGAGAGATTAGACAAGAACGCAGTCTTCAAGCGATCAGATTCCATGGCTTTATCCAGTGCCGCCTTAAGTTCTTCGGTACGTTTTTCAACCAAAAGCTCCATTTGGTTGCTGTAAGCTGTCAATTCCTGGTTCTGAGCATAAATGGCATCGTGTTGAGCTTCAATTTCTGCATTTTGTTCTGCCAGGATCGTGTTTTTTTCTTCAACCAGTTCTCTTAGTTGAACTTGTTCCTCAAATTGTTGGGTGATTTGTTCCTTTTGGTGTTTGATGGTGGTCAGCAATTTTTGTTTTTTGCGCACGAAATAAACCGTGAGAATAATCACCAATATAAGTAATCCCACAACGATTCCCATTAATGAGAATATGAGTCGCTGATTGGTGATGGTGGTTGTTAAATCATTAATTTTTATTTGTTGAAGGTCAATTCGTTGCTGTTGGTCGACCAATAACTGATATTGACGTTTTAAAACGATTGCATTGGTGCTGTCAACCACAAATGATTCAAGTTCAATGTGTTTGGGAGTGCTTTTGTGACCCAGGAGATTGATGGCCAATTCAATAGATTCCTTGCCTCCGGGAGGATTGTACCATGTTGCTGTAATTTCGCCATTGATTATTAAGTCGACACCTCCGTTTTTTCTGGCCAAGGCATCGATACCTATGATGATGGGTGATATTTGATGTTTCTTGCAAGCCAGAGAAATGCCCTTGGCCTGTACATCGTTGTGCGCAAAAATATAATCAGGGCGTATGTTATTTGCAAAAAGAGAATCGCAGAGTTGATAAGCCGCTGATTCATCCCATTTGCAAAATAAAGAATGTGTCACACTAATGTTGGGCCAATTCACTATTTCATCAGCAAATCCTTTGTTGCGGTCGAGAGCCGAAAATGAGGTTGATGGTCCTTTTATTTCTATTGCGCTCTTTGGTAACTGAGACCTTTTTCCGATGTATTGAGCGATTTGTTTCCCAATTTGGACGTCATTTGTACCTACGAAAGTGTTGTATTTGGCGTTATTAATAAGCCGATCTACCACAATGACCGGAATACCCATGTCGTGAGTTTGGGTAATAATGTCAGATATTGAATCGGGATGTGATGGGAAAACGATTAAAACATCAATTTTGTCCTTTATAAGTTGTTGGATATCCTGCCGTTGTTTTATGTAATTATTTCCGGCATCAATGAATTTCAAATCAATTAGATGCGTGTGAAATGAAGCTTCGCGAATGATTTCATCATATTGGTTTTGTCCCCATTCGCCAATTAATCCGCTATGGGAGATGCCTATGAGATGTTTGTTTTTTTTCTCGCACGCTGTAAACAAGCAAAAGATTAGCGCTACCAGAAAAATAAGGAGGATGTTTTTCATCATTTAACGACTGGTCGGTTTACTCAGGGTATGATACATCGTCATATTGAATAGGGTTTGGTGTTATCAGGAGTGTCAATCATAGTAGAGTCATTTTATTTATCTTGTAATGATATCAATTTTGTGTGCGTTTGCCAATTTCATTTTGATACACACGTTTAAAAAGTTGATAAATGGAATAAATTACTTCTCTGTCGATGATTCACTTGAATGATTTATTCTCGTCTTTTTAAATTTGTGATCATTTTTTCATTTGGGTTGGCGTTTTTTTCTTCGACATCGCTTCGTCCCATCTTCGGGACCGCTTCGGGGTTTCTTCGACCGTTCTTCGACCCCGCTTCGATACGGCTTCGACTCTGAGTCGAAGAAGCCCCGAATAAGGTGCGAATTAGGTACGACACAGGTATGTTTTCGACGATGCTACTTTTTGTGTGTTGTTATCACGGAGTCAGAATAAACGCAAAGGCGCGAAGGCGCGAAGGCGCTGAGTTATTTTGTTACGCCATGCGTTTAAATAACAAAGCAGATAACTCAAAATTGTTATATAGTAGATGTGGTGATTTTCCCGTCAAAAAGGGTGTGTTGTGGTTGGATTGATAAAACAAAAGGGGCGTTTGATAGAAAAAAGCCACACGAGAGAGCCTCATCATGACGCATGTTACTTCGCTCAAACCGCATCTCAGATGCCGGTTTCCCGTCGTTTCCGCCCATTGCCTGTACTTTATTCCATTTCCCTCTCTCTCGTAACCCACACGTGCTAAGCCTGGAAACACTATTTAAGCATTTCTTTAGCCAGAAACAGCCCGAATGATTTGGAAAAGCAAA
>NZ_QKZK01000023.1 GCF_003254275.1 Breznakibacter xylanolyticus | reverse complement strand
GCCACCCTTGCCATCCTAACGAAAATATCCTATGGGGCAGGTGTTAATCCTCTCAAAGGAAAAAAAATGACAGACACAGTTTGATGAACACTACCGGGTGACCCTCCAAATTGCCGTTCCGAACCCCAATTTTCCCTGTTTGAACGGCAATGATCCCCTTCCGAACTCGCACATTCCCGCTTTGAACGGCAATGTTTCCCTTCCGAAGGGCAATGATTCCCTTCCGAAGGGCAATTTTTTGCCGGTTGGAGGAGTAATTTGCCGTTCCGAAGGCCATCATTTTTCTTCGCAACGGCAAATTGCTGTTCGGAAGTCCTGTTCATTTCCCTTGGGAAGGGAAATGTTCCTGTTCCGAAGGGAAATGTGCTCGCTTGGAACGGAAATTTGGGGGTTCCGAACGGCAATTTTCCCCTTCGGAAGGGAAAATTGCTGTCCGGGAACGGAAACTTGGTCGGTCGGAACGGAAATATTGTCGTTACTGACGGCACATTGCTCGTTTTGAAGGGCATCATCCATCCTCAAAACGGAATGGGAGGGGCTTTGGAGGTTTGTTTGGATGTGCTGATCCCATTCAATGTCGTTCGTAAAGAGAAGAAGACGATAGATCATGAAACGGATGATGAGATGGGGAAAGGGGTTGAGATTGGTTGTATATATCTCTTTAGTCTGATCCATCTGCTTGAAATCTAATTATCTTCATATCTAACACCAACGAAATTCATTGAAGAATTTTTTTTGGCCCATGGTGACATTCTATTGTGAAAACATATACTTTAGCGGCCTCATTTTTAGTCGTTTTTATTGAGCCATGGGACATCAGGGGAAGTTATCGAGGTTGAGTTTGGTGGGGGTGATTGTGTCGTTGGGCATTATTTATGGCGACATTGGCACGTCGCCCCTGTATGTGATGAAGGCCGTGCTACTGGCCACCCAAACGGTGGACGAATCGTTTATATTGGGTGCGTTGTCGTGCATCATCTGGACCCTCACGCTGCAAACCACCATTAAATATATCATCATCACCCTCAAAGCCGATAACCGGGGCGAGGGGGGCATCTTTTCGCTCTTTGCCCTGTTGAGGCGCAAACGGCGACGGTTGTTTTTCGTGGCCATCATCGGGGGGAGTGCCCTGCTGGCCGACGGGGTCATCACGCCATCCATCACGGTGATGTCGGCCATCGAGGCGCTCAATATTCTTGATCCGCGTATCCCGGTCATTCCGGTGGTGATAGCCATTTTGGCCGTGCTCTTTTTTGTGCAGCAGTTTGGCACTTCGGCCATCGGCAAGTCGTTTGGCCCCATCATGTTTGGATGGTTTACCATGTTGGCCGTGTTGGGGGTGGTGAACTTGCTGGCTTTTCCGTCGGTGCTCAAGGCCTTCAATCCTTATTATGCATGGAATGTATTGGTGAGCCATCCCGGCGGTTTTATTCTGCTGGGGGCTGTGTTTTTGTGCACCACCGGAGCTGAAGCATTATATACCGATTTGGGTCACTGCGGCATTCGCAACATTCGCGTGAGCTGGACGTTTGTCAAAACCGCTCTGGTGCTCAACTACCTGGGGCAGGGCGCCTGGGTGCTCTCGCATTTGGATTCGCTGGGCAATGCCAATCCCTTTTTTGCCATGATGCCGCATTGGTTCCTGCCCATGGGCATCGCCATGGCCACGGCGGCGGCCATCATTGCCAGTCAGGCGCTCATTAGTGGCTCCTTCACGCTCATCAGCGAGGCCATGTCGCTCAATTTTTGGCCCAAAATACGTTTGAAATACCCATCTACGGCCAAGGGGCAGATGTATGTCCCGGCCATCAATTGGATGCTGTTTGTGTCGTGCTGCGTGGTGGTACTGTTGTTTCAGCATTCGGCCAACATGGAGGCGGCCTACGGGCTTTCCATCACCATCACCATGCTCATGACCACGGTGCTGATGATTTCGTACCTGGCTTTGCGGCGCGTGAAGGTGGTGTGGATTGTGCTTTTTTCGATGGTGTTTTTTGCCATCGAAGGCGTCTTTTTCGTGTCCAATGCCACCAAATTTATGCACGGCGGATGGTTCACGGTGTTGATGGCCTCGGGGCTGTCGTTCATCATGTTTATGATGTATGGCGGACGTCGGGTGCGCAACCGATTCATCACCTTCGATAAAATTGACCCTTACCTGCCCGTGCTGTGCGACCTCAGTGGCGACGAGTCGGTGCCCAAATATGCCGGCAACCTGGTGTACACCACCCATGCCGACAATCGTACCGACATTGAGTCGAAGGCCATTTATTCCATCATCAGTCGTCAGCCCAAGCGTGCCGATATGTATTGGTTTTTGCACGTCGATATTCTCGACAATCCCTCCACGCTTCAGTACAAAGTCACCCCTTTGGTGGAGGGCAAGGTGATGCGCATCGACTTTTACCTGGGCTTTAAGGTGCAGCCTCGCATCAACGAGTACTTTAAGCAGGTGCTGACCCACCTGGCCGACGAGGGACGCTTCGATAACATCAGCCGCCATCCATCGTTGCGAAAGCATGGCATCCTTAACGATTTCCGTTTTGTGCAAATCGATCGTCAAACCATCCGTCACGTCGATTTGCCCTTTTGGGACAAGCTCTCGCTCAATATGTACTTTTGGTTGCGCCGCCTGGGCATCACTGACATGAACGCCTACGAACTCGATTCGAGCCTGGTGACCATCGAGCGCATCCCGCTCACCATTCCCTGTCGCTCCAAAATTCCAACCATCGAAATGGTGAGGTGACTTTGCAGATTGACGGCACATGGGGCGGTGGTATGATCGATCAAGTTGTTGACGTGTGGTTGCGGACGATGCATCGCTCAGGACGCAGAACTCATGCAGAAGTTGAGCGAGAAGTAAAGTCGTCTGCACTCATTTGTAACAGCAGGTGCAGTTATCTTGTGTCTTGAGACTCATATCTTGATACTTTTTTTAACTTGCTTATCCTCTTCGAAGTCTCCTCGTGGGAGCCGTTTGGAGGGGCTTTTTTATTTTCAGCCTTGCGCATCCTTTGCATGGCTGTCTGCGTCATGCTTTTCATATTCTGATATACTTTCACGATGAAACATCTTTTTCTCCTCACTTTTATTTGGATGATGACCCTCGGGATCGATGCTCAAAAAGGTCGTGCCTACGATTATCCCTCCCAATGGGCTAAGGTCGATACTTTTGAAAAGGAAAACCTGCCCCGTTCGGCCGACAGCCTGGTGTTGCTCATTCACCAAAGGGCGCTCACTGAGCAAAACACCCCTCAGGCCGTCCGTTCGTTGGTTCGTCACCATCATTTCTTCAGGCAGTTCTCCGAAAACGGCCTGCCCGATGTGTACGACGACATCGTGAAGCGCATCCCTTCGGCTCGCGAGCCTTATGCGCAACTGCTGAACGCCATGGCCGCCCGCTGCATCATGGCCTATTATCAACAGGAGCGTTACCGCATTCTCAACCGTCAAACCGACCAGCCGCAGAACGACATTCGCCTGATGAACCGCACCCAATTGGCTGCTCTGATGGCTGCGCACTTCGACCGATCGTTGCATAATTCCCTCCGCCTGCAAATGCTGCCAGCGAGCGACTATGCCGATATGTTGACGCCTTCCGAAAAGCCGGCTCATTTGCGCTCGTCACTCTACGATGTGCTGGTGTGGCAGGCCATCGAAGCGTTTCTCACCGAAGATTTCTCCATCGACCGCTTTGAACCCGATTTTGCCCTGGATGATCCCCTTTTGTTTTCCGATGCCCATTCGTTTGTGGCCTATCGTCCTGCTGTGGCCGACACTTCCGGCTATTCCTACCGGGCTTTTCGTCTCTTGCAGGAAGTGACCCGCTTTCGTCTGTCGGGTGAGAAAAACCCGGAGGCGCTTTACGCCTGTGAAATTGACCGTTTGTTGTTGATGCACCGATATTATAATGGTGTGGATGGTGACGTTCTTTTTGAAAATGGGCTGAAGCTCATTCATGTGAAGGCTGCCAAGTATCCCGTGTCGGCGTTGGCGGCTTTTCATCAGGCTGCTTTGTGGAAAAACCAGGCTGTGACTGACGATGATAAACTGTTGCAAGCCGTTACTTTGTGTCGTAAAACCGTCAAGGCATGGCCCAAAAGTGAGGGCGGTATGCTGTGTCGCGATTTGCTCAATGCCATCACCCATCCCCGGATTTCCTTGCTGACCGAGTCGGTTTATCTGCCTTACCGACAAGCACTCCTCGTGGGTGACGTGAGCAATGTGTCGCGCTGCTTTCTTTCGGTGTTCCAGTGGCCTGAGCAGGTCATGCCCGAAGAACATCGGGTTTCTGATGATTCGATTCCGGCTCGTTTGGCTCAGTGTGTTCGCGTGCATCATCAGGCCTTTGATGTGCCGGGTAAGGCCAATCATCACTCGCGCACCCTGTCGCTGCCCATGCCGGCACTCAAGCCCGGCCGTTATATGGTGGTGTTGGCCGATGGTGCGGTGGATGCCGATTTTAAGGGCGTGCTTGCTTGCCAGCTGGTGCAGGTGAGTTCGGCTGCCGTGTTTCACCAGCCGGGACATGAAGGCTTGCGTGTGTCGGTGCTCAATCGCGGCTCCGGGATGCCCGTGGTCAATGCCCGGGTGCAGGTGTGGAGCCGTCGCAATCCTTACAACTATTACGAACGGTGGGTGAAATATGATCCGGTTCGCACCGATGCGAATGGGAGTGTTCTTGTAAAGGATGTCTCTGAGAATAGTATGTTTATCGTGAGCGCACAAACTCCTGAGGGAACCATTTGGAGTGGCAACGGATGGCAATCGCGCCTGAATCCGCAGGATCGAGAGCCGGAGAAGCTTGTTTTAACCCTTTTTACCGATCGTAAAATATATCGTCCCGGCCAGCAAGTGCATTACAAAGCCATCTTGATGCAGACCGATGGCAAGGAGGCTTCGGCGCGTTCCAATCAGAAGGTGACCATTACCCTTCGCGATGCCAATGGCAATGAGGCAGGGCAACAGCAGCTCGTGACCAACGATTTTGGCAGTTGTTCGGGTTCTTTTCAGCTTCCGCAAACGGGTCTTACAGGCGGTTGGAGTATGGTGTCGCAGTTTGGCTCTGCCCATTTCTCGGTTGAGGAATACAAACGTCACAAATTTGAAGTCGAATTGCGTCCCATCGAGGGGGCTTATGCGTTGGGCGACACCCTCACTCTGCGTGGAGCGGCCGTGTCGTTCAGTGGTGTGAGCATTGCCGGGGCTTCGGGGCGTTTCAAGGTGACCAAGGCCTTGCCGTATCGTCCTTATCGCTCGCACATCATCCCAATACAGTCCGATGAACAGGTGGCTGCGGGTTCGTTTGTGGTCGATGCCAACGGTGATTTCTCATTTAAGGTGATCACCCGTGGTGAGACATCGTTGGCCGATGAGTCGTTTCACTATACCGTGAGCGTAGATGTGACCGATGTGAACGGCGAAACACAAAGCGCAGAACGTGGCTTCACCGTGGGCGTTCGCAACGTTAACGTGCTGGTGTCGATGACTCCTGAATGGGTGGCCGGCCGTGATTCGGTGGTTCTCGACTTTAGTACGCTCAATTTCGATGGTCAACCCGTACCCGCGCAGGGGCAGTTCCGTTTGGTTCGCTCCGTGCCCGATGAACGGATTAAACCAAGTCTTTACTGGAGTATGCCGCAGTGGCAGTTGGCACCCGACTCGGTGGTTAACCAGTATGTCGATCAGGCTGCTCGGCTTCGACAGCACGAAGAGGTGGTGTTGCAGGGGGCATTTAATACCGCCACTGCTGCTCAGGTGGTGTTGCCGGCTTCTCAACTGCCTGCAGCCGGATCTTATCGACTCGAAGCGGTGCTGAGTCATGATTCCGATACCGTTTCTGCTGAAGGCCGAGCCATTGTTGTGCTCGATGGCGCCATGCCTTTTGCCGAGCCGCTTCATTTGAAGTTGCTCCCGGCTGCTTCGCCCGATACGGTGTGGGTGGTGGTGGGTAGCGACTATGTCGATGTTCCCGTATGGATTGAAGTTTGGTTGAGCGACAAGTCGGTGAAGCGTAAGATGGTGCACCTCGACCGATCGCAGAGGGCAATTCCTTTGCCGGTGTCAGCGTCGCGGCCTTTGGTGTTGTCAGCCAAGGCTTATTTGTGCCGCCACAATCGCTTTCATCAGGTGGCTTCTCAGTTGAACCTTCCCAAAACGGATGATCAGATCAAAATTCACGTGGAGACCCTGCGCGATAAAACCTCGCCGGGAGCCACGGAGATTGTGCGGGTGCGCATTGAAGGCGCTGATGCCGACCGCCGTGCTGCCGAAGTGCTGGCCGGGATGTACGATGCTTCTCTGGATGTGTGGGCTCCCAACCATTGGGGAATGGGGCTCTTTTATGCGCACTTTCCCCGTGTGCCGTATCTCAATGTGAATGGGTTTGACGATGCTCGTGGTTCTACAATCGATAAACGGTTGTTGTTTGCCAATGCTCGCTTGTTGGAGTACGCCCGATTCGAATGGGATAAGCTGTTTAATGCTCGACATGGTGGTGTCAGGATTCGCGGGTTGCAAAGTGCTCGTTACTTTGGAGAAGTTGAAGACGAGGCTGATGCTGCTGTTTTTATGATGGTGGCCGATGATGCAAGTGTAAATAATGAAGTTGTAACGGTATCGTTTCAGCAGAAGTCAGCAGCCGGTGCACCACCTTCCCCCGATGTATCCCAGGTGGCCGTTCGCCGCAATCTCAACGAAACAGCATTCTTCTATCCGCATCTCTCCACCGATTCGTTGGGCAATGTAGCTTTTACTTATACCGTTCCCGAAAGTCTTACCAAATGGCATTTGATGATGCTGGCTCATAATAAAGAAGGACAGAGCGGATCGCTCTCGGCTTGGGTGACCACTGCCAAAACACTGATGGTGACGCCCGAGGTGCCTCGGTTTGTACGCGAAAAGGATCAGTTGTGGCTCAATGCCAAAATCAACAATCAGTCCGCTCAGCCTGTTGATGCCCAAGTGTTGATTGAGGTGTTCGATGGCATCACGCAAAAGCCTCTGACCATTGTCTCGGGTAAGGTGCAGCAATCCGTTCGGGTCGATACCATGGGTGTTGCCTCGGTGCAGTGGCCGGTGACCATCCCCGAAGGCATCGAGTTGCTCACGCTTCGTGTGAAAGCCATGGCCGGCAATCTCTCCGATGGCGAAGAGCATCTGTTACCCGTGTTGCCCAGCCGCGTGCTGGTGCGTGAGGCAATGCCTTTTGCCATTTACAAAACGGGCAACCACCGTTTTCAGCTCGAGAACTTGGTGAAGGCGCCTGCTTCGGTGCGCCATCACCAACTGACGTTTTCGTACACTCAAAATGCTGCCTGGGAAGTGTTGAAGGCGCTGCCTTATCTCATGGAATATCCTTACGAGTGCAGCGAGCAGGTGTTTAGTCGCCTGTTTGGATATGGCATGGGACAAACCATTGTGGCCAATCATTTGTCCATTGCCAATGCCCTGAAGGTGTGGGCGCAACAGCCCGACCGGCTTCGCTCGCCCCTGCGTGACAACGAACAGCTCAAGTCGCTTGTGAGCGAGGAAACGCCCTGGCAAAAAGCCGGTGAGAACGAAACGGCCAATCGGCAGCGCCTGCTGTTGCTGCTCGACGACAATGCCACGTCGCAAATGATTGATCAGGCCGTGCAAAAGCTGCAACGAATGCAGTTGCATGATGGCGGATGGGGGTGGTTTCCCGGCATGGTTGCCGATGCTTACATCACCCGTCACATTCTCATTGGCTTTGGGCAGATGAAAAAAGCCGGCTCTGCTGTGTGCCAGCGTCCCGACGTGGAGGAGATGATGCGCGGAGGATTGGCTTTCCTGCAGGGAGAAGCCCAACGTCGTTACGACCTGCTCATCAAGGACACGCTCAAAACAGCCTTGGCGCACGATGATGTGCATTTGTTGTATGCCCTTAGTTTTTACGACAACGCCTTTTCTTCCCCGGCCGCCACAGCTTTGTTGCAACGACTGGCCGAGGGTGGTTCATCCGGAAATGCCATTGTGCAGTCCATGACGGCGCTGGTGTTGAGTCGCAATGGGTTGGATGTTGCACTGCTCATGCGGTCGTTGCGTGAGCATGCCATTGTTGATGGCAACGGCCTGGTGAGCTATCGCACCTCCGACAGATGGCACTGGACTGGCAATCCCATCGAATCGCTGGCTCTGACTCTGGAGGCATTCAACGAAATTGCCCCCACCGACCCGTTGATTGCCGGTATGCAAAACAAGCTGGTATCGCTCAAGCGGGTACAGGCCTGGCCGACGACCCGTTCCACCACCATGGCTGTGTGCGGCATGATGTCGGCATCATCGCGTCTCTTTGCGCCCCTCGAACGTTTTGATGAGGTGACGGTGGGCAAGCAGCGTCTGGATGTGCTGCCAGATGTTCAAACGGAGGTGTTGAGCGGAACTGTATCGGCTACCTGGCACAGAGGTGAAATCACCCCTGCCATGGGGCGTGTGGTCATTCAAAAAACGGGCGATACGCCATCGCAGGGAGCGTTGCACTGGAGTTACTGGTCGCCGGCTTCGGAGGTTAAAGGCACTTCGGGGGTGTTGCGCGTGGCCCGTCACCTTTTTGTTGAATCGCTTACCCCCGGAGGCACCCGATTGTTGCCTGTTGATGAAGCCGGGTTGAAGGTGGGCGATCGCCTGGTGGTTCGTTTGGAGGTCGATGCCGATCAGGCCTTCGATTATGTTCATCTCAAAGATATGCGTTCATCTCTCCTTGAACCCGAAGCGGTTTTGTCACAGTATCGTTGGGTGAACGGGTTGAGTTGCTATCAAACCGTGCGCGATGCGTCAGTGAACTTCTTCATTCATCATCTGCCCAAGGGGCGACATGTGTTGGAATATACGCTGGTGGTGAGAGGGAAAGGCAAAACCTCCAACGGCTTTGCTGTGCTTGAGTGCATGTATGCGCCCGAATTCCGAGGCCAGTCCCATGGGGCGCTTATCGAGACCAAATAATATGTTGATTGATGAATCGGCGCCTTTGATGGGGCATTTATGACGAAAGTGCGGTAAATGATTAATTTTGTACCGGTCGCTTTAATGATTTGCAATGGTTTTTGAGTGAACACAGGGACATGAAGGCACAGTTTTTTGGTCTGAACGAACTCTGTGCTTTTGTTTTATTCGATTAAACTCAGTGTCTTTCTTGGCATAGCCAAGTGACTATGTCGATGAGAGAATCTGTGTTTGATTGTGTTCTGTGTTTGTTGTGAGTGCAATGTTTTGATTTCAATATATTTAAAGTAAAGATATGCGTTTAGTGGGAGTGTTTATTTTGATGTTTTGTTTTGCGATGTCGATACTCTCGCAAACGCCCATGGTGAACCGTTTGATGAATGAAGGGAAGCAGCAACAGGAAAGAAACGATTTTAAAGCTGCTGTGGAGACTTATGAGAAAGTGCTCTCTTTGGAGCCCAAAAAAGAAGAGGCTCGCTTTGAGCTGGCCTATTCGTGGTACAAATTAGGAAACAATGAAAATGCCCTTAAGTATGGTCGAACCGTGATGCACGAAGAAGGGGAGTTTTGGTTAGAGGCTTTGATTTTGTGTGGCTCTGCCTATGATAACATGGGGGAAAGTCGTCGTGCCATTTCGCTTTACAATCGAGGTATTCGCAAACGTCCCAATCATCCGTTGTTGCATTACAATATGGCGTTGAGTCAGTTCAATCTTGGCAAGCTGGGCGAGGCTGAGCAGCATGCCCGTTTGTCCCTGTCACTCGATATGGGTCACCCGTCGGGGCATTTGTTGTTGTCGAACATCATGCTTCAAAAAAACGAACGCGTGAAAAGTATGATGTCGCTTTATTATTACTTGCTGATGGAACAGGATGCCGACCGGAGTATTAAAGCCTGGGATATGCTCAATGCCATTTGGGATTATGTCCTGAAGCAGTCGGGGCGCAGTGCCTCATCTGATTATTATCAGGCCTTTGAGGCAGATCTCGTTAAGCAGGCTAAGTCCGAAAGTCGTAAATTCGATGGAATCGATCAGTTTGTAAGCAGAACCGGTTATTTCCTCGAATATATGCCTCAGTTGGTCGATAATAATGACTTTTGGCAGCAGCATTATGTGGTGTTTTTTAAGCAAATGGCTGTGTATGGATTTTCTGAACCTTTTGCTTATTACGTGAGCGGGTGCAAGTACAAGCCTCAAGCTTTGAGCTGGATGTCGGCAAATAATCAGCTTTTTGAGCAGTTTATCGGATGGATGAATCAGCAGTAATGATGGATGACAGAGGAGACTAATGAAATTGATTTGAAACGTCTTTATTCGGTTCATTATTTCGATCATCGACTTACGTCATCTTATTTTAATAAATCGAGAGAGTAAAATTTTTCTTGCGTTTTGAAAAACTGTTATTTAGTTTCTTCATAGTTGTCATTGACCCCCGCAAAACGCTCTTTTGGTCAAAAAGCGTGAATCTTTACTGGTATTTTCCCGTAATAAGTGGTTAATTCAAGGTGTAAACAGAACCAAAAATCAGAAACAACATGGAAAAAATTAAAACCAAACATTTTCAGTACACAGGAACCGACGATTACGATACATCACTGGACGAGCAAATCAATATTTTTGTGCAAGATGAAAAAATATCGCCCGACCATCTCATTGATGTGAAATATTCCGGTCACTCCTCATTGGGCGTAAATACCTATTCAGCCCTGTTGGTTTACATCAGCAACGAATAATTCATTAGTATTTATTGCTGATGGGTTTTTAGAAATTCAAAACCCGCAAAATTCACCATTTACATTGGATTAATGTCGATGTAAATGACGAAGATTGCGGGTTTTAATTTTTTATCCTTGTTTATCGCTTTGCCTTGCTCTGCACGTATTCGAGTCCCATTTGCCGTAATTTGTATTTTTGAATTTTTCCGCTGGCTGTTTTCGGAAAGTCATCAATGAAGATGACGTGTTTTGGGATTTTGTGGCGTGAAATTTTGCCTCTGCAGAACTCCTGCACTTCTTCTTCTGTAAGGCTTTCGCCTTTTTTTAGCTTTACAAAAGCCCCCACTATTTCGCCATATTTTTTGTCCGCGATGCCTGCCACTTCCACCATCTCTATTTGAGGCATTTGGTAAAGGAAGTTTTCAATTTCACGGGGGTAGATGTTTTCACCACCTCTGATAATCATGTCCTTGATGCGTCCGGTGATGCGGTAAAAACCTTCGGGGGTTTGCATGGCCAGATCACCCGAGTGGAGCCATCCATCCCGGTCGATGGCTGCGGCTGTGGCTTCGGGATTGTTGTAGTACCCTTGCATCACGTTGTAGCCCCGGCAGCATATTTCGCCCTGAACGCCGGCAGGGCATTCCTCGCCTGTTTCGGGGTCAAATATTTTCACTTCCACGCCGGGGTAGTTGGTGCCCACGGTGGTGGCTCTCACTTCGGCCGGGTCGGTGGTGCGGGTGCAGGTCATGCCTGGCGACGATTCGGTGAGGCCGTACACAATGATGATTTCCTTCATGTTCATGCGCTCCATCACCTGTTTCATGGTGTCGATGGGACAAAGGGCGCCGGCCATGATGCCGGTGCGAAGCGAGCTCAAATCAAACAGGTTGAACATGGGGTGATTGAGTTCGGCAATGAACATGGTGGGCACACCGTAAAGCGCTGTGCATTGTTCCTTTTGTACGGATGCCAGCACCAGCAACGGGTCAAAGTCTTCGATGAATATCATTGTGGAGCCGTGGGTGATGACCGAGCACACGGCCAGCACACATCCAAAGCAGTGAAATAGGGGCACGCATACCAACAGGCGGTCGTTGGGTGTGTAATTCATGCTGTCGCCGGTGGTTTGGCCGCAGTTGACTATGTTATGGTGGCTTAGCATCACTCCTTTGGGGAAGCCGGTGGTGCCGGAAGTGTATTGCATGTTCACCACGTCGTGACACGTGATGGTGGCTTTGACACGGTTCAGTTCATCATCGGCGGTGTTGGCGCCAAGGAGCAGTAATTCGGGCGTGTTGTACATGCCTCGATGTTTTTGTGGCCCAATGAATACCACATTACGCAGCACCGGAAAATTCTCACTTCGCAGATGTCCGCGCGCTGATGTTTTCAGCTCCGGAACCAGCTCAAATATCATGTTGACGTAATCGCTGTCGCGATAACCGTCGATGATGCAGATGGTGTGCAGGTCGGCATTTTTCATCAAAAACTCCAGCTCCGAGAGCTTGTAGTTGGTGTTGATCGTTACCAGGATGGCGCCGATTTTGGCTGTTGCAAACATAAAGGTCAGCCAGTCGGGCACGTTGTTGGCCCAGATGCCCACTTTGTCGCCCTTGCTCACGCCAATGGACAAAAGCCCTTTTGCAAGGTCATTGACGCGCTCGTTAAACTGTGCGTAAGTAAAACGGAGTTCCCGGTCGGGGTACACCATGATTTCATGGTCGGGCATTTGGGTGGCCCATTTTTCGAGCAGTCCCCCCAGTGTGTCTTCTGTTAGATGCATGGTTGGTCGGGTTTAAACGGGAATGTAGATCACTGTGAGGACTTTGGCGGGTTCGTTGCCGTGGGTGGTGACCAGATGTTCCACCACCGAGTCGAGATAGATACTTTCGCCTTTTTCGATGGTAAATTCTTTGTTGCCGTAAAATACATCGATACTGCCTTCCATCACAAAGATAAACTCCTCACCTTCGTGCGACGATTTGGGGAGTCGGCTGATTTCCATAGGGGCAATGTCGATGATGAAGGGCTCCATGTGGCGACCGGTTTTGTGGCTGGCCAGTGAGTGAAAGGTGAGGTGCTCACGGCTTTGTGTGTTGCCGGTCGAGAAGCTGTCGGTGGCATTGCTGATATCCTCTTTGCGGGTAATGGCCGGACCGGCTTTGGCGTTGTCATCGAGCAGGGTGCCCAGGCGGATGCCCATGGCCCGGGTGATGCGAATGAGTACGCCCAGCGACGGGAGGGAGATGCCTGATTCAATTTCCTCAATTTGAGTGGGGTTGAGCCCGGTAAGGGCAGCCAATTGTGGTAGTTCAATTTTTTTGATATCGCGCAGAATGGCGATTTTTTTGCCGATTTGTTGGTCTATTTTCATGCGAATGAAGAAGTATTAAGATGTCAGAATCATGGTTGAATTCAGAAGGCTAAATGGCGCAGTTATGTTTCGTGTTCGTTGTATGACTCAATTGGGTTCACGGTTATTTCATGGTGTCGGTTTGGTTGGTTGAAATTAAGGATATTCAATGGAAAAAATGGTAGCTGGGATTGACTTTTTAAACGGAGTTGGCTTTTATTCCTGATTGATTCTATAAAAAAAGCACGCCAAAGTTATTTGTGGCGTGCTTGATGCAGTTGGCTTATTCTTCGTCGGATTCTTCCTTCAAATCTTCTTCGTCTTCTTCGAGCTCCTCTTCATCTTCGTCAAACTCGTCGTCTTCTCGTTGGGCATCTTCCAGTTCCTGGCGACGGGCGTTGGCTTGTGCTTCGGCTTCGGCTTTTTTGCGTCCTTTTTCGCCGGGTTCCGCATCGTCGTTGAAGTATGGAAAGAAGTCGAGGATGGGGCTTTCCGAGACGCTCACAATGTCGTAATCGACAGTCATGCCGGTGAGTGCCAGGTCTATTTTGTCGCAGGCATCTTTCACCCCCGATGCCATTACCAGCATGGTGTTGGCCACTTTCTTCTCTTTGCCGGCGGTTTCGTCAATCGATACAAAGGTGATTTTGCATTTGTACCAACGGTCGCCTTCATCGTTGTTGAAAATGTCGGAATAATTGGCTTTGCGGATGTTGGTGACGGTAAATTCGCCACTGATGTACGCTTCCATTTCACGATAGATGCGTTCTTCTGCTTCGGTAAATGAGATGGCGTCCACCAAATAAGGCTCGTTCACTTTCTTCTCTTTGCCGGTTTTTTCGTCGATTTTGGTATATCGGATTTTACATTCGAACCAGTTTTGCATAGTATTGTTTTTTTATGGTTGATGATGCAACCCCCTCTTGTTTTCGAAGTCTTTAATCCCAGTGTCAGGGGTCTCAATGTGTCGACAAATATAAAAAAAGCTTTTTCCTTGTGTTTCTAAACGTCGTGAATCATTTTTGATTTTATTACTGATGTCTTGTCTTTCAAGTCAATGTGTTTGTATTTTGTTTGAGTATGTTAAATAATCTAAACTCTTAAAACTTTTCAATCCAGGAAACTATAAATGTGAAAATAGTTTCCTAGGTTTGCATTGAAATAATCAATGGATTCAATGACACAGGAACATCAGGAAATATTGGAGAAGGTGAAAACGCTTTATTTGCGTTACGGGATAAAGAGTGTAACCATGGACGATGTGTCTCGCGAATTAGGCATGTCGAAAAAAACGCTTTATCAATATTTTGATGACAAGCAAAAGTTGGTCGCCGGCATTACCCACATGGAAATGGATCGCGCCAAGAAGATGGTGATGGATATTTTTGAGCAAGGCTTGGATGCCATTAGCGAGATGTTTCAATTACACCGTTTTCTCGATCAAATGGCGAAGGCTCATAGTCATGTGTGTGAGTATGATTTGAAGAAATATTACCCTGCATTGTTTCAGGAAATCATCAATATGAAGCGTGATATGCTTTATCGGCTTTGGAAGACCAATATTGAAAAGGGGAAATCTGAAAGCCTTTACCGGGCAGAAGTGAACACCGAGATTATTGCAAAAACCAATCTGTTGCGTTTCGAGAGTTCTATGGATACCTGCATTTTTACAGATGCAGAGATGGCATCGTTGGATTTTTTCAACGAGATTTTTGTTTACCACGTTCGGGGCATTGCCACAGCTAAAGGAATTAAACGTCTCGAAGCATTGTTGGCGGAGGCGTGATGTTGTTTTTAAATTCTAAACAAAATCAAACTACATTATATATGAAACACCCTTTTCTTGTTTTTCAATTATGTCTCTGGGGGCTGGTCGGCACTTTGAATCCCTTGCTGGCTCAGGTGGCTGATGTCGGCACATCCTTGTCGCTTCAACAAGCTCAGGAGCATGCATTGTCGTATAACAAAGAGATTCAGTCGGCTCGCCTGGATGTGAATATCGCCAAAAAGAAGGTGATGGAAACCACCGGAATCGGTTTGCCGCAGGTGAATGTGACGGGTAGTTATCAGCACATTTTTAAGGTTCCGACCATTGAATTTGTGCCCGGCGAAAAAATTCCCATCATGGAGGCCAATAGCACCAGCTTTGATTTCACGGTGAGTCAGCTCATTTTTAGTGGGGAATATATTGTGGGTTTGCAGGCTAGTAAGGTTTATAAAACCATCACTGAGCAGGCTTTGCGCAAAAATGAAATAGAACTGCTTCAAAGCGTCGAAAGTACTTACCACATGGCTTTGGTGCTGGACGAAAACAACAAGATTGTGTCGCAAAACCTGATGTTGTCGCGCCAAACGCTCACCGAAATGGAAGCCATGCTGGCTGCCGGGATGATTGAAGACACAGAGGTGGATCAGTTGCGTGTGAACGTCTCTGCCTTAGAGAATCTGGCCAATTCGTTAGCCGGACAGCAGCGCAATGTTCTGAATTTATTGAAGTATCAAATGGGGATGGAAATGTCGCAGCCCATTGTTTTGACTGATTCCCTGGGGGGCTTTATTAATGATGCATTACCTGATGTTGCGGGGGCTTTTAACCCCGAGCAAAACATCGATTATCGCATGGTTCAAAATCAGGTGGAAGTGCAACGATTGAGTTTAAAGCGCGAGAAAAGTACCTTTCTGCCCACCCTGTCGGCCTTTTATCAGCACACCGAGAAACTTAACGCACCCCTTTTGGACATGACGCCGAAGGATATTTTGGGAGCGCAGGTGACCATTCCCATCTTTGGCGGAACCCAACGTTTGATGCGCGTTAAGCAGGCTTCCCTGGAGCTCGAAAAAGCTGAGCTGACTCGCGAGCAGACCGCCAATGGCCTGGCGTTGCAATATGCCAATCAGCAATTGGCTTATGAAACGGCCTATCGCAAGTATTTGAATCAAAATGAGAGCGCACAGGTGAGTCGTCGTATTTTCGAGAAAACACATCTCAAGTTGAAAGAAGGGGTTGCCTCATCGCTTGAGTTGACTCAGGTGCAAAGCCAATATCTCACAGCTATCAGCAATTATTACAATTCGGTGCTCGAGATGCTCGATGCCCGTGGTCAATTGCAAAAACTATTGGCGCAATAATGATTTAACAATCCGATTACCCTATAGAAACACAAAAACATGACACAATTTAGAATTATTCAAATAGGAGTTGCTCTGTTGGCCTTGGTGGTGATGAGCAGTTGTAATGACGATAAGCAGGCTAAATTGGTAGCCTTGAAGAAACAGCAACAGGAACTTGCCGAAGACATTGCCCGCTTGGAGGCTGAACTCAAGAGGGATGGCGTGGAGTCGGCTCGCGACGAGGGTGTGAAAGTGGTGACCCTGCCTGTTGTGCGTGAGTCTTTTGCCCATTACATTGAAGTGCACGGGAAACTTGATGGCGATGAAAATCTGCAGGTCTATCCCAAAGGACAAGGCGTGGTGACGCGCGTGATGGTGAAAACGGGCGATGCCGTTCGTAAGGGGCAGATCATTGCCCTGCTTGATGATGGTGCCCTTCGCAAGTCATACGACCAAACCAAAGTACAATATGATCTGGCCAATGATGTGTTTGTGCGTCAGCAGCGTTTGTGGGAACAAAAAATTGGTTCCGAAATGCAATACCTTCAGGCTAAGAGCCAGAAAGAAGCCCTGGAAAGTGCCCTTGCCGGTCTCAAAGAGCAGCTGAGCTACATGCAGATACAGTCGCCCATCGACGGGAACGTCGAAGACCTTCCGTTAAAAGTCGGTATGGCTGTGTCGCCTGCCATGCCGGTTGCTACCGTCATCAATTTTGCTTCTCTCAAAGTGGTGGCCGATGTGGCTGAGGCATATAGTAGTAGCATTATGGCTGGTGATTCGGTGATGGTTTCGTTCCCTGACATTCAGATGTCGCTCAACAGCACCATTGCATCGGCCAGCAAGTACATCAACCCGGTGAACCGCTCCTTTAAAGTGGAGGTTCGATTGCCCTCTGCCGCCAAGGGCTACAAGGCCAATATGATTGCCGTTCTCAAAATTGCCGATTATCGGCAGCCATCGGCTTTTGTGATGCCCGTGAATCTGATTCAGACCGACTCGCGTGGCAATTACGTGATGCTTGCCGTTCCTCAGGACGGGGGGCTCAAAGCTCGCAAGCAATACATCAAGCAAGGTGTTAGCTATAACGGACTGGTCGAGATTGTTGACGGGCTTCAGGAAAATCAACAGGTGATAACCGTAGGCTTTCAAGGCTTGACAGATGGCACTCTGCTGAGTCAATCATCTCAACGTTGAAATAAGGAGATATGGAAACAAATCATAAAGAGTTTAAGCCCACCAGTTGGGCCATTGACAATAAGACCAGCATCTACGTCTTGACGCTGATTCTGATCATTTTCGGGATGGTTAGTTACACACGAATTGCCAAGGAACAGTTCCCCGAAATTGTGATCCCTACCATCATTGTCAATACCATTTATCCCGGTACGTCGCCGCAGGATATGGAGAACCTGATAACCCGCCCTTTGGAGAAGAATATTAAATCTATCAATGGCATTAAAGAAATTCGGAGTAACTCCATTCAGGATATGAGCTCAATCATTATCGAGTTTCAAACCGATGTGGATAAGGCCGATGCCAAGCAAAAGGTAAAGGATGCTGTGGATAAGACCAAAAGCGATTTGCCTACCGATCTGGATCAGGATCCCTCGGTGATGGAGATTGATATGTCGGAAATTCCTATCATGTACCTGAATATGTCGGGCGACTATCCGCTGGATCAGCTCAAGGTGTTTGCTGATGAGGCTCAGGATCGCATCGAGGAACTGCCCGAAATAACCCGCGTGGACATCGTGGGGGCACTTGAGAAGGAGATTCAGGTGAACCTCGATATGTTCAAAATGCAGGCCTATAACCTTACCTTTAGCGATGTGGATCGAGCCATTGCCTATGAAAACATGACCATCTCGGGCGGTTCCATCAATTTGCAAGGTATGAGCCGTAACATTCGTGTGGTAGGGGAGTTCAAAGATGTCGAAACCCTTCGTAATCTTGTGGTGGGTGCCTCTGGCGGCGGGTTGGTTTATCTCAAGGATGTAGCTGAAGTGAAAGCCGGATTTAAGGAGCAGGACAGTTTTGCCCGCCTGAACGGTCAAAATGTGATCACACTCAATGTCGTCAAAAAAAGTGGCGAAAACTTGCTGGATGCTTCCGATGGCATCAAAAAGATTTTGGACAACCTGAAGGAGCATAAAGTGCCTAAGGATGTGACCATTACCATTTCGGGCGATCAAAGTAAATACACCCGTACCACTTTGGCCGATTTGAATAATACCATCATTATTGGTTTTGTGCTGGTCACCATTGTGTTGATGTTTTTCATGGGCGTGACCAATGCGTTTTTTGTGGCAGTGTCGGTGCCTTTGTCCATGGCCTTGGCATACATCGTGATGCCGGGTATCGATTTTACTTTGAATATGTTGGTGATGTTCTCCTTTATTTTTGCATTGGGGATTGTGGTTGACGATGCCATTGTGGTCATCGAAAACACGCACCGCATCTTCATGAAAGGAAACATGACCATTGTGCAGGCTGCCAAGCAAGCTGCCGGGGAGGTGTTTGTGCCCATTTTGGCCGGAACGCTTACCACTCTTGCGCCATTTTTTCCGTTGGCCTTTTGGCCGGGCGTGGTGGGCGAGTTTATGTTTTACATCCCCGTCACCATCATCATCACCCTGTTTGCATCATTGGTGGTGGCCTACATCATCAACCCGGTGTTTGCCGTTCAGTTTATGAAGCGCGATGAATCCGTTGGACATTTGCCTCGTAAAAAAATGTGGCGTAATGTGGGCGTGATGCTCGTGGGAGTTCTGTTGGCACATTTGGCAGGAATGACGATGTTGGGTAATCTGGTCGTTTTCTTTGCGATTTGTTATGTGCTCCATAACATGTATGGGGTGAAAATGCTCGATCGTTTTCAACATCATTATTTGCCTCATCTGCTCGATCGTTACGAGCACCTCTTGCGCCGGTTGTTGTGGAAGCGTCGTCCCGGTATTTTGCTGTGGAGCATGGTGGGTTTATTCTTTCTTTCAGTGGTGCTTTTTGGGATGTTTGCTCCTCCCGTGGTTTTCTTTCCCGACAATGAGCCCAATACCGTGAATGTTTATATCAAGATGCCCGTCGGCACTGATGTGAATGTCACGGACTCGGTGACCTGCGAGGTTGAATCACGCGTGATGGCCGTGTTGGGGAAAAACAATCCCATTGTGGAATCGGTGGTGTCGAATGTGGCTTTGGGGGCTTCGGCCGATATTTTCGATTCGGGAACAAAGACTTCTCACAAGGCCAAGGTGACTGTCAATTTTGTAGAGTTTGGTGAGCGCAACGGCGAGAATACCAACGACTACATGGAGAAGGTGCGTGAGGCTGTCAGGGGCATTGCCGGGGCTGAAATTAATGTAGAGAAAGAGGCCAATGGTCCTCCCACGGGAAAACCCATCAACCTTGAGGTGAGCAGTGATGACTTGGATGTGCTGATGGAGACATCTAATCGCTTGATTGCTTATCTGGATTCGCTCAATATTTTGGGTGCCGATAAGTTTAAAACCGATTTTGAGAGTACCAAGCCCGAGGTGATCATCGACCTGGATCGCGTCAGAGCCAATCGTGAAGGCATTTCTACCGGCCAGGTGGGCAGTGACATCCGGGCTGCCGTGTATGGTAAGGAGTCTTCGAAGTTTCGTGAGGGTGAGGAGCAGCATCCCATCATGGTGAGGTTCCTTAAAGATCAGCGCGAGAACATCGACCGGTTGGTGAACCTTCATATTACCTATCGAGATATGAATACCGGCATCTTGCGAAGCATCCCCTTGTCGGCTGTGGCTAAAATCCATTACGAGAATTCGGTAGGAGCTATTACTCGTTTAAACCTGAAACGTGTGATTACTGTCAATGCTAACGTTATTACCGGCTTTACGGCCAATGAGGTGATTGCGGTGATGAAGAAGGCCATCCCTTCGTTTCATAAACCCAATGACGTTACGATTAATATTACCGGAGAGCAGGAAGATCAAAAGGAATCTTCAGATTTTTTGAGTCTGGCCATGTTGCTGGCGCTCTGTTTGATTGTGTTTATTTTGATTGCTCAATTTAATTCTATCAGCAAGCCGGTGATTATTATTTCTGCGGTGTTTTTCAGTCTGATTGGGGTGTTGATTGGTTTTACAGCCACTCAAATGCCGTTCTCCATCATCATGACCGGCATGGGGTTGGTAGCGCTGGCCGGTATTGTTGTGCGTAACGGCATCCTGTTGGTGGAGTTCACCGATGTGTTGCTCAGCGAGGGATTGCGCCCGCGTGAAGCCATGGTGCAGGCTGCTAAGGCTCGTATCACGCCGGTGTTGCTTACTGCGGCCACAACCATCCTGGGGTTAATTCCGTTGGCCATTGGTTTCAACATCGATTTTGTAGGGCTATTCACGCATTTTAATCCCCATATTTTCTTTGGGGGTGATAACGTGTCGTTCTTCGGCCCGCTGTCGTGGACTATCGTGTTTGGATTGACTGTAACCACTTTTCTCACGTTATTAATGGTGCCTTCGATGTATCACATCATCTATGCCTATAAAATTTGGCAAAAAAGGTTGATTCATCGTTTGCGTTTCCGTAAAGGATAATGCCATTGGAGTTATTTTAAAGGCCTTTCCGACTGATGGTTGGATAGGCCTTTTTAAAAAGCTCCATTTTGTAATGCAATTAGGGACTCCTTTTTTTAAAAAAAATGAATAAAAAATGCCGTTGTTCATACGTGTGCAACCCGCATGATTTGTCATAGTGATGTAAGTGTTCAAACGAGAGAGATAGTTAACCTTAAAAGGTTTAAAATGATGACAGCAAAATCAATTCGCCGGAATCTTTATAAAGTATTGAGAAAGACCGGAGTGCCCCGTAATTTAATTGCCGAAGAAGCCCAATTGAAAAATGAGCTTTTTGTGGACGATGTGGATATGACTTGTTTTCTTTATTATTTAGAGACCAAGTTTAAAGTGAATGTGAAAAATGAGGAGATAGCACAATTGGTGTCGGTACGCTCAACCATCGATTATTTGCAACGACACTGTGCGTAGTTTGAATCGTGTGTTTTAAATAACAAATTTCTATCGGTTGTTTTCAAAGCAGCGTGCTTATAATTGCTGTTTTGAAAACAACTTTTTTATGATTCCTTTTGTTTGGTTGACATTTTTTGCCAATTCATCCCTGATATTAAACCATTGGTAAAAATGACCCTTTTAGTTGTGGTGCTTCTATGCTGAATAGCCTAATTTTATTGGCTAGTTTATAAGCAATCGTGTGTTTTTTACAGGCATGGATGCTTGTCACGTGATTTAATGGCCAAATCAGGAACCTATTTATGAAGCACATTTTTCATTTATCGACTTGTTCTTCTTGTCGACGCATCATTCGGGACATCGCACCGAATGAGGAATTTACTTTGCAAAACATCAAAGATGAATCCGTAACACCCGAGCAGCTGGATTACCTGGCCGGGTTGAGTGGTTCGTATCAGGCGCTTTTTAATCGTCAGGCTCGCAAGTATCGCGAAATGGAGCTTTATAAGCGTGAGTTGTCGGAATCGGAAATCCGGCAATTAATTCTCGATGAATATACCTTTTTGAAGCGACCTATTTTTGTGCTCGATTCGCAGTTGTTTATTTGTAAAAATAAGGAGAGCATCAATCGTTTAAAAAATCTGTTGCAGTATAAGAATTGAGCTTTCTTAGAGCATTGTCCTGTGTCACCTTTTTTAGACAAAGGCTTTTTGTTGATTGTCGGATTGCTTATCTTTATCAATTGTCCCGATGATTGACATGAAATGTGATTATGCGATTAGCTGTGTTTTTTATTTTACTCCTGATTTGTTGCATCCCAGACTCGCTGTGTGCACAGGAACGTATACCCCGCGCTGTTGGCGGTTTTCATAGTGTGGCGGTCTCCTCGGGCATTGACCTTTACCTGAAGCAATCGGATATTTTTGCGGTCGAAATTGAAGGGGTGCGCCCTTCGTTGTTTCATGTTCGAACCGAGATTCAGGACAGTATTTTGGTTATTTCGGCTTTACTCCCTGCGCATTGGCCTTTAAAATTCCCGCCTAAAGTTTATCTGCAGTGCAAAACATTACGTGAAGTCGGTGCCTCGGGTGGTTCTGATGTTTATGGCGTTAATGAATTGGTGATTTCTAAGTTGAAAGTGCATGCACACAGTGGTTCGGATATTTTCCTTTCCGTCAAAAGCGAACATTTGGTATTGACGGCACTTAATGGTGGCAGTATTAAGGTGGGTGGTGAGTCCCTGTCGGTTGTTGTGACTGCTGAGGGTGGGAGTGAAGTCAATGCCATTGGATTGATTGCTCTTGATGGATTGGTGACTGCTTCGGGTGGTTCGGAAGTGTTGATTAATGTGAGTCGGTCGCTGAGTGCCGACGCTTCTGGCAAAAGTCACATCGGTTATCGGGGGACTCCTGTGGAGCAATTTTTTAATACCTTTGGCGGTTCTGCCATCTACCCGAAATGAAGAATCTTTTGTGATGCACGTTTTTGTGCAGTTTGATGTCGTTTTTTTACGGACTAATAGTGTGGTGATGAGGAATTTCGTAGTGCTGTTGTTTGTTTTTGTGTTTGTATCGGGCTTTTCTCAGCCTCATTGTTCCATTCGTCATTATTCCGATGCCGATGGGCTCTCTCAAAATACCATTATGCACATGTTGCAGGATCGCACCGGCAATATGTGGTTTGCGACCTGGGATGGTCTCAATCGGTTTGATGGGCATCGTTTTACCATATTTAAACCACGTCCGGGCGATCAGGTGAATGTGGTCAACAGTCGCTTCGATTACATTGTTGAAGATCATTACGGCTACATTTGGGTGTTGACATACGACCGTAAAGTGTTGCGATTTGATCCGCGCAGTCGTTTGTTTTCCAATTTCCCGGCATTGGGTGACAATGTGGCGTCGTTTCCTAAAAGCATTCGCCAAATATTGGTGCATACCGATGGTAGTATTTGGTTGGCTTCCGAATCGGGTGAAGGGCTGGTGAAGGTTTGGCTTGATAAAGACGGTGTCATTGTTAAAAGCAAGGTTTTTTCGACCGAAACAGGTTTTGTCATGGGCAATCAGGTGGTTGATATGGTTGAAGACAGCCGCCAAAATGTTTGGGTGCTGACCGATAACGGTGTGGCGTTGTTTAAGCACGGGACGACAGATCCGGTTGTTTTCTTTTATGAAACCCCCGATGTGAATGGCGGTAATCGTCAGCAGTTTAATGCGATGGTTGAGTTTGATCAAGAAATATGGTTTGGGGTGTCAGCGGGGCGTATTTGGCGTTATGATATTCAGGGAGGACGATTCAATTTGCTGGAAACAGGCGTTCGGTCGTCTGTAAAAACCCTCAATAAGGTTGGCGAAAGTATTTTGGTTGGTACTGATGGTGAGGGGCTTGTGTTGTTTAGCCGTCGGGGAGAATTGCTTAATCGCTTTAGTGAGCCGCGTATGCCATCCGGTGTGGTTCAGCATGTGTTTGTGGATAGTTATGGCGAAGCGTGGGTGCAACAG
The DNA here is from genome assembly GCF_003254275.1 of Breznakibacter xylanolyticus. Lineage (GTDB taxonomy): Bacteria > Bacteroidota > Bacteroidia > Bacteroidales > Marinilabiliaceae > Breznakibacter > Breznakibacter xylanolyticus. Next base: position 32,164 of record NZ_QKZK01000023.1, on the reverse strand, counting down.
GATTATAACGGCATCACGCAAATAACCCCTGCGAGCGGTCAGGTACGTGTGCATCGCACATTTACCGAGTACAATGAGGCTGCCACGTCCTTGTTTCATCCCTCGTTTCATATTTTAGAGGATGGCGAGCGACGTTTGTGGGTGCATCCCGTGGGGGGAGGATTCTCTTATTTTGATCGTCAATTGGGCGCATTAAAGAGTTTTTATAATGATCCCCGTGATCCCGCCCGTTTGTTCTCGAACATGCTCCATTCGATGTATTCCGATCGTCAGGGAAATCTGTGGCTTTGCACGCGCTCAAAGGGGCTTGAGCGCGTGACGTTTTATAATCCCAATTTCCGCATCATCAAGCCGGGTGCGGCATTGCATGAACCTTTTGTCAACGATGTGCGCTCGCTCATGCAGGATCGTGATGGTCGTTATTGGGTGGCTACCAAAGATGGCCGGGTACACATTTTTTCCGCCAATTTTGTCTTTATTGGTTACTTGACCGAGTCGGGGCAAATTGCGACCTCCGGCAAGCCCGTTGATGGAATTCAATATTCGATGCTTCAGGATTTAAGAGGTAACATCTGGTTGGGATCAAAGGGAAAAGGATTGGTGAAAATGGTGCCTGCATCATCCACAGGAGCCTTGAGCTATCGGATGGTGCGTTTTCGTTATCAATCGGATGACCTTTATAGTTTGAGTAACGACAATATCTATCACATTCATGAAGATGGTAAAGGACGCATTTGGGTGGCCACCTACGGGGGGGGGCTCAATTATATTGATGAATCGTCCGACGGCCAGATTCGGTTTATTAACCATCGCAATCATATGAAGGGGTATCCCATAGGGGCGTTTTATCGTGTCCGTCACATCAATTCGGTGCCGGGTGGTGATATTTACGTGGGCACTACCAACGGGTTACTAACGTTTAACGAAGATTTTGTGGATGCCGAGCAAATTAGTTTTCGAAAGCATGCTTTTAAGGCCGGTGATCCAACTTGTTTAAGTAATAACGATGTGCATTATGTGATTTCAACGCGTGATCAGCAGGTGTTTGTGGCCACCTTTGGAGGCGGCATCAATAAAGTTGAGAAGAGTTCTGGCAAGGGTGAATTGCGTTTTCGTGCCTATACCACTGCTCACGGTTTGCCATCGGATGTCATTCTTGGGATGAGTGAAGATTCCCACGGCAATGTGTGGATCAGTACCGAAAACGGGTTGGTGAAATTTGATCCTGTGGCCGAAACATTTGAACGTTATCAGGAAAACGGTTTTGGTGAGCAAGCCATTTTTTCGGAAGCATCGACGATGATTGACCGCAACGGGGTTGTGTACTTTGGGATGGATAAAGGGCTTCTGCAATTTAATCCCGCTGATGTCAAACGTAGCGAATTTGTGCCATCTGTTGTTTTAACCGATTTGTATCTTTCCAATAAACTGATTGACCCCCATTCCGATAATTCCATTTTGCCAATCGAAATCAATGCATTGTCGGAGTTGGTGTTGCCCCATGATAAAAAGATGGTGTCCATTGCCTATGCTGCCCTCGATTACAAGAATCCTGATAATGTATCGTATGCTTATTTGTTAGAAGGGTTTGACAGTGAATGGAACTATGTGGGGCAACAACGCGTTGCGACCTATACAAACTTGCCCAAAGGTGAATACCGTTTGCGGGTGAAATCGACCAACAGCGACGGGGTGTGGGTCGACAACGAAAAGGTGCTCATGGTTCGGGTGCTGCCCTCGTTTTGGGAAACGGCTTGGGCTTATGTTGTTTATTTCTTGTTTTTTATGTTTGTTGTGGCGTTGGGGGGCTACATTCTGTTTATCATCTATCGTTTAAAAGGCCGGGTCTCGCTCGAGCACCATTTGGCCGAGTTGAAATTGACTTTTTTTACCAATATTTCCCATGAACTGCGCACTCCCTTGACGCTTATTGCCGGCCCTGTTGAACACATGCTTGAGAATCAAAGTCTGCCGGCTCAAACCCGTGAAGAACTGGTGGTCGTGCAAAGTAATACCCGTCGGATGTTGAGGTTGATTAATCAGATTCTCGATTTTGTGAAGATTCAAAACAAAAAGATGCAGCTAAAGGTTGAGGAGGTATTGTTGGCTGATGTGACCCAATCCATCATGACTAACTTCACAACCTTAGCTGCCGAGCACGACATAGATTTTTCACTGACAGATCTTACCAATGGCAGTCGCATTTACGTGGATGTGGATAAATACGAAAAAATTGTGTTTAATCTTCTTTCCAATGCCTTTAAGTTTACGCCCCGCGGACGGCGCATTGCTGTAACCATTGACGATGCCAACGGCCGAGTGGCGCTGAGGGTTGCCGACAGTGGTACCGGCATTCCCGAAAATAAGCGGCAGATGTTGTTTCAACGATTCGAGAGTTTCATCGATAAAAACTTGTTCGATCTGCCGGGAACAGGCATTGGGTTATCGCTGGTAAAGGAACTGGCCGATATGCATGGTGCTGAGGTGGACGTGGAGAGTCGTGAAGGCGAGGGAACCACTTTTACGTTACTGTTCCGTCGGGGCATTGAGCATTTTGATGCCGATACGGAAATCATCATCGCCGATAATGCGGCGCTTTCGGTTGGCGATTCCGCGCCGGTAATGGATGACGTAATGGAGGATGTGTCATGTGACATTGAAACCACGGCCACTTCAATTCTGATTGTTGAGGACAATGCTGAATTGCGCGCCTTTTTGCGAAAGATACTCATTCCCGAGTATTTGATTTATGAAGCAGTAGATGGCGAGCAGGCCTTGAAGGTCGCCTCGGAGCATGTGCCCGATTTAATTCTTAGTGACTGGATGATGCCCGGTATGAATGGGTTGGAGTTGTTACGTCACTTGCGTGAAAATGTCAACACATCGCACATTCCATTTGTGATGTTGACGGCCAAGACTGATATTGATAGTAAAATTGAGGGTCTTGAGACCGGTGCTGACGACTACATTACCAAACCCTTCAGTACGTCATATTTGCTGGCGCGTATTCAAAACCTGCTGGCTCAGCGTGAAAAGTTGCAGCAGCTTTATCGAACCAACATGCCCACGCGTGGTTTTGAGGTGGTGCCTTCGCAACCTCAAATACAGTCGCAGGATCAAAAATTTATGGAGCAACTGATTGGTTATATGGAGCAAAACATCGACAATGGCAATCTGGTGGTCGATGATTTGGTGAGCCACATGGCCGTGAGCCGGTCGGTGTTCTTTAAAAAACTCAAAACCATCACGGGGCTTGCACCCATCGAGTTTATTCGCGAAATAAGGGTGAAACGTGCAGCCCAGCTCATTGAGTCAGGCGAGTTTAACATGACTCAGATCTCGTATATGGTGGGTATTAATGATCCTCGCTATTTCAGTAAATGTTTTAAACAGCATTTTGGCATGACCCCATCGGAGTATAAAGATCACCTGAAAAAATAACTGACTCTGCGTCGCTAATTTAGATTTTGCCTGTTCGTGTTTCAAATCATTTTAATACACAGTGCTTTATTGTTGTGGTTATTTAGAATGATTTCAAACAGAATGGTGGTATCGGAATAAAAGACTTGTATGTCGGAAATATCTTTTCTAACTTTGTTCTATCAAACCAGAATAAAAGAGAAGCGATATGACCACATTACAGTTCAATAACAGCTTGTTGAGCCTGCAGGATCGGTTGCGTTTTTTTGCATTGAGCCTGACATCCAATGCCGAAGACGCGAGTGATTTGTTACAGGAAACGACCTTAAAGGCATTGACCTATCGCAGTCAGTTTGTGAACAATTCCAACTTCAAAGCCTGGATGTTTACCATCATGAAAAATACTTTTATCAATAACTATCGTCGCAACCAAAAGAGTCGGAACACTTTTGATGGGAGCGAAGATGCGTTGCGTGTGGCTAATAAACAGAATTATGACTCCGAAACTCCCGAGGAGATTCACCGCGTTCAGGAGCTTGAGATGACCATCGAACGACTGGATGACGATTTTAAAGTGCCTTTTAAAATGCACACCCAGGGGTTCAAGTACAAAGAGATTGCCGAAACGCTTGATCTGCCCATCGGGACTGTGAAAAGCCGCATTTTCTTTACGCGTAAAAAACTTCAGCAGATGCTTCAAGACTGAGTCTTCTTTTTCTACCATTTTTCTTGTTGCCGGAATGCCTTGCGTGCGTTCCGGCATTTTTCGTTTATCCCTTTTTTATCGTCCTCACCGGGTTTTATGCCACGTGTGGACGGATGATGTGTTTGTATGGTTATGTTTGTCAGGGTGGTGGGGTGTTTCTTGTAAGACGGAATGATTTGATGTTTCGACACCGAAAGGTCATTTTTTGAACCATCTTCAACAGTTTTTACACATTTAAACATTCGCATTGAATTAGTTTTGATTATCCCAAAATGGAATCTCAACTAAAAAATAATGAATATGCTGAAAAGTAAAATGACGTCAACGGGGGTAGCCTTGATGTTGGTTAGCCTGCTGCTTTTGGGCGGATGCAAATCGATCCGGGTGACTCCCATGTCGGTGCGCATGGCCGAGTCGGAAATGAAACGATCGCCTGAGGGCTGGATGCTCGATTTCTCAGATCGCCTGAAGTGGAATTATTGCCATGGTCTGGTTTCTCAATCGTTTTTGGATGTGTACGACCGTTATGGCGACGAAAAGTTTTTTAAATACGTGAAGCAGTATGCTGATACCATGATTTATGAAAATGGCGAAATCATTGGTTATAAACCACACGAGTTTAATATCGACCGCATCAATACCGGAAAGATTCTTTTTCGGTTGTACAATAAAACGAAGGACGAGAAGTACAAAAAGGCGCTCGACCTTCAACGGTCACAATTAAAGGAGCATCCTCGAACTCAGGAGGGGGGCTTTTGGCACAAAAAAGTTTATCCCTGCCAGATGTGGTTGGATGGTCTTTACATGGGGGCGCCATTCTATGCCCAGTACGGTAAGGAGTTTAACGAGCCAGAGGTTTTCCCCGATGTGGTGAACCAGTTTATGTTAATTCGCAAGCATCTGTACGACCCGGCCACCGGACTATTTCGTCATGCTTGGGATGAGTGCCGTCAACAGGCCTGGGCCGACAGCATCACGGGGCAGTCGGCTCACGTGTGGGGACGTGCCATGGGCTGGTATGCCATGGCGCTGGTTGATGCGCTCGATTTCATTCCGGCAGAGACCCCTCGGCGCGATTCCATGGTGATCATATTCCGTGAGTTGGTGCAAGCTGTGGAGAAAGTTCAGGATCCGGCCACCGGTTTGTGGTACCAGGTGCTCGACCAGGGCACGCGTGAAGGCAACTACTTGGAATCGTCCTGCTCGGCCATGTTTACTTATGCCATTCTCAAAGGCGTGCGCATGGGGTATCTCGATGCCTCGCATCGTCAGATTGCCTTGAAAAGTTATGACGGCATCATTAAAAACTTCATTCGCGAAAATGCCGATGGTACCATCTCGATCACACGAGGGTGTGCCGTGGCCGGTTTGGGCGGAAAACCTTATCGCAGCGGTACGTTTGAATATTACATCAGTGAGCCGGTTCGCGATGACGACCCCAAAGCCGTCGGGCCTTTTATCATGGCCAGTCTTGAAATGGAGGATTTTAAGAAGTAAGTTTGTTCAAGTATCAAGACGCAAGTATCAATGTTGTTATTTAAGAGAAGAAGACGTCAGACATTGAGACAGAGGATGAGATGAAGAAAGACATTGAGATCTGTCTTCTTCGTCTTCACAGTCTAATCTATCTGTCTGCTGTCTAAAATTCTTCTTGTCTTTTATTGTCTCTACTAAGCGACATTGATATAAGTATCAAGACGCAAGTATCAAGATGCGATGTATCAACTCAAAAAGTAAACGAACGAATGATGAGAATAACCCAATTGTTTGCAACAGCCATGTTGATGGCTGCTGGTGCGGCACAGGCGCAACAGCCTTATGTGTCGAAAGTGTGGGTGGCCGATAAGGGGAATGGCACCTATCAGAACCCGATTTTGTATGCCGATTACTCTGACCCCGATGTGTGTCGTGCCGGCGACGATTACTACATGGTGTCGTCGAGCTTTAACTGTGTGCCGGCCTTGCAGATTCTGCATTCAAAGGACATGGTGAACTGGAGCCTGGTGGGCGCTGCGGCTCCCGACGGCCTGAAATACGAATCGGTGTTTGATAAACCCCAGCATGGTAACGGCATGTGGGCGCCAAGCATTCGCTACCATCAGGGTGAGTTTTTTATTTACGTGGGCGATCCCGATTTTGGCATTCTGATGACCAAAGCCAAAAAGGCCGAAGGTCCCTGGTCGCCCCTGGCGATGGTGAAAGCCGGCAAAGGACTCATCGACCCATGCCCGTTGTGGGATGAGGACGGGCGTGCGTATGTGTCGCATGCTTTCGCGGGCAGTCGTGCCGGGCTCAAGAGTGTGTTGGCCGTGTTTGAAATGACCCCCGATGGCACCCAAGCCATCTCCGAAAGCCGCATTGTGTTTGATGGTCACGAGAAGCACGAAACCGTTGAGGGAACCAAGTTTCATAAAAAGGATGGTTACTATTACATCTTGGCACCGGCCGGTGGTGTGAAGCCCGGATGGCAGTTGGCCATGCGTTCAAAAAACGTGTATGGCCCCTACGAGGAAAAGATTGTGCTGGCACAAGGCAAAACGGCCATCAACGGTCCCCATCAGGGTGCGTGGGTGGAAACCCCGGGCGGAGAGCACTGGTTTTTCCATTTTCAGGATGTGAATGCTTACGGACGCATTGTGCATCTGCAACCCATGACCTGGAAAGATGGCTGGCCGGTGATGGGCGTTGATAAAGATGGTGATGGCTGTGGCGAACCGGTTTTGTCGCACCGCAAACCCAATGTGGGAGCTACCTATCCGGTGTGTACTCCGCTGGAAAGCGACGAATTTGACGGCATCTCCCTTGGGTGGCAGTGGCAGTGGCATGCCAATCCACAGCCTACCTGGGTTTTTAATGCCGGCCACAAGGGTTATGCCCGATTGTTTTCGGTACCCCTCGCTGCCGATTATAAGAACCTGTGGAATGTCCCTAATTTGCTGATGCAAAAGTTTCCGGCACCCGAATTCTCGGCCACCACTAAGGTGACTTTCACGCCCAGTAGCAAGTTTACCGGCGAACGTGCCGGATTGGTGGTGATGGGCTTTAACTATGGCGGTCTGTTTGTTGAAAATACCCCCGCGGGGTTGGTGCTCACGCAGGCCGACTGTGCCAAGGCCGACAAGGGAACGCCCGAAAAGGTGAATGCGACAGTAAATTTGAAAGATGGCAACCTGTGGCTGAAAGTTTCTGTGGCCAAAGAGGGCGTGTGTACCTATAGTTACAGCACCGACGGGAAAAAATACCAGTCGCTGGGCAACACCTTCACCGCTCGCGAAGGGCGATGGATTGGTGCCAAAGTGGGTTTGTTTGTGACCCGTCCGCAATTCTCAAACGATGGCGGATGGATGGATGTGGACTGGTTTAGAATTGATAAATGATTCAAATTTTTAGGTTTGTAAGTTTGTGAATAGGAAGGCGCTCCCTGGTGGGGCGCTTTTTTTATGGCCTGTTTTTAGCCTTAACCTGTAACTTTGCGACACCTGTGGCTGGGGGGAGCGTGGATCCACAACGACCGCTTCGACAGTCAGTCGCGACTCGCCAAATCGGCCGACCCGCAAGTGTATCCCTTCTGCATCGGGTTTTCGTTTTTGCCCGATTGGATGTAATAAAATGATCGATTCCATGGCATTTCGTTTTTTTCAGATGTAAGACATGACGATTGGTCGACGGCAGACAGATAGATGAGACGAAAAGACCGGATCTATAAATCTTTCTTCATCTCATCATCTGTCTCTTTGTCTTAAGGTCTTCTGTTCTAAACTATATTGGGTGCCGATTCATCCATGTCGGGGGCATCTGACAAAAAACACAAAGGTCGCAAAGCCATTCAGCTCTGCGACCTTCGTGTTTTATCCCAATGGAGAGGATTAACGGGTTTTGAGGAATTTTTGGGTCATTGTTTGTCCGTTGCTGAAAGTGATTTGCACCAGGTGCAAGCCTTGGTTGAGTTTTTGAATGTCAACAGTCACTTCGTTGTTGTTGGCTGATTGCTGCAACATCATTCGACCTTGCAGATTGATGATGGTGACGTTTGCAATGCTGTTTTCGGATGTCAGAACCAGGCTTTTGGCATCGTTGGTTTGGTAATGGGTCAACATGGTTCGGTTTTTGGTGGATGCCGACGATGTGGGTTTTGCCGCATCGTTGAGATATTCTTCTAAGTAAGTGTAGCCCGAGGCTGCTGTTGTGTTGCGATCCGAAGCATTGTTGGCATCGAGTCCGTTGGCTTGTTCCCATTCATCGGGCATTCCATCCTTGTCGGTGTCGGTTGGCACATCTGACGCTTGATAAGAATAGGTATCCCATCCGCCCACATCTGATTGTGTGTCGATAAGACCGCCCCGGGTGGTGCCCAGTGTGGCGCGCATGGGCGCTAATCCGTTGGTTACTTCGTTGATGACCCGTTTGTCGGTGGCATCGCGCCGCTTCGACGCACCACAATGATTGAGAACCAGGTTGTAGGCTTCTTGGGCTGTGTGAGTGGTGACATAGGGAACGGTAAATTCGGTCAGCGATTTCAGTTCTTCTTTTGATTTTGTGGTTGGGTTCGGATGTATGCCTACCCAGTTGTCATTGGTCACCGTTGTGCTACTGTGCATGTAATTGCCATTGACATAAAACGTGCCCCAAACGTCATTGTAGGCATTGGGTTGGAAGATGCGTGTGGGATTGCTCGAGTAGCTGGAGGGTTTGTAATAGTTATTTACAAAGTTGTACGATCCGCCTTCACCGGCGTATCCACTGTTGCCCCCCCAATTGTAGATGACGTTGTTGCGGAAATCGACAAGTTCCAATTCCGGTTGTCCGCTGAATCGTGATCCGCACATGCGTGGGTTTCGGCTGTCGTGGTGAGCCAATAAGTTGTGGTGAAACGTGGCTGTTTTGCCGCCCCAAATGCCCCCGTAACCATGGGCTTCTTTGACGTGAACTGAATTTCGAAGACTTTCGGACAGGATGCACCATTGCAGGGTAAAGTTGGTGTTGTCGTAAAACGAGCCGCATTCATCGGTGCTCCAACTTAATGAGCAATGGTCGATGATGATGTTGGACAAATTACGTCCCCATAAAGCATCGCCTTCGTAGGCTTTTTCGTCACCCATCCTAAACCGCATGTAGCGGATGATGATGTTGTCGCCAGAGAGCGTGGTGCTGTAGTTTTTTAGGCAAATGCCATCGCCCGGTGCTGTTTGACCTGCTATTGTGGTGTTGGCCGGTATTTTGAGTGCGGAGTTGAGTGCAATGATTCCGGCGACTTTAAAAATGATGGTGCGAGGGCCTGTTTGAGCCAGGCACCACCGCAGGGTGCCTTCGCGGGTGGTGAGGTTGCCGGTGGATGTGTCGTCGAGTGATGTCACGAAGTAAACATTTCCACCTCTTCCTCCGGTGGTGTACATCCCGCCACCTTCGGCGCCGGGAAAGGCCGGCTGTTGTGCCAGTGTGAGGTGTGTGAGTAATAATGCGGTGGTGATGGTAATGAGTTGTAGCGCTTTTAACATGGTGTTTTGTTTTTTGGCTCACGAGCCTGTTTGTGTTGATGCTGTAAAATTACCCTCTCTTATTTGTTAAGATGTGTAAAAAGTGGTTTCAAAGGTGGACGCATTGTTACAATGGATGGCCATGTTTGTTTTGACCATGTTTGCATCAGCCCGTTGATTGGATCAACAGCCTTTGCGAGCGTGCAAAATGCCGTTGATCCGATCAACAGCCCTTTGCACGCGTGCAAAACGTCGTTGATCCAATCAATAGCCCTTTGCACGCGTGCAAAACGCCGTTGATTGGGTAGATGGCCTTTTGCACGCGTGTTTGATGCCGTTGATTCAATCAACAGCATTTTGCAGCAAAGGCTTCGGTGAGTTCCGAAGCCTTTGGGTGAAATGAGGTGACGATGCATTAACGCACCACAATTTTTTGCGTGTGGGTGCTGCCGTTGGCCGTCACTTGCACCAGGTAGATGCCTTTGGCCAATGAGGCTGTCGACAATGATGTGCAGTCGCTTTGTTGCAGCACGGTTTTGCCGGTCAGGGTCATGATGTGAATGGTGGCAGCATGCTTGCTAGTGATGGTTGCATTGCTATATTGGATGTTCTCGTCCTGTTGCAGTTGGGGAAGTGAATTTAAGGTCCCTTTTAACCAACGAGGATCGCCAATGTTGAGTGTGATAAGTGAAGAACCTTCGGGGATGGTGAAGTTGTATTCTGCACTATTTTTAAAAGCCGGATCCGATTCCTGATTGTCGGTTTTGGTGATCCAGGCTGCTGCCAGCAAAGCCCCATTGGCATAATCGAAAATCACATTGTTGGTCAATTCGGCTGTAGTGACTGATTTGTCAAATGATATTTCACCTGATGTGTGAACCGGCGACTTTGCAAAGATGTTGTTTTGGACATAAATCTTTCCCGATTTCCCGCTAAAAGGACGTCGTGCTTCATTCGTAACGGTGTTGTAAAAGGTGTTGTTTTTGAACAATATGATTGCATCGTCATTTCCACCTACAGTTCCGTAGAATTGAACATACTCATTGGCAAAATCGGCAATGGTACTGTTGGTTAACTCAAGGCTGTTGGTGAATTTTGTTTTGGTGGCTTGAAAAAACGGATATGCGTTTGAATATCCCATTTTTTTAATGATGCAGTTGTTCACTTTAAAGCTAGTGCAGGTGCCTTCAGCTCGGTTGGCTCTCAACATGCAGTTTCCGTAGTTATTTATGTCGCAATTCTCAAAAAGCACATTGCTCAGGGTGGTGGCACCATTTATGTCAGCCACATATAATGTCAAGGTCGCATCGATGTTTTTTGTGCCTTCTAATACCAAATCTTTAATAATGACATCGCCAATGTTTGGCGTTTTGAATGAAAATCCGACACCAATAAGGGTTGCTTTTTTTGCATTCTTTGCTTTGATGGTGATTCCTTTGGTGATTTCGAGATTCGCATCAATAATGTAATCCCCGTCTTCTAAAATGATTACATCATTTTCTGATGCTTCCGAAATGGCTGTACTTAGTAGGGTTGTGTTGTCAATGTTTTTTTCAGCTGCAAAAACATTGGTGCATAGCGCAAAGGCGATGCCGGCTAAAAGAGTAGTGATTCTTTTCATAAAAACTGAATTTAGTTGTTAATAAATCTTCAACCAATTTCGCGTTTTTGCACTCCGTCGATGTGTAAATAATGTTGCATCCATGGGATTTTTTGACACGCCACCGGTTCTAATCAGTTTGTTTTGTTGATTTTTTGAACGGTTTGATGCCGCATGTCTGTTGAATGATTTTCACACCTATTCACCCAGTTATTACCCGCTTGTTTGAGGCGCGATTGATACTTTTGTGTGGTTAACTGATTTCCTAAACATCAAAGCATATGCGATCATGAAGAAGTATCTTCTCCTTTTGCCGCTGTTGTGGTTACTCATGGCGGCTCAAACGCCCAAACGCACCATCTTTATGGTGGGCGACTCAACCATGGCCAATAAGGCCACTAAAGTATTTCCCGAAACCGGCTGGGGGCAGGTGTTGCCTGCTTTTGTCGATACCTCCCGCATTGTGGTCGACAACCACGCCAAAAACGGTCGCAGCACCAAAAGCTTCATCGAAACTGGGCTGTGGCAGGCGGTGCTCGATAAAATCAAGCCCGGCGACTATGTCTTCATCCAGTTTGGCCACAACGACGAAAAAAAGGAGAAACCCGCCGTGTATGCCCGCGCCGAAACCTCTTATCAAATCAACCTTAAGCGCATGATCAGCGAGGCGCGTGCCAAAGGAGCCATCCCCGTGCTGTTTACCTCCATCGTGCGTCGCGACTTCCTGCCCAACGGCCGCCTCAACGATACCCACGGCAACTATCCCGCCGCCATGAAAACGGTGGCGCAAGAGACCTCTGTGCCCCTCATCGACCTCGAAGCCCAAACTCACCTGATGGTCGAAGGTGCCGGCATCGAAGCCTCCAAACGTTTTTACCTGCATGCCCCTGCCGGTGCCTATGCCGGACACCCCAACGGCGTGGAGGATAACACCCACCTGAGCCGCGCCGGTGCCATGCGCGTGGCCGCCCTGGCCGTCGAAAGCATCAAAGTGCAATTGCCCGAACTGGCCGATTGTTTTTAAAGGATTATTTAAACGCAACGCGTTACAAATTCACTCAGCGCCTTCGCGTCTTTGCGTTTATTTTGACTCTGCTATATCACTCTTTTGAGTTATCTGCTTTGTTATTTAAACGCATGGCGCAACAAAATAACTCAGCGTCTTCGCGCCTTTGCGTTTATTCTGCCTCTGTATTCGAGAAAAATTTTTGGTTTAAAATTGTGTTTGTTTGTGTTTATGCCAAAAGGGTGTCCCCAATTCCGGAGACACCCTTTTGTTTCAATTTAGCCCATATCCATCCCCCCGAGGGGGGTAACATTGAACCGTTTCGTATTTATACCAGTGTAGTCCTCTTTCTATCTCCACTCTTCCACTCCTCCACTCCTCCACTTCTCCACTTCTCCACTCTTCCACTTCTCCACTTCTCCACTCTTCCACTTCTCCACTTCTCCACTCTTCCACTTCTCCACTTCTCCACTTCTCCACTCTTCCACTCCTCACCTCCATCCCTCAAACACATTGGCCTGAGTATAAGCCTTAGCCTCTTTTCGGGTCAGCTCGCGGCACCAGGCCACGCGTTTGCTGCGGTCGGCACCCGGGCCACTGTTGCGATATTCGGCATAGCGAGCGGTTTTCTCATTCTCGGGGTTGCGCCAGTTCTCCCAGCCCTCGGGCAGAATGTGGGCGCCCAGTTCGCACTGCATAAACACAGTGGCCGCATAAGCCCGCCACGGACGACCCAGGTACACCTTGGTCACATCGTCGTTGGCCGTAAGGCGACAGCGGTTGAACACGTACCCAAATTTCTTCGCTGCAGGCGTGGAGGCGGCCGTGATGTACGAGTCGCGCTTGCTGTGAATCACGCATTGCTCAAACCACACAGTGGCCGGCCCGAAAATGAAGTCGGTGGTGCCCTCAATGTAGCAGTGCTCGTACAGCTGCATGCTGAAGTCGTTGCCCGTGAACAGCGTGTCCTGGTTGCCTAGCAGACGACAGTTGTGCATCACAAATTTGTTGCCCTCCACGTGCAGCGCCACGGCCTGCCCCAGTTGCGGGGCATTGTTCTCCACCGTCAGGTTCTCAATGGCAATGTTGTTGCCCTCCACCTTGAGGGTGTAAGTTCTGAAGGTGCCCATTTTGTTGATGTTGGCATGGTCGTCGTGCGTGATGATGGTGCTGTCCTTGCTTTCGCCAATGAGCGTGATGTCGCATTTATTGGCCGGGATCACCACCTTTTCGATGTACACCCCTTTTTTGATGAAGATGGTTTTGGGCACCGGCGTGTAGTCGCGCACCGACATGATGGCCTCCTGCACCGTTTTAAAGTCGCCGCTGCCATCTTTGGCCACCACAATGTCGTAAGCCCATGCGGGCAAGCTCAGCAGCAGGGCTGCGATGATGAGGATGGTTTGTTTGATTTTCATGATGTTTTAAGTTTAAGCCCCCTAATCCCCCAGGGGGAGACTATGGTTTGTTTCGTTATGTGTTTTTCGTTCCGGATGTGAATATTATTCAGTTCGCATCATTGATTTTACGAATGTCCGAGTGCACACCAGTTTGTTATTTAAACGCATGGCGCAACAAAATAACTCAGCGCCTCTGCGCCTCTGCGTTTATTCTTACGCTGTGTTTTTTTACCGCCAAGCGAAGACTTTGCGTCCTCTGCATTCCTCACTTCGCGCCCTTTGCGGTTAACACTTCACGCATGTTTTATTTCATCATCACAGCACCCTCGCCACTTTGATTCACCACCGGGGTGGTCACATTGTGAAAGGCGTTGTTGTTAAAATAGATTTTTTCCGATGCGCCCTTTACCTCAGCAAACGTATCGGTTGCGTACAGCGGGAAGCAGTTGCTCACCAGCGCGTTTTTCACATCTTCGAAACGAACAACAGGCGTGTTGGCCAATGGACGGTTGCTTTTAATGTTGCTCATCACCACATCGGCCGACGCTTTAACGTTGAACGCGGCACCCTTTTGTGTGTCGATGGTCACGTTGTGAAACTCGATGTTTTTGGCCGTGGTGATGTCGAACCCGGTCTCTGCTTCGATGTTGATGTTGTGGAACGTCAGGTTTTGGATGGGCATCTCGGGGATTCCCAAAATCATGCCGGCCTGTTTCACCTCGGTGGCCGTCACGTTGCTGATGTGTATGTTGCGGAAGCTGGGCGTTTTTTCGGTCACCGGCCCCTCGGGCAGACTCTTGTCGTAAAACAGGTCGAAGGTAAAGGCCTGGCGCTGGATGTTTTTCATCACGATGTTGTCCACGCGAATCTCTTCCACCACGCCGCCCCGTTCGCGCGATGCCTTCAGGCGAATGCCCCGGTCGGTGCCATCGAACACGCAGTTGGAGATGGTGATTTTGCGCACGCTGCCGCTCATTTCGCTGCCAATAACCACGCCGCCATGGCCGCTCAGCATGGTGCAGTTGGTGATGGTGATGTTTTCGCATGGGTCGGCCAGACGTCGTCCGTCGGCATCGCGTCCGCTCTTGATGGTGATGCAGTCGTCGCCCACGCTGATGTGGCAGTTGCTGATGTGCACGTTGCTGCACGACTCGGGGTTGATGCCGTCGGTGTTGGGCGAGTCGGGGTTGATGACCGTCACCCCGTCGATGGTCAGGTTATCGCAAAACTCGGGATTGATGGTCCAAAAGGGCGAGTTGGTAAACTTCACCCCCGCGATGCGGATGTTTTTGGAATGGTGCAACTGGAAGAACGGTGGGCGGAAGAAGCGTCGCTTAAGGGTGTTTTTGTAGTAGTCCGACACCTCAATGTTGGGGTTGGCCTCCATCCACATCTTTTGGTAATGGTTCAGGTTGGTCAGGTCGCCGTTTTTCTTAATCTCGGCGATGTTGGCCAGGGTGGTGTTCCACCATTTCTTGCCCTGCCCGTCAAGCACGCCGCGTCCTTCAATGGTGACATTCTCCACGCTGTCGGCATAGATAAGCGGGCAAAAGCTGTTCATCATCACCCCTTCCCAGCGCACCTTCACAAAGGGGAGGTAGTGGTCGGGATTATCGGAAAACTTGAGCGTGGCACCCCCGTCGATGTGCAGGGTGATGTTACTTTTTAGTTTGATGGCACCCGTGAGGTAGTCGCCCGCAGGAATGTAAACGACGCCGCCGCCCTGTTGTGCCGCACGGTCAATGCATTTTTGGATGACGGCGGTGGTCAGGGTTTTGCCATCATTTTTGGCGCCCTCTTTCGTCACGTTGATCCATCCCTGTGGTTGCGCCGTTGCGCTCAATGCCCCGCCAATGATCAGGGCCATGCTGATAAGCAGTTTTTTCATTCCGTTATAATTTGTTGTTGATTGTATTTCAAGCGTATTTCCCATCAATGACGATGTTTTACGAACTGTGAGATGTGATAATTGAATGTTGGTACTCTTCCACTCTTCCACTTCTCCACTTCTCCACTTCTCCACTCTTCCACTCCTCCGTATTGTTATTGCTTCAATTATGCTATGTCAAGATTACTGCTTTTTGTGCTTTTGGATGTGAAAAATCTGACGGGAATGGGTGGATTATTGTTCGATTTGATGCTGTTTTTATCTCACGATGTCTGTTGTTTGAATGGGATGTCACTTTGGGACGGTTGGCAGGTGAGGGCGTTGTGCGATGGTGGGTCACTTCGTCCCGATCCCAACGCTTCATCAATCACTTTCATCAAAAAAAAACGGGACACCCCATTTGGGACATCCCGTTTTCTGTCTTTTGATGATCTTCTATGAAACTTTAAACCTAAGAGCGCCCTCAGCGGTAGAACCTATAGTTCTTTACCGCAAAGACGCCAAGGTGACGCCAAGATCGCTAAGAAATACTCCGTGCACTTTCTTTGCTAAGGCAAAGCGACTTTGTCGATTAGCGTTCCTCACTTCGCGCCCTTTGCGGTTAAATCATGTAAGAGTAATTTTTAATTGTTCGACGCCTTAGGTCTAAACGGGTGCAGCCATCCCGCAAAGGGGTTGATTTTGCGCGACTGAATCCACACCTTGCCTTGTCCCGAAAACTGGCACACAAGTCCTTCGCCCGAGAAGAAGAGTGACTTGTAGCCACCCACGCTGGTCACGCGGTAGCTCAGGCCTTCGGTAAAGGCCACGATGTGACCGGTATCTACCGTGTAACCGTCTTTCACGTCAATCTCCACGATGCCGCCAAAGCTGTTGAGCCACAGGTCGCCAGTGCCGGTACATTTCACCAGAAACAGACCCTCGCCATTGAAGAAGCCTTTGAGTCCCTGCCATTTCATGTTGAGGTCGATTTCGGGCGATGAGGCCACGTAACCCGAACTTTGAATGTAGATGGTTTCGTTGTTCAGGTAATGGTGTATCATGTCGCCGGGGGCACCGGGGGCGATTTTGATTTCGCCGGCCGCATTCTGCGCCGTGAACTCGTTGATGAAGAGCGATTCGCCCGTGAACAGGCGCGAAAAACCTCCCTTGAATCGGGTCTTCATTTTAATGTTGGTGTCCATCGATGCCATGGCCGAGGCTTCCACCTTGAGGGTGCGACCGGCAGGTATGTTGACGGTCAGCAGGCTAAAATCGGGCTGACCTTCCAGTTGATATTCAAATTTCTCGTTCATGGATGCTTATTTTCGGGGTTTGAGTTTGGGGCCAATGGAGTAGCCGAATGATTTGGGGTTGTGGCTCTGGCACCATACGGTTCCTTTGCCCTTAAATTTGCACACCAACCCTTCGCCGCCCAGGAACGACGACATCCAGCTTTTGCCGGCTTTGGTGATGCTGAAGTTGAGCGTTTCGTCAAATGCCACAATGTGGCCGGTGTCAACGATGTACTCGCCATCCACCTTCACCGGATAAATGACCCCGTACGAGTTGATAAGCACCTTGCCCTGTCCGCTCACCGAGAGCCAAAACATGCTTTCGCCCGACAGCAGCGATTTAAAGCCCTGCCAGTTGAAGTCCACATTCACCCCTTCGGAGCTGGCCACGTACGAGCCCGACTGCACAATGATTTTTTGTCCCTGCAGCTCCTGCACAAACATGTCGCCCATGAGCGTTGGTGCCACCCACACTTCGCCGCCCTGCGAGGGTGCCGTGTAGTGGTTCATAAAAAAGCTTTCGCCCGAAAATACCCGTTTGATGGCGCCAAAAATGTTGCCTTGTTCGCGTTTGTAGGTCGTGGTGGTGACATTCACTCCCGGGCTCATGGCCACCATGCTGCCCCCCTCGGCCGTTAAATGTTCGCCGGGCGTCAGGCTGACTTTGGCCATGGTGCTGCCCGGGCGTAAAATGATATCGATGTTCATTGATTTTTTATTTGATGGTTAAGTGTGTGAAGAAGTGCAAGAGTGCAAGAGTGCAAGAAGTGCAGTGGTTTTGATGCCTAAAGTCTTACATCTTGATACTTGTGTCTTGATACTTACATCTTGCTTCTTTCTACTTCATTAAAACAGATGCGGATTAATCCAGTGCGTCATTCCCGAGAGGCTGCGCGACTGCATGATGACTTTCCCGTTGCCGCGCAGGCGGGTCACAAAGCCTTCGCCGCTGGTCATGCTCGAAATGAGGTTGCCCGCCATCTGAATGCTTAGTTTCATCTGCGGGTCGTAGCCCACCAGGTGACTAGAGTCGACGATGTATTCGCCCTCCACTTGTTTTTCGACCAATGCTCCAAAGCTGCCGAAGATCACCTTGCCGTGACCCGATACCACCAGTTTAAACAATCCCTCACGGGCGATGAATGAAGCAAAACCGGCCCATTTCACGCCCAGCTTAATGCCGGGGGTCGAGCATACGTAGGCTCCGGGTTGCAGACAAAAGCTCTCGCCGTTGAGTTCCTTTTCCATCATGCCCCCGGGAACCGGCTGGGTGATGGTAACCCGTTTCTTGGCCGAGGTGCGGTTGGTGAACACGTTCACAAACAGGCTCTCACCGCCCAGGTACTTCTTGGTGAGACCCGAAAAGAGGCCACCGTTAAATTTGGCCGACATATCCACATCGGCATCCATGCTGGCCATGGCATCCGATTCGGCCGTGAACGATTCGCCCGGCTCCAGGTCAACATGCACAAACGTAAACGAAGGTTGTCCTTCAAATGTCAAGTTCATAATTGTTGTTGGTTAAAGTTGTTTCTGTAATAATTGTTGAAAACTTTTGATGTCTATCGCCGGCTCGGGTTGCGATGCCGGCGTGTATGCTTGAATGCGTGATTTCAGGTTGTCGATGCGTTCACCCGTGGGAGGGTGGGTGCTCATAATTTTGGTGAAGCCGCTGGTGATGTCCTCCGGGTGGGCTTTTTGCAGCTTTTCGAAGAACGAAATCATCCCGTTGGCATCCACGCCGGCCTGTTGCAGGTAATCGACCGCCCGGTTGTCGGCCTCAAACTCAAACTTGCGGCTGTACATGAGCGACTCCAGGTGGCTGCCGTACCCGGCCAACGTGGCCACCATGTCGGAATAGCCGCCTACCAGTGCCGAGATGAGAAAAAAGAGTCCTTGTTGATTAATGACGCCGCGCACGTGGTGGCGAAGCGTTACGTGGGCAATTTCGTGCGCCAGCACCCCCTGTATCTCGCTCCATTGGTCGCTTTTGAGGATCAGACCGCTGTTGACCACCACCTTGCCGCCCGGCAGCGCAAAAGCGTTCACGGTGGTGTCGCTGATCATGTAAAAGTCGAAATGGTGGGTTGTGTCGCTCACCTGCTTCACCAGGGGCGCCACCATGTTGTTGAAGTGTTGATTCAGTGTGGTGTCTTCAATGATTTTGTAGCCCGACGACACTAAGGTAAAGAGGTTGTCGCCCACCTTTTGTTCATACGACACGGGTATGTGGTCGGCAATACTGCTCACAATGCTGCTCCGAAACGTAAAAATAAGTGCAAGGGGGCTCAGTAACAGCAGCACTACTGCCAGAGTGATGAGCCGACTCCTTTGATGCCCTGCCCGGAGTACCCTGATGTTGTCGCGAGTGGCGTAGTTGCCTTGTAAGGCGGTATCTTTGATGATTTTTTTGTCGCTCGTGTAAAGCGTTGGCGTGGCGATGGTTCGGTGTTTGATATAAACCAGCGCGTTGCCGGCACCGCCACGGGAAAATTCGACCTCGTTCAGCGGCCAGGTGATGACGCCTTCGCTGTGGCGAAACACAACGCTGCCGGTTTCAAGCGTTAGTTCTCCCGAACGACGGCCTCCCACATAGTTGTCGTCCAGAGCGATGGCATGATATTTAACGGGTTCCATGATGT
The DNA here is from genome assembly GCF_003254275.1 of Breznakibacter xylanolyticus. Taxonomy (GTDB): domain Bacteria; phylum Bacteroidota; class Bacteroidia; order Bacteroidales; family Marinilabiliaceae; genus Breznakibacter; species Breznakibacter xylanolyticus. The sequence continues at coordinate 12,754 of NZ_QKZK01000023.1, read as the reverse complement.
TGTTTTTTCAGGTTGTTGAAGATAGATATTTTTTCCATGTGTTTAAAAAACCTATGAATTTGAATTATGGGTTCGTTTACTCCGTGAAAGATTTAGTATAACACTAAGTTGCACTGAGCAAACACAAAGTAACACTGAGTTAAATAATATCCCGTATTATCCCATTTATTAGAAATGTCAATTAAGGGTCGGGGTTTATTATTTGCAGCATTAAGTGTGGCTCACAAATTATCTCAAGGAAAGACAAACGAGATATTGGCGTTGATATGACCAAGGGATTTTTGATGGGTATTAAAGTTTCCCCGTAGGGAAAAAGAAAGGTAGAAAACAATTGGTTGGTTGATTCTTTTGCCCCAATTAGGGCAAAAGAAAATCGATTCCTCAAAATGCTACCGATACTTGGCCCCGATGGGGCTTTCTTCATACCATCTTCGTGCCTTATTCGGGGTTTCTTCGACTATGAGTCGAAGCGGTGTCGAAGCGGTGTCGAAGAAGACCCGAAGAAGCCTCGAAGCGGTCCCGAAGCAGGGGCGAAGAAATAGGGGTGAAATCATAGGGAGGCTTTGTGTTGTATTTTGGTGTTCTGCTTTAGTCTTGGTCAATTTTGTTCAGTCGTGTGAACAATCTCTCACTCCTAGTCTTTTCTTTTTCTAACCAGGTATCATCGCATCTCAAACGCGTATCACAACCTCAAAAAACTCCGTGCCTCTCTAAACCTTTTTTTCCTCTGCGCTTCATTCAATCACTTCAATTAGAAAGAACAGCCACATTACCCGCTTTTATTGATTCTCTTTTTAACGCTTGTTAAGCTTCTGCATTGCTTCTCGTGTGCGTGTGTAATTTTTGATGTTTTCTATTGGTCTGGTATTCAGTCGGTGAAAAAAATGGTGGACAAATTGTTTTTTCCTGTGCGTCAATATTTGCGGTCATGCAATCAATATTTACACATCGGCGCGTTAACAAATTTTTAGTTTTACCATCGTCATCTAAGGCCATTTTCCCTTTGTTGACAATTCATATTGAAAAGGGTGAATCATTTTAAAATTTATTTCCAAACAATAATTTATGTATGAGGTTATGATCAAAGATCAAAATGCAAACAGAGGAACATCTGTGCGTACATTCTCCAGAGCTGCGCTGCTCTTTGTGTGCATGATGTGTCTGAGTGTTTTCCCTGCTTTGGCGCAAAACATTCAGATTAAAGGGAAGGTCGTGGAGACCGGTACCAATGAACCCATTCCGGGCGTGAACATCGTTGTCGAAGGGACAACCAACGGGGTCATCACTGATTTCGACGGTAACTACCAAATTTCGGCACCTTCTAACGCCACACTGGTTTTCTCTTTCATTGGCTTTATTCCACAAAAACAAGCTGTGCAAGGTCGCAATGCCATCAACGTGACCTTGGCTTCTGATACTAAGCAGTTGGATGAGGTGGTGGCCATTGGGTATGGGACGGCTAAGAAAAAAGACTTGACGGGATCTGTTTCTTCTGTAAGTGGCGAAGTCCTTCAGAAAATGCCCGTAGCCAATGCTGCTCAAGCCATGACCGGACGTTTGGCCGGTGTGCAAATTACTTCTGCCGACGGTTCGCCCGATGCGGAAATGATTATTCGCGTTCGTGGTGGCGGTTCGGTAACAGGTGACAACTCTCCTTTATATATTGTGGATGGCTTTCCTGTGAAAAGTATCAATGATATTGATCAAAGTAACATTGAAACCATCGACGTGTTGAAAGATGCTTCTTCAACTGCAATTTATGGTTCTCAGGGAGCTAACGGGGTTATCATTATTACCACCAAAAAGGCGAAGGAAGGACGCACAGAAGTGAATTATAATGGCTATGTGCAGACCAAAAAAATGGCGCGCAAAGTTGATGTCCTCAGTCCTTATGAGTTTGCCTTATTCAATTATGAGTTAAATGCCATTGCCGGTTCCAGTGATTTGATCAAGTTTGAGAAGGCTTTTGGTGTTTATGAAGATCTTGATTTGTATAAATACATTGATGGTAAAGATTGGCAGGAAGATATGTTCGGTAATGAGGTAATGTCTTATTCTCATAATTTGAATGTGTCTGGTGGTACCGAAAAAACCAAATTCAATTTGGGTGCGACTTATAACAATGATGAAGGTTTGATGAAAACTGATGGGTACAACCGCTTGAACCTGAATTTTAAAATCAACCATGATATTGCTAAAAACCTGAAGCTTGATTTTTCTGCACGTATTTCTGATACCAATGTGGATGGTTCCGGATCATCAGGTGGTTCTTATAAAGTGCGTACTTACGAAGCTGTGAGCAAGGCTCCTGTAGATGGTTTGTTGGGCATGGTTAAGGTTAATCCATCCATGTTCGATACTGAAGAGGAGTATGAGCAATATCTGACTTCTACGATGTCTCTTTCCGATAAGGCCGCTCAGTATTGGAAACGTAAAGAAACCAATACTTATAACTTTACAGGGGGTGTTACATGGAAGATGCTCAAAGGCTTGACATATCGTCTCGAAGGTGGTTATGAATATGGATTTATTGATACCAAAAATTATTGGGGGCCTCAAACCTCTGTTTCTTCTAATGAAGGTCAAAATTTGCCCTTGGTTGACTGGGACAAGACTACCGTAGGTCGATACCGCGTCGCAAACACGCTTAATTATGATAAGACATTTGCTGACATTCATAAAGTGAACGTCCTCGTAGGTCAGGAAGCCACTTCTTCAAGTAGTGATTATAACTATATGAAAGTGAAGTTTTTCTCAGAGACCATGTCGCCTGAAAAAATCTTTGCAAACATTGCTTTGAACTCTGGTGCTACCGGTGCCATGACCACTTCTTCGTATGTATCACCTGATGATAACTTATCTTCTTTCTTTGGTCGTGCCAATTACACCTTCATGGATAAGTATTTGCTGACACTGACTTTCCGTGCCGATGGTTCCAGCAAGTTCGCTGAAGGTAACCAATGGGGATATTTCCCGGCTGCTTCTGTGGCTTGGCGTATTAAAGAGGAGTCATTTATGGCTGGATTCGATTTTATCTCTAACCTTAAGTTGCGTGCCAGCTATGGTACTGCCGGTAATAACCGCATCGCTTCTTCGCTTTATAAGCTCGATTATAAGATATACAATGCGAAGACCTATGGTGTGGGTGAAACAACCAATGCTTATTACGCACCTACAAATACCATTCTGGCCAATCCTAATTTGAAATGGGAAACGACCATTACTCGTAATGCCGGTTTGGACTTTGGTTTCTTCGATGAGCGTATTAGCGGTAACCTGGATGCATATTGGAATTCAACTGAAGATCTGTTGATTACCAGTCCTGTCGTTGCACCCGGTTATACTCATCAGCAACTCAATGTGGGTAAAACATCCAACAAAGGGATTGAGTTGGCTTTGAATGCTTACATCATTGAAAAGAAAAACTTCTCATTGTCTGCTAACTTCAACATTGCTTTCAACCGTTCTCAGGTGGATGAGCTTGCTGACGGAATTGTTGAGCAGGAATATAATTCCGGTTGGGCAAGCACCGACTTGACTGGAGCCGATGACTATCGCGTGATTGTAGGGCAACCCATTGGTTTGATTTATGGTTTTGTGACAGATGGTTATTATAAAACCACCGATTTTTCTGATTATAATGGCACAAAGTATGTTGTAAAAACAGGGGAAGATGGTAAACCTGTTGCCCCCAAAAGCAGTGTTGCATCAGGTAGCATTGGAGTACGTCCCGGTGCTGTCAAATTTAAAGATTTGGATGGTAATGGTGTGATTGATCTCAATGACCGTCAGATCATTGGTCGTACTGCTCCTAAGCATACCGGTGGTTTTGGCTTAAATGGTACTTTTTACGGGTTTGATGCATCTGTAATGTTCAACTGGGTGTATGGCAATGATATTTACAATGCCAACAAAATTGCCAGCTCTCAAAAGTATCGCACCACTAATCCTAACTTGTTAGGCTTTATGAGTCAGGATAACCGTTATTCATATATTGATGAGAGTGGAAATGTGTTAACGTCATTAGAAGATTTGGCACAATACAACGAAGGGGCTAACGCTAAAGAATATTGGTCGCCTTTGTCGTTTGGTAATGCCAATGTGGTACCTCATTCTTGGGCTATCGAAGATGGTTCATTCTTGCGTTTGCAAAACATTACCCTTGGTTATTCCATTCCTAAGTCTTTGTTGAGCAAAGTTTATATCCAAAATTTCCGGATGTATGCATCTGTTAACAACATTTATTGTTGGACTAACTATAGTGGATATGACCCCGAAGTAAGTACCCCTGTTCGTTCAAGTTCTACTTCCGGATTAACCCCCGGTGTTGACTACTCTTCCTATCCTAAGAGTTTGTCTTGGACTTTTGGTGTGAACGTTACTTTCTAATTTTTAAATGATATTGAGATGAAAAATAAATTGTTATATATTTTGGCCGTGGGAAGTGCCCTCTCCTTGACATCTTGCGAGGATTATCTTTCCCCTGAGTCACCTTCTTCATTTGAGACGGAGTATGTGTTCTCTTCTACCGAAGATGCGTACAAAATGATTATGGGTGCATACGCTCCGTTTGCACAGGATCCGTATACCTCGCGGATGTCCAACGTGTTTTTACAGAATACGGATGTGGAAGAAAATAGTGCTCCCAATGCTGCCAATCAAACAGCTCACCGTATTGGTGTTTGGGAACTCAATGGTGGTGCCCTCGAAGGTTGGAGTGATATTAAAAATGCTTGGAGCAATAGCTATCTAGCTATTGACCGTGCGAATCAGTGCATTCAGGGAATTAAAAATAGCCCTCTCTATCTGTCTGGTGATGCCGATATGAAACAAATGTTGGGTGAAGCTTATTGTATCCGTGCATATTGGTATTATTTGGTGTGTAATTATTGGGGCGATGTGCCTTTCTCCGAAGAGCCTTCTAGTGCCCTCAATGCAGGTACTTCTACGCGAGTTAGCAAGGATACCATTTATAGCCGTTGTATTCAAAACCTAATCGATCACCAAGGCGGTATGAAATGGGCTAAGGATTTGAACGGTGGTGTTGAGCGCATGAGCCGCGATTTTGCCTTGGGCTTAATTACTCGTTTGTCGATGTTCCGTGCAGGTTACTCTATGCAGGCTAATGGAACCATGGTTCGCCCTGCTGATTACATGGATTATTACAAAATTGCCCGTGATTATGCCGATACGCTCATTCAGGCTAAAAAGCACACCTTGTCGCCCAAATTTGCTGAAATCTTTAAGGATCAATGCGAGTATACTGTGAATAACGATGGTGATATGATTTATGAAGTTGCTTTTGGGAAAAACCAAGGTGGTGATGTAGGTTGGTGTATCGGTTTGTCGGTTGAAGGAGGAACTTATGGTGCAGGGACTTCATATATCACTTTTCCTGTAAGTTATTACTATTCTTTTGACAAAAAAGATACCCGTCGTGACGCGACTTGTTCATTGGTGCGTTATAAAACTGAATCTAAAGAGAGTGTGAATGGCGTGGTGTCGATTGATCCCGGTAAATGGTGCCGTTTGTGGTTAAAAGAGTCTCCCGGTTCTTCTTCTTCTAAATCAACAGGTATTAACTGGCCTGTGATGCGTTATTCGGATGTGCTTTTGATGTATGCTGAAGCTGAAAATGAGATCAATGGTGGTCCTACCTCTGGTGCCATAGAAGCTTTAAAACAAGTTCGTCGTCGCGCTTTTGATGCCACTGAGCATGCTGAAAAAGTTGATAATTATGTGGCTGCCAATTCATCTTATGATAGTTTCTTTAATGCCATTGTTAATGAGCGTGCCTGGGAATTTGGTGGTGAATGTCTTCGCAAGTTTGACTTGGTGCGTTGGAATCTTTATGGTGAAAAAATTGAAGAAGTAACGTCCACGCTTTACAATATGGGAAAAGCTGCCGTTGGCATTGATTTGGAGAATCCTGAAGTCGCACAATATGCTGCTTTACCTGATGTGAGATTTTATACCTTGGTTAAAGGAACTTCTGCGATTACCGGAAAAGAATGTGAAGTGATTCAGTTCAAGAATGATCCGTTTACGAAACTTGAAGAGGATCAATATCCAACTTCAACGGTTTCAAAATATGACGATTTGAAAGCCGGTAGTGGTAGCTTTGTGAAATTAAACTGGTTAAGCGGTTTAATGTCAGCTAAGGAAGATGATAAGGGTAACTCTATTACTGACGATTTGGGGAACAAAATCTATGACCCTTGCAACTTGATTCGTTATGGTTATAAAGGTTATACAGGTACTGATTATGTGCCGGGTAGTGGTGTTGCCAAGAGTGTAGTACCTTATCTGTTACCGATTCCTTATTCGATTACATCTGCCAGTGATGGTAAACTGAGCAATGATGGTTACGGTTTGGTTAAATAATAAATTGAAATTCTATGTTTATGAAATATAATATTTTAAAGAACATTGCTCTTTGTCTGGCCGTCAGCTCGGTGCTGTTTACCGGTTGTAAGGATGATGATGAGCTTGGGGATGCGCCCCGTTTGTTCCGTCCCTATGGTGTTTTGTCTGCGACAACTCAAAATTTGAGACCTTTAATAAATGTTGATTTAGAAGCTCCCATTTCCGGTGCTGAAAAGTACGAGATGACTCTGTTTAAGGCTGATTCGGTGGTGAATGGTACCGTGTATTACGATTCATCAAAAGTGGTTGATCAGGGCACGACGACTGAAACAACGTTTACTTTTGGGAATGAGAAATTCCTTACTTGGGATGTTAACTATACCGTGTTGGTGAAAGCTGTTGGTGCCTCTATTGAGTCGAAGTATTTCACTTGCGCGGCCGTGACAAGTACTGATTATCCCACTTCGTTGAAGAATATTGTGGCCAGTGAATTGATTGACACTGCAGTGGTTGTTCGTTGGGAAGATGGGGATGAAAAATATTCTTTCATCGATCTGACTGATGCCAAAGACAGTATCTTGCAACGTTTCGATATTTCCGGCGTTTCTGATAATAAGTTGGCCATTGTTGATAAGTTGAAGCCTTCGACTTCTTATAAGGTGAAAGCTTATGTGGGTACAATGCCGACACAACCGGTCGAAGGTGAAGCATTCGCTGCTGTTCCGGATGCCGATTATCGTGGGAAAAAGGTGTTTAAAACATTGGCACGTCAGGAGTATAAGGTGTTTACCGATTTGCGTAACTTGACGGATGAGGTAGCTTACACTTATCTTACTACTGACTTTGTGGCCAGTCTTCCTGATAGCAGTGTTGTTATTTTGAAGGGAGGGGTGACTTATAAGATTTCCGGTTTGACCTTTACTGCAAATGACATCAAATTTGTGACCGGTTATTCATTAGATGGTCAGGCGAAGTTGGAAATGAGCAGTAACTTTAAGTTGACTCCTGCTGCGACAACGAAAGGGATCGAATTTGAAAACATCCATTTTTATACGCCTGGTGTTGATGAAACAACAGCTAATTATGGTGGAAAATATCTTTTCAATATTGGTAGTGCTGAGGCTGATGCCGTTCTTAAGCATTTGACATTTAAAGCTTGTACCTTCAAATTCTTCCGTGGCGTATGCCGTATTCAGGCTGCTGCAACCATTGAGAAGTTTTCTGCTTCTAATTGTATCTTTACTTATATTGCAGGTTTTGGAATTGCGAATGCCGATAATGCTGCTGCAGTGATTGGAGAGATGAGTCTGATTAATTCAACAGTTTCTTATGCTGATAAGGTATTTGTAAATACAAAGAATCCTACAAAGACCACCAAGGTGACTGTTGAGAAATGTACGTTCACAAATTCTCCCATTAGTGATGGTAAAAGCTATATGTTTGACTTCAATGGTTCAAGTGCCGATTTCAAGTTTAGCAAGTGTATTTTTGCTAAATCGCGTGATGCAGTGAACGGTTCGATTTGCTTCCGGGCTTCTAAATCTGCGGATTTCTCTTCTTGCTATAAATCTTCTGATTTCGTGTGGTATTATGCGGTTGATGCAACTGCTCCAACCGGTGCATTAGATGGTGTTTTATTATATAGCAAAGATTGGACTGAGCTGTTTAAAGCCCCTGCTGATTTTGATTTCACATTGAAGGATGAGAAGTTTGACGGCTATAAAATTGCCGGCGACCCTCGTTGGTGGTAATTTCTCTCTCTTATAAAAAAAACGCCCGACCCGTCGGGCGTTTTTTTTTTGCTCCTTTGGCACGTTTTCTGTTTGGGTTAAAATGTCTATTTTTAAAGTCTATCAAAAACATTCGACCTTGAAGAAACTCTTTTACCCCCTTTTGATGACACTGTGGTTGGGCATGTCAGTTGCGTTGTTGTCGCAAAACACCAAAATCATTCGCAACGACCTGACCTTTCGCATGGAGTTTGAAGCCCTCAAATCCGATACTTCTGTGCGAAATGGCTATTATCGCTTGTTCTACAAAGACAAAATCATCGAGCGGGGACAATACGTTAGCGGTAAACGTGCCGGTTTGTGGCGTTTTTACAATCTCAAGGGAGTGTTCGATTACGAGTATGACTTCGAAACCCGCCGGGTCACCCAAATGTCGGGCGAGTGGGATGTGAACATCGAAACGCCCTGCCTGTTTCTGGGGAGTCCTTTTATTCCGTATCATTTTTTGCGCAGCATCAACTACCCTCAGGAGGCTTACGACATGAACCTGAAAGGGAAAGTGGTGTTGACGCTTAAAATTAACAAGGAAGGTAAAATGTGGTCCTATTATCTGTCCGAAAAGACCCATCCGTTACTCGATGCCGAAGTGATGCGGGTCATGGACACCATGCCCAAGTCGTGGGAGTGGGTTCCGGCCACCCGCTTTGGGCAGCCCATCGACAGTGAGTATGTGATCACCATTTATTTTGATGGGGATGAGTGAAGTGGATGGCTTTTTGGGAATTGTAAGTGGTGAGTCCACTCGGAGAAGTTATTTATCCGCGAATTCTTTGCTGCGCAAAGCGACTTTGTCGATGAACACGAATTTCGATAATTCTAAAACACTGATAAATTGTTGATTGTAATTCTATCAAGCTGGTTATTTTGAGAAGAAAACACTTTTAGGAGTCGATTTAATCTTGAAATGTAAGATTAATGAGCATGCCCGGTTCATAGGCCGTGACATAATGGTTTGAATGTTGTTTCTTATCCGATTTCCACCTGTTTTAGATGAGCCTATCTAATAATCCAGTTTTCGATACTAATTCCTTTAATCCGATTGAATTCTTTGGTGTTTTCTGTTATCATGATTAGTTTATTTGCTATTGCAGTACATCCAATCAATAGATCAAAGTCACTAATCATACTGCCGGATTTTCTAAGTCTTGCTTTTTCCTTGCCGTAGGTATATATTGAGTCGAAAATTGGTAGTATCGTGGTTTGAGATGCAAATTGATCAATAATATCTAAATTTTTTATGGGATGATGGCTTTTTTCTGCCCCATAAACCAGTTCTGCAAGTGTGATTTCGGAAATTGCACAATTTTGTAATCCAACCTGTTTAAATTTTTGGATGAGGTCAAATTTACCTCTGAAAAAATGGATACAGATGTTGGTGTCAAGCAGATATTTCATTCAAATGTCTCAGTGTCTGGTTGATTGATTCTGGTTTCTTGTATCTCTTTGATAATTTCATCTGAATCTCTTGTATCCTCCCATGCCCCATAGATGTTTTCTATATTGAATGAGCTATGTTCCCGTTTATGTAACGATTCGGAGAGTTTCATGATGAGTCTTTTCTTTGAGTTATTGTCAAGTTTGTTCAGAAATGAAAAATATTTTTCAATGGTCGTGTCGGTGATCGTAAGTGTTGTCATGGCTTTTCTTGTAAATATACCACTTTCCCGTTTTGAGTGCAATGGATAAGAGTTCTTTGTTTCTCATGTCAATTCTACTTTAATAGATTAAATTTTGCTGACGGTTTTTTAGCTCTGTAAGAGCCGAAGCATTAACGTTGGGCGTCGCCCTTCGATGAACGAAATGCAGATATTGAAAGCCTTTACGGGGCGTAAGCATTTTTTATAACCCCATACCAATATCATTTAGTGAAGAGAAAATGAAATAAGACGATGAGACAGATGATGAAATGAGAACATCTGTTTAAATGTGTTCTCATCGTCTCTTTAGTCTAATCTATCTGTCTTTAGTCTAATCACCTTCTTGTCTCTTTTGTGAATCGCACTAACTTCACGACATTGAATCCCATACATATTGGTTGGCTACTACATAAATCTTTTGAGTTATCTGCTTTTTTATTTTAACACAGATATATTTGTATCTCAAACGTACATCATAACTTCAAAAACCTCGGTGGCTATGCGTCAGCGTTTATTCTTACGCTGTGTTTTATTTAAAGCTTTGTGATTCATGATGTCCAGTGTGTAGATTGACTGTTTTATCAGGATTGTTTGTTTTTTGATTATCGCCACAATAATCTCTCGTGATGCAAATGTGAGCCCTGCCGTTTTATCACGCATTTTATTAATTTTGCGACCTTGTTGGCGTAAACATCTGTTTGCGTCGGTTTAATGTCATTTAACATCACGATCAATGGAAATTGAGAGCACAATAAAGGCCCTGGTGAGTCGGGCCATTGGTGAGTTGTATCAGGCCACCGTGAGCGATGAATCGGTGCAGGTTCAGATTACCCGTAAGGATTTGGAAGGTGACCTAACCGTAGTGGTTTTCCCTTATCTCAAAGTCTCTAAAAAGGGACCCGAGCAGACTGGGTCCGAGATTGGTGAATTTTTGAAGGCTCATTTATCGGCTGTCGATTCGTTTAATGTCGTGAAGGGCTTTTTGAACCTCAATCTCTCACATCAATTTTGGATTGGCGAGCTCAATAAGATGGTTGCCAATGTCGATCACGGTTTTGTAAAGCCAGCTGATGATTCGCCTTTGATGATGATTGAGTATTCGTCGCCCAACACCAATAAACCCCTCCACCTTGGACACATTCGCAATAATCTGTTGGGTTTTTCACTTTCGCGCATCGCTGCTGTCAACGGATTTCGCGTGGTGAAAACCAACATTGTCAACGATCGTGGGATTCATATTTGCAAGTCTATGCTCGCCTGGAAAAAGTGGGGCGAGGGTCAAACGCCCGATTCGACCGGGATCAAAGGTGACCACCTGGTGGGCGACTTTTATGTGAAGTTCGATAAAGAATACAAACAGGAGTTGGCTCAATTGCAGGCGCAAGGTCTTAATAAGGACGAGGCTGAGTCTCAAAGCCAATTGATGAAAGAAGCCCGTGAGATGCTGCTCCTTTGGGAACAAAACGATCCCGAAGTGGTTGGCATCTGGAAAATGATGAACAGCTGGGTTTACAAGGGGTTCGACGAAACATACAAAGCCCTTGGCGTTGATTTCGACAAAACATACTACGAGTCTCAGACATATACTTACGGGCGCGACATGGTGCTCGACGGCCTGGAAAAAGGCGTGTTCTATCGTAAGGACGATGGCAGCGTGCGCGTCGATTTATCGTCCGACGGACTCGACGAAAAGGTGTTGTTGCGCAGCGACGGAACCAGTGTGTACATGACTCAGGATATTGGTACAGCCAAATTGCGTTTCGACGATTATGCCATCGACAAGATGGTGTATGTGGTGGGGAACGAGCAAAATTACCATTTTCAGGTGTTGTCGCTGGTGCTCGATAAATTAGGCTTCTCGTGGGGTAAGGACTTGGTGCACTTTTCATACGGCATGGTGGAGCTGCCCGAAGGCAAAATGAAATCGCGCGAAGGCACAGTGGTCGATGCTGATGATTTGGTGGCTGAGATGATCAATACTGCACGCGAGATGTCTAAGGAGCTGGGCAAGCTCGATGGGTATTCTGAGCAGGAAGCAGAGGCCATCTATCGCATGATCGCCCTGGGAGCCCTCAAATATTATATGCTGAAGGTTGATCCTCGCAAAACCATGACCTTCAATCCTCGTGAATCCATCGACTTTAACGGCAATACCGGACCGTTCATACAATATACCTATGCGCGCATTCAATCGGTGTTCCGCAAGGCTGTTGAAAAAGGGATGACACATCACGACGAAGTTGGCGATGTAGCGCTCACCGATAAGGAAAACAATCTGGTGCGCATGCTTACCAGTTTCCCGACTGTGGTCAGTGAGGCTGCTCAAACCTATAGCCCTGCGTTGGTGGCCAACTACGCTTACGACCTGGCCAAGGAATTTAATCAGTTTTATCACGATTCGCCCATCTTGTTCGAAGAAAACGACGATAAGCGGAATCTACGCCTGACGTTGTCAAAAACTGTGGGGCAGACTCTTAAGAATGCCATGTGGTTATTGGGCATCGAGGTGCCACCTCGGATGTAATTGAAACGTTTTCTGTAAAAGCCATTATAAAAAAAGCCGGATGTCAAGTCCGGCTTTTTTGTCTTCACATGTCTGTTATCGCGTGTTTTTGATGTATTTGGTTGATGAATTTGCATGAAGGAAGTCTCAAGATGTAAGTATTAACCCACTTTGCAGCTATCCCAAAGCCATCGCCTGTATTTCAATGAATTGTTCATTTTCAAGTTCCGATTTGTGTACTACAGATTTTCGCTTTGTAAAGGGAGCGTATTTGTATTTTAGGGCATCGTAAAGCTTGCGGACATTTTGGTTTGGCTCAGAGCATCGACGAATCATGATTACTTGATCCTGCTGATTTTGCGCCAATGTGGTCACCGCTTTTTGGGTGTTCATGGTACGAACGATCTCACGCCAACCGCTATTGATGCCATGTGGCTTTAGTTGATGTCGGATCGTGT